>JAAERP010000153.1 GCA_024230215.1 Fuerstiella sp. | reverse complement strand
GCTCAGCGAGAACCGAATCTGTTTACGTTGTGGTCACACGGAATTCGCCCTGCGACTGGACAATAAGAGCCGGATGAGCCGAGAGGTTCACGTCCGGTTCCGTGAGAGCCTGGGGGTGCAACTCCCCCGGGCCACTCGACTTGTCATCCTGTGCCGCAGCGAATTCGAGGCTGAAGTGGCTTTGCAACTGATCACCGAGTGGGTGGAGGCCGCAGGTCTGACGCTGCATCCGACGAAGACGAAGATCGTTGACAGTCGTTCCGAGAGTTTCGCTTTTCTGGGCTATTCATTTCGCGGGGACAGGATCTATCCTCGTCGGGAAAGCCTTGCGAAGATGACGGCTCGGATCAAAGAACTGACGCCTCGTAAGCGGCCCGGTTCGATGAGGTTGATTGCGGTGGAACTCACCCGCGTTCTGCGGGGTTGGTTCGGCTACTTTCGACACTGTCGCTGGACGATTTTCAAAGACCTTGACGCGAAGATTCGCAGTCGCCTTCGGCGGTTGCTGTTGAAGCGTCACCGGAAGAATCCCGAGCGTTTATCGCGTACTCAGCGTTGGCCCAATGACTACTTTGCGAAAGCGGGCCTATACAGTCTGCGCGAGGCCCATTTTCGTTTCGATCAATCCGTTCTCGGCAACTACTAACTGGAGAGCCGTGTGCGGGAAAACCGCACGCACGGTTCGGAGGGAGGGGAGTCCGACTCAATCGGACTTCCCTACCCCTATCGAAATGACCCCAATTCTTAGACTAGTATTGCTTTCCCATCAGACTACTCAACCTTGGAAGTTCAGTACGTTGCCGAATGGAACGCGCAAGATTCCCCAGCAGATCAGAATCGGGATGCTGCAGCAGCAGGTCGCTCACGATTTTTTCAGCACTCGTCCACTGCTTCTGGTCTGCCAGGTCGTATGCGTGCAGGAACCCTGACCAGAATGGATCCTTTTCTTTCCGAATCAGCTCTGTGATCTGACTTCTTCTCTTTTCAGTTTCCCTCAGAGCGTTGGCACGGTCTCTCCACCGCTCGGTATCTACAGGCTGCTTCAACTGTGAGTACGCACGCTGTAAGACATATGCGGAACTACTTTGCATGAGATTTTCCGCTGCCAATGGCAGCATCAGGTCAACGGCTCGCTGAGGCTGCCGGTTTCGGAGTGCTTCGTTCGAAAGCTCCTCGCGGGCGTCGACATTCATTCCGTCGCACCGCAAGGCTTCCTGCCATGCCTGACTGGCCTGCGCTTGCCGATTGGTCTGCGAGTACGCTCTGCCCAGATATGTGTATGCTCTTGCAATGGCATCTGTTTTCACGCTTTCTTCCAGAACTTCCGCTGCGCGTTGTGGAAATCCCAGTTCCAGCAGATCTTCCCCAACCATCGCCTTAAACTCGCCGGCGGTAATCTGAAGCCCCGTCGCTGCAGGATTTGTCTTCAGCACAACCTCCCAGGCATCCAGCGCGGCGCGGCGATTCCCGCGATCGTGATGGATTGTCCCGATCATGACGTGCGCCTGATCTTCATGACCAGAGACAGCTGCCAATCGTGTTGCAGACTTGAGAGCGTCATCGTATTGCCGGAGTCGAATTCGGGCCACTGTCAGGCGATACAGCGTTTCCGGATCTGCAGGCGCATCCTGAAGAAGAATCTCCAGAACGGAAACTGCGCGAAGCCATTTTGCAGAAGACAGAAGACTCACTGACCATGCGCGCAGAGCATTTGTGTCATCCGGAAACCCATTCGATCCCACTGCCACTCTGCGAAACAGAGAATCCGCGGCATCGTGGCGGCCCAGCCCGGTCAGTGCACGAGCTTTGAGAATCCGAGCCCGGCTGTCATCCGGATGACGCGACAGATACTGATTCGCCATTGTCAGAGAGGCGGAATAGTCCTCCGCCTGAAGCAGAGTCGAAATCTCTCGCAGGGGCTGGTCCTGCCACCAAAAGACAAAAGCGACCGCCGTCAGCGTTGCCAGACAAACCAGCCACCGTCTGTTCCACACGCGTCTGTTGCGTCGCTCCACCGCAGTTGATGATGGGGAACGAGAAGACATTTGAAATGTGCGTCCCATTATTGCGGATGGTGTTAATCACAAAACCTAGCCGCCGCGGTCCAAACGGTCGCAGCAGCGCCAACGTCAGAATAGCAATGGGGCACCCAGTTTTCAACGTGTTCTGTCACGGCCAACACAATCATGAGTCGCTGATAGACGAGTGTGTGACGTTGGATCAAGAAGGATCTCTGCCGGTTTGTGAGTGCAGAGTTTCGAAATCGTCGGAAGTCGTGGCGTTCGGTGCTGATCGCCTGATGTGGGCCAGCGATTGCCCCTAACAGCTTGACGGGGATAACAATTATGCAGCATCGATCGCTCTGATTCGCGACGTTATTGACTTTGTCACTGATGAAGAACGCACCAACTGCTGCGAACGACAGCCGAAGAAACGTTCCTTTTTTGTGTAGCAGATTACCGGGCGACTCACCACGGCCTCACGCCCAATCCGGTCCTCTTTGTGGAGTTGCCGCACAACGTTATGTGGAGAGAAGCCAAGTCCCGTTGAGACGACTTCCAGAGGACAGCAGGAACACTTGAGAACGGTGTACAACTCATCCCATTTGACCGAGACCCCGGGGCGGGGGAGGCAACTGGCGACGTCGTCGCCGAACGTCCCGACTTGCTCATGTCAAGCACCTGTACAGATACAGAACGATAGCCGTTGATTCCCTGAGCCCCTCACTTTCGCAGACAGACGCTTCAAGAGATGAACTACAACGTGTTAGCTCAATATTATTTTTTTCCTTCGCGCATCTCTTTCATCATATCCATCTGTGATTCCATGTCCTGTGTCTCCTCGGCCGTCATTTCGGGGGCTTCGGTTGGAGGCGGCACTTCGTCAACGCCTCCACATCCAACGAATGAAAGCGACAAAGTCAGACAACTCAGAATAAACAGACGATTCATGGCAGCATCAATTCACATAAGAGATTTGTGTAGTAGTTCTTGAACTCACACGTACAGGTTACTTCGCTAATGTCGCTGAAGGAAGCAAAGACGGGCCGGACGTCAGAAGTTTTTGCTGATGCTCACCCCACGCTCTCGCTTCCCTGAACAGGCCGAATTCTGTGTAAACTTCAGAAAGTTCGCCTGCGACCGTCGGATCGTTCAGGTCGCGCAACTTCTTCCTTAACTGACTTGCTTTTTCTGTTGTCAGAACCGTGGTTGTCATCTGTTTGACCCTTTCCTGAAGTTTCCCTGCGTCGTCGCTCCGCCCGATCTTTCTCAGACACTCCGACAGTTTCGTCATCAAGCCCCAGTCAAATTTCGCGGGCCATTGGGTTAGTGCCTCTTCATAGGCATGTACGGCCGCCACTGCGTCTTCGGTCACATAATGGTGGAACATCGCTTTCGAACGCCAGTAGAGATAGTTGGAATGGGGCCGGGGAAATTTTTCAAAACAGGCCTGCGCCTTTTCACTTTCACCCAGATCGGACAACGATTCGAACAGAACTGACACGAAAAATGGATCCTTCATCGCCTGTGCCAAATCGGGAGATTCCTTCAGTAATTCCAAAGACGATTTTGGCTGCCCTCGCTCCAGATAATAAGCCGCCAGAGCGGCGTGTAGAAAGTGAGCTTCAGGTTCGTTTTCACGTAGTCTCACCAGCAGACTGATCGACGCAGGAATATTACCAGTTGCCTTTGCCCCCATCGCATTGTGAAAACCGGCGTTCGCTGTCTCCGGATAGAATTCTGCGAGGAACCAGTCGCGAAGCAAAGGTGGTCGGCTCGACGGGAGCGACGCTTCATATGCGCGCCAAAAATACTGCCGACTGATGACATGACGTCCCGTCACGTCCATCAGCTTCCACATCAGAATATTGGCATCAGGAGAATCCGGATCCAGATCGAGGGATTCTCCCAGAAACCGTTCTGCTGCAGCTGGTCGTTGCAAAATCAGCAAGGAGAGACGCGCCAGCTGCAGTCGTGCTTTGGCAGCCAGTGGCGAGTCATCTTCGATCTGCACCAGGTGCTCGATCGCCCGATTCACTGCGTCCGGCCCTGACCGGGTGTCGTCTCTGACAAGCGCTTCAGCAATCAGCAGGCGCGCCTCCGCATCATCCGGGTGCCATGACAGATAACGATCCAGGTGATCTTGAGTCTTTCTCCAATGGCCTCTCCCTGCGGCTTGGCGGCTTCGTATCAAACCGGACTCAATCGACCAGTACGAGTAGCCTGACCAGCCGACAGCCAGAACACAGGTCACCAAAAAGAACGTGCGATGTCGGGATAGGAATGCGGGGGACTGATCCTCAGACGACGCGGACTGCACCGCTCCGTTCCGTGTCGATTTTGGGCCATAATCTGTCATGCGATTTCGTTAAACGAATGGATGTCAGTTTCCGGAACCGTCACGAACAGGCAGCACGAGAGAACGCTGTCCCTTTTTCCCTTCGCGAACCAGCCAGTATCGCCCCGAGGACATGTTATGCAACGTCTCTATGTCACGGCCAGGCCATGCCACTGAAACACCGACTGGCCCCTCGTACTCGCCAAGACCAACCATGATTCGTGGGTCAGACGAAGACAGGTAACTGCCTCCTCCGATGATCGGGATGATGTGACGCTGCTCACCAGCCGTGACAATCACCCGCCCACCCACCGGATAAACGCGGTCAATCGGAAGAAGCTGCAGCCCGACAAAATGATTGGGAACCTGTGTTTCGTTGCGAACGATCGCCATCGATCGATCGATGTGACTGACGGCGATGTCAATCCGCCCATCATTATCGAAGTCCCCTTTTGCCGCACCACGGCCTACACAGGGCTGAGCGAAGTAGCTGCCGACTTGCAGCGATACATCTCCGAATACGCCGTGGCCATCGTTTTCAAGAAGTTGAGGAGTCATGGCGTTGGGGCTGTGTTTCGGTCCGAGCACGTGGCCGTTCGTGATAAACAGATCGTCATCGCCGTCCTGATCAAAGTCAGCAGCGACAGTCCCAAAGCCGAGTGTGTCAAAACTTGTTGCCGCAGCACGCGAGCGGCGACTGTTATCTTCGAAGAGAAGTGAATCCAGATTCCGATACAACGTGTTCTTGTGCTGGTAAAAATGTGTCAGAAAAATATCAACTTTCCCGTCGTTATCGAAATCGGAGCACGCGACCCCCATGCTGGCCTCATTACGCCCGTCACTGCTGACCGCACACCCGGCGTATTCCGCAACGTTTCGGTACAACGGTTCTGCGTCTGTTGCAGCTTCCGTCGTCCGTGTCAGCAGCAGGTTTGGTGCCATGTCGTTGCCAACGTAGATTTCCGGCTGGCTGTCCGAGTCAAAATCGCACACCGCCACGGCCAACCCTTTCGCGTGTTCCGCGTCAACAGGGTCATTTGCCGTCGTAACCTTGAACTGCCCATTTCCCTGGTTCAGACAAAGCAGATCAGCCGTGCCGCCCCAATGTCCCGGGCCACAGTAGCCCCTCACACCCCCATACGTGCAGACTTCATGGTTCGCACGCGTTACATTCAGATAATTCACGACATACAAGTCTGTAGATCCATCCCCGTTCGCATCGAACCAGACGACACTGGTCCCCCACGACCGATCTCCAACACCGGCCGCCACAGTTCTGTCTGTAAAGGTCCCGTCTCCGTTGCTTACCAACAGCGTGTTTCGACCGTAATTGGTGACATAGAGATCAGGAAAACCATCGGCGTTAGAGTCTCCGACGGCGCATCCTTGGCCGTAACGCCTGTCTTCCGATCCCGCGGAAGCCGTTGTGGCCCTGAATTGCCCGTGCCCTCGATTGCGAAACAACTGGTTCGGAGGATCCGATGTCCCGCGATCGGCACCCCAGAGTTGACTGCCATTTGTGGCATACAGGTCAAGTTGTCCGTCGTTGTCGTAATCCAACCAGGCAACACCACCCCCCATCACTTCGGGAAGAAAATAGCGATCAGGAACGGCGTCGCTGAAACGGTGAAATGAAACGTTAGAGGAGACGGCAACTTCTTTGAACCGCAATGAAGTCGTCTGAGATTTGGCGGTGCTGACATCATCGACCTCCAGCAAATATGCCAGTTCGTCGGCGTTGGTTGAAACGGATCCGTGGATCGGCGATTCGGCGCGATTTTCGTGCGTTGAGACTGACTCTTCTTTGTCAGTGCACCCGAACAAAACGAACATGCCCGAAAACAGGGCCACAAGATAATGGACTCTGCACACCATGTTCGGCCGTATTCTCCCACCGTGGTTTCACCAGACAGTAGTTTTAGTTGATGCGACTGTCCAAACTGTCCGACCGCCAGGGCCTGTCTTCCTGAAATGACTCGCCGGGCGAGCTCGTACTGAACGGGATTCACGCACAACAACGACACTCTACAGAAGAAGCCGAACCTGTTTTCAAGGTTCGGCTTCTGCAAAGCGTTTACAAACTGGAATTGTGCGAAAACTCTAGAACTCGCCGAGAGTCTCCCCGCCGCTTCGCGACCCAAGTGACCAATAGGTGCTGGTGTCGATGTTCTCGGAGACAAATCGAACGCTGCCATCCGCCAGCAAGAACTGAGCCCCGCCGGTATGCCGACTACTGGCGGAGAACAGGGTGTCACCACCCCAGTCAGTCCCACCTTCCATGTGTTGGCAGGCGGGTTCGTTCGGCAACATATTGTGCGAATAGACGTTTCCAGTACCGATGAATGCCCATGCCCACGAGGACCCCCGGAGTGACTGTCGCCAAGTGTTGTTCATTCGACCGAGGTTACCAGCGGCAGCATTGTCGAGGCAGGATTGTCGCAGTGCGTCGTGTGTCGGCAGGTTCTTGGCCCACGCGTAGCTTTGGTACTTTTTAGTGTCGGGACCGGTACTATTCCCCGTTCCGGAAGCTCCTGGCGAGTTTACGAACTCGGAATAAGCTGCCGTATTCGATGATCCGTCCGTAATGTCCTTGAAAGAAACCGAGCTGTCCGACGTAACGCCGTGGCCGACGTAGTAACCGATCCCGTTGTGTGTCCCCTGACGACCTCGTCCTTCGTATCGCATGACGCCCATGTTTACAGCGTAGGAATGAATAGCCGTGTTGTGCCTGGCGTCTGCGTGTTGCGGCGAGTTTGACGGGCAGTTAAAGGCCGGGATCGTTCCACCGAACGCCAGAATATTATCACTTCCGAACCATCCAGCTGGTTCGTACGGCCTCTGGTTTTCGTCGCGAAGATTGTACTCCGACGCTCGGTCCAGAAACGGCAGCATGGCCACCTTGTCAGAAAAATTCCCCCTGCGTTGGTCAGCAGCCTGATTCCAACCGATACTCGCCGGAAACATGCTGTACACGTCGTGATAGTTGTGCTGTGCCAGACCCAATTGCTTCAGATTGTTCTTGCACTGCGTTCGCCGAGCAGCCTCTCGTGCCTGCTGTACAGCCGGCAGAAGCAACGCAATCAGGATCGCGATGATTGCAATCACCACCAGCAATTCAATGAGAGTGAATCCGACACGCAGGTGTCTTTGGGATTTCATCGGCGTTGACCTTTCAAAACTAAGCAATAGAAACAAGAGAACGGGACTAAATACTACGTCGTTCCGGCACCTGAGATTACGGCCGTAAACACCTTCACACCAAAATATTGCATTCTCAATGCTAATGCAAACGTCTGCAGAATTCGACTCTTCTTTTCCCCCAATGCCTCGAACTACTTAAAGAAACCCTCATTCTTCTGTCTCAGCAGCTTTGTCAGTCTGCTGCTCTTCATTCGACCGAGTCCGAGCGTTTTGCCCCGCCACGTCAGGCAGTAACTCTCCCTGCTCCTTAATGACGACGTGATGCTTGTCCTGATCAGCGGAAACCGTCATAGAGAGCGGTGTGGTGGCCGGATCATAATACTCAGGCGGTAGCATGGGCGACGGTTGCCCCAGGCCTGGTGACGGGTGAGACACCTTCAACAGTAACTTGTATTCGCCAGTTGGCACACCTTTTATCAGTTTTCCATCGACTTCCGTATAGAATTCAAATGTTCCACCATCAGTGATAGGACCAATCACACGGGTCAGGCCATTTCTGCCATTCACTGGAATTGCAGCGACGTGCCCCACGCTGACCGGTTCGTCATTGAAGAAGACCTCACCGTCAACAGCATAAACATCGATTTGTCTTTCACCGACCATAGCGAAACGACGAATGTCAAATCCATTTTCTCCGGTCACCCAAACATAACATCCCCATGCGGACACGCCGACCAAAACGAGAAGGACGGCCACTCTTACACCTGAACTTCCGGTTTCTTCCGGGTGCGTTTCGGCGGAACTTGATTGAGGATCAGGTTTGGTCACTTCAGTCACAGCTGGACTTTCTGTCAAATCATGACGGACGATAGAAAACTAATGCTGCGGAGTCGATCTCCGCTGGTTCCACAATATCATAATCCCGCGTAGGGTCCAGACCGCTAATTCGACTGAACACTCCGGAAGGCCATTGGATTTCGATGTCGAGTTCTCCGGCCTGGTCGACGGCCAGAATCAGGCGTTGATCATGAGCTGAAAGGTAGCTGCCTCCGTTTTCAACCTGTGCAATCTGCGGAGGCGCGACGGACTGGATCGTGACTCTGCAGCCGACTGCGTCGCGATCGCTGAGCTTTCCGATCAGTCTTAAGCAAAGCGACGAAGCACGACCTGAGGCCGCGGTCGCTGCGTCGTTACGCAGCACGGCCGGGCTCTGATCCTGATGGGTGATAACAACATCCGAGTCGCCATCATTGTCAAGATCTGCTGTGGCCAGTCCTCGCCCAGGATGCGAAGCCTGGAAGTAACTTCCCACAGAACTTCCCAGCATCTGAAAACGGCCATCGTTGTTTTGCCACACCAGCGGCGGCTGTTCGTAGGGAACATCGCGTGCCATCTGCTGCAGATTGTCGTCAACGTGTCCATTCGTGACGATCAGGTCTTTCCAGCCGTCAAGGTTCAGATCGACGATCGCCGTTCCCCAGCCAACCCACGGCTTTGAAGCCGCGGCAAGACCGTGAGTTGTTGAAACATCGTGAAAATCATTTGAAGAATGCTGCAGATACAGCGTGTTATATTCGCCTTCAAAGTTCGTCACGAACAGATCCCACAGCCCATCCCGGTTAACGTCGCCACCTGCGACGCCCATACCAGCCTGCATCTGCCCGTTCCGATCATATGCGGTCCCGCTGATTTCCGTGACATCTGAGAATTCTCCACCACCGGAATTCAGGTACAGAAAATTCGGATGTATGTCGTTCCCGATATACAAGTCGACGTCGCCGTCGCCGTCAACATCGGACGCCAGAACTCCCTGAGCACGACCACTCAGTTCGTCAAGACCTGCTTTCGCAGTGACATCATGAAACGTACCGTCCCCGGAATTCCGCAATAGACGGTCCTGTTCGGGCTTCAGCGACTTGGGGCTGCAGAAGATCCGAACGTTGGCTGCTCGATCACCACAAAACGGATTTTCATCGAATGACCACTCTCCGTAGTTACAGACATACAGGTCAAGCAAGCCGTCAGCATCGAAGTCAAGAAAAGCTGCGCTGGTCGAAAAGTCTCCCCCGAAAACCATCGGATACAGCTCAAACGTACCGTCACCCAGATTTCGATACAGGTGATTCTGACCGAACCGAGTGACATACACGTCCGGAAAACCGTCCGAGTCAAAGTCACCGACTGCGATGGCAACACCGTAACCCGCGTCCCCCAGTCCGGACTCACTGGTCACATCCTGAAATCTCCATTCGCCCAGATTTCGATAGATTCTGTTAACCGGAACGATGCTGTCCGAATCAAGCGGGAATGAACGTCCGGTCGCAAAGTAAAGATCAACTCGGCCGTCAAGATCGCAATCGATCATCCCCATCCCGCTTCCGTTCGCTGCCGGGAACGGCTTCTCTGCGGAATCACCACTGACGTGTTGAAAGTCGACGCCACTCTGTGAGACAGGGACCTCGACAAGCTGAATCGTCGCATTCTGAGCTGCCGCGCCATCGTGTTGATCATCGTCGGCCATGATCGTCGTCGAATCAGCAGCTATTTGTTCGACGGAACCCTGCGTCAGGACGTCCGGCGAACCGGAATCGGTCTTGTGTTGCCCACAGCCCGCGACGGCACACGCAAGCATGACGGCACATACAGTTGAAGGTGTAATTGGTATGTGGTCAGGACGAATAAGCAACGTTCGAGCACTTCCGCGGTAGCTATGACAGACGCTCTCAAGAAGCTCTTCGGCTCCAGAGCAGTTTACTAATTGTGTAGACGCTATTTGCTCGGGAAGCAATGGAACTGCGATGGAAAACGTTCTTCGCGGCCCCGGTTCAGCGTAAAACGGTGTCGACTAGTCACGGGATCCAGGCGTCACTTCCAGCAGCACGTCCTTGCCAGATCGCTTGACGACAATCTTCACTGTCTGGCCAATCTTCAGTGCTTCGATGGCGTACGTGTAGTCGTAGATGTTTTCGATCGACTTTCCTGCCAGCTTGATGATGATGTCGCCACCTTTGACGCCGGCTTTGTCGCAGGGGCCGCCGTTCGCCACGCCGGACAGTAACACGCCCTTGACATCCGATTCGGCGTAATCCGGAATCGTGCCCAGATACGCTCGCAGGTTCGCTCGTCGCTGTCCATCGGCCGGTTTGGTCTGCATCACATACGCGGGCATCGATCTGCGGCTGATCAATTCGCGGCACACCAGATTCATGAAGTGTGCCACCCGCGACAGACCTTCGTAGTTTATTTTCTCAGGTGTATCCCGAGGCGTATGATATTCGCCGTGGTTGCCGGTGAAAGCCGACAGAATGGGGACGCCGTGCATGAAGAACACGCTGGCATCCGTTGGAATGTAGCTGTCATTCTGCAGAGTGATAGGCAGGCCCAGCGGCACGTTGGCTCGTTCGACGATTTGTTGCCAGCTATTCGACGAACCGATTCCCTGAAGTACAAGCTTTTCCTGCATGCGGCCAACCATATCCATGTTCAGGCAGGCCGCGATGAACAAATGCAGACCGCCGGTGTTTGGTCCGGACTCCTGGTCCTCCACGGCGTCAGTCTCAACATCCTCTGACGAAGATTTGTCGTCCGCGTTATTTTCATTTGCAGTGGCATCATCAGGTCCGCTGACTGCCGAGGCATGTTGCGAGAACATGGTTTCCAGTTGCTTCACATAATGACTCGACCCCAGCAGGCCTAGTTCTTCACCGGACCACGCTGCAAAAATCACGTCGCGGTCTCCTTTCAGTGTGCCTGCATCTTTCGATTGCGCCATGGCTTCGGCAATCTGCAGCATCGCTGCAACGCCCGACGCGTTGTCGTCCGCACCGAAGTGAATATTTCCGGCTTCATCATCCTTTGCCAGTGAGTTGGCACTTGGACCGGCTCCCAGATGGTCGATGTGCGCACCGACCACAACAATCTCATGCGCTGGAGCGTCGCTGACCTGCAGTCGTCCGAGTACGTTGCGTCCGGTCTTTTTTTCCTGTTGGATGTCTACATTGGCGGCGACCTTCAGGTCCTTAATCGGGAAGCCCATCGCCGGTTCACCTGTGTCCAGCTTCTCCTGAATCGTTTTCAAATCCTTGCCGCTGGCCTTCAACCATTCGGTGGCGACTTCGTCAGTGACGCTCAGGACCGCCAGACTTGTTCCGGCCAGTGAGCCGTCAAACTGCAGCGGCACCAGTTGATTTCTGACCCCGGACGTTGGTCCACTGACCAGGATCAGTCCTTTAGCCCCCATGTCGCGTGCTTTCATGGCTTTGAATCGCAGACTGCTGTAGCTGTTCATGTACTGTCGACGCTCAGCTGAGATTCCTTCCGGCATAAATCGAAAGCAAACGATCCACTTGTCTTTGACATCCAGGTGCACGAACGAATCGTATTCCTCGAAGCCGTCGCCGGCCGGTGCCTGAATGCCGTAACCGGCAAACACGACTTCTTCCGGACTAATCCTGCCCGTCCTGGAAAAGACAAGCGGCTGCCAGTCTTTTTGCAGTTCGTAAGTCCTGTCACCCACTGTCAATGAATTGTTGGGCCCGGTCGATACACCGGACGTGAATTCAAACTCCTGAAACCACCCATCGTCGTCTCCCGCAGGCTCCAGGCCCAGCGTCTCCAGATACAGGGCGACGTAGTTGGTTGCCAGTTTTTCGCCTCTTGTTCCCGTCAGGCGACCCTGCAATTGAGGACGGCACAGGTATTCCACATGACGCACCGCGTCCGCAGGGGCAAAGTCAGGTCGAGCACTTGGAGCGCGGCCTGTAGTGGCGGCGCTGACCATCGACTTTGGAAGTGGTGTTGGTGTCGTGGCTTCCAGGCCGAGAAGTTCGAGTGCCTGTTGATGATCCCAATCTGCCAGAAAGATCTGTGACTGACTGTTGGTCGTGCGATTGGTCGTCCATGAAAGTTGAGTGCCATCCGGAGTGAAGACCGGCAGGCCATCAAAGCCAGCAGTGTGAGAAACCCGGACAGGTTCTTTTTTTCCTTCCCGATCGACAATGTACAGTTCGAAATTCGCAAAGCCGTGTTTGTTGGTGGTGAAGATCAGGTACTGCCCCGACGGATGGTAATAAGGCGCCCACGACATCGCCTGCAGACGCGTCACCTGCCGTTGATCGGTACCGTCCAGCTGCATTGTCATGATTTCAGCAGTCGCTCCGTTCTCCGAAAAACGTCGCCAGCAGATGCTTTTCCCGTCGGGGGCAAAGAACGGTCCACCGTCGTATCCCGGCGAAGTGGTCAGACGCTTCAGGTTGCTGCCGTCCGCATTCATGAGGTAGATCTCATTGGCCCATGCCGGGTCAAGTTCAAACGCTTTCTGTTGTTCGTCCGACAGCATTTCTTCGTAGCCGGATCGGTTGGAGGCGAACGCGATCAGCTTGCCGTCCGGCGACCATGATCCTTCCGCGTCATAGCCTTTTGCGTTGGTGAGATTTCGATATTCTTTTGACGCCATGTCGTATTCGTAGATATCAAAGAAATCGTCGTAGTTCCACGAATAGCGACGTTCCTTGCCGGATGCTCGCAGTTCAAGTTCTGCTTTCTGCTCATCCTTTGCTGCCGGGTCGTCCTGAGTTGACGCATACAGCATCTTCTTACCGTTCGGGTGAATCCATGCGCAGGTGGTCTTACCGTGACCCGGAGAAATCTGTTCGGTCGCTCCCGTATCGAGGTTCATCAGGTAAATCTGAAAGAACGGATTTCCGTCGTACCGTTCGCTCTGAAAAATCAGCTGCCGCCCATCTGCGCTGAAGTATCCTTCGCCAGCGCGACGGCCTTCGTAAGTCAACTGTCTGGCCCGACGGATCAGACGACCTTCCAGTTTGGCGGCTGCAGACGGATCGCTGATGGTGATGTCTTCCTGCTGAGCTGTTTCCGTTGGTGCGGACACGTCGTCCTGAGTCGCAGAAGTCACATTCAGTGCCGCAGACGCGTTGATAGGTTTTTCAGCGCTGGTAGCAGCGGACGCCGCGACCAACGTCACTGTTGCCAGAAAAAACACGAAACGTTGACGCGGGATCGTAACGCAGAAATGCGGCACTGCAGTGGCTCCGGAAACAGGTAAACGGGGCAGGGATGGTCTCGTCAGTGATTATAGTTGGTGGCGGTCTCGGTGCCACCACTCGTTTTGGGCTGACCATGGACTTCCGGCGACGTCGCTGTGCAGAACGCCCAAACCCCAGTAACCTACCGACACGTTTCCACACCGTTCCACCGCCATCTGCCTGCACCACTGTGACCGCTGATTCTCTGATTCTCGTTGCTGATATTGTTCCCCTGTTAATCGGTGGCAAGGCCGCTTCGTCAGCCATCGGTTTGGTGGTGATGATCCTGGCAGGGATGGTGGCGATTACCAAAGGTGGCGATCTGTTTACGGATAGCTCCGTCGAGATCGCCCGGATTACTCATATTCCGCCGGTTGTCGTCGGGGCAACGATCGTCAGCATGGCGACGTCGTTTCCCGAATTCATGGTGTCGTTGACCGGAACTCTTTCCGGCTCAGCGGAGTTCGCGGTCGGCAATGCGATTGGATCGTGCCTGTGCAACATCGGATTGATCATCGGGCTGTGCGCAATTGTTCGCGGTGTGCTGGCGCGGCGTAATGGACAGCAGACAGGTATTGCCACGGGGCGGGACATGCTGGCGGGGCCTGGTATGTTCATGCTCGGCAGCTGCGTTTTGCTTTGTCTGTTCAGCCTGTTCGATGCCGGCGGCGCCATGAGGGCGGGGAAGCCGACGGAATTTGGGCTTAGCCGCTGGCAGGCGGCGATCCTGTTCATCGGGATGTTCTGGTATCTCGGCTATTCCATTCGGATGGCTCGGCAGGCTCGATACGAAATGGCAATCAGCAACGACGCTCAGCAGAACGCACTGTCGACCCGGACTGCCCTGATCAAGCCAGCGGTGACGTTCCTGGTGGCATCGACCATCGTTGTCGTCGGTAGTCGTGTGCTGGTTTGCAACGGAGAAGAAATCGCGCTGCGTATGGGCGTTCCCAAGCTGGTACTGGGGCTGACTCTGTTTGCTGTCGGCACATCGTTGCCCGAACTGACGATTTCGCTGATCGCCGTGCTGAAAGGGCATGCAGCCCTTGGGATCGGCAACATAATTGGATCCAACGTCCTGAATATCTGCTGGGTTCTGGCCTCCTGTGCACTGGTCAAACCGTTGCCGATCGGTCGCCAGACTATTCTGCTTGACCTGCCCGTGACGCTGTTGCTGACCGTGATGTTGCTTACGTTTCCATGGAAGTCCGGTCGAATCACCTCCCTGGCAGGGTACGTGGTGTTGCTCGTATACGTCCTGCATCTCGGCTTCATCACGCTGGCTAACCCGTTTTCATAAGCACAAACGCACATCCCGGCAGCAGGTTGCTGTCAGGATGTGCGTTCAAAAAGTCGCAGCGATGGTGTTGACCGGTTACTGCGACTCCGGCTTGTGCATCGGATGATCACCAAACGTGATCCGGGATATTGATGTAGGCAGGTTTGCGGAACGGCTGACCGACAGCCGTGCCTCCGGTTCCGATCAAAAGATGCTGCTCTTCTGTTAGTGTCAGGCCTGTGCGGGTGGATGGCCATTCAGAGACCCGCATGAATGGAACTCCGGTTGCTCGCTCGACAACAGGGCTCCCGATGACGCGAGTTCCGGCGACACAGCCGCCAGACAGGTAACCGCCTACACCGTTGCCACAGCCGCGAGAATCACCGTAGCATCCAAAACCCTGACAATGTCCTCCTGCATATCCCCGCAGTAGCGGGGCACGGCCTCCAATCAGTCCATGGTTGTAGCAATGAGAGCAATGATCAGTTGGCCGTCCGATCAGGCAGTTGGCATGGTGACAGGCCGTGCATTCCGGATGGCCGCAACCCGTCTGTGCAAGCAGGGGCTTGCCCTGGCGTGGCTTCGTCCTGGCGCAATTGGGACACACTGCGGCGCTGTTCGTTCGCTGACCGGTTGTCTTACGGTCGTTGTTTGACGCATCCTGCGAGGTCTCAGGCTGAGCATCAGCCTGATCAAGCTTCCCGACTGCGGCCGGGGCACTCGTCAACTCTTCCTTCTCAGCACCTTGCAGGCAGGCCATTCCGGTGATCAGCCCGAGGACCATTGTTGATCCTTTGACAACGATTTCGCCCGACAGGATGACTCCATTCTCGTCCTGCCGAAGTTTTTTCAGCAGTCTCAGCATTTCACTTCTCCATTTCTTCCACGACGTCGATGGGCACCAGAAGAATTGTTTGAGCCGGAACCAGTCCGGCGGCGAGTGTCAGCAACCAGACTTGTTGTCTGATCAGATTGTCAGCCCGAACGTATTTCGAGCCGATCGTGAATCATATGGTTAAAGAACTGTTTGCTCTTCCGAAGCGAGGAGGGGCAGGCCCCGCCCCGCATCGGACGAACATCTAAGTCAGTGAACTGACTCAGCGACGGTTTTGGAGAGACCGTCAACTCCCTCTCTCTCTTGCTGTGCATTTGTTGCGATCAGTCTCAGCAGCTGTGCCTCTCTCGGTCCGCTTGAACGGCATTCGGGCTCAATCAAATGCCATCTCCCGGACCACACAATTGCTGTAACCGAAAAGATCGCTATGTCACAACGAACTGTCGTAATCAGCAGAAGCTGTGCCACACGAATCACCGTTACAACCGGCACAGTCGAACTCTCTGTGTAAACTACTTATCAGAAACAGCTTACACCAGAAAAAGCAGTCCAGTTCCCGGGGTTACACCAGATTTGATGTTTAAACTGCTTAAGACGGTGATAACGAATATGTCAATAATTCGTAACGTACGGAATCTGCGGCCGGGCCTGGTATTCTGGCAATGAATCGGAAAGTCACTTTGATTGGTACGCAAAATGTGGCTGCGGGACGTACAAACGAATATCCGGGCGAATCGGCAGTGCCAATACGAACGGGTGCAACGTTGACCAACGTTTTTGTTCTCGATATGAGCATCACGGGAAAGATCATTGATGGCCAAATGTCTTGTTACCGGCGGAGCCGGGTTTATTGGAAGTCACCTGACGGAGTTGCTGCTGGAAGAAGGGCACCAGGTCGTCGTGCTGGACAATCTCAGTACCGGCCGGGCAACGAATCTTGATGCGATCAGCGGGCACCCCAATCTCACGATTCAGACTGGATCGATCACCGATTCTGTTCTACTGGGCGAAGTCGTGCACGGCGTGGAAATCATTTACCATCTTGCTGCCGCGGTTGGTGTCAAACTGGTTGCCGATGATCCGGTCCGCACGATTGAAACCAACATCTATCCCACCGAGCAATTGCTCCGACTGGCCGCTCAGGGCAACGTGAAGAAGTTCTTTCTGGCCTCGACCAGCGAAGTTTACGGCAAGCGTCCTGGTGACGCGTGGGTCGAAGACGATGACCTGCACCTGGGCCCCACCAGCCGCCCGCGATGGGCCTACGGATGCTCAAAGGCCATTGACGAGTTCCTGGCTCTGGCGTACTACCAAAAGTATGGACTGGGCGTCACGGTGGGACGATTCTTCAACGTCGTGGGACCCCGACAGGTCGGCAACTACGGCATGGTCGTACCGCGTTTTGTCGAATCCGCCTTGAATGGAGGTCCTGTGACCGTCTACGACGATGGGTCCCAGGTACGCTGCTTTGGCCATGTCGAGGAAGTGACTCGATGCCTGTATGCCCTGGTCCAGGAAGATTCTGCCGTTGGGCGAGTCTTTAACATCGGCAGCGATCAGGCGATTTCCATTCTGGAACTGGCACAGATGGTCATCGAAAAAGTTGATCCGTCCATCAAGGTAGAGTTCATTCCGTATCGCGATGCCTACGGCGAAAATTTCGAAGACGTGCAGCGGCGTGTGCCCAATACCGGCCGTCTGTATGAAGCCACCGGAATGAGGCCAACCATGACGCTGGACAGAATTCTGGACGACATTATCGCGTGGAAGAAACGGACAATGTGAGCCTGTTTGAATAGACTGCTACCACGGTGCGTTCGTTGTTGTCGTCGTAAGTCATTATCTTGGTTTTGTTTATGGCGAGTGTTCTGTCAGCGTTCGCATTGCGAAACGAAGCCGTGGTCGGCAGAAGAGCTATTCGCCGTGGCCGACGACAAGCGGAATTGCTGTTTCCGCCACGGAGCAATGTTCACAATCGTTCAGTGCCGGTCAGAAGGAAGCTTCCGCAGGTGAATCCGGCTCTTTTGTGCTTGAGGTGTGGTTTTTGGCCGTTTAGGATGCTTGGCGAGTGTTCTCTGATTGCGCCGACTTTCCAGCTTAACATGCCTGGGGAGCAGAATGCGTCGTTGGGCACTGAATACTGTTGTCGCCGTTGGCAGAGCTGGATCCCCGTAAACGCTGGGGCATCAACCGCCGATGGTCAGGATACGGCGAAGAGTTTAGCTACGCTAATTGCCGGCAACCTGTTTTTGAGTCGAGTTTTTGGTTCCGAGCATTAGCTCGCGCGGTCTGAGGCATTGCCTCGACGGACCGTGATATCACACTCCCGATGGTCGAAAGCACTCAGTGGCCGACACTGACTGACTTTCGGAGATTGTTCATGAGTACGCTTGGTAAAATCTGTTTGTCACTCACAGTCCTGCTATTGCTGCTGGCCTTGGCGCCGATTCCAGGCAAGTTTGGTGGCTGGACACCCAAGTTGTTGATTTTTCATAATCAATGGTCCGAAAAACTTCGGGATGCCAAACTCGATGCTGCTAAATCGATTGAGGCCCAGGCTGCCGCACGTCAGGAACTCGCTATGGCGGCGACTGATCTTGAGAACCAGGTGACTGGTTGGGATCGCTATTGGAATATCCCGCCGAATTCAGGTGCGATCAGAGCGCAAAATGGGCTACTGGGTCTTGCGAACATCGGTACGAACCACGGGCTGGTTACGAAACAGGTAACAGACGACAACGGTGCTCAGCAATTGATGGAGCCGGTGGTCCACGTGTTTTATGGCGGACCGGAAGGCTTTACTTACGCTGGTGAATTTGTGGCGGATTCCAGTGATTTGACAGCAACGAGTGCCGTGCTGCAACCCGTCCATCATGACCGTGATGGCGAGTCTGGTAAGTGGCCCGTAAACCGGAGGTGGCGATTGCGAGGCATGATTCCTTCAGGAGCTCGCACAAGCATTGATGAGCTACACCGCCGCCGAAATCGTACGTCTGAATTGTCACTGCAAACGGCCGCCAACATCACACGTCAGGAAGGACTGCTGAACGCGGCGGAAGATGCATTGAGTCTGCGAAAAGAGGAGTTGCTTGGAGTTCCTCCTGAGCGTATGGACGAGCACGAGCCCATTGCCGGGCGCCCCGAATTGACCGACGGACTTCTGCGGGCCATCGAAGACTTCGAGGAAGCACGAAACCAGTTACAACTGGATGTTGACCATCTTCGACGCGCATTGAAAAAGTCTGCGTTCGAACGAGACCAGAAACTGGATGCGTTGAACCGTGCTACCAACGAACTGCCGGATTCTTCATCCGGTACATCGCTGGAACCCGCCCAGGTGACGGGGCAGCCCGCAACTGCTAACTGATTCGTCTGTCAGCCCTAGGATTGACATAACGTGAACGTCCGCCGGATTTTTATTCGGTTGGCTTGTGCGCGTTACACGTCCGCTCAATTCGGGCTTTGTCACCAGACGATTCACACTACAGGTGGCTTCCAACAACGCTGCTGCACGCTCATTTCTTGCTTTACGGGTATTCGTGCGGATGGGCATTCAAGATCGAAACGACGAATCATCCATGTTATCTCAGTCACCCCCCGCTGCGCCACGTCGACCGCTGTCTATTGTGGCAAAGATCATCATCGTCACCGTTGGTGTTTTTCTTCTGCAGCTGCTGACAAGACGTCCGCAGGGAGATTCGCTGGCCTTTGAATGGCTGGCAATTGAACGCGACCTGGTGTTCAGTTATGGCCAGGTCTGGCGCCTGCTGACCTATGCCTTTGTCCACAGCGAAACACAGCTGCTGCATATTGGCTGCAACATGCTGGGGCTGTTCTTTCTTGGGCGAATTGTTGCTCAAACTCTTGGCGAACGTGAGTTTCTGTGGGTGTATCTCACATCTGCCGTCTTTTCCGGAATTGTTCAGTCCTGTTCGATGGCCATCTTTCGGTCGCCCGGACAGGACTGGGTATTGGGTGCATCCGGAGCTGTTTGTGCCGTCTTCGTTCTATTCGCACTCCACTATCCTCGAATGAAATTGTACTTCTTCGGGATTCTGCCGATCGAAGCACGCTGGTTACTGGTCGTCGCAGTGGCCTGGGACGGGTTTGGCTATCTGGGTCTTGTGCCCAGCCTGTTTGCAGGCGACGGTGCCAAGGTTGGCCATGCGGCTCATCTGGGAGGCCTTACCTTTGGCTTCCTGTATTTTCAGTGGAACATGAATTTCTCGCGGTGGTGGGACCGATTTGCCGGACGACTAACCGAAGCTCCGAAGCCCCGGTCAAACCTCAAGGTTTATAATCCCGGTAGCCAGCCTGAAGTTGATTACTCAGCGAAGGTCGACGATATCCTGGAAAAGATCAGTACTCACGGCGAAGCAAGTCTGACTGATCGGGAGCGACGAATCCTGACCCAGGCCAGCCAGCACCTGAAGAGTACTCGTTCTTAACCAATGATGTCTTCGATCACGTGGCCGTGGACATTCGTCAGCCGACGGTCAATTCCGTTGTGCCGCACGGTCAGACGTTTGTGGTCGATGCCCAGCTGATGCAGAATTGTGGCATGTACATCGTGGACCTGAGTCGGGTTGTCTCGATCCAGTGGCTTGTAGCCCCATTCATCGGACGGTCCATAGCTGACGCCGCCCTTGATGCCTCCACCGCAAAGCCAGTTCGTGAAGACGTAGGGATTGTGGTCTCGTCCCTTACTGCCCTGTGTTGACGGCATTCGACCGAATTCTGTCGTCCACAGAACGATCGTATCTTCCAGCAATCCGCGTTGGCCGAGATCCTTCAGCAATGCAGCCGTTCCGATGGCCATGCCTGTTGCCAGTGGCTTGTGATCTCGTTCGATGTCTTCATGGCTGTCCCAGTTCCGTCGGGGAAAACTGTTGTCGTTGCCGGACCAGATCTGAATGAATCGGACGCCGCGTTCCAGCAGACGGCGAGCGATCAGACACTTACGGCCAAAGTACTCGGCTTCTTCCGGAATGTTGATGTCGTTCGGATAGGTCGCTCCCGGGTTGTCCAGTCCGTACATTTTCAGGGTGTGCTGCGATTCCGTGGAAAGATCAAACGCTTCCGGAGCACTCAACTGCATCTTTGCGGCCAGTTCGTAGCTGCGAATGCGTGCATCCAGTCGGGAATCACCTTCTCGCTGTTGTTTGTAATTCTGATTCAGCTGTTGCAGCAGTTGCAGGCCGGCTGCGTCGCTGGTTTTGGTGACGTAGTCGGCATCGGGCAGCAGATCGGCAATTGGGTTTCTTCGCTGCGGGAAGATTGTCGTGCCCTGCGTGCTGGCCGGCAGAAACGCGGAACCCCAGTTCTTTGGTCCGTTACTGGCGAAGCCACGATGATCGGGCAGTACGACAAACGTCGGAAGGTTTTCGTTCAGCGTTCCCAGGGCGTAGCTGATCCAGGCTCCCATGCCGGGAAAACCAGGTTGCTGAAATCCGGTCGCCTGCAGGTACGTCGCCTGGCTGTGAACTCCGGTCTTGCCGACAACATTGTGGATAAACGCGATGTCATCAACGCACTCACCCAGCGGTGCGACAACATCGCCCAGCATGTGGCCGCATTCGCCGTATGCTTCAAACCTGAATGGTGATTTCATCCATGGTCCAAGGCCGTTTTGAAACGCCTCAACGTGCTCACCGAAGTCCGATTTTTCGCCGTGGTGCTTTTCAAGGGCTGGTTTGTGGTCCCACAGATCGATGTGACTTGCCGCCCCACCCATGAACAGTTGAATGACTCGCGTAGCCTTCGCCGGATGGTGCAACACATCCACAACTCCGCTGCCTGTCGCGCGGGAGTCCGCACCGGCGACGTCTTCCTGCAACATCATTGACGCGGCCAGTCCGGCGAACCCGTGTGCCGTTGTGTTCAGAAGTTGGCGTCGTGTTTGCATTGAACCAGGCAGCCCTTGAAAAAAACTCTCACACATTGCTCCTGGGGACAACAACGAACTTCGTTGGTCCCTGACCCCGTTTCCCTCGCCAACCCCAAAACTCAGTTCTGACAAAGCACTACAGCGTATTACGCTGACTTGTGGCCGCGAAAAACCTCTTCCGGCCTGCTATGGGTGCTTCCTACGAGCCCGAACGACCACATCTTTTCGAAAACTGCTCTAGTCCAGAAAAACGAACTCGCTTGTGTTGAAAAGAATGCGGCACAGATTGGGCAGCCCGTAGCGTTGAGCGTAGCTGTCGAGTTGGTTACGCTCGGAGTCTGTCGGCTGCCGTCCCGTCACAAGTTCAAACGCTCTGACCGAAGCCGGAGCTTCCTGTGATTCGGACTCAACGCGCGCCGCAAAGTGACGCGCCATTGTCAGGTTGAAGCCGTTGTTCAGCAGCGACAGTGCCTGCAGCGACGTCAGTGTTTCGGTGCGCAGAGGTGTGCTCTGCGACGAATCGGCGCAATCCAGCAACGTCATAAACGGATCCGGCTGCGAACGGGCAATGAAACGGTACACGGAACGACGGTGCGATGCCGCGTCGTCCGGATCGAACTTGTGATACTCAAAGTGCGGCGAATGATCAGTTTTTTCCAGAGCAAACAGATAGAAGCCAGGCCCCCCCATTTTCAGATCAAGTTTTCCACTGACTGACAGGATTGAGTCTCGTAGTTCCTCCGCTGACAGCCGGCGGCGGCTCATCCGCCAGAGATACTGGTTGCCGCCGTCAATTAACGCATTGGCTTCGTCGTGTGTCGAGGCCTGCCGATATGCCGCACTGTTCACGATCAGCCGGTGCAGGTGTTTGAACGACTGAGTTCTGCGGAATTCGTCGGCCAGCCAGTCGAGCAGCTCTGCATGAGTCGGCAGTTGTCCCATTTGGCCAAGGTCATTCGGTGACTCCACAATCCCCATACCGAAGTGGTATTGCCAGATGCGATTGGCAATGGACCGCCACGTTAGTGGGTTGTCGTGGCTGGTGATCCATTGGGCGAGTGCAGCTCGGCGGTCTGTTTCTGAGTGCTCGTCGGGCAGTTCAAACTGCCACTTCGAATCCTTTGTCAGTGGAACAGCACCAGGGCGAACGGCCGTCTGCGGCTGCTGAATGTTGCCGCGATGCAGGACACTCACCGATCGCGGTGTGCCATTCGTTGGTTTGAAATTGCCCTGCGGATTGAAGTGTGTCGCTGCTGCATAGACCATCTTTCCGGGTGGCAGCTCTTTCAACTGCGTATCGATATTGCTGCGTCGCTGCAGAAGATCCTGCTGCGCGGCCACCCGGTCCGGCGTCAGAATTCGATTCAGGATTTCCGTACGACGTTCTTCTGCTGTTGCCAATCGTGCGACCACATCCGGGTCGGCGGGTGCTGCCCAGATACCGTCGGTCAGGTTGGTTTTCCTCCAGCGTGACGGCGCCTCGATGGAATCCAGAGCTGCGACTTTCGCTCCTGCTGCAACGTTTTCGCCCTGCGAATCCAAAATCTCCAGTTCCGCCAGTGCAAAGATGAAAACGCCTTTTCGATCGGCCAGTTTTGTGGCCGTGACACGGACAAATCGGGCGGCCGTTCCGTTGCCGGAAAGCTGGACGCTGGTCAGGCCAGGATTTGGAAAGTCCTTCGTGATGAACTGCTCCAGCCCTTCCGCTGGTGTTGCTGACAACGTATTGCCGGACTGAGCTGACGTGTCTGCTGGTTCAGCGTCAGGTCTTGCGTCAACGCGAAACCGCATGGGGAAACCAAAGCCGGCACCAATTCCGCCAAAGTCGTCGTGACAGGGGTGCAGGATTATTTCTGCGATCTCCACATCCTGCCCCAAATCGACCTCGA
The DNA here is from genome assembly GCA_024230215.1 of Fuerstiella sp. GTDB lineage: Bacteria > Planctomycetota > Planctomycetia > Planctomycetales > Planctomycetaceae > Fuerstiella. The sequence continues at coordinate 74,401 of JAAERP010000153.1, read as the reverse complement.
CCCACTTTGCAGCATCCTGTGTTGCCGATGTCTGACTGTGGTAGCCGAATTCCGGCTGTTTGTCGGCGGGCTGCGATTTCGGTTTGAGAGCACTGATACGTTTGTCCAGTGCAGCAAGTCGTTCGCCTCCCTGCTGCCTGATGTCGTCATCGAACTTCTTCAGCTGCGCCGCCAGTTCGTCCCGCGTTCCCGACAAGTCACGCCGCATTCGTTCTGTTTCAGGATCCGTGTCGTAACGCCGTTCTGCACGATCCACGGCGGCGAAGTTTGATTGCAGGCTGTAGTAATGCTCCTGAGTAAACGGATCGAACTTGTGGTTGTGACACCGTGCACACTGAATTGTCACGCTGCAGAATGTGTTCAGCGTGTTTGTCACCATTTCGTCGCGGTCAAGATTGCGTGCCACCCTGCCATCGATCTTCGATTCCGGCACCTCGACATGACCGATGAAGTCCCACGGTCCGGCGGCGATGAATCCAAGCCCCAGGATGCCGTCTGGTTCACCCGGGAACAGCGCGTCGCCCGCAATCTGTTCCTGAACGAATCGCGAATACGGTTTGTCTTCGTTGAACGATTTGATCACATAATCACGGTACGGCCATGCGTTGGGACGCAGCTTGTCCTTATCGTACCCACAGGTATCGGCGTACTTGACCACATCCAGCCAGTGCCGTGCCCAACGTTCACCGTATTGCGGCGACGCCAGCAGGTGGTCAACGAGTTTGCCGTATGCCTGCGGGTCGTCGCTGGCCACGAATGCTCGCACCTGTTCCGGAGTCGGTGGCAGACCCGTCAGATCATAGGTCAGACGGCGGATGAGTGTGCGACGGTCCGCAGTGGGCATGTGCCTCAGTCCAAGTTTGCCGTGTTTCTTGAGTATGAACGCGTCAATCGGAGATTGCTTCCAATCCGGATCAGAGGTCTCCGCGGAAACAGGCGGGACGTCAGGTCGTCGGATTGGTTGGAAGGACCACCAGTCGAAGTTATTGACCATCGGTTCCTGAAGAATCAATGCCTCAGGCCATTTTGCACCTGCCTGAATCCAGCTGGCGACCAGACGGACTTCTTCGGTGCTCAACGCGTCACCATCCTTCGGCATGGACGGTGGTTCACCGTCGACCGACTGTAACACGCTCAGTAAATGGCTTTCGGACGATTCACCGGCAACGACGAAGCCGCTGTCTTCCAGCGATGACCATGCCTGCAGCGAAAAGTCGCCCTCCTGGTCCACCTCGTTGTGGCACGCAAGGCAACGATGTTCAAAAAGTGCCCGCACTTTGGCGAACGAACCAGCATCGAGGGCGTCATCGCCGAACGCGGCCGTTTGCTCTGAGTTCAGGACGCCGACAAATGCGACAACGATCAGAAGGTATAGGACGGAAGAACGGATGGTCATCTTTCCAGGCGGGGCAGGCGATCGTCGATTGCGCGATGGCATTCTAGTCATATCAACAACGAATGCGGCACTGCTGCAGGCAAATCTGATTTAGCGAACGCAAATTACTGGCCCTTTTGGATTGGTCGCCACAAGATGTTGGACATGATCGTCAGTTCAGACCGTTTCTACACTTTCGACGGCGTCCCGACTATGCCCCATCACTTTGCAACCAGCCTCATTCTTCTGCTGTTACCAATCTTCTCGACTGCGACTTCAGCTGCTGATCCACTTGAGGGACGGTATCTGTACGTCGCTTCGCCCGGAGTCCGCAACTATCTGGAGTATGGTGGTCACGGACTACTGGTCTTTGACATCGATGACGGGCACAGGTTTGTCAAACGCGTACCGATTGGCGGACTGGACGGGAACGGCAAACCCGTCAATGTGAAGGGCGTGTGTGCCAGTCCGATCACCAACCTGATTCACATCAGTACTCTGCGAACGATGATGTGTCTGGATCTGGTGACGGAAAAACTGCTGTGGGAAAAGGAATACGAAGGCGGTTGCGATCGCATGTCGGTGACTCCGGACGGAAAGACGATTTACCTGTAAACGCTCCAACCTCCCCGTTGTCGGAGATCGCAAAATCGGTGATTTGCGATCCAAGTGGGTTCTGGAAAGAACGGGGACAAAGCCAGGCAATCGCTACGTATTCTATAGCGACGAACACTACAACTACTGACGCGGAGACTGTGAATGCGCGCCGTGTGTCGATGTGCAGCGTGCAACGCTTGCAGTTCAACATGTACTTACTTTTGTTTAGGTTTTCCTTGTCGCCGCCATTGGCGACGCCGCCACCGCGCAGAAAACCGAAGGCACGGCGCTGAGCCATGAATAAGGCCTGATCAAGGGTCACTCCCTTTCTGGCCACTATTCAAGAGCTCGATCGCGATTGACAGCAAACTCCCGGTAATTAAACGGTAATGCGTGAAACTGGATCCATATTAGCGTCTTTTGGGCCTGCGGCCAAGGTCTGCTACAAAATCACTCTTACAGCGTATTACGCTGACTTGTGGCCGCGAAGAACGCTTTCCGGCCTGCTATGGGTGCTTCCCACGAGCCCAAACGACCACATCTTTTCGAAAACTGCTCTCAAGGACCGGCCGGAGAGTGTTTATGGGACCGGCAGACAATCTGATCAACGAAATTGCCTCGGATGCTATGCTGGACCAGGCTGAATCACGACGAACATATACGCGAAGGATTTTGGATAAAAGAGAAGGCAGTGTTTGTTGTGCCGCAATCTGCCTATGGATGCTTCCGACGACTCAGCCTGATGGTGATTGCAGCAGTTCTTCTTTCAGCGGGAATGGACGGGCGGACCTCTGGATCTTCTATACCTTCTCTTTTACCCTGGGCGATGTCCGTTCGCGTCGAGATTGCGGTATAGTCATGTCCCAAAACGAGTCGAGACAACCTCGGTTTTCTGTAGAAAAGGGCGTCAACAAAAATGCAAGCATTGTCCAGATTGGGGTGTATCGCTGCGTGCGTTCTGGTCAGCAACGCCATTGCTGGCGAGACGAGTTCCATCACTACGCTACTTAGCGAAAGCTTTGACGACGCAGAGCTCGTGAAGCGGGGGTGGTACGACGGTGCCAACTTCAAGATCGTTTCGAGGCAAACCTACGCTGGAAAGGGGTGCATTGAGTATCACTGGAGTGACAAGTCCACGAAACCTCACACGAGCTCAGGGGTACGGCATCAACTCAAGGCCACGAACGAATTTTACATTCGATACTATATTCGGCTCTCCGCTGACTGGGACTGGTCCGGAAGGTCTTATCACCCCCACCTCACTCACTTCCTCACCACCGAGAACGGCAAGTGGCACGGCCCCGCAAGTAGTCACCTGACACTCTACATTGAACCAGTTAATGGCAAACTCCGCTTAGGAGCAACCGACATGCAAAATGTTGACATGCCTCAGGGGCTTACCCAGGGGCCGCTCAAGGGAGGATATAACGGAAAGCTCTACGACTCGAAGGACGTTGTCTTCAACGATGACAAGTGGCATTGCGTCGAAGCACAATTCAGGCTCAATACTCTCGACAGAAAAAACGACAATGCCAATCGCGATGGCCTGGTTCGTGGCTGGGTCGACGACCAGCTCGTCATTGAACAAACCGACATCGTCTTCAGGACACCGGATTTCCCGACAATGAAATGGAACCAGTTCTTGCTCACACCATACTTTGGACCAGGGCTTCTGCCGCACGCTCAGACACTCTGGATCGACGAACTGGTCATCGCCACGAAACGAATTGGGCCCTACAGAAAGAAACATCTGCCTGGGACTCCTTAAGAACTGCGTCAATGGAGATGGGTTGCAACATGAAGTACATGTTGCGTTCGCGAATGGTGTCGTTATGAGTCTCAAAGCGGATACGCCATTGTCGGTCCTGCGTCCGTTCTTCAGTGTCGTATCATCAGAGGCATCGATTACAGCAGATCTGAAGAGGTACTCCATCCCAATTGAGTAAGACTGAGCTGGTCAATTGAAAAACATTCTCCGCATGTCGCTGTTCATCACCTCCCTCTTCACGGCCTTCAACATCGCCCTCCATTTCATCTACCGCATACGTCCGGAGGGCAAGCCATGCGAAGTCTGATTCGATCGGCGTTGTTCATGTCCGAGAAAGCGTAGCTGGCGAAGTGACAAGTAATTCAAAGATGGGCTCAGGCATGAAACCGTTTCTCGTTTTGCTGTTGCCGCTCTTCCTATTGGGATGTGGTTCTTCGGAAGAAGCCGCCATCGCCGCGATTGAGAGACTTAGGGGCAATGTTACGCTCGACGATGTGTCTGGTGCGGTGATTCAAGTCGACTTACACGACCCACAGATTACAGATGCCGCACTGGTGCATCTGAAAGACCTGACCAGGCTGGAATCACTTCAGGTATGGGACACGCAGATTACTGATGCCGGACTGAAACACCTAAGAGTTCTAGCCAGCCTCAAGTCACTCTACCTGTACGACACAATGGTCACAGACGCGGGACTGTCACAGATTAAGGCTGCTTTGCCTAAGTGTGGCATTCACCACGGTGTGCAGTAACTGCTGGAAGATGAGCAAAGAAGAACCGGCCGAGTTTACGTAGGCAGCCGAATGAAAAGCCTTCTCCGCATGTCACTGTTCATCATCGCCCGAGCCGGGTTGTGCCTGGTGTGGTGGCGTGGATCGTGGGGCAGTGGTGGGACACGGTTGCCAACATGCTACCCAGCATCTATCAAACACCCAACATCCTGGGCCGTACATTTGCTCTGAGCGGATCTTTGAAAACCGCCAGGAAATATGTTGTGTGATCGCACAACATTGCTAAGATTGCCGATTCACATAACAACGGCATCAACTTGATGCTTGACGCAAGAAAACGACATCGCCGGAACTAGACGAAGACCCGACTTTTATGATTTGTGAAGCGACAAACTACTGCAACGCGGCACTCGCTTTTCGCCGCGAACACTGTGACAGATATGAGTCCGGTGTAGCCCCTCGATCGTAAAACGATCCTGTGCAGACAAGAAGGTCTGCCTCTTTCGCCTCACCGCTGAGGCCCTCACTTTCGCATTGTTTCTCCACGTTCATTGCTGCGCATCTTCGTGCGCACATCGAAAGGCACTCTCATGGCATCATTCAACAAAGTCATCCTGGTCGGAAACCTGACACGGGATCCGGAGGTCCGATACACCACTGGCGGTACTGCTGTCACAGAAGCCAGTTTGGCGGTTAATCGACAGTGGACAGACGGTTCCACGAAAGAGCGGAAAGAAGAGACGACGTTTGTGGAGGTGACTCTCTGGGGACGGACTGCTGAGATTGCCGGTGAATATCTTTCCAAAGGCCGACCCTGCCTGATCGAAGGTCGACTGCAATTGGACCAGTGGGAAGACAAAGAAACCGGGAAGAAGCGATCGAAGCTCAAGGTTGTCGGTGACCAGTTGCAACTGTTGGGTTCTCGTGGGGATGGTTCTACCAAAGAGATGAAGTGAGCCTCAAAACTGAGGCGTCTTGAACTTCCCCGATTTCAACAGCGATGGGAATTCCGCTGTACTCTACACGACCGGTCTGCGCGGATGGTGCCGCTGCGGATTGGCCGGAGATTGCTATGCGCAAGAACGAAAAACAACACGCAGTTGAGGCGTTACAGACGCTTCTCAGGAAGCACGGACTGGAGATTTCGGATATTGAGTCACCGGAACAGGCCAGTCAGGTCGGTTGGCGGATTGTGTCACTCCTGACTGAACCTGAGGTGGTGCCTTCGGAATGGCTGGGCATTTCACCCTGACTTTAACGGCAATGAGCCGAAAATCGACACGCGATGTGCGTGGGCGATCGTGTCACCGGACATTACCTTCAAGACGGCCAAGGATGGGATCCTCAAGGGAATCAGACGGCGCTCCGGCAACACGGTCCTGCTGAGTGATGTGACACGACTGAAATAGGATCTTGGTGAGCCGGAAACATCCAATTGACATCCAAAAGAAGAAACCCCCAGCGAAAACGCTGGGGGTTTCAATAAGTCCCGGAAGCAACGAGTCCCAGGGGGGCGGAGGACTCAAGCTGCTTCCGGGGGCGATTGGCTTAACAACGGTCTGTTGTTGACGCTGCATTCACAACGTTCATCAACATGCCCGGAACGTATTTGGATTTCTGAAATGGGTCAAGACGAGTTGTCGCGTGATTATTTCGCGACGCCACGAGAACTGCCGCCGTAAACACCAGTTGCGGGACGAGTTACGTAACCTGCATTGGATACCGGCAGATTCTGCAGCAGCACAGGACATGAAATTCACAAAAAAATTCAAGTAATGGAATCAGAATCTCTCAGAACAACGACCGTACGTTTTGTACGCATTTTCGCAGTGATCAGCAGAACAGGGCCGCACGGCATCAAGCGGTAGCTCGAAAGCAGTTGGCGCCATACCGCGTTATTGCCGAATACGCACAGCCTCGACGCCACTCACCTCGATCGCATCATGTTGAGTTTTATCTTCGAACCACCGCTTCCCATGAAGTCCCACGGCTTTGCCGACGAATTTTTCAAGGCTCACTGATTCTGTTGAAGTCAAATGAGCCAGAACTTTTCCGGACGATGATGTCAGCAGATACGTTTTCTGTTCCGTTCCCGTGCCGCGTTGAATGACGCCAGCGCCGATGTAACGGCTGGAGGCGGGGATCGACGAAGCTCCGTTGTTACCGACCTTTGTTGTCGGGGATTGCGGTCCTTCAGGAACGCCCGGGACTGTCAATCCGGGCGTGGTCGAACCAATTGTGGTTTCGTTCGGAATTGAAGGAAATGGCAGTGGCGAATGCTCGGGAATCGGTTGCAGTTGCGGTCCGAAAACAGGGGGTTGTGGCCCCCCAACGAACTGCTGGTTGGTTATCATCTGCGAGGTTGTGATCGGCGGCAGGTTGAATTGTGTGGCCAGCAATTCAGAATCACGCTTTTCTGTTTCAGAGGTGAGTCGATCCAGGTCATCCCATTCGGCCTTTCGCAGGCGATATCGTTTGATGGCCGGATAGCGAAGATCGATCTGTCCGGCCACCGGTTTATATTTTGCACCGTTCTGCAGTTCGCGGTAGTCGGCTTCCACGGCGTCCAGTTTCCACTTTGACGGCGGGGCCACAATCATGTCACGAAATCGTTGATCAATTGCCTGCAGCTGTCGCTGTTCTTCACGAATCTGTTTCAATTTCAGCAGCTGTTTGCTTGGTGAGACCGAAGAATTGTCATGCTGTGGTTCCGCTTCTGTGCCCACCGTGTGTTGTTGCGGACGAGGGCGGATGGCGTTGGAAGGCACAGCATAGGGGTTGCGGTCATGATCCGCGCGAGCTGTATCGCCGACAGGGATCACGGCCGAGCCGGGCAACCATCGGTATTCTCGTTTTGGCGGCGCAATTTTCAGCATCTGTTTGGGGCCTGACAGGGTGTCGACCTGCTGTTCGCCCAGAACGGTCACTTTTTCGCCGGCCATCATCCTCCGCTGCCAGACGTGAGTTTCATCACCAAAGGAACTGCCCACGAAAACGACGACGTTGCTTTCCAGCACCTCGGCTGAATCAGACGACAGGCGTCTTGTGTGTTTTGAGGGAATCCAGCTGAAACTGCCCTTGGGCGGATCGATCATGTACCACCCGCCGGGATCGTGCCGACGCACGGTGACGGTGGCGTCACGACGTAGTTCTGCAGTCGGATAAAAGGCTTCGCCTCCACCGCTGCGGACATATGTCTGCTCCACGACAACTCGCGCCTTGTACGGAAACTGCCGCGTCTGAGCGGTTGCCGGTCCGCACGTGCATACGAAAAGAAGCAGTAGTATGGGAGTTCTGAACATGTGAATTGTCCATCCTTGGTAGAACAAGCACACGGTTCACAGGCGATTCCGGGAATCTAAGAATGCTGTCACGCACCGCGCAGCCGTGTTTGTGTGGTAGCTGTACCACGATCGACCAGTCGCGGGGAGGTGCTTTCAGACCGCGAAGCGGTGAAATCAGGCGGCACCGGGATTTCGCGAGCGGGCTTCGGCAACAACTGCGGAAGCGAGGCGCGAGTGCAACAAAGCTGCGGCTCTGTGCAGGCGATCTTAGAGATTTGATTCAAGTCGGCGTCCAGAGCAGTTCACTTATTCTCGTGAACCGTCCTGGTTCGTGGGCCGGCCGTTTTATCAGGCTGGAACGCGTCGCTCGTGGCCACGAGTCAGCGTAATATGCTGCAACTAAAAGGCATTCGTATCGTTACGCGGTACAGATTCCGAAGCGGCGGGCGAATCGCAGGGCTCGGTGGTGGGCATACCATTCTCGTTTGGCCTGGTTGGTTGCAAATCGGCGTTTTCGTGATCCGTCTGGCATTGTTCCACTCCTGCAGGGGGTTTTGGTTGGCAGTAACTACCAAAGCGGGTAATGAGATGATCCGTTACAACCTTTTCGTTGCTTCCACGAACCAGTATCGTCCACGACAATTAGTAAACTGCCCAAGAGCTCTGGTGCGAAAGCCGCTGACTTCCGCGACTGGAAGTGTGCGAACCAAATCAGAAAAAGTGTTGATGCTGAAACTTGCCACCAAATTCCTGCCCGAACCGTTTGCTTTTCAACAGGCGTACGATGCAGGGTTTCGCAACGCCGAGCTTTACCTGAACGCGGCAGTGCTGGAACGCGTTGACGAAGTGGTCCGGATCTCTCGCGATTTGGAGATGGATTTTGCGTTGCACTTTCCGAATAAACCGGAGTTAAATGAAGTTCACCTCCGAAACTGCTGTCGGCTGGCTGACGAATTGGACGTGTCAGCCATCGTCATTCACGAGCCAATGTATCGGCGATACGCCGAACCGCTAAGAGTGATCGATTCCATGATTCCACTGGCGATCGAAAACCAGCGCGTGCCCGCAGACAGCTTTGCCGCCTGGGTCCACGAGCGGGGATCCGTGACTCTGGATATTGAGCACATCTGGAAGTTCTCACTGCATGACGCACCCATCGAGAAATTATTTGCTCTTGTGCGCGATGTGTTTGAACGAGCCTCTGAGTGCATCAGGCACATCCATATGCCAGGCTATCTGCCGGGGCCGACCGAACATCGGCCGATGTATACGTCTCGTGAATTCTGCATGGGCGTTTTTGACATCCTTGCCGACCACGATTTCGCCGGTCTTGTGGTGTCCGAGGTTGACATGCCGTTTCAAAACTGCTTTGAACTGCGGATGGACACACTGCTGTTTGAACGCTGGCTTGATCTGCGGCAACAATCGGTGTCGGCACCGCTGCACGCAGAGATACCCTGATGCGGCATGGTTGCATGTTAACTCGATCTGTCACTTATGAGTCTTTGCTGTTGTGATACCAGCACGCAGCGTCAGCAAGTGTATTTTTCGTACGCACGAGACTCGCTCGCTGGCGCGTCGGGCTTGTATTGTCGCCCGCTTTCAGCGGCCTTTCTCATACCACCGGCGACCGTCCTGTCTTGTTCAACGTTGACTGCATGCCACGTGCGCAGGAACAAACGCCCACCGCGCACAACGCGTGCAGGATGAATAGTTGGGGCACAAGAAAACGGCCTTCCACCGACCATGTCAACGCAACCGAAAATGCGTTTGTCGCCAGCAGTACACTGAATACCAATGCTGCAGTCCGACTTGAGGCAAACAGGCCAATTGTCGCGAAGACCAACACCATGAACTCCACTACGTCATGAGGACGGAATTCGCTGAAGATCTTCATGGCGGCCAGCGGGACTAACTTCAGGAAGTTGCGGCTGATCCATTCGAAGGCTGTTGCGCTGCTGACTTCAGCGATCGCCAGTTCGGCTTCGATATTTGTCAGACCGGATGTGTCAACGGCTTCGAAGAAACCCTGGGTGCCAGCGTTCTGCCATATGCCGTAGTTGTCCCAGGCTGCATCGCTGTAGCCAGCAGACAATTCCATCAGTCCCTGGGTTCCCATGGGGCTGAATCTGTCCAGCAGCATGACGTTTCGTATTCCCCAGGGCGCAAACACTGTCAGCGTGGCGGCAACAAATAATGCCGTGTTTCCGACAGTGTCACGCCAGCTGTGTTTATGAATCCTGCGAACAACGAAGCACACGAACACCGTCAGTCCCGGTAACCACAGTACCACGATAGATCGTGTCAGCATGGAAGCTCCGGTCAATACTCCTGCCAGAATCAGCCGATTGCGATTCGTGTGTTTGACGACGTTCAGCAGTGTCAGCGTCAGTAATGTTGCCAGGAAGCACGCCAGCGGTTCGGTCAGCAGACTTCGTGCGTACAGGCGTGATCTGACATCGATCAGAAAGAACACCATTGAAATGAGTGCCGTTGCGAACCCTGCTTCGCGGCAAAGGTACCATGCCAGCAGGCCGGCAGTCGCTGCCATCAGCAGCACGTTCAAGCTTCTGACGGCGTAGAACTGCCGGCCGAAAAGCATGTTCAGGCCAGCGGCGAATGTTGACAACAGCGGTGGTCGAAAGGCAATCGGCCCCGGCGTTGACGAACGAATGGTGAACAGCTCCGGTTGCGTCTTCGCAGCCTCGTCGTACGGTGCGCGGAATGCGGGGGTGTCGTAGTCGACAGCAAATCCGTGGCCGCGGCTGAGTTCCCAGGCCATCGAATCGTAGCTGGATTCGTCACCCGTCGATGATGGCGGCGTATTCATTCCGAATCGCAGCTCGATCCAGCAAAAAAAAACGGCTGCCGTCAGCAAAAATGCCGCGACGCCGCAGATCGAACACCTTTGGGATACTGCCGCATCTGACATCACGGATTCACTTATCCATCAACTGCACATGTTTCGTGGTGACCGGCGGAAGCGGGCTACCTGTTGACACAGACACACAGCGTCGGCAAGTGTGTTTCTCAATTGCAGGAGATCCACTCGCTTGCGCGTCGAGCTTGTATTGTGGCCCCCTACCGGGGCTTTCCTTCGTTCCAACTTCCATCTGTTTCCGAGCGTCAGCTCGAGTCGGCTGCGGGCCGCCCCGCATTTACCGTCGGATCGCTTCAACCTTTGGGTCATCAACCGGCTGACCGGAAAAATCAATGTCCCGGACAGAATTGATCGCTGCTTCTACGGCTTGAATACCGCTGTGTATACCAAACTTCAGCGTCATGTGATGGCTTTTGCCCGGCCCCAGTCTGGGAACTCGACCGGCCTGCCGTTCGACGCTGCGATTGTTCGGGTAATTCGTCCCCGGTTCAATTCCGGTTACGTATCCATCGGCCAGAGCACCTGTGTTCTTCCACACCGTCAGGTAGGGCAGTTCATCCAGTGACCAGCTGATTGTCGCTGCTTTGTCGGCGGCTCTGTTGTGCAGTAATGCTGTCGTGTGATTGTTTTCGTCGCCGTTGAGTTCCAGCAGATAAACCTGTTCCACAAAGCCAGTGGATGGTCCGGCATAGACATCCCATGTGTCCAGTCCGACAGCCGCGTGATTATTGAAAGGCTTAATGCTCTTCACCGAGACGACGACCTGTGCTCCTGCTTCCAGCAGCGGGCTACCGAAGTTGGAGTGGTACAGAATCTCGAATTCCTGTTCCTGAGCGCCCACATTTCGAATTTCGTCAACCAGTTGAAAGGTCGTTTCACCTGGTATCACAACAAGTTCGGTGTGCAGTTCCAGTTTTGGACCAAACAGAAGTTTTTCGTCAACCTGGCCTTTAATGTGGATCGCGTACGGTGCCTTGCGGTCCACAATAATTTCGACGTTGCGAGCCGGGATGTTGGCGATCTTGCCATGCAGTGTCAGTTCCATTTCGGCTTCGTCGCCCACGTTGTTGACGAACCTGTCAGTGCCGGGATGACCGTTACTTTCCAGCCCGCAACGGCACATGAATTCATTGAAGCCTTCCAGCCAGCCCAGGCCGCCTCGGCTGTTGAGATTCACGAACTGTGGATTCACGATCTCCTTGACCGGACTGTCCCACTTCAGCACGACGTTTCCGTCGCTGACCTGCAGGATCCCCATGCCTCGGGTCGGACACAGAACGATCTCCATCACGCCATTGTTGATAATGATCTGGTCAACGCCTTCCTGTCGGCCACCTTTCAGCACTGATTTCTGTACCCACCATTGATGCGGACAATCCGGCGTCACCTTCGCTGCTTCCGCTTTCCAGAATTCGTCGTTGTGCCCCTGTTCGCTGGAGATCACAGTGTGGCGGAAACTGTCCTGGCCGTGCGACACTGCCATCAGGAAGGCAGCCGCCAGAAGCGCCGGAACTCGTGACAGAAGTTTGATGAGCGGCGACGTGCCGTGGTTATGAAAGAAAACTCTGGCTTGCATTTGTACACCTTTTGCTGAAAAAACCGGCATTGAATCAGGTCGCACACAGCAGGGTGAAGTTGAACAAAACTCCGTGCTGCGTCAAGTCGCCGCCGGATTCTGCACATGAAAACACGTTTGAGATGACAGAGCGGCCGTGTCACGAGATGATGCAGATGAGCACTCCCGCCGGCGCGTACACGGTCGGAGGGGAAGCGAGTTGAAGTTGTGGCTATCGACCGTGGCCTGTGGCGACGGAGTGCTTTCGGTAATGTTTGAAGAATCCTCGGCGCGACAGGAGGCGAAACGTGGCAAGACAGAATGAATCCAGTCCGGTCAGTGTGTCGGATCGTGCGGTGGACGGCCACAAGGGGACATTTGGGCGGGTGCTGGTCATTGGTGGCTCCGTCGGGATGAGCGGTGCCGCCTGTCTGTCGGCGACGGCGGCTTTGCGGGGCGGGGCCGGGCTGGTGTCGTTGGCTGTTCCGAAATCGATTCAGGCCGTTGTTGCCGGCTACGAACCATCGTACATGACCATCGGGCTGCCGTGTTGCAGCGGTGGGGTGTTGTCCGACGTTGGCGTTGACGACGTGCGTCAGCTGGTGGCCGGCAAGGATGCGATTGCGGTTGGCCCGGGCCTGGGGCAGTCGAAGCAGGTGGCGGACCTCGTGTTGTCGTTATTCAGAGAATCAGCCTGCCCGATAATAATCGATGCGGATGCTTTGAATGTTCTTGCTGAGTACGAGATGTTCGGCCTGGTGAATGCCAGTCCGTCCTGCATCGTGACGCCGCATCCCGGTGAGTTCGCACGGCTGACGGGGCTTTCCGTCGCCGAAATCCAGGACCACCGTGCAGACGTGGCCCGAGATTTTGCCGCGACGCACAAGGTTGTCGTTGTCTTGAAGGGGGCTGGAACCGTGGTCACCGATGGGGATCGGCTGTTTGTGAATTCCACTGGAAATTCAGGTATGGCAACGGGAGGCAGCGGCGACGTCCTGACCGGAATCATAGCGGCACAAGTCGGTCAGGGGCTGCCTCTGTTTGATGCGGCATCCCTTGCTGTACACCTGCACGGCGTTGCGGGGGACCTGGGGGCGGCTGAAGTGTCGGAGCGCGGGCTGATCGCATCTGATTTGCTGCGTTTTCTGGGACCAGCATGGCGAGATCTTCTCAGTGGCTGCCCGGAATGACGCCACTCGCTCACGATCATCAGAGTCTATGGCAGTATCGCGATGGGCCGGACGATCAAATCAGCTGATCCCAATCGCATCCGAATATCCGGCCGCGTTGCCGGATCTTCGCCGGAAGTTCCCGTTATTCGCGTGTCTCACGCCGGTAACGCTTGTTAAAACAGGGGGTTATCGAGGCTTGCGGCGACGGAAACCAAAGGTTTACCATGCGGCTGCATGCGGCTGCGGCGACGAAATCGGAGGAGGAGTGTTGGTGTGTGACGATTTTGCGGTGGCTGATTGCGCCGTATCGTTGACATTTTGCCCGGAAAACAGCTAGCATCGGCGTACCAATCTCATGCGGTTCCGCATCAAATTGCTTTAGAACTGATACTTTCTGCTGGCGGCGAAGCCCGACTTCCAGCTCTTCTGTTAAATCCCTGTCTAGTAATTAACTGGAGTTCGCCATGTCCACCGCTGTACCGGATCGCAAGTCCCGGCGCGTGACGGGGCGAGTGCCAGTGATGTCCGAGACGAAGTATGACGTTGCGACATCGATGCAGATTGCTGCCGCTGTCGGACTGGGGATCTTTGTTGCGATCCTGATTGCAATATGGCTCAGCAATCTGCTGCCGGACGTTCAGTCGATTCCGATTGTGATGGAAACCGGCGATGGTGGGTTCGAGGATGGAAATCCCGACGAAACTCTTGACGTGGAATCGCCCCTGGATCCGACTGACGATCCATCGCTTTCGAACGATCAGAGCGAAACTCAACTGGAACAGATTACGGAACAGGTACTCACTTTGTCTGCGACCGCAGCGCAAATGCAGCAGCCCAACGAGTATGCAGATGAGAGTGGCGGGGGAAACCCTGGCAGTGCTGAGGGAAGTGGTCGACCATTTGGCAGCGGTGGTGGAGTTCGTGGTGGCGTTAAACGCGAGCAGCGATGGTTTGTGGAGTTCGCCGACCAGGGAAACTTGAAGTCCTATGCCAGGCAATTGGAATTCTTCAAGATTGAGCTGGGGTGTGCTTTCAAGGACGGCCGCATATATTACCTGAAGAATATGTCGAGCAGTCCCTCACTTCGTGAGGCGCGGCTGAACAGCAAAGATCAGCGTCTATTCATGAACTGGCAGGGAGGCGATCGCGTCAAGGCGGACATCGAATTACTGAAAAAGGCGGGTGTTCCGCAGCCTGAAGAAGGCATGGTTCTGCACTTCTACGATCCGGCCACCGAACAACTGCTGGCACAACTTGAGACGGAACGTTCCGGCGGCAGGCCGCCGGAACAGATTCGTCGTACTCGTTTTCAGGTGAAACGAGCGGGGAGTGGGTATGAGTTTAAGGTGACCAGTCAGAAACTACGTTAAGACCGGGCACCGACAGATGTTGCCCGTTTGAACAGGCCGATGGCCGAAATGAATTAAAGGTTCAGGAAAATCTTATGCACTTCTTGTCCGTTTTATGCACTTCGCAGACAGCCAGTTTGTTTGCTGCGGTCGATACCGGTCCGATTCTCGAACAGTTCGGCAACCTCATCTATCTGGCGATGGCGGTGTGCGCCGGGTACGGACTGTACTGTATTATCGTACTGATGCGGCGGGTGAAGGAGAAGAGCTTCCCCGGTCGCGAAGCCGCCAGCGCCTTTCTGGATGACGTCAGCGAACTGCTTGAAAAGAACGACTTCGAAGGAGCAGTCGAGGTGTGCGACACTCCGGAGCTCTGGTCGCGAGCCGTGCCGCAGTTGGTGCAGGTGGGTGTCGAAAATCGAGCCAAACCGATCAGGAAAATCAAACAGATCGTGGGCGACTTCTTCTCACGCGAGATACTTGCGGAATTTGACGTTCGCACGTCCTGGGTGAACACGATCGTGAAATCTGCTCCGATGCTTGGTCTGCTGGGTACGGTGACCGGGATGATCCAGGCGTTTAAGAAAATCGCCGGTACTGGCGAGTCCGGTGTTAAACCCTCTGAGTTGGCAGCGGACATCAGCTTTGCCTTGTTTACGACTGCAGGAGGGCTGGCCATCGCGATTCCGCTGGTGGTTCTGGGTGCGATGACTCAGACGCGAATTTCAAAGCTGCAGGATTCGGTGCAGGATAATCTGGGAACATTCTTCGATGACCTCGAAGCTGCTCAGGTTCGTGGAGAGGATTCGCCATCGTGAGGTCCTGGCAGAACCAGCGTTGCACCGGGAAGTGGGCAAGGCATCGAGTGATCTCGCTGACGGAGGTCTTATTTCCAGAGGTGCGAGGCGTACGTTCAGGCCGCATCGTGCGACACGGGGAGATTCGGCGTGTTTGACGAAGGCGGGTTTGGCAAGAAGAAGAAGAAAGACGAAGCCGAGCTGGATATCACTCCAATGATCGACGTCGTTTTCCTGCTTCTGATTTTTTTCATGGTCACATCGACTATGCAGGGGACACCGGACAGAGATATTCCGCCGGCCTCTTCGGGGACCAATGCGAACGTTGCCGGACATGTTGAACTGACAATAAAGGCACCTGCTTCTTCTTCGTCCGAGGGCGAAATCGTGCTGGATGGTCAGCCAGCGTCGCTGGACCAAATCAAGGCGGACCTGACCCAGCGAGCAACGCTGGGCGAACTGAAAATTATGATTTATGCGGAACGCGATGTGAAATCCGGCTTTGTTGGCGAAGTCGAACAGGTCATCGGAGAAGTGTCCGCGGAAACGGAAACTGAAATCTCAATGCAATTTGCGGTCAGTGATCGGCGCTGACGGGTGAACGGCTGAAATCGAACAATGGTGGATCTGATAGATAAAAAGCTCGGAGAATTCCTCCTGCTGAGACATCTCGGCAGTGGTGGCATGGCCGACGTCTACCTTGCCGAACAGACTTCGTTGCAGCGGCACGTCGCCGTGAAGGTCATGAAACCTGCCTTGATGGCAACGTCCGGCGAAGTGATGCTGGCTCGCTTTAAGCAGGAAGCCATGATGGCTGCCGGCTTGAATCATCCGAATATCGTTCAGGTCTATACGATTGGCGACGAAGACGGACTTCACTTTATCGCACAGGAATTCGTAAAAGGTAAAGACCTCGCCAGTATTCTTAAATCGAAGTCCGCACCGGATCTGGGTTCGTGCCTGCACGTCATACGTCAGGTCACCTCAGCACTGAAGGCTTCCGGGCAGGCCGGAATCGTTCATCGCGACATCAAGCCGGAAAATATCCTGGTTACCAGGAAGGGCGAAGTCAAAGTTGCCGACTTTGGCCTGGCTCAGCTGCACGACAATCCCGACGGTGGCGGACTCACCCGCGAAGGAATGACGCTGGGAACGCCCCTTTATATGAGTCCTGAACAGGTCAACGGAAAAGAACTTGACCCGCGTTCTGACGTCTATTCCCTGGGCGTGACGTGCTATCAGCTGCTGTGCGGAAAAACGCCGTTCACCGGAAATACGGCCATGGGGATCGCCGTTCAGCATCTGAATACGACACCACCACCGCTGAAGAAACAGAATCCCAAACTGCCTGACGTTATCTGTCGGATGGTACACCGCATGATGGCAAAACATCGCAACCTGCGGTATGCCTCGGCTGCCGATGTGTCGACGGATCTGAAGCTTCTGATCACGGCCTATCGCCAGGGGAAGTCGCTCGACCTTGTCAAACTGCCGATTCTGGACGAACTGGATCGCGTTGCCCAGGATGCAAGAATCGACAAGGCAAACAGGCCGGGCACCGCCGCTGGCTCAGAAGTGGCCTCACACGGCACACGACTGCCCGATCCGACGGAAAGTGGAGTTGAATTTGAAGTCGCGGAGGAATCGTACGAGGCCCTGGAGAGGTTGTCTCAGGACGACGATGTCATCGATGTTATCGATGACGAGGCCACGAACCGTCCCAAAGCTGCGAAGAAACGCGCGGCTCCCAAAGTCGAAAAATCCAAAATCAATCCGATTGTTCGAGTCAGTCTGCCATCATGGGAAGAAGTTGAAGAAGAAGACGTTGAGTTGGGCAGACCGGAGCCTGACTTTGAAGAAATGGACCTAACGCCGATGGTTGATGTCACGTTTCTGCTGCTGATTTTCTTCATGATTACTGCCTCATTCACTCTGCAGAAGAAGATTGATGTGCCTCCGACGCAGTCTGATGCCGTATCCGCGGTGAGTGTTGACCCGATGGACGCCGTTGCCGTGGAGGCCGTCATTGATGCAGAGAACAGAATCTACATCGACGATGCGCCCGGTGAGTCATTTAAGCAAATTGTCGGTCTGTTGGAGACGTCAAGGACGGCTGCCGACGCGGTGGAACTTAAGCTGCTAATTGATCCCGAATCGACACACGAAAAAAGAATTCTGGTCGCTGACGCTGCGGCCCAGGCCGGTTTTACAAAAATTAATTCCATGATCAAAGAGGTTGATTGAACGTTCAGAGTTAGCGGAACGCAAGCAGCGGTTTGATTGAAGCCAGCTGCATTTTCATACAAGACGTCCCTCAAAAAGAAGTTGGGTGCCAACGTGCCGACGGAAGATTACGACGAAATTGATGACGACGACTTCGATGAGGTCGATGAGCTCGACGACGACGAGGTCGACGAGGTCGACGTCGAAGAGGATGCCAATCAGGAGAGCGACGGCGACACGGTCATCGAGAAAGGTCGCCGCCAGCTTCGCCGTGGCAGGCTGTCAGAATTCAGTGATAAGCTGTCCGGTGGTGCGGCTCGACCCGGCGAAAAGGACGTCAGGAAATCGCCGTTCGTGATGATCATGGCGGGGGGGATTATTGCCCTCACGCTGCTCGGTCTGGTCTTCTTCATCATGATTCTGAGCAAGGCCGAAGAGAACGCTTTTGCTGAGGCGGAAGCCAAGTTTAAGGAGAACAGTTATCCGGAAGCAAAGGGCAGGCTGGTGGGCTTTCTGCAGGCCTATCCGGACGGCGGCTATGCGGAACAGGCCAGGATTCTTTATCACAAAACCATGGTGCTGGAGATTATCAGCGGGACCAGTTTTACCAGTGAAAGTATCTCCGAAGCACTAAAACAGCTCAATGATTTTATACGCGTCTGCCAGGACCTTGAGGGGTTCAAGGATGAACATGACGATGTTCGTCGTTTTGCCGATCGAATTGTTCGAATTGGCGCGAGCCGGGCGACAGGTGACCCCAGCCGCAAGGTCAAACCGGATATGCAGCCTCTGGAAGACAGCAAGGCCGCAAAGACCATCATGGAAAAGTTCGCTGGCCCTGACGGCCTGCCGCGCTCGACTGATGACGAAATACGGCTCATTCAGCGTAGAGCTGAAGCCGCGATTCGGAAAGCGTCCGTTCTGGACGGGGCTCTGGATGAAATCAATGGCCATCTGAAAGCAGACGATACGCTGGCTGCCCTGGAGTCCCGGCAGGCCCTGATCGACGAATATGAAGTCCTGAGCGATGATGCCGACGTCGCGAAGATTCTGACCAGGATCATGGAGCAGGAGAAGACTCTGACGAAGCAGGAAGATCTCAACAAGGACGCCGTTACCGAAGATTTTCCATCGTCCGACAGAGTCTCGGCCTCACTGACATTGCGCACCCAGGTGACCGTTGATCAGGTCTCGCAGGGTAAGCTGGTCTTCGCGGTGGGCGTTGGCAGCTGCTATGGAATTGACTCCGAAACCGGAGAACCTGTCTGGAAACGTGCCGTTGGCAGAGACGCACCGTTCGCTCCGATTCCTGTCGATGCGTCGGAGCCGTCGCTGTTGACCTATCACACCGACACAAACGAACTTCTTTTGCTGTCCCAGAAGAACGGCGATCTGTTATGGCGCCTAAGAATTCCATCACTACCCTCCGGGTCGCCGGTTATTTTTCAGCAGCAGATCTACCTGACAACGGAAAGCGGAGAGCTGTGGAAGATTTCTGTCGGTGCCGGCAAAGCGATTTCACGTGTCATCTTTAATCAACCCGTGGTCGGACCGCCGGCTGTCACGCGAGACGAAAAGCACATGGTGATCGCAGGTGACCAGTCGCTCGTTTATACGTTAACCATCAGTCCACTGGAATGCGTGGCAGTGTCCTATGTGGAACACCGTCTTGGCAGTGTTGAAGCCCCGATTCTGACGGCAGGCAAAATGATGCTGATGGCGGACAACGATTCCGTCGAAAAGGCCAGGCTGCGAGTGCTCCAGGTTGATCCCGGCAGTGGTGGTATTACCGTGCTCGGTTCGGAGACAGTGGACGGCCAGGTCAGGGATGCTTCTCTGCTGATCAGAGGGCGTGAACTGTACGTTCCGTCGACACCTCAACGTGTGACGGCGTTCCGTGTCAATGATGAACCCGATGCTGACCATCTGGCCAGGGTTGGTGCCAATCAACTTGAAGACGCGGCCACCGCCCCCATTTTTCTGCGAGCCGGGCCAGCCGGTCAGTTGTGGATGGCCAGTGAGGCTTTGCGGAAGTTTCAGGTAAGGACTAATACTCTGGAACTTCAATCGGACGCAGTGGCGGAAGGGCTGCACCTGCAGCCAATCCAGATGTCCGATCAGAATTTCTTTGTAACAACCAATGAACCCTATTCGTCGTCTATCTTCTTCACCAGAGTCGAACCTCAGGAGATGACAGATCAGTGGCGCACGGTGATTGGCACAAATGTGGTTTCAGCAGGTCCGGCCGAGAACAACCAATCGCTGCTGGCCATTGGTGACTTTGGTCGAGTCTTTCGGGTTCCCCTGGAGAAAATCAAGACCGGTGGCTTTGTTATTGATGATCTGAGCGAATACCGCGTACCAGACGGTCTGGAAGATGCCATTGGTGGCTTGTCACTCAGTGATGGTCGGCTAGCTGCGTATTGTGGCGGCGAAGAGCCTGGCATGTGGACGTTTACGAACAATGGACAGCTTGAGCGAATCTGGCTGTTGCCAGGTGCTCCTGACGTTCCACCAGTATCACTTGCCGATGGAGTTGTTTTCGCCGTTCCCGGTCGCCTGCACTTCACCGCGAACCGCGCAGGCACGGTGCAGGATTATCGAGCTGCGCAGGGGCAGGGCGAGAATCAGCAGGCCTCCTGGAAGTCACTCGTGGCTCTCAACGACACTCAGGTGTTGGCTGTCAATTCTGATAACGAACTGATTCGAGTGGAGTATCGGACAAGTCCACGGCGGCACCTGTTCGAAGTCAGCCGGACACGAATGGAACAGCCGATCGAGCTGGCGCCTGCGGCGGCGGGCGATCTGCTGGCTGTGGTCACATCCGATGGCAAACTCATGAGGATGTCTGCGGTAACTCTGGAAGTTCTGGATGAACATGAACTCGGCGGAGTTGCAATGAGATCGCCGTATATTTCGGGAGATCGGATCTTTGTCGAAGTCGCTCGCCGTGAATTGAAGGTGTTCGCACGTGATGGTTCGTTGCAGGAATCAGCAACTGTGCCGCTGAACGGCACGTTTCTGACAGGCCAGCCCGTCGCTCGTAACGAAGGCGGATATGTGGCATGTCTTTCAAATGGCAAGGTGATTGTTCTTGACGCAGAAGGCAATGACACCGGAAAGAGCCTGATGCTCGGCCAGGAAGCGCAAATGGGGCCTATTGTCGTTGGCAATTCACTCGTCGTCATTGGAGTCGATGGCAGTCTTTATAGTGTGGAAGATGTCCTTGATTAGCTGCACCCAAATTCATCCCGGTACCAGACTGACGGGCAGCGGCATTCTCATCGCTGCGATCCTGTGCCTTTGCGCGAACGTTCTGGTCACACCAGCGGCGTGTGCACAGGAAGAACGGCCGCAGCTGGAAGACATGGTCTGGCCCTCTGTAGAACAGCTTCTGAAGGCCGATCCGTTCGACTGGATTGTCCTGAAAGACCAGTCAGTCATTGTGAGTCAGCCACTTTATCCTCGTCCTGACACGCTGCAGAAGATGGCTGACGAGCTGGCGCAACTGGAACAGACCAGGGGCAGTAATGCGGCACAACGGACTGCCATTACGGAACGGAAGAAACGCCTAAGGCGACTTGAGGTCAATTTACCCAACGATAACTCGGTGGACTACCAGTTGCCCGTCAGCGAGGTGGACCACGTTATATCGTTTGAAGACATGATGCTGCGCGAAGCGGATGCACTGGTTGACAGTGGTGAAATCAGTCAGGCTTATGAACTGTTGATGGAAGTCGAGCGGATGGCCCCGGGCTGGAAAGAGGCCAATTCGCGATTTGCCAGGTTGCTGATCAGAGAAGCTGAAATCAACTTCCAGGACGGTGATGTCTATGCCGCCATGGCATTGCTGGATGAATTGGCGATGCGTGATAACAGCAGTCCAGAGCTGGCCGCCATGTTCGGAAAGACGATTCGTGCCTCCGTGCAATCGGCCATTGACGACAAGGACTACGATCTGGCGCGTTATTTCCTGAACAGACTGGCGAAACACTTTCCGGACCATCCCGTTATCACTGACTGGCAGGGCCGGTTGCAGAAGATGGTGGCGGACGTCTTTGCGCAGGCGGAACAGCATTCTCTGGCTGGCCGACACGCGGACGCCGCCGCGGTCGCCGCGACCGCCAACAAACTCTGGCCCACGACCCTTCGGCGCCAGGCTTCTGGTTCTCAGTATGTTACCTGGCCGATATCCGGGAAACTGCGGGCTGCCTATAATAAATACGTCTTCAGACACCAGACATTACGAGTTGCCGTACGTGACTTTTCCCGAACGGACATCGTTTCACCCATCCCGCTGGAAGCGGATGAAAGAGATCGTGAACTCACCACGGTCTCACTGTTCGTGCCCTCCAGCGCCGACGAACTTACCTATTTTGAGTCTGCCTTCTTTGATGAATGGGATCCACAGGATCTTGGTCGAGAGGTCCTGTTCACGCTGAGGTCGACTCGACCGTATTGGCAAACACAGCCGATTCTCAGTGCTAACCAGATTGCCGAAGCACTCAGTGGCCAGCTGGACCCTTCGAGAAGTACATTCAATCCGCGACTGGCGTCATTTGTCAGTGAGTTTTCGGTGCGTTCGCCGACTCAACTGCAGATTCAATTCCACCGCGTGCCGTTGAGTCTGGAGGCACTGTTTCGATTTCCGGTGATGGGGATTCCTGAGGGCCAGCAGCCAGCACCGAAGGACGCAGAACGGCAGACGCTGTCCACCAGATTTACTCTGTTGGAACAGGATGAAGACCATCGGAGGTATCGCCGAATCATTCCGGAACCTGATGGTTTAAGCGACCGCCAATATCATGTCGCGGATGTTGATGAGATCAGGTTTGGTGACCGACATTCCGAGATTCAGGCGTTTCTTCGTGGCCAGGTGGACGTGTTGCCGCATTTGCGGCCGTGGGAAATTGACATCTTCAAGGAATCCAGGCGTGCGTTCGTTCAGCAGTACGCGATTCCGCAAAACCACGTCATCGTTTTTAATCCACTGTCTTCGGCCGTCAGCAACGCGCAGTTAAGACGCGCGCTTTCTGTGTCAGTGGATCGTGAAAAACTGTTGGAAAAGGTGATACTGCGAGATCCTGAAATGAAGTACGGTCGTGTCACCAGCGCACCGTGGCACACCGGAAGTTACGCCAACAGTCCGCTGGTGGAGCCTCCGTTCTACGACCACTACCTTGCCTATGTTCTTCGTCTGGCCGCACTTGAGCAACTTCGGATTCCCGACAAGCAGAAGTTTGTCGCCGATGCAAAACAAAAGGTGTTGCAGGCGAAAGAGGAATGGGATGAAGTGGTGTTTCGCCGCGATAATGACAAACAGATCAAAGCGGCCGTGCAGCATATCCAGTTGCCAACGCTGCGGATGGTGTGCGATCCTGACGACGTGGCCATGATGGCTGCTGAGAAGATCGCCGAAAGGTGGACAGCGTTGGGCTTTGATGTGGAGCTGATTCCTGCCGACCAGGAAGGCGAAAAACTGGCTGCGGACGGCTGGGATCTGATGTATCGGCGAGTCAGGATGATGGAACCATTGCTGGATCTGTGGTCGGTGTTGTTGTCAGATGATCAACTTGATGTCAGCCGACTGTCTGCATATCCCGACTGGATGCGGCAGGAACTGATCAATCTTGACTACTCCAGCAGCTTTGCCGATGCTCAGAAGAAACTATTTCTTATCCACCGCCACATGATCGCTCAGGCATTTCTGATTCCGTTGTGGGAGCTGGATGATTATATGGCTTTTCAAAACAACGTCTCCGGATTTGAGGGGCGACCATTAAGTGTTTACCACGGGGTTGAGCGTTGGTTGGTGAAGCCATGATAAAGCAATCAGGTTTTCTGTTTTTTGGAACGGTGGTTTGCGTTCTTGCTGTCATTTGTTTTCCAGGGCTGCCGACGTCGCCTCTGGTGCTGGCCGCCGCGCAGCAACCCGCGGTAGATGACGAAACGGCAGCGGCAACAACACAACCGCCTTCAACGGCTGAGGCAGGCGCGGAGTCTTCGGATCCTGCGACCGCGGCACCGGATGGACAGGCTGCACCGCCGGAAGCTGACAAATCCGCCGACACGGCAGAAGCAGCTGATACTACCGACGCTGCGGAAGAGCCGGAAGTTGAAATACCGTTTGCCAGCCGTCCGTATCGTGTCCATATTTCGATCGCCTTCGACAGCAATTGTGCGACCGGCGATACTGTTCGTGAGCAACTGCGTGGCGGGATCGAACTTGCCGTCGCTCGTATGTACGGCCGTATGTGGACGACCACTGTCGAAATCAACGATTGGCTGATACCCGGGCAGGGACAACGACTGGAACGTCTGCAGCTGCCTGACGTCTTTGATCGTTACCCGGAAGAACAGTACGATAAGGTCTTCGTGCTGACAGTCGAATCCGCCGGTCGATCCTACGATGTCAGCTGCCGCGAATACGATCCTCGGATCCATGAATTGACCCCCGTGTATTCCGAACGAACTCTGGATCCAAGGTCAATTGGTACCGTTGCTGCTCGTATGATGAGAGATTCGTTTCGTCCGGTCCTGTTATACGTACGTCAGTTTGATGATGAAGAAGGTCGCAGTCTGATGGAGTTGCAGACTCAGGCTGGAGAGATCATTCCGCCGGATTCATCAGCTGCTCAGGTGACAGAAGGCGACGTCCTGCGCCCGTTTGTTCGATCGATGGAGCGCAGGAATCCTAAAAAGCTGCAACAGCTGAAGGCCCTGCCATTGTCTTATATCCGGACCATGTCAGTCGACCGTGATATTTCGCGTGGACTGATCACGGGCTACTACGCGACACATATGACCTTTTCCGTGTTCGGCGGCAAGGGCCGCCGTCTGCAACACCTTGCTGTTCGTCAGCGACCCACCGCCGACAGGAGTCGGGTCAGGCTGGTCCTGCAGTCGCGCTCGGACAAGCCGCTGATTTCGCACCGCCTGGCGATTGCCTATCAGCTGGGCTGGAAGGATGAGGAAGACGGGCCACAAACGCAACTTGTCAGTGACCGCAACGGTGAAGTGATTATTGAAACCCGTGAAAAACATCCTACGTTCTGGATTCGCGTCTACAGCGGCGCGTCACTGCTGGCTCGCGTTCCCTATGCCCCGGGACTGCTGCCGTACGATGTTGTTGCTTTGCCCGACGATTCTATCCGTCTGGGGGTCGAAGGCGAATTACAGCTGCTGCAGGACAAGCTCATCGATTCGATTGCTATGCAGGGGGTGTTGCTGGCGCGAGCCCGAAAGGCGGCGGTTGCGAACGATGCAAAGGCCGTCGGACAGCTACTTGACCAGTACAAGCAGGTTCCTGCAAAGACATGGTTTCTTGAGGCCATCAGCAACACCCGTATTCCAGCTGTGCAGGAAGCCAAAAAACGCGGCATGGGCTCAACTCGAATCGATAAGTTGTGTCAGAAACTGAGCGCATCGATTGGCACGTTCTTCACCGATGAAAAACGAGACGAACGTCAGGCTGAAATCGAACAAATTCAGTCCGCCGTGGGTCTGGCAAACTGAAGATGCGAAACATAGTTCGTCAGGAAGTCTTCGAATCTTCCCGCACGCTCATCATCAAGATCGGGTCAAACGTTCTCACGCGCGGTGACGACCAACTTGATCTGGACTGCATTCGACATCTTTCCGAGCAGATCGATCGACTGATTTCCTCCGGCCGCAAGGTTGTTGTCGTTACGAGTGGAGCAGTCGCCGCGGGTATCGGAATTCTTGGACTGGCACGCCGGCCGGAATCGCTGCCCGCGCTCCAGGCTGCGGCAGCCGCCGGCCAGACAAACCTGATGAAGGCATGGGGCGACAACCTGAATCGCTCGGGACATGCGGTCGCTCAGATCCTGGTCACTGTCAACGACTTTCGAAACCGTCGCCGGTACCTGAACGTCCGCAACACGATTCGCACATTGTTTGATTTCGACGTCGTGCCAATTGTGAATGAGAACGACAGCGTCAGTATCGAAGAAATCACGCTGGGTGACAACGATCAGCTGGCATCCATGATTGCCGCTCAGGTGGCCGATCCGCTGTTGATCATCCTGTCCGGGATTGACGGACTATTCGATGGAGCTCCGTCAGCGTCAGGCAGCAAATTGATATCTCTGGTCGAAAGGCCAGACGAAACACTCTTGAGTCACGTTGCCGCCGAGCAAAGTTCACGCGGACGCGGAGGCATGTCGGCCAAACTGTCCGCCATCATCGACGCCACTGCAGGTGGCGAGAGCGTAATTCTTGCGAACGGTCGCGCAGAAGGAGTCCTTGATCGTATTTCGCGCGGCGAGGAGGTGGGCACGTTGTTTCTGGCGGCTGGTTCGACGGTACCTGCGTGGAAGAAGTGGATTCGCTCTGCGACTCGTCCGGAAGGCAAACTGGTCCTTGACGATGGGGCCTGTCGAGCTGTGGTGGCGGAAGGCAGTTCGCTGCTGGCGGTCGGGATCAGTGATGTGCTTGGCGAATTCGATCAGGGAGCGTCGGTCGAACTCGTAAATTCGACGCACAGCGTTGTGGCGCGAGGTCTCTCGAATTACGCGTCAGTTGATATCCGAAAGATTCTGGGCCGCCGCTCAGCGCAGATTCCTGAATTGCTGGGTCACGTACCGTATGGTGAGGTCGTTCACCGGGACAATCTGGTTGTGATGGAAACCGGTCGTTCTGCACAGACTGACATTGTCGACGGCTGATAGAATCGTTGCAACCGGCACAACCTGTCACGGTTAAGACGTTCACAATCGCTATTGTTCCGAAAACCTGGGCCCCGCATTCGAACGGTGTCACATTTTATAAGCAAGTCACTTCCAGAGTTCCGTCGGAGGCACACTTGCCATGTTGAACCATCTCAGAGTCGAGTTCTCGCAGTGCACGGGACAGGTGAAACATCTGGTTGCTGGCAGGGTAGGGTATCTTGAGCCCCAGGAATACTGCATCGGCGCTGTCTTTATTATCGCCATTGGCTTTGTCCTGCTCAACGGTCGACGATAGTCGCGGATTACCATTCCGACCGCTCAGGTCCGGCAGGCGCAGCCACCGCTGACCAAAGACGGGCTGACGGAACTTGGTCGTTTCCACGTCCTGCAGACGCCGGTGACGGTCGCTCGCGGCAGTGGTTCCGTGACGCCAGCTTCAGGCTACTGCAGTGTGCGGGCGAAGCGTGTCATTGACCTGCGTTCGGCTTCGGACAGAATCGGTGTGGGCACCTTTTCAAAACGCAGAGTGTCGACAAACGTGATTTCGGAAATCGGCTCGGAGATCCACCAGATGCCGTGATGATTGGAACGCACTCGTTCCGTTCGAAGTTTGTCTCGTTCGGGACCGTAAATGATGATCGGCGTGTTGCAGGTTCGATAGTCCGCTCGCAGATTTGCAATCGTATCCGAAAGTGACCACCGCAGGCAATTGCTCTGCACCAGAATGAGTTCACAGTGCAACTGACGCGTCGCGGCTTCGAATCCGGACCGACCACTGGTGGCGGCTGTGGCCGTGTAACCGGCTTCGATCAGAACTGCGGCAGTGGTGGGGCTGTCGCCACCTCCGGAGTCGATGACCACCGCTTCCGGCGTTTCGAGGCCCTCGATACCCGATGCGATCATGGCAGCGGTATACGGGCTGGAAATGTGGTATGAGTGCGCGATACCGGCCGTCAGGAGTCGAACTCGCGACGACGGGAACAGCATGCAGCTTCGCAGTAGTTTCGGATAATGTTTCAGGATGGCCGCGCTCTCCGGTCGGCTGAGGACTCCAAACACCGAAGCCGTGTTCTTCGTTTGCAATGCCAACCGCAAGGCGGCCACGTCCACAGCACCGGGTTCGGCAGGATCGCCGGTCGCAGGAATGTTTATCTGTCCTGGCCACACGGTGGGCCACGACTGTTCCGTGATCTCTGCAACCAACTGACTGGCCATCGCCGCCTCATCATCCGGGCGAATTGATGTCGCGTATCGACTTAACGTCGTCGCACGTTCGAGCATGAAGCCACCAAAGAGTCTGTCCTCGGGCGTGGCTTGCCGATTTCGCAGATTTCGTTGCACAGACAGCTGTTCCGGTGAAGGGAAAGGAGCACCGGCGTCGCTGATCAACCGCATTGCTTCGGTAACCAGAGAATCCATCGTTGCACCTGCCGAGTCTGGCAGGGGGCGACCAGACAAAAGTCTTTCGGATGCCTTTGTGGCGGCTGCAGAAACTATGCTCGACTCGCCAAAACGATACGGGCTCAGATCAGGAACAATTTCCGGATCAGCCGTCGTCTCAAGCAGTTTCAGAATTCGCGTCTGGCCAGGTTCGTCGGCGTTCGGCAACGCAGTCAACAACCCATGTCGTAATCGTCGTGCATATTTCTGCAATAACAGTGCTGCGAGTTCTCCCTGAGGTGTCGTCGTGTCCGCAGCCAGCAGCGGTTCGACCGCATTTCCTTCAGCACTCAGGATTCGCAGAGATGCATCCACTGTTTGTTGTCTGGAGTGTCCAAGTATGCTGATCAGTGATTCAATGGCATCGGCTGAGGGGGCTTCCTGCTTCATCGCCTCGTTCATGAGTCTCAACAGGTCGCGCGAAGTTGGCTGCAGTTCTTTGATGGCACTAAGCTTCAGGAACAGCCCAAGGCCGAATTCACGGCGCAACGAACGCAGCGCATCCGTCGATGGTTGAGAATTGATGAGGTCCTGCAGGTAACCCTGAGCAAGTCCGGGACGATCCAGGCGTTCCGCCAGGACGGCTCCGCGTACCTGACGGTTTGGCGTGTTTGGTTTGAAGACAAACAACTCGTCCCGTGTCGGATCGCCGTCTTCCTGCTGTGCCGTGACGGGTGTCGAGGACGTCAGCAGACAGGCCGTAATCAATACAGCAGCGATTTGCCGACACATCGTGCCGCGCGTTTGAAGCAGGCTGACTCCATGGAAGTATTGATGCATGAACAATATCGCTGTCCGACCAACCAGAAAATATGCAGCAACAACTTCGTTGTGCAAAGACACGTCTATCTTGAGGAACTGAGTCCGCCAAGTCCAGAAAACACTGGCACGACAGCTCGGAATGAGGCATCACGCTATTGTTTTTCCATCGACAGCGCTGGCAAGACTGCTTGACCGGTAAACGATGGCGATCGGTCGCACGGTCGATCCTGTGTCGACTGACTCTGCGACCAGGCCGCTTGTGGCGGTTATGCGGGCCTTTGAGCTGCGTTGGGCCTGCGAAAATCGCTCGGCGCCGGGTTCCGGCTCCGTTCGCTGGTTGACCCTAAGGATTGCCCTGTCTCGATAATCGGCAGGCGCGGACTACCGGAGAAACGTCCGGTGGAGCAGTTTGCCTATTTATGTACACCGATCTGACTGATGAGCATGACATCTTCCACGACTGCAGGGCGTCTCTCGCGGCTACAAGTCGGCGTAGTACACTGACCCCGTTTTCCTCGCCAACCCTGGAACCTGGTGCTGACAAAGCACCAGGCTGTTTAAGCCTCAATCCCGTGCGCCAGTCCTCCGGTTTGGGAACGCCAGTCCCAGATGTTCCGTTTCGTCGCCACAGGATCGTCTTGAAAGGCGGCCTGCGAAATCGCTGTTCGGATATGTGTTCCCGTTGTGGAACATGGGAACCGAGTGAAATTCGGAATCCAAAAGCTATGCTTTTCCGAGTTTTGTGCAGAGCATCGATCACGCACGACGGAATCAGGTTAAGCTTTCTGCCGACAACGACGTGCGTTGTCCGCTGACGCCCATGACTCTTATCTTCCGTCGCTGCCCCTGTCGCCGAATGGCCACAAACATGCCCTCAAATGATTATTATCACTTCGATGTCATTGTTGTTGGCGCTGGCCATGCAGGCGTTGAAGCGGCACTGGCATCGGCGCGGCTAGGCGCGAAGACCGCGCTACTGACAATGAGTTGCGACACGGTGGCTCAAATGAGCTGCAATCCTGCGATCGGCGGAGTGGCGAAGGGCCAGATTGTTCGCGAAATTGACGCACTTGGCGGAGAGATGGGCCGGGTCATCGATGCCACTGGAATTCAGTTTCGCATGCTCAACAGCGGTAAGGGCCCGGCGATGCACAGCCCGCGGGCTCAGGCGGACAAGAAGGCCTACCAGTTCGACATGAAGTGGAAGGTCGAGCAGCAGGCGAATCTCAGTCTGCGACAGGAACTGGTTGAAGGTATCGAAACTGACGATGGTCAGGTCACGGGAATTCGCGTTTCCGGCGGCACGGTCTACCGCGCCAGTTCCGTGATCTTAACGACCGGAACGTTTCTCAAAGCCATCATGCACACCGGAGAAACGAAAAGTGAGGGCGGTCGTGCTGGTGAAAAATCAGCTCACGGCATGTCCGGAGCACTGCGGGCCTTGGGTTTCGAGCTACAGCGTTTCAAAACAGGCACGCCGGCAAGAATCAACGGCCGCACAGTCGATTTTTCGAAGTGCGTAGCTCAACCGGGGGACGAAGATCCGCAACCGTTTTCATACCTGACGGGAAAGATTGATCAATCTCAGATGGACTGCCATCTGACAGAAACGACGCCTGAAGTCCATGCTCTGATTCAGGCCAATCTGTCGCGCGCCCCTATGTACACCGGGCAGATTGAATCGACAGGTCCACGCTACTGCCCATCTATCGAAGACAAGGTCGTACGGTTTGCAGACAGGAATTCGCATCAGATTTTTCTGGAACCTGAGGGTCGCAACACACTTGAATACTACTGCAACGGCATCTCCACCAGCCTGCCTCGCGATGTCCAGACCGGCATGATCCATCTGATCCCCGGCCTGGAAAACGCAGACATTATGCGGTTTGGGTATGCGGTTGAATACGATTTCGCTCCACCCACACAGCTGTTTGCGACTATGGAGACACGTAAGGTTGCCGGCCTGTACTTTGCCGGACAATTAAACGGTACAACAGGATACGAAGAAGCGGCAGGCCAGGGGCTGTTGGCAGGCATCAATGCCGCGTTGAAAGTTGCCGGACGAGATCCGTTCGTGCTGGACCGCAGTCAGGCCTATCTGGGCGTGCTGATTGATGATCTTGTGACGAAGGGCGTGGACGAACCGTACCGGATGTTCACGTCGCGTGCCGAATACCGAATGCTGCTGCGACAGGACAACGCCGACCGGCGCCTGACTCCCCTGGGCATTGAACTGGGTACCGTCTGCGAACAGCGCGCCAGGAGCTTTCGGACATATGAAGACCAGGTCCGCTTGGCTCAGGCTGCGATCACCCAAATGCGACATCAGGGCAACACTCTGGAAGAATGGTTAAGACGCCCGGAAATCTCATGGGCCGATGTGGAAAAGATGTGCCCCGAGCTGGCAGTATTGCCTTTGTCGCAGCGATGCAAACGTCATCTTGAGGTAGAAGTTCAGTATGCGGGCTATATCCGACGGCAGGAAACGGAGATCGCCAAACTGCAAAAAGTAGACAGTGTTCGAATTCCGAAAACTTTCAACTTCGCTGGGATACCCCAGCTTCGCCACGAAGCGCGTGAGAAACTGGGGCGAATTTGTCCCACAACCGTTGGGCAGGCAAGCCGGGTCAGTGGCATTACGCCCTCGGATATTGCCGTTCTCATGATGTATCTGAAGTCGTCAGGGTATTCCCAACAGGCGTCCTGGTAGACCCTTAAGTCCTGTGGTTGCAATAGCTTAGCAGCGATCACGGTAGGTTTTCGGCGGTCCTGCGGAGCCACTACTTGGGGCAAAGACGAGTGCTTTTCATAGTTTCAGCAGGTAAGTGAAGCCAGGAGGTCTGCGGCACTAAACTCCCGTTGACCGACTTTCACGAATAGATACAATCGGTGGTGTTGAGGAACAAGAAAGCTAAGGGGACTACCAAGAGTCAGCTGGTCTGGCGAGGTTCGATAGTTTGATTGTCCGCGTCAGCACTGGCTCTTTCTGATCCTTCTCACCACAGATGAAGGATGGGGCCTCCAATGTTCCTGGCGATACATGGATGGTGTCCGATCGAAGTCGGATTGACACGACTGCTGCAAGGCAGTTTACCGCTCATCACAGAACGGGTTGTGAAGCATGAAAACAGTCTTTACGACGGGCGAAGCCGCGAAGATCTGCAAAGTGAGTCAGCAGACGATCATTCGTTGCTTCGATTCCGGCCAACTTAAAGGGTTTCGCGTCCCCGGATCGCGGTTTCGAAGAATTCCGCGAGACATCCTTTATAAATTCATGAAGGACAACGGGATTCCGACTGATGCATTGGAGAGCGGAAAACGCAAAGCGTTGATCGTCGATGATGATGAGGAGCTGGTTGAACTCATCACTGACGCACTGGAAGCGGATGGTCGCTTTGAGACCCGAGCCGCCAACAATGGTTTTGACGCAGGCATGATGGTCAAGGAGTATCATCCTGACATTATCGTGCTGGATGTGATGCTGCCCGACATCAACGGCAAGGAAGTTTGCCATCGAGTTCGCAGCGATTCGGCGTTGGACGATGTTCGCATCATTTGCATCAGCGGCATGGTGGAACAGGACAAGATTCAGGACCTGAAAGATTCCGGAGCGGATCATTTTCTGCAGAAACCGTTCGAAATTGATCAGTTAATCGAACGAATTTGTCGGCTGTTGGACATTGAGCAGTTGACGACATAGCCAACGAATAGCTCTGGAATTTCATCGACCAGCGGTCGCTCTTTAGCGACCGCTGTTTTTGTTTCGATAGAATCACTCCACGCATGGATGTGACGCGCAAAACATCAACGACGGCACCGTCTGCTGAGAGCGACCAGGAAGACTGGGGTCTTGAAATCCTGCAGGCGCTGGTGGCGCCGTCTACGGCAGAAGATGCTGCTCTTGCCTGTGCGGCAGCGTGGATGAATTTCGTTCATGCGGAACGAGTTGCCGTTGCTGTTTTCGAATCAAGCACCAGCTGTATTGTCGCTCACGGCCAGCGCGACAACGACACTCACATTACGATTTATGTCGGCCGAGAGACTACGTCGGTCGCCCTGTTATTGCGGCCGGAAAGTCTGCATTCGGCCGCTGGCCCATGTGCCACCGAAGAACCCACTGACGTGCTTTGCTGGCCGGAACACCTCGCCGCCGTCCTGGTACGGCGAGATGAGTCATTTGTCGACGAGGAACGCAGCGACCTGATTCAGGAATTGAGTCGCAGGTTGCTGTCTCGCTGGACGACGCCGCTGACGTCGTTCGCCAACGCGGGGCATATGGAAGCGATGGCGGAGTTTGCCGCCGGCGCCGGTCACGAAATTAACAATCCACTGGGAAGTATCATTGGTCAGACTCAGTTGCTGCTGAAACGCACCGATAAGGTCGATCACCAACAGGCACTGGAGACCATCGGCGCCCAGGCATGGCGCATCCGTGATATGATTGGCGACACGATGCTGTTCGCTCGTCCTCCACAGCCGGAATTTACGAATTGCAATCTTGGGCAGATCGTCGAGACGGTCGTCGGGCAGTTGCAGAAGACGTTCACCGGCGTGGATGTCACAATGAATCTGCCGACGTCAGCGGTGATATCTGTTGCCGACGAGTCTCAGCTATCGACGTTGGTTTCGCATTTGTTAAGAAACGCATTTCAGGCTGTCCAGGAGAACGAAGAACGAAATGGTGCGATCACTGTGCAGCTTGCTCGCGACGCAGAATCTGCGGCAAGTCTGTCGGTGACTGACAATGGCCCCGGTATTCCAGAGGAGATAAGAAGACATCTATTCGATCCGTTTTTTTCCGGTCGCCAGGCCGGGCGCGGCCTGGGCTTCGGCCTTTGTCACTGCTGGCAGATTGTGCGGATGCACAATGGAATTCTGATGCAGGAGGCACTGGAGCCGGGAAACCGGTTTCTTGTGGTGCTGCCGACGGAGTCTGCAAGCGGCCCAACGTAAATACACCGGGCGCAAAACCGATATCGCCGTCCTGTTTGTCGCGCCGATGATGAACTGATATAGACAGGGCAATGTCGCCCGCCCGTGAAACCTTTCTGGTCCGACCATGACTTCGCCCGAAATCTGCGCATTGGCTGGAAATGCTTGAGCCCTCAAACACAACGTCCAGCATTCTTGAAACGCTGCCCTGGCTGAGGTTGTCTCCTCCGGTGCTGGCGATCGTGCTGGCGATCGCGTTCAAAGATGTCAACCTGGCCCTTGTATTGGCTACGTTGGGCGGATGTCTGCTGCTTTGCGGGTTGGACGTATTTCAGGCCGTCAACACGTTGTGCGAGGTCCTGGTGAACCAACTGGCTGATGCTGACCATGCATCAGTGATTCTGTTCACGGTGTTGCTGGGAGCCATGATTGGGCTGATGAACAACAGTGGTGGAACCAATGCTGTTGTGGACCGGATGGCTCGTTATGCGAATACTCGACAGAAGGGGCAGCTGCTGACGTGGCTGTTGGGTCTGATCGTGTTTTTTGACGACTATGCCAACACGATGCTCATCGGCGGTGCCATGAGACCACTCAGCGATCGGCTGAAGATCTCGCGGGCCAAACTGGCGTTCCTGATTGATGCCACGGCAGCACCCATTGCCGGCCTGGCACTGTCTTCGTGGACGGCATTCGAAATCGATCAGGTTACAGCGGGACTTTCAGCAGCCGGAATTGAGGGTGACGCCGGCAGCATCTTCTTTGCGACAATTCCGTTCCGTCTTTATCCGATTTTGGCGATCACGACCGTCGCGGCGATCGCTTACACAGGACGAGACTTCGGACCGATGCTGCGTGCGGAAGAGGAAGCGCAACGGACCGTGATGGAATCAAAGGAAGCTGCGGGCAGCTCTGCCGGGAGCAGCGTCTGGTTTGCGATTCTTCCCGTGACCGCTCTGGTGTTGACCGTGCTGGTGGGGTATTTCAACGACATTGATGCTTATCGGCTGCTGTTGCTGGCATCGCTGGGGGCTGCAACTCTGGCGGCGGTGTTGCCGCTGATTGCTCGCAGGATGTCCATCAAGGAATGCTCCGAAAGCTGGGTCAGTGGCATCGGTTCAATGATGCCGGCGGTGATTGTTCTGATTCTTGCATGGGCCGTGTCCGATGTCTGTCGGCCGGGCAGGCTGGACACTGCTGGCTACATCATTTCGCTGGTCGGTGACGTTGTGCGGCCCGAGTTTCTACCGTGTATTTCGTTTCTGGCGGCGGGAGCTATCGCCGTATCAATTGGCAGTTCCTTCACCACAATGGCGCTGCTGGTGCCGATGTTCATTCCGCTTTGCTGGAGTGTTCTGGCAGGGCAGGGTGGCAGCGTGACGGTCGACCATCCGATTTTTCTGGCCACAGTGGGGGCGATTTTGGCGGGAGCGATCTTTGGAGATCATTGTTCGCCGATTTCTGACACAACAGTACTTTCATCCGCCGCTGCAGGATGCAATCATTTGCAGCACGTGGCGACTCAGTTGCCGTACGCGATCCTGATGGCCGCCTGTTCATTGTTATTTGGATATCTGCCGATCGGCTTTGGAGTTCCCTGGTGGATTGCTTTGCCGTTAAGTTCCGTCGCATGTATTGGTGCCATCGTTTTCCTCGGTCGATTACCCGGAAACGCTGCGTCCTCAGACCAACCTGAAATCAACTAACCAACCTTCACATTTATTTCTGCCATGACTCTGCCAGCACTCAAGGGCATTTTTACGCCCAACCTTGTTCCGTATACCGCCGACGGAGGCATTAACGAAGACGAACTTCGTCGATATGTCGACTGGTTGATTGAACGAGGCGTACACGGCCTGTATCCCAACGGTTCGACCGGCGAGTTCACTCGTTTCACTCCGGAAGAACGCCGCCGCATTGTCGCCATCATTGCCGACCAGACGAACAGTCGAGTACCTATTCTGGCGGGCGCTGCGGAAGCCAACGTTAAGGAAACGCTGTCGGCGTGCGAGTACTACGCATCACTCGGAATCCGAGCCGTCGCGATCGTGGCACCGTTCTATTACAAGCTCAGCCCCGCCAGCGTGTACGCTTACTTCAAGGAAATCGGTGACAATACTCCCATTGACGTTACGTTGTACAACATCCCGATGTTTGCCAGTCCGATCGACGTGCCGACCGTGCAGCGACTTTCGGAAGAATGCGAGCGCATCATTGCCATCAAGGATTCGTCGGGCGAGATCCCTCACATGATCCGCATGATTCAGGCGGTCAAGCCAAACCGCCCGGACTTTGCCTTCTTCACCGGATGGGACGCCGCGTTGATGCCCATGCTCCTGGCGGGGTGCGATGGTGGCACAAATGCCAGCTCCGGAGTCGTTCCGGAACTGACGCGGAAACTCTATGACCTCACGACCAGCCACCAGATCGACGCCGCCCGACAGATTCAATACGACCTGTTGAAACTATTCGACACGATGATCTATTCGGCCGAGTTCCCGGAAGGATTCCGCGCCGCTGTGAATCTAAGAGGTTTTGACATGGGACACGGTCGGCAGCCGCTGTCGGCCGAACAGCGCACGGATCTGAGCACACTCAGTAACGAGCTGCAGTGCATGCTGTCGGCCTACGGTTTCACCGACCAGCCCGTGGGCGGCTGTCCGGTCGATCCCTCGGCGGCACCAAATCCCGCTGAAGTGTCTGCCATCGTGCAGCAGGTCGTGGCGGAACTGAATCGACGTGGACTGATGTAGGTGTCAATGTTCAATTGGTGCCTTTACGCCCTGACCAGGGCTTCCTAAACGCAGCCGCGACAAGGGTTCGTGGCAACACTTTCTGTACGCGAATCGATCACGTTACGGCGGCCTGCTCTTGGTTAGCCGTTCGCCGAGCTCTGATTCCGGTTTCAGGCCAACCGTTTTGACGTCTACCGACAGCGTATTGCGCTGATTCGTGGCCACGAAGGACATGTTCCGGCCCGAGAAACCGGCCTGACCACGAGCCAGAGCGATTAACGAGAAAAAAACAGACTGCTCTCACGCAGTATCTGTCGAGCTGCGGCAAAGGCCGTGGCGGCCGTGTTTTTCAGGCTAAACCTGCTGTTTTCCACGGCCTGGGTCGAGAGCTGGGACATCATCGTTCCCCCTACGTGCCCGCTGCGAACACGCAGGTCTCTGAGTGTGTGACGATCTAAAGGGTAGGCAATTACCATGTGAATGATTAATAATAGGCCCTAAGGGTGTTGCGTCTACGTAAAAGCGGAGGGACAAACTATGCCGAACAAAGCACTGATTGCGGGCATTAACAACTACAAGTCGATATCCGGACTCAACGGCTGTTTGACGGATGTGAAGAATATGGAGCGGTTGCTCCGTGAGTCGTTTGGGTTTGAATCGCCCAGCATTCGAACGTTAACCGACGGAGACGTTGTGTGGGACGCCATCATTGATGGTTTCAATTGGCTCGGCGAGGACGCGGAAGCCGGCGATCGTCTTGTGTTTCATTTTTCGGGACACGGATCATTCATTCCCAGTGATGACGATGATGAAACAGATGACGAATTGATCTGTCTGTGGGACATGGATTGGGGTGACCCGAACTCATTTATGCGTGACGATGATTTGCGTGATTTGACGGAAATCATTCCCACAGGGCCTCGATTGACGATGGTGTTGGATTGCTGTCATTCCGGGACCGGAACGCGTGCGTTTTCAGCCGCGCGTTACAGCCTCAGGCGACCGCGACGCCAAAGTCGAGAATGATCGTTGAATGCGACACAAATTCAGTGTGTCCTGCCGGCGCACGTTCGGCGGTCCGCTTCGACATGAACAGTCCGGGAGTTCAACGACTGTTGACAGAAAATCGGACTCATGTTGTTCAGGCGCGGTTCGTGTCACCGCCAGCGAGTGTCCAGCGGAAGGCCCCTTCACGGAAGATATCTCGGATTGGTGCGTTCATGAGGTCTGCGCGGAAGCGCCAAACGGAAGCCGAAATGAATCATCAGTTGCTGGCCGGAGCGGCAGATGACCAAACGGCTGCGGACGCATATATCGAAGACGACTTCCACGGTGCCTTCACATTTTATCTGTGCGATGCCAGTCGCAGTCATCCGGACGGTACCTATGATCGTGTAATGGACACCACAATTGCGGAAATCGCCAGTCGCGGATTTCACCAGATTCCGCAAAATGAAGGCCCGTTTGGCGACGAAAAAATGTTTGGTGGCGACTCAGTTGTCCGGATTGGCGATTCACAAGCCCCTGATTCTCCAGCAAAGGAATCACTGAGTTTTATCGCTTCTGACCTGCCGGCTGCGGCTGATTGTCCAGGCAGCGTCGCATTACTGAACCGGTTTCTGAGAGTCAGTGAGAAGATCCTCGATCTGTCCGATCCGGCTCTAACCGTTGAATCACATTCCAACGTGGTTAAGCCTGACGATCGAACAGACCGATCCGGGACCGAAACGATCGTTTACGTGCATGGCATCAGCCAACATCGGGCGGGCTTCTCGAATGCGTGGTTTGCCGCAGTTTCGCCGTATTTGCAGCGTTCGTTGCGGAAGTCAGAGGTTGTGTGGAGTCAGCATGTAAACCCACGCAACCTCAGCCGAGCGGATACAATGAAACCTTCCGATGTCCGTGCGGCCGAGGCTTTCCGGGCTGCTGTAGAAGCTGAGATGCGCGAACGTCGTCAGCGAACGGAGGACGGCCAGTCACGGGCGGGCAGTCGAGGATTGTTCGATGGCAGTGGATTGAGCATTGATGACTTTGTTCGATACATGTTTGTGGAATCATCACGTCAAGCGATCATTGCTGAGTTTGACCGAGTCGTTCGGCCGCTCCTGGCCGCGGGGACGACGTTACACATCGTTAGTCACAGTTGGGGAACGGTCGTCGCATATGAAGCCCTGCGGCGTATGGATTCAGATTTGCTTCCCGGAAGAGTTGAGAATCTGTTCACTGTAGGAGCAGCGCTGTCGATCGGTGCCGTTCAGTCAAATCTATTTGGCAGAGTGACCAGTGATCGACGTCCCGATCATGTTCGTCGCGTGATCAATCTCAGCGCCGGCGGAGACCCCGTAGGTGGAGCCATCGGTGACGAGTTCAACACGTACCGGGAATTTCTCGGCCTGGAACCCACTGGATGCCGGACAATTCCGTTTACGAATATCGCGTTCAACCCTGTCTGTGCCCATAGCTCGTATTTTGTTCGTTCAAATCTGGAAGTGAGCCGGGACATCTTTGCCCGCTACATCAATTGATGGCCCGGACGATCGCAAAGAAGAAATCCGTCCCTTTCCTGTTCAGGATCAGTCACCCCTGTTTTAAGGTTCAGCCATGTACAGCATGTTCCAGCAAAGAATGAGCGTCACTGAACTGGTAGAGAAGATCAACGATCTGGCTTCCTCTGATCTGGCTTCCTCTGATCTGGTCGACGTGATCGTACAGGTAAAAGGGCAGGGCACGAATAATGCAGAACTGAGAAGTGCGGCCAGCGCCAGCCTTCGACGTCGTCAGATGTCATTAACACCGCGTGACATTATCAGCAGTCAGGCTTTCAAGTCACGGCGAACTCAAAGTGGCAGGAAGAAGACTCGGTCGCGGTCGTCTGCGATTTCTGCGTTCAAGAAGCGTGCAACAACCGGTCTGGACACTATGCTCAAATCGCCCCAGATCAAGCAGTCGCTGGCGAGAATGGAGAAGACGTACAACAATCGAAAGTCGAAACGAACAACCGTCAAGTCAAAATTCAAAGCGACTCCGTTCTGGACCAGTCAGTCAATGTTGCTGCAGTTGACAAAGAAAGAACTTCAGTCCCTCCCCAACGAAGTGCAGAACATTCGCGACATTCGTCCCAATCGAAAACTGTCAGTGCCTGTGATCAGGGCGAACAAGCCGCTGGCGATCGAAACCGAGGATCGGCTGTCAACAACATGGGGGCTGGAACGCAGCAATGCCTTTGGTGCGTGGGGGGTCTATGGAGCGGAAGGGCAGGGCGTCACGGTCGGAGTGCTCGATACAGGCATCGATCCGGACCATCCGGATCTGGCAGGCAAGATCGCTCACTGGGCGGAATTTGACGACATGGGCAACATCATCGACACCCAGAATCCCCGTGACTCGGACCAGCACGGGACACACGTTGCCGGGACGATAGCGGGTGGCAACGCTTCCGGTCGGTGGATCGGTATGGCTCCTTTGGCCCGCATCGCGGCAGGGCTCGTTCTGGATGGTGCAATTGGCGGAACGGACGCCCAGGTGCTCGCCGGCATGGATTGGGCCGTCGAGAAAGGTGTTGACGTGATCAACATGTCGCTGGGTGGACTGGTAATGGACGTAGAAACGCCACCAACGTACAGCGAGGCAATCGTGTCCGCCATTCTGGCTGGAATTCCCGTCGTCTGTGCGATTGGCAACGAGGGAGAACAGACATCCGGCCTTCCTGGAAGCGACCTGTTTTCGCTTAGCGTCGGCGCGACGGACTCTGATGACAGAGTAGGCGGGTTTTCGGGTGGACGCACTCAGATTGTCTTCGAGAGCGACTTTCTGAACTCAGATGACCTGCCGATGCCGTATATCAAACCGGATCTGTCAGCACCGGGCGTGGCTGTGTTTTCAAGTGTTCCGGCTTCGGGTTGGAGCGCGTTCAGTGGCACGTCAATGGCGACGCCGCATGTTGCCGGAGCGATTGCGCTGCTGTTGTCGGCAACGAATATCCGTGAAACTCTGGACGGTGCCAGTCGGGCATTCACGATCCAGGAACTGATAACCGGGTCCGTTGACGACATTGGGGAAAGTGGGCAGGACAGCCGATATGGTTTCGGGCGACTCGATGTACTTAGAGCAATCGATTTCGCTGTGCGGGACGGATTTGGGAATTGACAAACGATCCCATAGCCGTAGATTTGTAAGTAGAACTGCGGCCAACTGATTGGCATGAATTCGGTTCCGGACCCCGCGAGATTCCATCGACAAAGCACTCAGTCACATGTCGACATCAAATCCATCCTCAGATATGGCGCCCAAAGACAACTCTGTTTCGAAGTCGCTGCACACACTGGTTCCGGACCAGGCACTTCGAACACTGATGGACGAAACGCCTGATCATCCTTGCACGTTGATTGTTGAAGCAGACCTGCCAAAGCGAACGTTTACATTTTCGAAGCCATCATCAATGCCAAGTGCAACGGAATTGAAGTCTGGCTCGGACGAAGACCGCGAGACAGTGTTGTCGAAACTGGCGGATGACCTGCAGAATATTGCGGGTAAGGAGAACATGAACGTGTTGAAGACATCAGGCTCGATTGTCATCAAGGTATTGGCAAAGGATCTGAAGGAGGTCTCGCAGCTTTCGAACGTTAAGGCGATTCGCCCCAATCGCAGGCTACCCCCAATCAAACGGATGAATGGGCCGGAATCGTAGTCTCTGGTTGAGTTGGCTTGGGAAAGCAGGCGTCCTGTGTCTGCGCTTTTTCTGTGAAATCTCGCCATCTGAGGGCAGCAAGACGTGTCCGATTCCTGTCCACTGATTATGTGGCAGTGCATCGACTGCGAATATGATGCTGCTTGGGCCAGCATTGAACAGATCCAGGCTACGCCGTCGGCCGGTTGCGTTTGGTTCGTAAAACTGAGTGCGTTCGGCAAGAATCCCGCAACAGCTCCGTCCGGTTTCCTTCCCACACTGCCTGGATCCAAGCAAATGCACCCTGTTTTGAATCGCAATTTGTACCTGGTCAAAGAAAAGGTTGGCATGTTTAAGGCAGCCAACAACTACGACATTTTTGATCCGGAAACAGGGGAAGAGATCATTCATTGCCGTGAGGATCGTCTTGGTTTCATCACAAAGATGCTGCGGTTTACAGATTGGAAAACGTTGACTCCGTTCCACGTCGATCTGCGCACGCCATCCGGCGATCCAATCCTCAGTGTGCAACGTGGCATATCGTTGTTTCTGTCCACGGTGAACGTACTGGACGAAGAAGAAGAACACGTCGGTGGCTTCAAACAGAAACTGTTCTCAGTCGGCGGCGCCTTCCGGGTTCTGGGCGCTGATGACCGGGAACTGTGCACGCTGAATGGCAGTTGGACGGGCTGGAACTTCAAGTTCATTTCCGGCAACACTGAACTTGCCCACGTAACGAAAAAATGGGCGGGACTCGGCAAAGAAATGTTCACGTCCGCTGACAACTATGTCCTTCAGATATCGGATGACGTGCCGCCGGAGAATCCCATCCGCGAGCTAATCATAGGCGCCGTCATGTGCATCGACATGGTTCTGAAAGAACGGTAGGCGTAAGTGCAGGCGGCGTGAGAGCCACCGCAAAGTTGGCTGCTGCCGTTCATCCATGAGCACAACCGCGATATGGATTCACACTGAAGCGAAAGAACACGTCAGGACTGTCGTTGCTGGTGACGATGGATTTTGAATCGTCGGCAGAGTACTGCGTTGGGATGGAGCGGAGACTTTCCAGATATTCTGCGGCCTCCTCAACATGCGTCAGGTCTGTCTCGCGGTGCGTTGACTCGAAACGATTCTGCGGTCTGACCTGCGAGCCACGACCTTTCGCAATCGGCGGATTATCACTTGTCATGTTCAGATCTCACGCCGCTGTCCCGTGCTGCTGATCCTTCCCATTGTACGCAAAGCGGAGCACACGAGTAACGCCGGCCGGCGAGAACAAAGGGTCGGGAGTCTTTTTCGCGGGAACAGTGGTTGGCGTGGATTTCTCCTGGCCCGAAAAAGACTCCCGACCCTCTCGTTAACACGCGTTCGGTTGGAAATCGAGCTGCCGTTGCATAAAACGGTGATATCTGCAGGCGGTCGAAGCTGCGAGAACGCCGACCAGGCCGAGCTTCCCCTGTGATTATCAGTTTTACAGTCATCGAACAGTACAAAGGACGAACCATGGCGGCTGCCGAGAATACGAATATTGAAAGCGTCTTGACCGAAATCCGTTCATTTCCGGCGCCCGCTACGTTTGCAGAGCAGGCGAATATCAGCAGCGAAGAACAGTATCAGGAGCTGTGGCAGAGGGCCAAAGACGACCCTGCCGGTTTCTGGGGCGACATGGCCGAGAATCTCAGCTGGTTCCAACGTTGGGACACCGTCATGGAAGGCGCGATGCCGGACACCAAGTGGTTTCAGGGCGGCAAAATCAATGTCTGTCACAACTGCGTTGACCGTCACCTGGAAACGGATCGGCGTAACAAGGCTGCCATCATCTGGGAAGGCGAGCCGGGGGACACTCGAGTCCTGCGTTATCAGGATCTGCACCGCGAGGTCTGCAAGTTTGCCAACGTGCTTAAGAATCTGGGTGTGGAAACGGGTGACCGAGTCACTTTGTACATGCCCATGATTCCTGAACTCACGATTGCCATGCTGGCGTGCGCCCGTATTGGTGCAATTCATTCCATCATTTTCGGTGGCTTCAGTGCCGACGCTGTCGCCGACCGCAACAATGATGCTCAGGCGAAAGTTGTGATCACGTCCGACGGTGGGTGGCGAAGGGGCAAAGAGATTCCGCTGAAGGTTGCCGTTGATGCGAGTCTTGAAAAATCGCCGTCGGTTGAGAAAGTCGTCGTCGTTCGTCGCACGGGCGGTGACGTCGACATGGTTTCGGACCGTGACCTCTGGTGGCACGATTTGATGGAGGACGCATCGCCCGATTGCGAAGCCGTCCAGCTGGACAGCGAACATCCGCTGTTCATCCTGTACACGTCGGGTAGCACCGGGAAGCCGAAAGGCGTGCTGCATACGTCGGCCGGCTATCTGCTGGGAACGACGATGACCACACAGTGGGTTTTCGACCTGAAGGAAACGGATACATATTGGTGTACCGCCGACATCGGCTGGGTCACCGGACACAGCTACATCTGCTACGGGCCGCTGTCCAACGGTGCCACCGTTGTCATGTACGAAGGTGCTCCTAACTGGCCGGACGAAGGACGATTCTGGGAGATTGTCGAAAAGTACCAGGTCAGTATTTTTTATACGGCACCGACTGCCATTCGAGCCTTCATCAAGTGGGGTGATCAGTGGCCTGAAAAACACGATCTGTCCAGCCTGCGTCTGCTGGGAACTGTCGGCGAACCGATCAACCCGGAAGCCTGGATGTGGTATCACGAAGTCATTGGCCAGGAACGATGTCCGATCGTTGACACGTGGTGGCAAACGGAAACCGGCGGCATCATGATTAGTCCTTTGCCCGGAGTTACGGCAACTAAACCGGGTAGTTGTGCACATCCACTGCCGGGCGTCGTGCCGGACATTGTCTCTGAACAGGGAGAAAGTCTGGATGCAAATCAGGGTGGTCTGCTGGTGATGGCTCAGCCCTGGCCGCATATGCTGCGAACGCTGTACGGCGACCACAAACGCTACATCGATGTCTACTTTTCCGCTATCGATGACTGCTATTTTGCCGGCGATGGTGCCCGCCGAGATGAAGATGGTTACATCTGGGTCATGGGGCGCGTCGACGATGTGATCAATGTGTCCGGTCATCGACTTAGTACGATGGAAGTGGAGAGCGCACTCGTTTCGCATCCTCAGGTCGCCGAAGCGGCCGTGGTTGGCTTTCCTCATGAAATCAAGGGGGAAGGCATCTGCTGTTTCGTGACACTGAAATCAGACGACGGCGCAGACGAACTGAAGGCAGAGCTTATTCAGCACGTCCGCACGCAAATTGGCGCCCTTGCGACGCCGGATCAGATTCGGTTTGCCGCATCAGTGCCCAAGACGCGAAGCGGAAAAATCATGCGGCGTCTGCTGCGAGACATTGCAGCGGGTAGAGAGTCGACTCAGGATACGTCAACGCTGGAAGACTACACGGTTCTCGCGAAACTCAGGGCCGAGGACGAATAGTCCGCGGGCATCATTGATGAACGTAAGTCAACCGTAGCGCATTGGTGTCTACACATCTTTACCCTCACGTCTTTACGGGAGGGTCGCGAGGAACGAGCGGGGAGGGCGATTGGAAGTCGACGTTTGAATGCATGGTTGAGGTTGGCGGACCCTCTCCGGGCCTGAGAGCACGACTCTCCCGCAAGCATGCTGTTGATTTAGTTCCAACCCGACGCGTCAGCGAGGAATTCCACGTCAAGAATTCGGGCGATTTCTCGCCTCGCTCACGCGTCGGGTTGCGGAAACACATTAGATCAACACGCCGCAGGCGGGAGAGTAAACACGTAAACCAAACTGTTCACAGATGTTTCGATTTTAGTCTTCGG
This sequence comes from Fuerstiella sp., assembly GCA_024230215.1. GTDB lineage: Bacteria > Planctomycetota > Planctomycetia > Planctomycetales > Planctomycetaceae > Fuerstiella. The sequence goes on along the minus strand of JAAERP010000153.1, from coordinate 29,620 downwards.
GGTTGTGCTGACGGGAATCGCCCACCCGGTCGCGAAGAGCGCTGGGTCTGGTTTACTATAGTGAACGAGCTCGAACAGACTCTGTCGCCCACGCGGCCTACCAACGCCGATTGGCGGAAGAAATGAAAGCTGCCGGGAAGATTTGAAAGTCGATTCGATGCCCTCCCAATGTGGCCGCCAGCATCAGCTCCCGAAGTTAACTTTGAGGAAATACAATGAAGCGGTTTTTGTTATTTAACGCAGCGTCCCTCATTTTTGCCAGTGTGGCAACCTCTTTGATGGCAGCTGACAGGCCGGTCGAAGGCCCTCTCCGTTCCTTCGTCGGTGAAGCTCGCATGGAAATGCAACAGGTCTTCCGGGACGAACGCTTCCCGAACATCGTCGTCACTCTTGACGGGACTGTGCTGGCCACGTGGGGAAACAAGTCCGTTCGGGCCCGTCGCAGCGAGGATGGTGGCGCGACATGGGGCCCCGAAATTACAGTGGCGCAGCCGGGATTTCAAGGTGGTGGCACCACGGTCGACGAGACCACAGGTGACATTCTGGCGTTCGTCGAAGATCACCATCCGCCGTCACCGCTGACCGTTTTTCGCAGCAGTGACGATGGCAGGACGTGGCAGCCGGAGAAGGTGACCATTCACGCCGACAGCAATGGTAATACGCCGTCGATGCACATGAACGAACACGGCATTACTCTGCGACACGGTCTGCATAAGGGCCGCCTGCTGCGACCAACGCGTTACTACGGCAAGAAGAACGACCGTTCGGAATGGCCGAATCATTACACCAACGCGATCTATAGCGATGACCGTGGCAGGACCTGGCGCACCAGCGATCCGTTTCCTGAGAACGGTACGGGCGAAGCGACCGTCGCCGAGTTGTCGGATGGTCGCCTTTACTACAATTCACGCGTCCACTGGCAGGAGCGACCGAAGAACACGCGCCGCCGCAGTGCGATCAGCGATGATGGAGGTCAGACGTGGAAGGATTGGCGGGTCGTTGACGTTCTGCCTGACGGGCATCAACATCGATCGTACGGATGCATGGGTGGACTGGCGCGTTTGCCCGTCGCAGGCCAGGATGTTCTGATCTTCAGCAACATTGACACACCCAATGCCAAACGCGAGCGCGGCACGGTCTGGGTCAGCATGGATGGCGGCATGACCTGGCCGGTGAAACGTCTGGTCTACGAAGGCGCCAGTGCGTACTCGTCACTAACTGCAGGACGACCAGGAACACCAAGTGAAGGCTGGATCTATCTGCACTTCGAAGGTGGTCCTGAAGGTGGGTCGCAGGTGGCACGGTTCAATCTTTCGTGGTTGATTGCTGGTGAACCAACGGGCGACGGAACAATCCCCGCGCAGCTGCGTCCGTGATTCTCATTTCTGCCGCCCGTCATTAGAGCAGTTTACTTATTGTCGTGGACGATACTGGCTCGTGGGAGTAACGAAACTGTTATTGAAAAACGTTCTTCGCGGCCACAAGTCAGCGTGAAACGCTGTAGTGGTGTGGGGTCTGAAGTCGAAGCTGTACGCGTACGAGCATTTGCATGAAGTACCTTCCAATTATCTTCGTTTTGGCGATCGTGATTCCCTGGCAGAACGCCGGTGCGAAACCACGACCTGAACGCCCCAACGTGTTGTTTGTCGCGATCGATGATCTGCGACCGACGCTCGGTTGTTACGATGATCAGACCGCGATTACACCGAATATCGACCGCCTGGCTGGTCGGGGCACTGTCTTCAATCGAGCCTATTGTCAACAGGCCGTGTGCAGTCCGTCACGACTTTCGCTGCTGACCGGCCGTCGTCCCGATACGATTCGTGTCTGGGATCTGGCCACACACTTTCGTGCGGCCGCTCCCGATGTTGTGACGCTGCCACAGCATTTCAGGAATCATGGCTACCATACACGTAGTGTCGGCAAGGTTTATCACGGCAGCGGAAAACCATCGAAGGATCCGCCTTCGTGGTCCGTCGAACCAAAGTTCGATTTCGTTCGCGACCCAAAGGTTCGCTATGCGTTACCGAAAAATCTGCAAGGCAAGGGGCTTAAACGTTCCGCTGTTGAAGCTGCGAACGTTCCCGACAATGCCTACATCGATGGCATCGTCTGCGATGCAGCAGTGACTGCCCTTGCCGAGTTACACACAGGGCAGCAGCCTTTCTTTCTGGCGGTCGGATTTCGCAAGCCTCACCTTCCATTTTGTGCACCGCAAAAATACTGGGATCTCTATGACCGCGCGAAGATTCCGCTGCCAGCCAGCAACAAACACCCTCAAGCTGCGCCGGAACTGGCCGTCCGCAGCTGGAAGGAACTCGAAGGCTACACCGACATTCCCGGCGACGGACGGCTTTCGATGGCCAAAGTACGTGAGTTGCGGCATGGATACTACGCCTGCGTCAGCTACGCCGACGCATTGGTTGGTCGACTGCTGGATGAACTGTCCAGACTGAAACTTGCGGACAATACCGTCATCGTCGTGTGGGGCGATCACGGGTTTCATCTCGGCGAGCAGGGACTGTGGACGAAGGCGAACAATTATGAACTGTCAACTCGCGTTCCGCTGATCGTGTCCGTCCCCGGACAGGCACACGCCGGTGCAAAGACTGACGCGCTGGTCGAACTGGTGGATGTCTACCCCACGCTTGCCGATGTGTGCCGTCTGAATGCTCCGGTCGGCGCAGAAGGCATTAGTCTGAAGCCGCTCATGGCGGAACCGACCCGGTCATGGAAGTCAGCCGCGTTCAGTCAGTATCCGCGAGCCCGTGAAGGCAGTCGCCACCGCGGTCATGGCGACATCATGGGCTACACCGTGCGGACGAACCGCTACCGATACGTGGAATGGCGCGAGTGGAATTCTACGGACGTTATTGCTGTGGAATTGTATGAGCACGAGCATGATGCTGACGAGATGAAAAATGTCTCAGGTCAGCCGGAGCAGGAACGTACGGTGAAGCAGTTGTCGCGAATCCTCTCCGCCGGTTGGAAGTCGGCGCTGCCTGTCGGAATGGAGCGAGATCAATGAACGCGGGCACCGTCGTTGCGGCTACGTTGCATCGAATCGCAGGAACCGTACTCAACCTGTTTCCGTTCCGGCGACGGTGTGCAACCATGTCCGTCGCTGTGACCGTGATTTCACTGCCGCTTGCATCTTGTCACTTCGCGGCCGATGCGGTCGCCCGAAATCCGAATGTTCTGTTCCTGGCCGTGGACGATATGAAGGACTGGGTGAACTGTCTGGGCGGGTATGAGGGCACAGTCCACACACCAAATATTGACCGGCTGGCTGAGCGGGGTATGCTGTTCACGAACGCACATTGCGCGTCGCCGAAGTGTGCCCCTTCGCGAGCGGCCACCATGACAGGGCTGCGGCCTTCGACGACCGGACTGTACGACAACGGTCACTGGTGGCTGCCGAATCTATCCGATGTCGTCACCATCCCACAGCATTTTCGCAATCACGGTTATCGCGTTGTTGGTGCGGGAAAGATCTTTCATCACACGGCAGGAAACAACCCACCGAATCAGTGGGATGATTTCTTTCGCCTGACGTTCCGTAACGATCCGTGGTTTCGAAGCGTCCGGCTGAATTATCCATGGTCGAAGTTTGGTCCGAATCCGGACGGATTTCCATTCAGTGATGTGCAGGGTCTAGGTCACGAAAATGATTGGGGCTCGCTGGGGATTCCCGCCGAGGAATTCGACGACACCTTGAGTGCCGACTATGCCGTCAATTTCCTGCAAAGCCGACCGTCGGGCTCGGCCCCGTTTTTTCTGGCCTGCGGTTTGTTCCGTCCGCACCTGCCATGGTACGTGCCGCAGAAGTTCTTTGATCTGTACCCGATCACTGATGTCGTCTTACCGGAAGTCCGAGACGACGATCTTGACGATGTTCCTGACGGTGGTCTGGCCTTTGCTGGAGCTCGCCGCAGCGATTTTCAAGCGATCAGAAAGGCGAACGCGTGGAAGCGGGCGGTGCGCGCGTATCTTGCCAGTATCAGCTATGCGGATCAGCAGCTTGGCCGGGTACTTGATACTCTTGATCGCAGTCCGCACGCATTAAATACTGTCATTGTGCTTTGGTCTGATCACGGATGGCATTTGGGCGAGAAGGGGCACTGGCACAAATCGACGTTGTGGGAAGAAGCGACACGAGTGCCGTTGATTATCAGCTCACTGCGTTACCGCCCCGGTGTGTGCGATCGACCGGTCAGTCTGCTGGATCTGTATCCGACTTTGATTGAGTTATGCACTTCGGGGCAGCAACCGGCCGCACTCGACGGTGTTAGTCTGGTCCCGTTGCTGCAGGATCCGAAAACAGAATGGAATCGCCCTGCAGTCATCGAATACAAACAAGGTAACGTGGCCGTTCGCGGTGATCGTTATCGCTATATCCGTTACCGTGATGGCGGCGAGGAGCTCTACGACCACAAGACTGATCCGCATGAATGGAACAACCTGGCGGCCAGCACAGATCACGCAGTCACCAGGAAAAAACTTACAGGCTGGATCACGGAGCAATGGGCGGAACCAGCTCTGACCAAGAGAGCGTTCCGCTTTGATCCCGACGCCTTTACCTGGACACGCAAAACCACCGGCAACATTACGCACGGGAAAGACAAATGACACAAGGCCGGTTAACCCGCATCGCCATGTTGGCGCTTTGTTGGACTGTGGTCACCATTGATGTTCAGGCCGTTGACGGTCCGCAGACGAATGTTGTGCTGATCCTGATTGACGATCTTGGCTGGAAAGATTCCGGGTGCTATGGCAGCACGTATTATCAGACTCCGAATATCGACAGACTTGCTGATGGAGGCATGAGATTTACCGACGGCTATGCCGCGTGCAATGTATGTTCGCCAACTCGCGCGGCGATCATGACCGGCAAGTATCCTGCTCGGATGCTGTTGACTCAATGGTTACCGTCGGGACGGTGGAGTCCCACGAAAAACAGACTGCGTGAGGGGCGTTATCTTTCGAACCTGCCGTTGGAAGAAGTCACGATTGCCGAAGCCATGCGTCAGGCCGGTTATCGAACAGCATTCATGGGCAAGTGGCATCTGGGAACGGAAACATATTATTACCCGCAACATCAGGGATTTGACGTGAATGTCGGTGGACGCGACTACGGCGCTCCGGGTGGTTATTTCTATCCATTCAAGGGAAGTTGGAAGATACCGACAACGGGGCAGATGTTGCATAAAGATCCGCCGTTGCCTGGCAAGTCGGGTGACTACCTGGTTGATCGACTGGCGGAAGAAGCGGAGGTGTTTATTCGCGAGTCCGCCAATCAGCCGTTCTTCCTGATGCTGTCGCACTACGCTGTCCATTCACCGCTGCAGGGCAAGCCGGGTAAGGTTGCTCGCTATGAGAAAGTTGCGAAGAACCACCGTCAGGGCAAGCCGGACTATGCCGCGATGGTCGAGAGTGTGGACGAAAGTGTTGGTCGAGTGCTGCGAACGTTAGAGGAGCTGAAGCTGGATCAGCGGACGCTGGTGATTTTTACCAGCGACAACGGTGGTTTCGCGAAGGCGACGGATAATTCCCCTTTGCGCGCGAACAAGGGATCAAACTACGAAGGAGGCGTCCGCGTGCCGGTCATCATCAAGTGGCCGGGACAGACGAAACCAGGTTCCATCTCGCACGAGCCGGTCATCAGCACGGATTTTTACCCAACGATCCTTGAGGCCACGGGGCAGGACACGCGACCGTTTCAGCACGTGGACGGCAGAAGTCTGGTCCCGGTTCTGACGGGCCATGGAGATCTCGATCGAGACGCCCTGTATTGGCACTATCCGCACTACAACCAACACCCACAGAGTTTTCCGTCAGGCGTGATTCGCGCTGGTGACTGGAAATTGATCGAAGCATTCGAGACCGGCGAGCTATCGCTTTACAACCTTACCGACGATATCGGCGAAACAAACGATCTGACAGACAGGGAATCGACGAAGGTCACGGAACTGCACGGTATGCTCAAGGCGTGGCGTACGGAAGTTGGTGCCGATCCTATGCAGCCGAATCCTGAGTACACAGGAGCGAAGCCATGATCAACGTTGCACATGCAACCATATCATTTAACCGCGTGCCCAACGGGCCGCGCGGGTCGTCGCATCTACTGATACTCAGCCCGCTCGTCAGGCGACTGACAGTTGTCGCCGCCACCGCATTGTGTTTGGCACTCTTCGCAATGCCACGCGTCTTTGCCGCGGAACGCCCCAATATCCTGCTGATCGTCTCGGAAGACAACGGCCCGGAACTCGGTTGTTACGGTGAACCGTTCGTGCAGACTCCTGTGCTGGATAGACTTGCCGCCGGTGGCGTGAGGTTTCACAATGCGTATGTTCCGCAGGCGGGTTGCAGTCAGTCTCGAGCGGCGTTCCTGACCGGACTTTATCCGCATCAGAACGGACAGATTGGTCTGGCCACCTGGAAGTTTCGCATGTACCGCCAGGACACGCCGAACATTGTCCGCAGTTTGAAGACAGCTGGTTATCGAACGGGGATTATTGGGAAGCTGCACGTCAATCCGGCGTCCGCTTTTCCGTTCGATATGCAGAAAATCCCTTCAGCGAACTTCAGCCGTAAGAAACTGGGCGACTACGCAAAACATGCGGAAGAATTCATAAACGCCAGTAACGAGTCTTTCTTTCTGAGCGTGAATTATCCTGATGCACATCGTCCGTTCATCCGGCAGGCACGCGGTCTGCCGAAGAACCCGCTGACCGGTGATGACGTAAGGCCGTTAGCTTACTTTGGACTCGATACTCCGCAACTGCGCGACGACACGGCCGATTACTACAACTGCATGAATCGACTGGATTCGCTGATCGGAGACCTGCTGACCGTGCTGCAGCAATCGGGTAAAGCCGACAATACGCTGATCGTATATTTCGGTGACCATGGTGCCGACCTGTTGCGGGGCAAACGCACGTCGTACGAAGGTGGTGTTCGCGTACCGTTGATTGTCCAATGGCCAGGACGCACGGCATCGAACATGGTCCGTCAGGAACTTGTGTCAACTCTTGATCTGATGCCGACGCTGCTGGAGGTTGCGGGAGCGGAACGTGTCCCTGACCTGCCGGGGCGTTCGCTGCTGCCGCTATTAAAGACGCATGTGCCGGACAAAGTCAGTTCACAGTGGCGGCGTTATCTGTTTACGGAGTACCACCTTCATTCGGCACATAATTTCTATCCGCAGCGGACGGTGCGCGACGAGCGGTACAAGCTGATTCAAAACCTGCAGCCCGGTCAGAATAATCCAGGCTACGCATTTACACTGAACCGCTTCTTCGCTGATCTACCAAACACGATCAAAGTCGCCCCGGACCATGTCCGAGCGGCCTATCATCGCACGCAGGCACCGCCGGCATACGAACTGTACGACCTGCACAGCGATCCCTACGAGTTTCGTGATCTCGCCGCAGCTACTGAATACTTGACCGTGTTGGCGGAATTGAAAAAACAACTTGCTGCATGGCGAATTCGGACAGACGACCCGCTGCTGATTCCCGAAAACCTGCATCGACTAAGAGCGGAGATCGACGCCTGCCTTGAGGACGGTGATGCAAATAAATCGCGACTGACGCTGACGTATCCCGACTACTTCTTCATGCCGCAGTCGAAACAGCGGTAGGGCAGTTCACTTATCGTCCATCACAATAAGTAAACTGCTCAAGTGACTTCAGGGGATCGGTGGTCATTCTCAAACCGCTCCGTAGGCCAGCATGGCATCGGCGACTTTTACGAAGCCGGCAATGTTTGCTCCGTCAACATAGTTTACCGGTTCACCTGGCTTCGATCCGAATTCGACGCACTTCCTGTGAATGTCCCGCATGATCGTCTGTAGTTTCGTATCGACTTCCTCGTGGCTCCATGACAGCCGCTGAGAATTCTGGCTTTGTTCCAGTCCGCTGACTGCAACACCGCCGGCATTTGCTGCCTTGGACGGAGCGTATAGGATGCCAGCATGGATGAACTCATGTGCGGCCGTCAGTTGTGTGGGCATGTTGGCCCCTTCGGAAACCGACTGCACACCATTCTTCAGTAACAGGCGAGCATCCTGGTCGTTGATTTCGTTCTGCGTGGCACAGGGTACCGCAACATCCGCGGGCACCGCCCATGGACGTTCGCCCTCATGGTAGGTTGCCTTCGGAAACTTCTGAACGTATTCCTGAATTCGACCGCGACGAACTTCCTTCAGGTCTTTGACGAAGTCCAGTTTTTCTTCGTCAATGCCATCCGGGTCGTGGATAAATCCGGACGAATCAGACATGGTGACAACTTTTGCTCCCAGTCGCGTCGCTTTTTCGACCGCATAGATGGCAACGTTGCCGGATCCGGAGACCGCCACCGTCTTTCCTGCAATGCTCTCACCAATCTGGTTGAACATGTTTTCGCAGAAGTAGATGCAACCGTAGCCCGTGGCTTCTGTCCTGACCAGGCTGCCGCCGAAAGCCAGGCCTTTGCCGGTGAGTGTTCCAACAAAACGATTGGACAGGCGTTTGTACTGCCCGAACAGAAAACTGATCTCGCGGGCACCAACACCGATGTCGCCGGCGGGGATGTCGGTGTCTACGCCGATGTGGCGATGCAGTTCGATCATCAGTGACTGACAGAATCGCATGACCTCGCGATCACTCTTCCCTTTTGGATTGAAGTTTGACCCACCCTTGCCGCCACCCATGGGCAGGCCGGTCAGGCTGTTCTTGAATGTCTGTTCGAATCCCAGAAACTTCAACACGCTGAGCGTGACCGACGGATGAAATCGCATCCCGCCTTTATACGGTCCGATGCTGTTGTTGAATTGAACTCGCCACGCTCGGTTGACTCGAATGTTGCCTTTGTCGTCTTCCCAGGTGACGCGGAAGATGATTACGCGGTCAGGTTCCGTCATACGTTCCAGAATCTGCGCCGTGCGATATTCTGGATGTTCCTGAACAAAAGGCACCAGGCTTTCGGCGACTTCACGAACAGCCTGCTGGAACTCCGTTTCGCCTGGATTCCGCTTTTCCAGACCATGCATGAACGCTTCAAGTTCCTGGTTCGGTGTCATAACGATTCCGCCAGTTGAAGGGGTCTGAAGGGCAATGGATTTGCCTGCTTCAGGACAGAAATGGTGTCATCCAATTCGTTATCTCCTGTTTTCTGCTGAGAACCTTGGCAATCAGGGGCGGCGGTGACTTCGAATAGGGGAATCACTACTCCCATAGGGGCTACCATGCATACAGCCGCTCAACGAGGATGAGCGTATTGCAGAACGTCTGTGCACGCCACGAGGAGCAACGATGCTTTCCAGGCGAATATACGAGTGACTTGTGCTGGCAGTCATTGTCGCGAACAATCGTGAGTATTGGTTTTACGACAATCTGCTTTATGCGAAGGTGTTAACGTGGTTTCCGTAAGAATGTTCCTGGTCCTGATGACTTTGTCTGTTAGCCGCGTCATGGCTGTTGATCGGCCGAATGTCGTGCTGTTTATCGCTGACGACGTCAGTTGGAACGATTACGGCTGTTATGGCAATACAACGGCGCGCACCCCGAATATTGACGAGCTGTCGGCTCAGGGCATGCGATTTAACCGTGCGTTCCTGACCGCCAGCAGCTGCAGCCCGAGTCGCTCCAGCATCATCACCGGACGATATCCTCACAACAACGGCAAGGCTGCCGAACTGCACAAGCCGATCTCCGGTCACATTCCCTGGTTTCCGGAGTTGTTACGCGAGGCGGGTTATTACACGGCGCTGTCCGGCAAGCATCACATGAGTTCGACCGCCCCGAAGGCCGGACCCCAGGCACGACCACCTGCGTTTGATCATGTTGACGGGGGCCGGTCCAAAGAGAATTCCGGCGGGCACGCAAACTGGGTCAGTGTGGTGGAAAACCGACCGCAGGACAAACCCTTCTTCTTTTGGTTTGCAGCGTACGACGCGCATCGAGGCTGGGACGCGGACAGCCAGTGGGACGTCGACCGATACGGTGCAATGCACAAAGCCGAGGACGTCGTCGTGCCGCCTTTTCTATCGGATGATTCTGAAACGCGACAGGACCTGGCATCGTACTACAACGAGGTGACCCGTTTTGACCACTACATTGGCAAGGTTGTGGCTGAGTTAAAGAAACAGGATGCCTTCGATAACACACTGCTGTTTGTTATGGCCGACAATGGTCGCCCGTTCCCTCGAGCGAAGACCCGCCTGCACGATTCCGGTATGAAGACGGCACTTGTGGCACACTGGCCACGCGGTATTAAACAGATCGGAACAAGTGACAGTCTGGTCAGTGTGATTGATCTGGCACCGACGGTCCTGAGTGTGGCAGGTTGCAAAGTACCGCCCACGATGCAGGGGCTCTCCATGTTGCCGTTGCTGCAGAATTCAACGGATACTATTCGTAGTTATGCATTCTCAGAACACAACTGGCATGATTATGAAGCGCACGGTCGCAGTGTGCGGCATGGCGACTATTTGTTGCTGCGAAACTTTCGCCCATATCTTCCGTGGCAGGGGCCGGCGGATTCCGTCCGGTCAGCATCGCATCAGAAACTGCTGGCGTTAAGAGAGAGTGGCGATCTGAACGCAGCTCAGCACGACGTCTTCCTGACTCCTCGTCCCGCTGTTGAACTCTACAATTTCATCACGGACCCGCATCAGTTGAAGAATCTGGCGGGAAGACCGGAATTGGCGGCAACGCAACAGCAACTGGCGGCAGTTCTTGACCGCTGGATGGACGAAACGGGCGACAGTGTTCCCGTCGCTATCAGTCCCGATACGTTTCACCGCGAAACCGGTGATCGATTGCCAAAGGCCGATGACACGGCAGCGGTTGTTATTAGTCCGGGTGAAGATCGAAACGCAGACCGTGTCAATTCGGCGGGACCACGTTAGAATACGGGCCTGGTCTGATAAAACAATACTCGGAAAAACTGTTGCGCTTCAGTTACGTTCGGCAACAGGCACAAACGATGAGTGACACAGAAATAGAAGACGCATACTGCGCTCGCATTGATGCCATGACACCGGTCGAACGTGTGGCTCGTGCTCAATCGATTTACAACTGGACGCGAGAAACCATCGGTCGACAGATTGTAGAAGATCGCGGTCCTATGAAGCCTGAGCGGCTCAAATGGGAGATTGCTTTACGGTTGTATGGATCGGAGCCAATCATCGTAGAGTGGATTGAAGGGATTCTTGCACGTGTTCCCGATTGACGTGTTCCGCGACACGGTTTGTAAGCTGGTAGAGATCCTGCATCAGCATCGGATTCCTTTTCACCTTACCGGCGGAATTACTTCTATTGCTTTTGGTGAACCGCGTCTGACGCAGGATGTCGACATTGTGATCGACAATGCTGCGGTTGCAGATCGTCTGAAAGAATTCCTTGTTTCGCTTCAGGAATCCGACTTCCAGTACTCGGGTGAGTCGATTCGCGGGGCTGTTGCACGACGGAAGATGTTTCAACTGCTTGATACCGTCGAAACTCTGAAACTGGACATCTATCCGCGCGAGTTGATTCCTGGAGAGCTTGGTCGTTCGGTCACGATCGAAGTTTTCGAGGGGCTGAGGCTGCCGATCGTTTCGCACGTGGATGCCGTCGTTTCGAAGCTGGCATGGATCAGTCGTGGCAGTCACAAGAGCAGACGCGACGTGAGGCAGCTTTGGCGTGTAGCGGATGTTCAACAGCAACACGCCATTCAGGAACTTGCCGCAGGTCTCGAACTGTCAGGTCTGTTGGTCGAGGTGCTGGCGGAACCCGACGAAATTATCGAATGACGGACTCGTCAAAGCCGTATTAACGGTGCGTGATCGTCTTCCGGAAGTTCGAGTATCTGTTCACGAGCACGGCGAATCAGATCGGGAACCCAGATGTTGCCCGGGTCCTGATCGTGGCACCACTTCAGGTGATCCAAAGCCTCCTGCGGTCGCTCCAGTTCCACCAGCGTCATGCCGAGATGGTAGCGCGGTTTATAGGAGAGCGGAAAGTCCTCGATGACGATCCGCAGAATGTCGATCGCTCGATTCAGATCATCAAGCTTTCGAGCGGCCTGATACGCAATGAGCATCTTCTCTTCTCGTTCGTCTTCGTCTTCAATGCCGGGCGCTTCTTCGGGGATGACTTCGCAGAGTTGATTCAGAATAACGGTGGAATCGCGTTCGCGTTCGAGTAAGTCGTAGACGTTCAGCAGGTCCAGCAATTCGTCGGCGTTCGGTTGGAATTGTTCTATGAAAAACTCTGCCGGCAACTGGGATGCCACGAGTTTCAGAATGCCGAGTCGGAAGTACTGATTCGAATGGAAGACGGATTCCCAAAGTTGCAGAGCGGTCTCTTTGTCGCCATTGAGAAGTGCTTCCCGCCCGGCCACGAAACGTACGCGAGGGTCGTGACCTCGGACCAGCATCGCCTGGTCAATCAGCTTCTGCTGACCAAGACTGGATTGTTGGGTGGCGAATGCCGTGTCCAGCAGCGTCAGATAGGCGTGACCCTGAACAGGACAGCCTTTCAGCGAGTCTCGCAGCAATTGATCTGACAGTCTGATTAATCGAATTCGGTCTTCGCATACGATCTTCACCCAGTCCTGGCGCTCACCGGCATCGGAAAAATTTGTGACCGCAGCATCACGAATCATCTTTAACGGCATTGGATTGTCGCTGTGTCCCTGCATTAGATCGAACAGCCGGAGTAACTGCTCGGACAGGACCAACTGAACGCGGTGCTGGTCCGGAGCGGCCTTTAGCGATGCTGTCAGATGTTCGATACGCTCGCGAACGAACGCAAGTTGTGCCGCCTCCTCACGAGCAGCGTGTTCCGGGTTATATTTCGGCTCTTCAGTTTCCAGAAAAGAAACGGGCTGGATCTCAACGGAAACGATGTCTCCTTCCTTCAGGTCGGCATAGCCGTCCGAATCATCGAATTGTACTTCCAGTTCGGTTCGTAGAAACGCATACCAGTGTTTCTCTGCTGCGATACGTGCCTGAAGTTCCGGCTGCAGACGAATGAAGGCCAGCAAACACAGACCTCCTGTCACCGCCCAGCCCGCTCGAGGAAACCAGGTGCCTGCAGAAGCCGCTTCCGTCCCAAAGTTTCGCGACGCAGCCTTCAGGCCAACAACCATCAGGACCAGACTGATCACAACGATCGCAGGGACGTACCAGATGAAGTCGGTGACCGCATGCAGAATCCCGGCTGCGGCACTCGCCGCGACAGCGGCCGTACAGGCGCGGCAGGCATCAGAATTTCTGCGAAAGTAGCCGACAGTCAGACGAAACATCAGCACGATTAGCGCCAGCGCCAGGCAGCCAGCGCCGATGAATCCTGTTTCCAGAGCTACCTGCACGAAGCTGCTTTCGGCGTGAGTCATTTCCGACATGGCGAAGTCAGCATAGTTTTCCATGTACATCGAATACACATCGCGATGACTGCCGACACCGGTGCCCAACCATGGAAATTGCTGAATCACTTTCGCATCGGCTGCCCACACGGCGCGGCGATTTCCTCCGGAGTCGATTTCGTCGGCATCGGTGGAAATCAGCTGATCGATTTTGGTCTGTACCTGTTCCTGATCGGCGAACGACAGCAGCGACAGAAACAATACGCCGCCGCCAAGCAGCAATCCTGCCATTGCACCGCCGACCTTGAATCCGCGCCACAGGCCGATCAGCGCCACCAGTGTGGCGGCACCGGCTGCAATCATGCCTCCGCGCGACAGAGACAGCAGGACGGCCAGAATGACGACAGAAACGCCACAAAGCAGCAGTAGAACGGGGATCGTCAGGCTGCGTTCCACATTGTTCCACGATGCGCTACGTACCTGACGCCCGGTCTTCTTTGAACGGGACCGATTCCGTGACTGTCGCTGGGGAGTTTTGGGCAGTTTCGGATTGCTGCTGTCAGATATCGATTTGACATTGGAAACCAGCCACCACAGTAACGGGCCGATTGTCAGAGACAGGAACTGCGCGAAGTGGTTGCGGTTTGTGAAAGCGCCTTTCAGGTGGAGTGTTGGTTCTGTGTACGGATGTTCGTAGAACCAGAAAAACCGGTCATTTGACGTGGCCCATTGAAACAAAGCGAAGCCCGTCATCGCCACACCGACAATAGCCACCCCCTGCAACAGTTGGTGGCAGTCTTTCTGGTCGCGAACGCGCTGGAACAGTATGGTGGTGATCACCGCATAAGCCAGGAATATCCACCAGCCGTGTCGTGATTCGGTGGGCGTCAGACTTAACGTTGACCACGCGTGGCTGGTTTCTGCAGTGGTGCTCTGAGTCTCCGTCCATGTGGGCAGCAGACGCTGATACTCGGGTGAAAAAGTCTGCATCGTGTCGGGCGACTGCGGTTGCACCTGGAACGCGACGATCGCCAGCCCGGCAATGAAAAACGCTTCAAACCACGACACGCTGTAGCGACACCCACGGATCGTTGCGTACGTGGCCCATGTGGCCCCCAGCAGAAATGCAACCGAGATCAGAAACCAGTGTCCCCACGCTTCGCGACCGCCCATAATAAACGGCAACCCGAAGATCAGAGCACCGATCAGCACATCTACCGCCTTCAGCAGCGTGTTCGATATTCGACTACGTCGATCTTCGATGGCTGTGAGGTGGGACACGTCTGTACTCCTTCGGTCGATATGGTGGCCAACTTCGCTCCGTTATGAATCTCTTGTAGGGCCGGTCGGAACCTTGTTGTGACCCACAAGTCCATAGTCGCGAAGCGACGAAAGCAGATAGCCGTGGGTGAAACTCACGGAAGAAGACTTTTTTGTGTTTGGTCCCGGAGGGACCGCAGCACTTAGCCACGGGCGGCAGCCCGTGGTAATGATGCGATGATGATCGTTAGCCGTGAAACGGCGGCCGCAATCGTGGCTTGTTGGTTGACATGATTGATGTTGCTGCCGCCGTTTCACGGCTATGTGTTTGTGTGGTGCTTGTTCCATGGGCTGGCGCCCATGGCTACGTGCTTTCGCCGCTTCGCGGCCAACCGAATATGTCGCTTTGACAATGCACTACGCAGCTTTCTTCTGTTCAAGGTCGGGTGCGGCATTGTCAATGCTGACAAGAGAACGTCCTATGACGTTTTCGGCCGGTGGTCCTTCAGTGAGGTCGTTTTCAGTGAGGTCGTTGTCAGTGAGGTCGTTGTCAGTCGCATGTTCGTCGGTCGCATGTTCGTCGTTTTCGCTGTATCCGTAGCCGTATCCATAGCCGTAACCGTAGCCGGCGGCATCGTTTCCACTGAGATGATTCACGACTACGCCGAGCAGAGTACAGCCGAGGCTGTGCAGCGATTCGGTCGCGCGGATAACACTGCGTCGTCGGTCCTTGTCCGGACGGACCACCAGAACCACACCGTCCACCAGTCGGCCAATGATTAGTGGGTCACTGACTGCCAGCACGGGAGGAGCGTCCACAATGATCTGATCGTAACGTGTTTCTGCCCAGGCCAGTAAATTGGCAAATCGTTCGCTGGCCAGAAGTTCGGCCGGGTTGACAGGGCGAGGCCCACTGGAAATGACATCAAGGCCATTCACCGGCGTCGCTCGCAGGTTTTCTCTTATTGCGAATTCCAGTTCACCTGACGACCGCAGAATGGCTGACAACCCCTTGTCGTCACGAAGGTCGAGCAATGTCGACAGTCCAGGCCGCCGCATGTCGGCGTCAATGATCAGCGTCTTTCGTCCGGACTGAGCAAAGGCGACGGCCATATTGGAGGAAATTGTCGTTTTTCCGTCGCCGGGTTCTGTGCTGGTACAAACAACCCGCCCGGTGTCCCCGGCTGCGAATTCGAGATTTGTCCGAAGGCCACGGAAGGATTCTGCTTCTGTACTGTTGGGTTGTGACTGACACATGACCGCGTCGAAACCTTCCCCCGGGAGCTCTTCCATGGCTGGAACCATGGTCAGAATCTGAGTATTCAGATGCAGTTTCAGTTCTTCCGGTGCCCGGAAACGGTCGTCCAGGATATCCAACACCCAGATGATGCCCAGCCCCGCGGCCGTGCCAAAGAAGATCGAGAGGAAGCCCACGACAACCAATCGAGGCGAGACCGGTGCTTTCGGGATGCTGGGCGGCGTCGACACTTCAGTCTTGATGAAGGTGCCCTTTTCCAGGTCAATGGTTGCCATACGGTCGACGACAAGTGCTCGTAAACCATTTAACTGTTCCTCTTCCTGTACGAGATCATGGATCTGGCTGAGTGTCATATCCATGGCCAGGGCGAGCGCCTTTTCCCGTTGCATCTGTGCCAGCAGGTCCTGTTGTGTAGCGAGGGCTGTTGCCAACCGCTGCTTTGCCATTTCGAGCAACTGTGGCCCCAGGAATGCTCGGCTGGATTGTTCCGTCGCCTGCATTTTCGCAGCAGGGGTGCGTAAGAGATGGTTTTGCAACGTCGCGATCTGCGATTCCAGATCCTGAATGTCCTGATGATTCGGTCCCAATCTGCGTTGAGCATTCTCCAGGTCAGACGTCTTTTCGAGCAGCAGCTGGTTGATTCTGGCGGCCTCAAGCGAATTCTGGCCGCCGATTCCAAGTGCCTCTGCCATAATCTGTGGTGCGAGTGTATCGGCGAACTGCAGAATATCCTGACCTGACGCAATCGCCCGCTGCAACTCAAAATAGGTGCTGTTCGCTTTAGCTGATTCGTCGCCGGCTTCGGACAGCCTGGACGTCAGTTGCCGAATATTCTCAAGATGAACGTTCAGTGTGTCTTCACCACCTGTGCCGACGTAGTTGGGAGCTGAGGCTTTCAGGCGGTTGCGGGCCTCGCGGGTCTTCTCGAGCTCCGCCGTTAATTCATCAAGCTTTGACCTGAGTCGTTCAAGGTTCTGGTCTGCGGACCCTTCGTTCATGTCGTTCATGAATGATCCGTAGGCACTGAACAGCGCTGCCAGAACTGCGGCGGCGGCCTTTGGATCCCTGGACCGATATCGTACATCAAGAATGTTTGTGTTAAATTCAAATGAGACGGACAGCGATGCTTGAATGACGGCTGCGGCCTCAGCGTCGGTCAAGCCTTCAAATTGTGTCTTAAACCGGTCCGACAACCGTTCCAGTGTCAGCTGCATCACTCGTTCGCAGCTCATCAGAGTTCGAAAAGTGGGCATCGCACGAGACGGATCACTTGCACCACCCATGCTTTCTTCAGTGATTCCGGAACCGACCTTCATGACGTACAGTGATGCATTCGACTGGTAGATTCGGGGAGCAGTCACGTAATAAAGCGCGCCCAGGATTCCGGACGTCACGAGGCAGGCCAAAAGGATGCCACTCCGCAGGCGAACCGTTCGCATAAAGCGAGCGATGGAGTGCAGCGTTGTCGCCAGGGCATCGTGCCCTCCTGCTTCCATGCCCGCAATCTGACCTTGAGACGTTGTCATTTCGTTCGGCTTCCTGCCGTGGTTTCGATCTTTGTGGCCGCCGCGAATCAACGTCGACACGGTGGTTTAACTAGAAAATCAGAACAATGGCGCTGATCCGGAGACTCCGAATCGGATCAACTGCAACGCTTCCATGAAGACCGTGCCCGTCGTCTGCTCAACCCAGACGATGTCGCCCGGGCCAAGAAGAATGTTCTCTCGGCCCATCTTCTTGGCTTTCCGCAGACTTACCTGAATCACAGCTGGATCTTTCGAGTTTACCAACGGGCGAATCACGAAAACCTTGTCGGCCAGTTGGTTATTGGTGCCGCCCGCCAAAGAGATGGCGCCCAACACCGTCAGGTCCTTGCCAATGGGAAAGTCATACTCGTCAGGTTTATGTACTAAACCACCAACTTTGACTGGTGCCGGGTCGCGTTTCTCGACCATCACAACGCCACCGTCCTGCACGACATACGTGCTGGTTCCGGCTTTGGCCGCAGACACCAGATTGACGGTGAACGATTTCATGCCGTCTTCCGGAGACGTTGCGCTGACTGTTGAATGCGGAGTCGATGGGGCTCCGGCGACGACTGGCCGTCGGCCGGATAAACCGAGATTCGGGTTACGTACTTCGACGTTTTCGCCGGCGTTTTCGGCCAGTCCGCCCGCAGCAGCGATAGCCGAAACCACATCGCTTTCACCGGGAGGCAGTTCATATGTGCTCGGTTCTTTCACGGCACCAATAACTCGAACTCGATTCATCTTTCGGCTAAGGTACGAAACCGTAACTGTAGGATTGCGATAATACCCGTTGGTCACAGCCTCCTGACCAATCAGGGCTTCAGCGGCCTGTGGTTCTACGCCGGCAAGCGTTACCGGCCCGATGTCCGGCAGCGTCGCAGTACCGTCGTCCGCAACGCGAACCTTCATCGTGAATTGATCATCTTTACTCAGGCTTGCCGCGATCGAAATCTCCAGAACGTCTCCACGACCAATCGTCTGACTGCCGCCGGTTGCGCTGGCCAATCGCGACAGATCTGCTTCCTGTGGATTGGATTGTGCCGTCAGCCGCAGGCTGCGTGGCATGGATTGGGCGTAGTAGTGGTTGCCGCTCCGGCAGCCGGCAAGCAGAACCACTGCCATGCATACCGTGATATTTATGGCGAATGCTGGCAATGGCGGCTGGCCGTTGTGTGTCGGCCACGGCTTCTGGCATCCAGAACTAAATGTTTTCATCTGGAGTCTTCACCCAGGGCGAATTTGCTGATGTGCCGTCGCGACGGCTGACGTTCGGCATGCAACTCAAACGGCAACACATGCGTCGGCTTCGCGAAATGTAATTGAGAGATTGAATTTTTGACGTGTTGGCAACCTCTGTGGAACGCGAAGGCTGCGTCATCCCCTGAATTCGGGGATGTGATCGATAATGGAGAGGAGAGATATGAGGGGATAAGAAAACTGATTCGATGCCGACAGTTTCGATGAAAATGTCGATTAGTAGTGACGTTTCCTAAAGAATCGAAGCCGGTGCGGCGTTAGCAGTTGGGTTCTATTTTATCGTTGAAAAGCCGGTCAAGACGAACTCGCCGCGCAGGTCGAGGCAATCCACTGCTGCCTGATTGCCGGTTCCATGATACCGGCAGTTCCTGCGTAAACAGCAATCCTGAGCGCTAAGTCCGCTTCCGCCCATGTCATCGTCCGGCTGAGAAGAAGCCGAGGTTATCGTTGTCAGGCATTGTGCAGCAGTTGACTCGCGGTCGGTTGCTGCGAGGTCACCGGGGCGTTGCTGGAGGCGATTCGCTGGGACGGGCGGCACCGGCGGTCTCTTTAGGGGACGTGGTCGAGTTGCCGGAAGGCGTCGAGACGGGGCGCAGCAGCTTGTCCCTGGAAGATGGCTGTCCTGTCGTTGGGCGGTGCGCCGGACGGCGAAAACTCAGCAAGCTGGAAGAGGACTATCTGAAATCTCTGGCTGGGGGCACGATCGCGGAACTGTCCATGACCATGAACTGAGCGTGTAATCCGCACGTTGCCGCCAACAGGCGAATTCGCCGCTTGAGTTATGTGACCGAAGCGACTATTCTGGAATTAAAGGTATTAAAGTCCCGTTTTATTCCCTTTTGTCGGCATGGACGTTAACGCTCCCGTCTTCCAGCCATAGCGATTGCGTCGGGAGGATTCGGGTGAACGGTCATGGCTGAAGCAGAAACGAATCAACGCAGAACCAGTCGGCGGGTTTCGACGGAAGTCACCGCCGTCGGTGAATGGCGGTCACGCCTGGTGGCACTGGTCGCTGGTTATCTGCTGTTTGAAACTATCTCTGGCATGGTGGTCTGGCTGCTGCCATTCAGCCCACTGGTTCAGTTCTCGGTACTGCTGCATACGGCATTCGGAATTCTGTTCTTAGCGCCGGTTGTCTGGTATCTGGTACGGCATTGGTGGATCCGCCGCAAAGGAAATCTCAGCCACTATCAACTGTTGGGATACATCGCCACGGCGATTCTGTCGGTGTGTCTTGTCAGCGGCGTGGTGTTGACGTGGCAGGGTGTATTCGGACCGCGTTTGAATGCGGTCTGGGACGTGCTGCATCTGGTCACCGGGCTGGGGCTGGTTGTCTTTGTTGTCGTACATGTGCTGACGGTCGTGATCCGCAGGACAAACGACATTGATGTTCGACGTCAACTGGTCGCAGCTCGCCGAACGTTTTATGCCAGAGGGCTGGCGGGTTGTTTGCTGCTGTCGCTGCCAGTTGCGATCTGGGCGATTGGCTACAGTCGACCACAGACGAATCGTGGTTTTCCGGCCGACTACAACTGGCAGTTCGGTGAAGATCGGCCGTTTGCTCCCAGCCTTGCGAGGCTCGAAGCGCCGTGGGCAGATTCGCTGCGACAGCAGGTGGCGAATGCCGTCGGTGAGCAGCATCGTGACATTGTGTTGACATCCTTATCAAAAGGTGTCGAGTCGCGCAGCACGGGGGAATCGAAGGGCGTGTTTGATCAGGTGCGTCAATGCACTTCAGCGCTGCCTCTGAACAACAAGCAACGGCAGATGCTTGATACGATCCTGGCCGACACGGCCGCGCAGGTGAAACGCGAAGGCGCGCTGCACGCTCAGGATCTGGCGGGATCGGCTGGTTGCGGTACCAGCGGTTGCCATACTCAGATCTATGAAGAATGGTTGCCCAGTGCCCACCGGTATTCTTCGATGGACGATATGTTCCAGCGAACTCAGAGTTTCATGTCGAAGGAAACGTCGCCCGAACACACGCGGTATTGTGCCGGTTGTCACGATCCGATATCGCTGTTCAGCGGGGCGAAAAATTCGGGCAACATCACACTGAGTGCCGTCGGCGCGGATGAGGGTATTTCGTGTCTGGTTTGTCATTGCATGGTGCAGTCGGACGTGCAGGGCAACGGCGATTACACGATTGCACCACCGGAACGGTACGTCTACGAACAGCGCCAGGGAAAGCTGGCGAAGTTTCTCAGTGACTTCCTGATCCGCACTTATCCTCGAAAGCACATCACGTCGTATTCCCGGCCACTGTATAAGACGGCCGAGTTCTGTGGTGCCTGCCACAAGCAGTATCTGGACAAGGAAGTCAACACAGACATTGGCAAGGTGCAGGGGCAGAACCAATACGACAGCTGGAAAAACAGCAAGTGGTATCACGAAGGGGATCCTGCCCAGACGATTAGCTGCCGCGAGTGCCACATGCCGCTCGCCGAGAGTGATGACCCGGCGTTTGGCGACGTGACGGACTACAATCGGAACGCAGGTGACGGAATGCATCGCAGCCACCGCACGCTGGCCAGCAATCAGTACATTCCCGAACTGATGAATCTGGAAGGTCACAAACATCACGTGGCACTGACGGAACAGTGGTTACGAGGCGAGATCGAGATTCCGGAAATCGCCGACAAATGGACCACCGGGCCGGTGGTGCGTCTAAGCATGGTCGCTCCGAAAGTGGCCACTGCGGGAAGGCCGTTATCGATCCAGGTCAGTCTGATGAACAATAAGACAGGTCACGATTTCCCCACAGGGCCCCTGGACATGATCGAGAGCTGGATTGAACTGACGGTGACTGATTCGCACGGCGGTGAAATTTATCACACCGGTGGCATAGACAAGGACGGGAACGTCGATCGTGCTCAGGTGTGGTTTAAGTCGGATGGATTTGACCGCAAGGGTGAGCTGATTGATCGACACAACCTGTGGGATATGGTCGGGGCCAGCTACAAACGGTCGCTGTTCCCTGGCGTGACGGATAATGTTGCCGTCGAGTTGCAGTGCCCGTCCATGGCGCGTGGTCGCGTGATTGCGGGCGGGGATGAGAAACAGACTCCCGGGCAGCGGTCACAGGACTTCGCCGTTCCCACGAATGACGCTCAGTCCGGCGACGAACTGAAGGTGGAAGCCATTCTGTGGTATCGCAAAGCCAATCCCGAGTTTTTGAATCGCGTTTACGGAAAAGACAACGACGTTCGCTCGCCAATCACAGAAATGACGCGAGAAACTGTCCGCATCAGGATTGAAGGTGATGGCGTCGCGGAGACTGAGTAAACGTTATCGGTTGATGCTGCGCTGGGGCATTCCCTGCGTCCTTGCAACGACTGGCCTTGCATGGCTGGCCTGGGCCGGGAGCCGCAGAACGGATCCGTCTGCTCCGGACAAAGACGGGACGATCAGCGGGCTGACCAGTATTCTGGAACGTGAAATTCTGCCGGAGATGGTCCGCTTCACATTTGCTGATGTGACGAAGCAAACCGGGATCGAGTTTCAGCACTTCCCCGCCACGCGTCAATCGTTGTTGCCGGAAGACATGGGTTCCGGTCTGGCCTGGGGCGACTACGATTCCGATGGCGATCCGGATCTGTTTCTGGTGAATTTTCGTGGTTCAATTGTGGAATCGGAAACTGCAGGAGCGTCAGATGCAGGCAAAAGTAAATCGGGACGCTGTGCGCTGTATCGCAATGACGGCGACGGAAGGTTTACGGATGTTTCTCGGGAAGCTGGCGTGGATAGGTCGATTTTCGGAATGGCAGCTGCCTGGGCCGACTATGACAATGACCACGATCTGGATCTGTACATCACCGCCTATGGCCCCAACATTCTGTTTCGCAATGATGGCAACGGAACGTTTGTCGATGTGAGCGATATGGCTGGCGTGAGTGACGAACGTTTCAGCGCCGGCTGCGCCTGGGGCGATTTCGATCGCGACGGACGCATGGATTTGTACGTGACGACGTATGTAAACTTTGAGTATCGCGAGGATGATCTGGTCCGAGTCCGACAGCAGCACGGCGAGGTCAATCCGTTTACCATTAATCCGTCGTCATACGCCGCGGATACAAATGTTCTGTACCACAATAACGGTAACGGAACGTTCTCGGATGTTGCCGCGCAGGCAGGCGTGGCTGAACCATCGGGGCGATCACTCGGCGCAATCTGGTGTGATTTCGACGACAACCAGTGGCCGGACCTGTATGTGGCCAACGATGTTTCTGCCAACGGTGTCTTTCGCAACAACGGCAACGGAACTTTCGCGGACATTGGGGCGCTTTCGCTGGCGGCGGACTATCGCGGCGCGATGGGGCTGGCTGTCTGCGATTACGGTGACGACGGTGATTTTGATCTGTTTGTCACTCACTGGGTTGCTCAGGAAAATGCATTCTTCCTGAACATGACGGGGGACATTCCCGAAGCCCCGATGGATGACGGTTTGAGAGTGGTTCGCTTTGCTGACCGAGCGGACGCGGTAGGACTGGGGCAGATCTCACTCAGTGCCGTTGGGTGGGCGACCGGCTTCGTCGACTTTGACAACGACGGCTATGTGGACTTGTGGGTCGTGAACGGGAATACTCTGCAGGACGAAGACGATTCAACGATGCTGGTTCCTCAGCGACCGTATGTTTTTCGTCAGCAGCCGCCGGACGGCTTTTTTGAAGTCGGTGAACACAGCTGTCCGCAGTTGGCCGATCCGATTGTTGGCCGCGGCGGAGCACACGCGGACTTCGACGGCGATGGCAGGATGGATCTGGCAATCATGGTTCAGGGTGGATCTCCAATGATCCTGGGAAATACGACGGCGGACCCCGGTCACTGGGTTCGTGTGCGACTGAAACAACGCGGCGGCAACACGTTTGCGCTGGGAGCCGTCGTGGTGGTTCGTTGTCAGGATCGTGTGCAAACCGCGATCGTCGGAGCTGACGGTTCGTATCTTTCGCAGAGTCCCGCAGAACTGCATTTCGGGTTGGGCGACGCAACCACGATTGACTCGATCACGGTGCAGTGGCCGGACGGGCAGGAAGACGTTTTCGACACGGTTGCTGCTGACCAGACGCTGGAGTACGAACATGTGTTTTCACCTCACACGCCGTCAGTAAGTGACGTGGAATAAGAACTCACATCAAATGGATTGAATCACTCACCGGAGGCCGACCATGTTTCGCACAACAATCGGGACTTTGCTGACGTTCATCGTGTTCGCTGCACTGGATCTCCAATCGGTCAGGGCACAGGACACGTCTGCTCAGATCTCCGTTGAGGAACTGCAGACGCGCATCGCAGCGCTGCCGACGACTCACCCGCGACTGCTGGCCGGTGCGGCGGAATTTCAGGCATTGCGCGAGTCGCTCGGGAAGACCTCTTCGTCGCTCGATCAGTTGGCCCGGGCCGTTACTCGTCACGCGGACCTGCTGGCTGATGTGCCACCGGTCACGCGAACGTTGCAGGGACGGCGGTTGCTGGGGCAATCTCGCCGCTGCCTGCAGCGACTGGTCACTCTGTCGATGGCCTGGCAACTCACCGGCGACACGAAGTACGTTCAACGCGGCAGGCAGGAAATGCTGGCGGTGGCCGCGTTCAGTGATTGGAATCCCAGTCACTTTCTGGACGTGGCCGAGATGACACTCGCGATGGCCATTGGCTACGACTGGATGTTCAACGGACTGGACGAACAGAGTCGTCACACGATTCGCGATGCGATTCTGAAAAAGGGAGTGGTGCTGCCGTTTGAAACCCGTCACAAAGGCTGGGTCAAAGCGACCAACAACTGGGGCCAGGTTTGTCATTGCGGACTCACGGCCGGTGCGCTGGCGATTCTGGAACACGAACCGGAGCTTGCGGCGAAAACCGTCCACACTGCTATTCAAAACGTGCCGCGTTCGATGAAAGCCTATGCACCTTACGGCAGCTATCCCGAAGGACCGGCCTACTGGGTCTACGGAACCAGCTTCAATGTCGTGCTGCTGGCGATGCTCGACCAGCTTCTGGAAACCGACTTTGGTTTAGGCAACATGGCCGGCTTCGATCAGACGGGCGGCTATCTGAGTCTGGTGACCGGACCGTCGGGCGAAGCATTCAACTATGCGGACGGCGGAGCCCGTCGCGGACCATCGGAGGCGTTGTACTGGTTCGCCAGGCGTTATCAGCGTCCGGACTGGCTGCTGGGAGAGGACGCGCGTCTGCGGGCTGCGATCAAAAGTTTTGACGCCGGTGATGTCGGAAAGGGCGGCCACCGTCTGTTGCCGCTCGCGCTGTTGTGGATGAACGGTCCGGAAGGCAAGCTGGACGTGTCCGAGATCGCTCAGCCGCTGCATTGGCAGAGTGGCAGTCATACACCGATTACCGTTCATCGCAGTTCATGGACAGATCCCGATGCCACGTTCGTGGGGCTGAAAGCAGGTTCGCCATCGGCACCTCACGGCCAGATGGATGTCGGTTCGTTCGTGCTGGACGCCGATGGCGTGCGGTGGGCCGTGGATCTGGGAGCGGAAGGCTATCACGGCATCGAATCGCGGGGAATGAATCTCTGGAGTGCCGCTCAGAGCTCCGACCGCTGGACGATCTTTCGGCAGAGCAATGCCGGACACAACACGCTGGTGATCGATGGACAACTGCAGGTTGCCAAAGGTCACGCCAGCATCATTGAATTCTCGGACCATCCCGACTTCCCTCACACTGTCGCTGACTTAAGCGCCGTGTACGACGGACAAGCCAAACAGGTACAGCGCGGCGTGGCTCTGCTGCCATCGCGAGAAGTGTTGATTCAGGACGAGCTGAACGGCCTCACCCCCGGTCACCGCGTCCGCTGGGGCATGATTACGCCGGGTGAAGTGGCGACGCAGGCTGGAGCCACGCTGCACCTGAAACAGCAGGATCAGCGACTGGAATTGACAATTGTCGAGCCGCCCGGAGCCACATGGTCAATTCTGAACACGGCTGAGCCTCGGCACGAGTGGGATTCGGCCAATCCCGGCACGCTCATGGTGGCGTTCGAAGTTCGTGCACCGTCGTCTGGAGATCTGCGACTGGTGGTCGTGGCCACACCGGGAAGCTGCGACACGAAGTTGGCTCGCTCACGTCAGGTCAAACCGCTCG
Organism: Fuerstiella sp.; assembly: GCA_024230215.1. Taxonomy (GTDB): domain Bacteria; phylum Planctomycetota; class Planctomycetia; order Planctomycetales; family Planctomycetaceae; genus Fuerstiella. The sequence continues at coordinate 3,880 of JAAERP010000153.1, read as the reverse complement.
GCGAATGGTAAATTCAGACCGTGTACTGCGGAATTTTCAACAATTCGCCATCCTTAAGTGCCGATTGATGGGCGACAATGCCGGCTACCGTCATGTTTAGAGCCTGAGCGATGTCGACCAGTGGCAGGCGGTCCTGCAGAATCGCTGTGACAAATTCGTTGGTCAGTTGTCCATGTGAACCACCGTGCCCGCCCGCCTTCACGCCCGGCGGCAAGGGTGGCCGATCGATCGCTGGCAGGTTCTTTGCAGACGGGCCTTCGTACTTGCCGTAGTAACTGCCTTTCTGACCTCGAATCCGCCCCTTTTCGCCACTGTCCCCCGGCGTGTCCCAACTGACCGCCATCCGCGCCATGCCGCCTTCGCTGGTGCGGCACAACGCCACCTCTGTGCCAAACGGATTCTTGTAGCGGTTGTTTGCGGCTTGCAGCAGTTTCTTCTGGCTGGGTATTCCCATGCAGGACACTTCCGTGAAACTTCCGCCGGTGACGCCCATGAAATAGGCGTTCGAATGCGTGGGATACCACTGCGGTGGCAGGCCTTTTCTCCAGCCTTTATAGGAATCAATCTGCTCAACCGAATCGTGGTAGTATTCGCCCTCGGCATAGACCAGCTTTCCAAATCCACCCGCCCGATAGATTTCGCGCATGGCGTGCACGTCTTCGTGGAAGTAAGAGGTCTCAAACATCATGTATGTTCTGCCGCTCGTTCGAACCGCTTCCAGCAATTGATCCGCCTCCTCCAGCGACCCGAACGTCGCCGGAACAGCACATGCCACGTGTTTGCCATGCTGCAGAGCGTCAATGCAATGCCGCGCGTGACTGGGTGCGTCGGTGGCGATAAAGACGGCTTCAATCTGTTCGTCTTTGACCAGTTCTTCCAGAGACGGATACGTTTTTGCACAACGGCACGCCTGAGCCAGAGCGTCACAGCGATCAGGGAACAAGTCACTGACAGCCACGACCTCCACGTTCGGATGGTCCTGAAAACTGAAGGCGGCACCAAATCGGCAAACCCCGTATCCGACAATTCCAACGCGGATTCTGCGATCCGAGACCGGCTGCCACCCTTTCGACGCATTGACATCGATAGCCGTTTCTTCAAAGCCCTGAATCACCTGCGACCGGGCCGGTGGCTGAGCAATTGTCAGTCCACTGAGACTTGCGGCAGCCGCACCGAATCCCGTGGTTTGCAGAAAGGACCGTCTGGAAAAATGGCCGTGCATGATGGAACTCTCCCGTCGTCTATTTGGTGGAAAGCTGGCGGGTCTCGGTGATGGCATCGTTCGTGCCTCGGCGTACCACCACGATCTTTCCCTGGCTGGTGAGCCCCGCTGCGGACAGTGTTGCCGACTCGTTCGTAGGCAGCAGGGCCGTGACGCGTCCGCCTGACACCGCCGCTTCCAGGACATAGCCGCCATCGATTTTCGTGAGTGTCTGCGTCTGCGGTACAGTGTCAGCGGCGCGATGCGGCCGATAGACCGTGACGAATTCTGTCGTCTTCGACTTCTCCGGCGTCGCAGCTGTCAGGTGCCATTCGCGGAGCTTGATGCGCGGGCGCGGATTGGGATCGTACTGGTCAGTTTGCGAAAACTGCAGACCTTCCGGGGCCAGCATCGAAATGTCACAGCGCACATCCTTAACGTTCAGTTGAATGTCGGTTTGCGCGCGGACAGCAAACTGATTCGTCGCATGCAATCGGTATTCGAACGTCGCTGCTTCGCGCGCTTCCAGTTGGTCGTAGATCACAATCAGTTCGGGCTTCACGAACAGAATCGTCCGCGTGAATCGATTCAGCAGAGGTTCTCCGGAGACAGAACGATAGGCCTCCTTTGCTTCACCTGACACAATGTCCATCGTTGGCGATGTCTGAAAGTCGACGATTCTGCCCAGGGCAGTGGCTGAACGAGGGATCTGCCCCTGTCCGTCGATCGTGATGTTGTTGACCGATCGAGTACTCCACATCCATTTCCTGTGATGATCGCTGCCATAACTGTCCCGATAGCCGCTGCGAATCAACAGCCTCTGTCCATACGCCCACAGCAGAAACGAGTTGTTCGCTTCATAGCCGTGCGATTGCGTTCCAAAGGGACTCGACTTGAAAACAACCTGCACATCGTTGGCCGCGTTGTTCAGAGTCGTATTCATCACGGCCTGCCCGATGCCGCGAAAAACGCGCGACGTGGGCAGTTCGTTCGGAGCAATCGGCGCGACATGTGGTCGCGAGCTGCGGACGAAACCGATGTAGCCGGGTGCCGCGCGCGAGCCGCCCATCTGATCGACATACCACTGCCAATGCCCGTTGCCGGCCTGTGCGGCAAGCTGGCTGACCAGAGGCACCGCGTCTGTGGCCTTCCTCGCAGCATTCAGGTCGCCAAAGCCCGCGCCGATTTTGCCGGGCGGCAACAGGTACATTGGGTAGTAGCCGATTTGTGAGAAGTACGGCTTGTCGTACGCACTGATTCCCATGGCCGAATGCATGACATCCGCCCACCATGTGAAACGTCCCACGTAACTGTTCCAGTAGCCGAAGCCTTCGTGCCAGCCACCGTCAGAGTCCGACCAGACCGGATACACATTGTGAAATACGTTGATCGCAAACCATGCCCATTCGTCGGCTCCTTCCACTTCACCCAGCATGGCAATCCCGATTTCTCCCAGGAAATGCCATGCTCGATTGCTGTGGCTGGAATACGGCTGCCACAGATGTCGCGGATAGAGATGGTGGTACATTTCGTCACCGCGAATCTTCATCACCTGACGACACGTTTCACGCTCGTTCTCGTTTAACAAGTCATGGACGAAAGTGTACGTGCGCACAAAGTAATAGGCGTAAGGCATGCCGGCTTCGTCGTTGTATCGATAGCCCGTTGCGCCATGAGGGTCCCACTTGGCGCAGTCCAGAAGAATCTTCCTGGCAAGCTGTCCGTATTCTTCCTTCCCTCCCAGCAGTCGAGTAAACGCAAGCGTCGCGGCACTGTCGAGTGCGCGGGTTGTGTAGGTGCGATTGCCCCACCAGATTTTACGCCACTCGTCGCTGTTTCGAACGACGTCCGGACCGTACTTGGGCGGCTCGGACGTCGGCGGTGGATTCTGCAACAACGATTCACAACGTTTCTGCAGCGCCTCGAATTCTTTCCTCATCTCGCTCTTTGCCAGAGCCCTGAGGCGCGGTAGGTCTTCGGGACGAACGAACAGACGGGGATGACTTTGAGGAATGCGATCCAGCAATTCAGCTCGTGGCGGCAGCGGCACGGCCACCGCGTTGTCACTGATCCGAAATCGCCGCGGGACGCTCCACCGAGTCTGCTGGCCGTCCTTCGTGCGGCCTCGATAACGCCACACATAGGGCCCCGGCGGAAACGTTCGCGGCGGACAGTGAACGTTCATCGGGACATCTTCGACGTGGTATTCCAGCGTTTCGAAGTTCGCCCCGCGTCCACACTCGATTTCCCACGCCACTACATTCGACTGCGGTCGCCAGGAGAAACCCGGTGGATTGACAGATGACACTTCGTCGCTGGCCGGATGATAGCCCCACTCACCGGGCTCGGCAGGGCGTACATTCAGTTCCTCGTCAGCATTCCCGACGGACACCATCAACAGCAAAACGTTCAATCGCAGCACGCCGCGTGCAGAAAGTGTTCGCATAACCGACTCTTCCTCAGAAACAGCTGAAACACACCCTGGATTATAGGGTATTGGGAGGAGACGGCCTTAGTCAAGCGGGGGCCCCGACGGCGGGGGGTGCGCTCAAGGATTACGGTATTTCAGGCGACGAGCGACTTCCAGTATTGATTCCACTGTTTGCTGTACATATTTGCGCAGAGTCCGACCATTCGGTTGACACGTCTGACTCGCCACCTTGCTCCTGTTTGCTTGAG
>JAAERP010000152.1 GCA_024230215.1 Fuerstiella sp. | reverse complement strand
TTGCCGTCGCCTTCAGCCTGAACAATACACAAATGAGACGAGCAAAAACCTGGAGATTGCACAGCGACCAACGGTCGACTTCACGTCGCCGCTGCGCCAAAATTAACGGCAAAGTTCAATCACCAGGTCGCTTGTTCTGGGCCTAGTCTTCGGCATTGGCCTGCGAAGCCCCTCGCTTCTCCTACGATTGCTGTTCTGTGATTGACACATCAGTCCGCTGAAACCCGAATAGAAGGTGCAACGCCGGAGGTTTATCTAATAGGAACAGTCCGAATATCAGTTGTGTTCAGGACAGACGGAACGGTCGTTACCGGAGCCGTTCACGTGTTCGAGCCAGCCGCTGCCAGGAGAGGCAGATCAGGCGAAAACTGCCGTGGCGGTGGTCGACGGCCAGTTTGTGTTGAGTTTCGATCGAAACTTATTCATGCCGCGCAGCGACCCCGCATTACGCTGCTTCTGCGTCCGGAAACGACTGGTCGACCACGGCGGAGCCAACGGAATCTCCAAACGCATTTGTGGCCGTGCGAAAACGGTCCAATAGCCAGTCAACGGGCAGGATCAACGGCAGATACGTCGTGGGAAGTCCGACTGCATTCAGCACAATCAGCATCGTAACCAGTCCGGCTTCCGGAATGCCGGCAGCTCCGATGGCTGCCAGAGTTGCCGTCACGGCAACGATAATCTGTTCGGTGAAGCCAAACGTGAATTCCGGATTCGCACCGGCATAGATCTGAGCCATAAAAATGGCGGCGGCAGCTTCGTACAAAGCCGTGCCGTCCATATTGACAGTGGCCCCCAGCGGCAACACGAACTCTACTGATCGCCGGGAAACGCCCGCGTTGACTTCTGCGCACTCCATGGTGACCGGGAGCGTGGCTGACGAACTTGCGGTCGAGAATGCTGTCAGCAGGGCATCCGACATTTGCCTGTAAAACTTTATCGGGTTGCGTTTGGTGAAGACCCAGAGAATCAGTGGCAGAGTGATGAAGGCGTGAATGCCCAGACCGACCAGAACCGTGGCCATGTACCAGCCGAGGCTGGAGATCTTTTCCCAGGCATCACCTTCCAGAAAGAATTCGCCGAACGATGACGTCACCAGACAGAAGATACCGATCGGGGCAAACTTCATCAGCAGCATGACGAACCCCATCATCGCATCGTTGATACTGACGATTAGAGTCCGCATTGTCTCTGAACGGCTTCCCATTGTGGTCAACAGTCCAGCGAATGCGATACTGAAGACGATCAGTGGCAGCAGTTCACCTTCGACCATCGACTTCAGAAGATTGCTGGTGAACAGCATCAGCACCATCTTGTGAAAGATGTCGCCGATGTTCTTCGGCCCTTCTTCACTCTGCTCGAGGGTTTCCAGCTTTTCATGGTGCTCCGTTGTGCCCATTTCGTTCATCATCGAATCTGCATCAAGGCCGACACCCGGGCTGAACATGTTGACAATCAACACGCCGGTCGCGACCGCCAGAATCGTTGTCGTCAGATAGTACCCGATAGCGACGGCTCCAGGCTTGCCCAGCTTGCGAACGTCACCAAGTCCCAGAATACCGCTCATGACGCTGGCCATGACCAGCGGTACGACCACCATCATCAGCAAACGCAGAAAAACCTCGCCGCCCAGCTTGAGACTGACAGCAAACGCAGGAGCAAGCCACGCCAGCACCAGAGCAGACACGATGGCGATGATCATCAGAAGCGTATGTCCGCCACCGGAGCCATTCTTTTTCTGGTGTTCATCTGACATGCAAACCCTTTCGATATCAAGATTACAAAGGCCATTGGAAACCGCGGAACAATTGACAAGCTTATGAGGAGCTAGCCCGCAAACGCAAACGACCTGTCAACAGATCAAAAAATCCTGGCGTCAAACACGCACAGGAAATACAGCCACCGGGATTCCATGGAAAACCCGGGCCAGCAACGTTCTTCGCAATGAGCGTGGCGATGTCTCACCCGGATTGTGGTTCGCTGGAACCGTCCGTTCTGCTGAGTTTGCAATTGTGCCCACGCTTTGTCCTCTGGATATGGCGTAGTTCAGAAATGGGCGTCCGTTGGTAGTTCTCAGGTTCCGCTCTGAACCTGGACTGCATAATGACCTGAATTGAGCCCATGAACTTCGGACCATTGGGCCGTCATGCTACTCGATCACTGCCGACGTTCCTGTCAGTATCTCCTTGATTTCGCAGTGCCCATGCGAGATCCGGGGCTCGTGTCTTTGCTGTTGGCGGTTGTCACAGAGACGTACGATTGCGGCAGGTGGATCAAGAAAAACAGGAAGAAGACTGATGCTGGCAGTATTGCTGGTCTTTTGATTTGAGTGTTCGAATCGTGGGGCGATACCTCAGCATGCGACCTCGCGTTTTGAAAATGCTCGGCGGGCTGACGAATCAGCAGCTTAAGAGTGACATTCCACCGTCGTCCGGAACACACGGCGACGTAGCGCCCGCTGCCAGCGGGTTCTTCATCGTTCCTCAGCACGCAGGCTGCGTGCACAACACCGATGGCTCCTGTTGCGGAGTGTATTGAACTGAATCGGAGGCACTCAATTGCGGCGATTCAGTTTTGACAGCAGTCGCAGGATTTCGATGTACAGCCAGACCAGCGTTACCATCAATGCAAACGCTCCGTACCATTCCATGTGCTTCGGAGCGTTGCTGGACGCCATGCGATCGATCAGGTCAAAGTCCAGCAGCAGGTTGAACGCGGCCAAGCCGACGACAAACAGGCTGAATCCAATTCCCATCGGTCCGGCGCTGTGAATGAACGGGATTGACGCACCAAACATACCCATCACAAACGAAACGAGGTACAACAGACAAATCGCGCCGGTGGCGGCACAAATCCCCATGCGCAGTTTGTCCGTGACCTTGATAATGCCGCTTTGGTAAAGAAACAGCATCACGGCCAATGTGCCAAAGGTCAGGCAACAGGCCTGAAACACGATTTGGTATTGCGGGAATTGCGACTGCACAATGGCCGATATTCCACCCAGAAAACAACCTTCGGCCAGAGCGTAGAGTGGCGTGGTGTAGGCTGCCCACGCGGGCTTAAACATGGTGATAAGTGCAAAGATGAACCCGACAATCATGCCGCCCATCATTAGTGGCATAATTGCCTGGGCACCGCCCCCCGCCACACCGCCGGCTTCCTGGAATTTGAACCATGTCATGCCGGCGGTCAGCAATGCCAGCACAATCGCGATCAGTGTTTTGACGGCCGTGCCAGTGACCGTCATTGTGGTGGTGTCACCGTATGACTCAAAGTTCTGGAAGACGCTGCCCGTCAGGGCGGGATTGGAAGATCTCATCTGTATTTGCCTTGCTGTCGATATTTCGTATTTGCGATGTGAATCATTCGTCGTGATTTGTGCGGCGTCAGTCCTGTCATTTATACATAAATCGAACAACGTGCGGCGGAGCCGCAAAAGCACATAGCCGTGGGTGAAACCCACGGAAAAAGAACTTCTGCGGCTCCGCCGCCTTATACGGATTCATGTATAAATGACGGGACAATCGTCCCATCCTACGGTCGAAAACCACGATATGTGACGGCACTGAGCACCAAAGATGCGTCAGTTACGTGTGGACTTTTGGCGATGCCGCGTCATTATACCCCAGAATCGCTGCCGGGCCAAATGCCGGAATGATCGTTTTCAGGGCGTCGTTGACTCAGGTGCCCGCGTTCGCACCGTTTCGCAACTCTCCACCGCTGCCAGATCCAGAATCATTCCGTGTCAGATTTCCAACAATTCAATCTGATTGCCGCACTGCAACAGGCGATTCAGGACGAAGGCTACGAACTTCCGACTCCTATTCAGCAGCAAACGCTGCCTGTGGCATTGGAAGGGCAGGACGTACTGGGCTGTGCTCAGACGGGAACTGGCAAGACCGCTGCCTTTGTGCTGCCGATTCTGAACGATCTGGCCGACAACGGATTCAAGACGGTGGCCAATCGTCCGCTGGCTTTGATTCTGGCTCCCACTCGGGAACTTGCCATTCAGATTGGAGACAGCTGTGATGCCTACGGTCGTCACGTGGATGTGTCGCACGTGTTGGTTTACGGAGGCGTGGGGCAGGGGCGGCAGGTGCAGGCCGTCGAAGAAGGCGTGCATATCCTGATTGCCACGCCGGGACGGCTGATGGATCTGATGAGTCAGGAGCACATCTACCTGAATCGGCTACAGATCTTTGTGCTGGACGAAGCGGATCGCATGCTGGACATGGGGTTTCTGCCGGACCTGAAACGAATCATCAAATCACTTCCGGTTCGCAGGCAGTCAATGTTCTTTTCGGCAACGATGCCCGACAGCATCATGAACCTGGCGGAGAGACTGCTGTATCAACCGGTCATGGTGAAGGTTGATGCCGAACACACAAACGTTGATCTCATTGATCAACGAGTGATTTTTGCGGAGTACCGTCAGAAAAAGCCGTTGCTCAGCCAACTGCTAAAGGCGGGCGATGTCGGTCAGGCCATTGTCTTTACCCGAACGAAACGTGGTGCCGACTACGTGGCCGAATATTTGCGGCGGGACGACATTGAAGCGGTTGCGATTCATGGCAACAAATCACAAAACGCCCGCCAGCAGGCACTGGATAAGTTTCGCGCCGACAAAGTTCAGGTCCTTGTTGCCACAGATCTGGCGGCGCGTGGCATCGACGTGGAGGGCATCACACACATTATTAATTTTGAATTGCCGGTTGAGCCGGAGGTCTACGTGCATCGCATTGGCCGCACGGGTCGTGCCGGAGCGAACGGCATTGCAATTACCTTCTGCAGTCCGGACGAGGCCATTCGTCTGCAGAAGATAGAGCGGCTGATTGGATTCAAGCTGCTTGAGGACGGTCGCACGCCCGAACCACTACCGGAATCTGAAACCGAAACAGGTTCCGACGATGATGGATCTCGACCCAGCAGCAGGAACCGTCGCCGCCGCCGAAAAGGCGGGCCTCGGACTTCCCCATCAAAATCTGATGTTGGTGGAAACGCTCGCAATGATGGCGGCGGCAAGTCTCGTAAGAAATCGAAGGGGAAAGGTCGTCGAGGGCGACGCGGGCCACCGACGGCGGGTGACGCGCCGCAGAAAACTCCGTGATTAGGTGGGACGTTCTTTTGTTCGTCGTCTTAAAGCAGCAACGTGCTTGCACCGCGTGCCTGATGTCGAGCATGCTGACGAATGACAAGATTCTCGAACTGATCGCCGGCCTGTAGTCCAGCGGCGACGCTGCTGTCTTGCACAGGAATAATGGCCGACAACTCTGCAACTCAAAGAATCACAGCGTTGGTCCGGAAGATCCCTCGTGGTCGCGTCGCCACTTATGGTCAGATTGCTGCTCTGGCCGACCGTCCTCGGAATTCCCGGCAGGTCGGATCAGTGCTGAAGTCACTGCCCGCAGATTCGCACGTGCCGTGGCACCGAGTTGTGAATTCCCATGGACGTATCAGCGGCAGAAACAATTCAACGTCGGAAGGTCTGCAACGATGTCTTCTGGAAAGCGAGGGCGTGCAGCTGAATGACGCCGGCCGAATCGATCTGGCCGCCTTCCAGTGGAAGCCCCGGCAACGCTGAATTCTCAGTCAACGTAGGTCAACCTGTCCTGACGGTGATGGACGCGTCTGTACAACCTACATCGTTGTGTGCTGCGTTTGAGGTCCGCACTTCAAAGTTTTTGGGCAGCAATGTTGCGGGGCACTGCCTGTTTCACGAGAGCCGACTGGCACAATCACCGGTAATGAAAATGTCCGTCTGGACCAGTCCCCGTGCGGCGATTCTTCAATCCGGCCGCACGTTCAGCCTGTAATTGCAGGCGAATCGCTACAATTCCTGCGTCTCCACAGTCGTGAGGATGGCTCTGGACGCAATCGTGGCACAAAACGTACTCTTTGTTCACGCATTTTGATCTGAACCAACGTATTTGGCGTTGACCGTCCGGTCATGGTGTAGGGTTTTACCTGGCAGACTTCGAAGAATTGACATTCGCGCATTGAGGGCGTTGGGATCCAGACACATGTCCATACCCGAACTTAGTGAACTTGGACCATGGCTGAAGTACCTTTCCAGTCTGATGGCAACCACCATTGTTGCCACTGCCGTGTTTCATCTGTTCTTTTTTTTCGTGCTGTTGCTGTGGTACCGACGTGACCTGTCGGCGATCGCCGGATGTCTGGACGATTTTACTCGCGGGCTGAAGCATCGCAGCGTGTTGGGCAGGAGTGCCCCGTTGACCAATCAGATTGATGCTTTCGTGGAAGACATCAACGATGTGGTCAACGATACAAACCGAGTGGAAGACCGCAACTCCTGCCTGCTGCGGATGCACATCCTGGATGAGCGGCGCAGTTACCTGGATTCATTGTCATTTGAAACGGCTGGCAATGTCGCCCGCACGATGATCGAGGCCTATCCGCTGGCGGGTGTGTTGGGAACAATTCTGGCCATTGGGTCAGCCTTGCAGCGGTCAGACGCCGCGACCAATGCGGCTGCGACGATGTCAAATATTGTCACGCGATTTGGCGACGCAATCTGGTCGACGTTTTGCGGGCTATTCGCTGCGATCATACTGATGTTTGTCAACAGTCTGCTGGAAACACGCTTTGAACGCCTGACGCAAAGTCGGCTGCACGTTCGCGACATGGTGGCGAAGGCGAAACGCGAATTGGCGCTGTCGGCAGCGCCAAACGGTGCACCGTCGGCGGCCGTCGGGTCGGCTCTTTCGAACGCAGTTCCCATGACACCGGTGGAGTAGTCGTCATGAAAAAAAGCCGACGCATGACGTTTCAGCTGACTCCGCTGCTGGACCTGTTGCTGATTGTGATTTTCGCTCAGTACATGGAAGTCCAGCAGAAGGCGGAGTCTGCTCAGGCCGAAGTGAAACAGCAGAAAGCACAACTGGCCGAGCAGTACAACGCCCGTCGGGACGAACTTGAACGACAGCACGCCACTGAAAGCACTGACGTGTCGGCCCTGCGCGAACGCTACAGTGAACGTTACGAAAGCATCCTGAAGCAGCATCAGCAGGCCGGGGCCGCACTGGCGGCGGCCTTCAATCTGCCGGGCACGCTGATGGAAGAGATTCTTCGCCTGAAGACGGACGGAAATGTCACAGACGGGCAGAACCTGGAATCCGCCGTCAAACGCATCGAACAGCTGCTGCCCACGCGGGGAGCGGAATTGCTGCGATTCGTTCTGCGGTACGACGAAATGCAGAAACACGTTTCCGTCTGGGAACTGCATCTACGGGATAACGGACAGGGGTTGTTCTCTGACGGTGAACAATCGCAGATGCTGTCCTTTGGCACGGTCGAAGAATTCGTTTCCCGGGCGTTTGAGGGCAGTAAAGCATTTACGGAACCGAAGCCACTTGTCATTATCCTGTTGACGCACGGTGACACGCAGGCTGGCCAGCGTCGGCGAGCTGTTGACGGCATGCCTTTGCTGATCGAGAAACTCAGACGCGACGCCGGAAACACTCGCTGGTTCGATTTTTCGCTGATGGGATACCGACCTGCCGGGCCGCTGTTCAGTCAGAAATCTGATTCAGCCGAATGAAGGAATCGATATGATTTCCAAACGACCTCGAGTTATCAAAACCACGGCGCGAGCGGCCACCGGCGGCGTCATCGTAGTGGCCGCATTACTGGCGTTGTTGTTTTTCCGCGGAGCAGGGTCGGGAACGGGAGACGGCGAATCGTCAAACCCTTTGCCCAGCATGGTCACTACCGAATCCAATGCGGATCTGGCGGAGAAACCCTCTGAGACAACGCTGGCCGACGGTGGGCTGACAGCAGACGAACAAAAAGCTCTGTCCGATCAGGTCCTGTCCATCCTGATTGACGAGCACGACTACTTGATGGAGATACCGGGCGATTCCACGACCATTTACCGTCCGACGGAGATGGAACGCCTGGTGGAACTGGCTCGGCAGGCAGAGGGTGATTCCAACGGCATACGAGTTCGTATTCTGCAGCGTGAAAGTGCGCGGCCGTCTGCTGAGGAAAAACTGAAATCTGCGTTAGCCGCTGCTGGCATCGACGTTGACGCACTATATCAGCAGTCAGAATTCGTACCGTAATGCGTCGTCGTCGCAATCCAATGTCCAGCGATCTGCGACGGTCTATTCGAGCCAATGTTGGGGAATTGCCCGCCCACTGGCGTGGCCACTGTAGATCGTCGACAAATCGTGTCGCACATAATAAAGAACACTCCAACCAACGAGCAGTCTTCTCTCCTGTGAAGTGATGGGGGACGTCTGCTGGAAAACCTGTGATGAAGTTGAAGTGTGTCCCGGAAGACTTTGTGGTTACCGAAGTCTCAGATCGTCAGCCGACGGGCGGTGCCTTTGGCCTGTATCAGCTGCAAAAGACATCCATTGGAACGCTGGAAGCGCTGCAGACGCTGCAACGATCATGGAACCTTGCTCCCAGGAGTCTGCAACACGGCGGACTGAAGGACCGACACGCTTTCACGACGCAGTTCGTGACGATCCGCAACGGACCACGTTCTGACTTTACTCACGAATTATTCAGTCTCACATTTCTCGGGCAGACGAATTCACCATTCGCTGCTGCGGATATCGTCGGCAACCGATTTGACATCGTTGCTCGTTCATTGTCGGATTCTGATTGCCAACGTATTCAGACTCGCAGCACGGCCATCCAGACAGCCGGATTTCCCAATTATTTTGACGAACAACGTTTCGGATCGATGGGCGCATCGAAGGAATTTATCGCTGCCAGGTGGTGCCAAAAGGACTACGAACGAGCCCTCTGGCTGGCTTTGGCGGAACACAATCGTCACGACAATGGTGCCGAACGTGCGCAGAAAAAGATTCTGCGTGATCTGTGGGGCACATGGGACGAGTGCAAGCAACAGCTGGACCGTTCTCACCGCCGCAGCGTGGTGACTTATCTGGCCGATCACCCAATCGGGTTTCGCAAAGCGTTTGCTCTGTTGAACGAAAGCCTGCGAGGCCTCTACCTGTCCGCCTTTCAAAGTGCTGTGTGGAACCGGATGTTGGCGCAAGTGCTACACACCGAAGACCAGTTGTCGACCGACGCACACAGCTTCAGCGTGGAAGTCGGAGATTGTATGCTGCCGTTTCCTGTCCTGAACGATGCGGACGTCGCTTGTCGGACTGAATTGCCACTTCCATCGGCCCGCTGCAAGGGACTGGATGATGACATGCGGAACCTGTGCAACGTGGCACTGTCTACTTACGGGATGACGCTCGACCAGATGAAGCTGTCCTTTCCGCGTGATCGCTGGTTCTCGCGTGGACTTCGCCGAAGCATAGTTGTACCAACGGATCTGCAACTTACGGAGGCAGTTGACGAACGGTATCAGGGCCGGCGAAAAACGTCGCTGTCGTTCACACTTCCGCGAGGCTGTTACGCCACCATGTTGATAAAGGCTCTGACGGGACACCAGGACGACCAGGGCACAGAATTGGCGGGAATATCTGTATGACAAATCCTTTGCCCGAAGTGCTGTACGAAGACAATCACCTGCTGGCGGTCTGCAAGCCCGCTGGCGTACTTACGATGGGTGATCAGACCGGCGACGTTACGATGGTCGACATCGCTCGAGAGTATCTGCGGGTCAAATATGACAAGCCGGGCAATGTCTTTGTTGGCGTCGTTCATCGACTGGACCGTCCGGTATCCGGAGTGCTGCTGTTCGCTCGCACCAGTAAGGCGGCGGCTCGGCTGTCTGATCAGTTTCGCCGGGGTACCGTCCACAAAATTTACCGCGCCGTTGTTGACGGCACCGTCGAGCAGTCGGAAGGCGAATTCACGGATTGGCTGCTGAAGGATCGGCAGCAGAACGTTGTTTCGTGCGTTGGTGAGGACACGCTTGGAGCTCAAAAAAGCGTACTGCGCTATCGCGTAGTTGCGCGGCAGCACGGCCGACTGCATCTGGAAGTCGAACCGGTGACTGGTCGCAGTCACCAGATCCGCGTGCAGCTTTCGTCACGCGGTCTGCCCATCGTCGGCGACACCAAGTACGGATCGACGATTCGAACTGGCGGCCGGGTAGTGTTGCACGCTGAAACGCTGCAGTTTGACCATCCCACGCTGAAGGAGCGTCGATCGATTTCGGCCGACCTTCCGGGTGAATTCGACGCCGGGCTACCGTCCGGACGATAAGGTTCAGCTGAGTCGGGTGGCTGCAGCGTAGTACTCAGGCTCGTGGTCCCGAAAGACGTTTTCCAGCCTGTGAAAACGTCCTGCCCACGAGCCACAACGGTTCACGAGCATAAGTAAACGGCTTTAAAGATGTCGGAAACGCTGGTTTCAGTAATTGCCGTTCGCGCAGATTTTCGTGTGCGGTATGGTGTGTCGTCTCCCTGCCATCCGGCCGATTCCATGGAAGTGAATGCCCGTGACACTTAACGCTGACAACAACACAGACCGAGCCGATCTTCCTGAAACGTCGCCGTGGCGCACTACTGCTGTTGTCTGCGTTGGCCTGCTGCCCTGTCTTGGCGCCTGGCTGTTTGCCATGTCACCGTCCGATCAGGCTGCTCTGACAATCACGAAATCGCGACCATCGCTGCTGTTCGCTACTTATATGTATCATCATGGCGAGGAACCCGTACAACTGGCAGCCGTATTGGAATCCGAGTTTCCGTTCGTGAACAAAGGCGATGCGCCGGTTACGATCGGTGATATCACAACCAGTTGCGGGTGCATGCGACCACGTCTGTCGAAGCAAACCGTGGCTCCCGGAGAGATGGGGTGGCTGACTGTTCCCATTCAGATGGTCAATCAATCGCCCGGCCCGCATGAATACACGTTGACAGTTAACTACACCGACACGGTAGCGCGTCAGACGACGCTGACAATCAAGGCGGCTTTTCCGCAAAAGATGGTTGTCGTTCAGCCGAAGGCGCTGTACCTGTCGCAGCGAAGTACAAAACCGTTACCGTTTAACGTGGCCATCAGTGACTTTCGCGATACGCCGTTGCGAGTAACGTCGGTTAAATCCACAGCCCCCTTTGTTTCCGCAGAGCTGAGCGCCAGTGCAGCCTCGGGGATCGTGCAGGCGTCGCATCAGGAAGGAACACCCGGGTCAAAGGCTGAGCTGCGCGGGGAAGTGGCGGGCGGTATTCCCCGCGGTCGCCATCATGTTCTTGTCACGGCCACGACTGACGACGTGGACTTTCCTGTGGTGACAATACCGATGCTGGTCAATGGTCCGGCTTTCCCGCCGGGCGAAGCGCCCATCACAAGTCCATCGCAGCTAAGACTGCTGGCCAGCGACCATCCGGGGACGCGACGAGCGGCGAAGTTCGACCTGGTGATGCCGTCTAAGTGGCAGGTGTCTCATGCATCAGTGTGGCCATCGGAATTGGAAGTCACCTACGGTGATCCCCGTCCGTTCAGTGACCATGAACAGACACTCGAAGTCATCGTCAAACTGTCGGCG
This sequence comes from Fuerstiella sp., assembly GCA_024230215.1. Lineage (GTDB taxonomy): Bacteria > Planctomycetota > Planctomycetia > Planctomycetales > Planctomycetaceae > Fuerstiella. The sequence goes on along the minus strand of JAAERP010000152.1, from coordinate 30,684 downwards.
CTGCCTGCAAAAGGCGTCGCCGACGGTGTGGTTCAGCTGATTGCCAACGACGGGCGAGATCTGGTCACAGTCAAGGTGACATTTGTCACGCCGTAGACGGATCCGAATTTTCGGAATGTGCACCGTCCGTTTTGTGCGCGGACATTTCTGCCGCTTTTCGTAGAAACCGCCTGGAAACTGCCGTTGTCAGCACTTCGCCGATCCGGGGGAAAATCTCACGCAGCACCATGGCCGGACGAACTGGCGGCCAGTTGACAATAAGTTCCGGCGGCCCGGTTTGAATGGCTTTCAGCACGGCGTTGGCGACAGCCTTGGTGGACGTGCCTCCCAGAGCCAGTGATGTCTTCTTTCCTGTTGCCTGCACAATGCGATCGTAGATTCCACCGTTCTTAGTGAAGCCCGGACAAATGGCCGTGGCCGTGATACCGCGATCGAGGTATTCGCCACGTAGTCCCTGAGTGAATCCAATCAGCCCCGCCTTTGTTGCACCGTAGACGCTGCCAAACGGTGGACAGTGTTTACCGGCAGTCGATGCCATGTTGATGATCGCTCCGGAGCCTTGCTGCAGCATATGAGGCACCACCAGCCGGCTAAGCACAATGGCCCCGGTCAGGTTTGTTTCGATGGTCTGCAGAATCTCGTCTGTCGCGACGTGTTCAAAGTGACAAAAACACTCCACACCGGCATTGTTGATCAACACGTCAATGCGCTGAAAACGTTCGATCGTCTGTTCCACCAGAGCGCTCAGATCGTTGGGGTCCGACACGTCCGTCCGCACGACAAGCACATCGGTTCCGCCTTCGCTGAGTTCAGTGCTCAGTTGCTGCAGTCTATCTTCTGAACGGGCAGCCAGCACGATCCTGGCTTTTTCCTTTGCAAGACGTGCCGCAAGGTCACGTCCAATTCCGGCCGAAGCCCCGGTGATAATGATCACCTTGTCCTGCAATGACATTCGTGTTGCTCTTCGTGATGTTGCGGCCGACGGTCGTAGGTGTAATCGTCGGCAGGTTGAAGCGATCAGCATTCCCACGCAGAGCATCGCATATTCTGTCGAGTTCGTCGAATACAAAGCCCGAAATTCAAGCAATGTGATGATTCAAACCGGTGGCCGACCGCTTGCGAACGCCGTGGCGTCACGTCATAGTAATTCCGCAACAGAGCTGTCTGCGAAGAAACTGTGCAGTCCGCTCTGCCCAATAATCTGGTTTGATTGTGGCCTCACAGTCGTAAGCTCCTGTTGAACACGTGATTTCAGCCTATCCAACATCGTCACTACTGCACATCGATTGTACCCATGAAACTTCTGTCACTCGTCTTAGTCTTTGTCCTGTTTGCCACGGCCAATTCTCCGGCAGCAGACCGTCCCAACATCTTCATCGCCATCAGCGATGACGTTTCGTTCCCACATGCTTCTGCGCATGGTTCGAAGATGGTCAATACGCCAGCCTTTGATCGCGTTGCCGCAGACGGTGTGCTGTTCAGCAATGCGTTCTGTCCGGCTCCCGGATGCAGCCCCTCTCGAGCCGCGTTTCTGACCGGACGTCATATCTGGATGATTGAGGAGGCGGGTACTCACGCCAGTTACTTCCAGACGAAGTACCAGACGTTTCCGGAAGCACTGCAGGAATCCGGGTACTTCGTCGGTGCCACGGGCAAAGCGTGGGCACCAGGTGACTTCAGGCACAACGGACGAGAAGTCAATCCCGCCGGTAAGGCATACGGCGCAAGAAAGAGTGGCTACGTCGGCGGATTCAAGAATTTTATGAGCGAACGACCAAAGGACCAGCCCTTCTGTTTCTGGTTCGGCAGTTCAGACGCGCACCGCAGCTACAAAAAAGGTTCTGGACTCGCAAAAGGCAAGACGCTGGATCAGGCCGAAGTGCCGAAATTCCTTCCGGACCATCCTGAAATCCGCAGTGACCTGTTGGATTACGCTTTTGAAGTCGAACGCTTTGACGACGACTGTGATCAGATGCTGAAGATACTGGCGGAGGCCGGCGAGCTGGACAACACGTTGGTGATCATTACCAGTGATAACGGGATGCCGTTTCCGCGAGCGAAAGCGAACTGCTACGAATACGGAATTCATATGCCGCTGGCCGTCTGCTGGAAGAACAAGGTGCCGGGTGGTCGGAAGCTGAATGATCTGGTTGGCTTCGTGGATCTGACAGCCACGATCTATGAAGCGGCCGGCGTGGACTCACCATCGGAGTTCCCCGTTGTCGGCAAAAGCCTGGTTGCTGATCTGAAGTCGGATAAGTCCGGAGTTGCTGATCCAACTCGCGACGCCGTGTACGTCGGTCGCGAACGTCATTCGTCTTCGCGGTTTAATACGCTCGGGTATCCTCAGCGAGCAATTCGTACCCACGACTATCTGTACATCTACAACTTTAAGTCGGAACGCTGGCCGGCCGGAACGCCACACAAATATGGCAAGGCCGTATACAACGATGATGGCAGCCTGAATTCATCCCGGCCGGGGCCAGAGCACGGCGGTTATCACGACATCGACGCGTGTCCTTCACTGACGTTCCTGATCAAGAACCGAGACGACGATGACTTTGGCAGGTATCTCGGCTGGTCCGTCGATAAACGTCCGACCGAAGAACTGTTCGACATCAAAGCTGATTCAGCCTGCCTGCACAATCTGGCTGACGATCCGAAAATGGCTGCCGTGAAAAAGCAGCTCAATCAGCGACTGATGAAGGAACTCACGAAAACCAACGATGCTCGTGTCCTGGACGGTGGCGACGTGTGGGAAACGTATCCCAGAATCAGCAGTCTCAGGTGGTTCGAAACTCCCGAATGGGCGAAGCAGAACGCCGCAGCAGTGCCGCAGCAGGAATGGCTCGACGCCCGCCGCCCGAAAAAAGAATAACGGGAAGACAGGATCGCAACAGACCCGGTCTCTTGAAAAGACCGGGTCTCTGTGCCGTCGTTCGTGGCGTTCACGGATCCTCCGGAAGGACCGACCGACTATTTCGGCTTAACACCTGCCAGTTCGTGAACGGCGTTACAGCGTTTCACGCTGACTTGTGGCCGCGAAGAACGCTTTTCGATAGCAGTTTCGTTGCTCCCACGAGCCAGTATCGTCTACAACAATAAGTAAACTGTTAAACTCCGCTTCGGTCACCGGCGTAATCGACAGCCGACTGCCTTTGCTCATGACCGTCATACCCGCGTCACTTTGTCCAGCTTCATTTCTTCGCGTGTGACCGGTGTCCCGAGACGCTCCTGTCATTCCACCTTTGAATACTGAACGCCCGATTACGTCAGATAACGGGCCACATGGTCAACACCGGTTTCCGTGAAGTGCTTGCCGATCATGAAGAACGACGATCAAAGGCCCGAACTGTCTGCCAGTGAGCTGTCTGAATCGAATACGACAAAACTGACGGCAACTGCCTATCACGAAGCCGGTCACGCTGTCATGGCGTTGATCTTGGGACGTTCCATCGAAAAGGTCACAATCTCGCCCGCGCAATTGCAAACCGGTGGCTTTCGATTGGGCGCGTGCAGGATTCAGAAAGGACGAGTCAAAGCTTCGAAAGACGCGTTGGAAGACGACGTGCTGATACTACTGGCAGGCATGGTTGCGGAGAGCCACTTTACCGATCGGTATTGCGAGGCCGGGGCCGCTCAGGATCTGAGAGCCGTTAAGCGACTGTTGGCGAATCGCGCAAAAAGCGGTCGCAACATTGACCGACTGACGCGCCGCCTGCTGGACAAGACGGAGCACATTCTTGGCGCTTCAGAGCATGCGACAGCCGTTCATTTGGTCTCACAGGAACTGCTGCAAAAAGAGACGATTACCGGACGAGCCGTCCAGCAAATGCTCAGACAGGCGCTGCAATGATTGGCGCCAGATATTTGACTTCGAAGCGAGATCAGAATCCGATCCAGTGCCTCTTCGAGGCTTGAGCTTGGGGTAGCCAGAGTTGCCGGACCCCCTTTTGCGGCTAACTCGGCAGTTCCAAATGGCCTTTCAGTACACGCAAGGTCCGTCGCACGCCATCCGGTCCCACTTTGGATCCGTGCCCGGGCCCCTGGTCATCGATAAAAGCGACACGACCACCGGTACCGATAAACGTTTCCTGCAAACTGTCGGGAGCTCCGACGAAGATGGAGAACCCACCTTCATGGACCTCCTGCAGATATGTCACCGGGCCATGCTGCTCATGATGAGCGGCGTTGTGCAGCCCCTTCGCTTCACCGGCAGCCAATTGTTGTTCGGTGTCTGCCAGAACAAGTTCGTCCAGCAACGCGGAATCCACTTCGATCTCAACGATCTGCGACAGTTTTTCCGGTGTATTGTCGCAGCATACGACACTGATCTTCAGTCTACTCATCGATTTCATACTTTCGGTGGCGGAACTCAGGTGACGGCTTCAACCAGTTCTTTACTGGAAAATGGCTTTCGCAGCAATTGAGAGAATTCTATCGCCCGGACTTCGCGTGCATGCAGTGAAATGTCCAGCTTACTTCGGAACCGCATGGGCCGTTATTGGCCTGTGTCGCACGCAGGTGAATGTTCTTCCTGCTGATTCCGTGACCATTTAACGTGCTCTCGTTGCCTGCGGCGAAAGCAATCGAGGCCGAAGTGGCACGGTCCTCGGTTTCCGATTCATCTGTACAGCGATATGTCGCCGTTCCGAGTCGTTCGTGAACTTGTCTGATAGTTCCGAAATGTATGCATCTGCTGCGAAATCCAGTTCGGGTTATGCGAGATCGACAGGCCGGAAACGCCAGTCTGGTGAACATGCTTCAACGAGTACATACCGGTGGCAAATCGAGCGATTTGGTCAAAAAACGGACCGGCCCCAAAAAGGCCTTCGATGACATCCGGTACGATGCAAGCTCCTGAATCCTGTTTCATTGGGAGTTTTGCAGGCATGACCAGACTTGCCGTGATTATATTTATTCTTGCCGTTCAGCTGGCAGTGATGCCCGCGAGTTCTGCGCAACGACCCTCGCGCGACAAGCCCAACGTTATTCTCATTATGGCGGATGACGTTAGCTGGGAGGCATTCGGGTGCTACGGTGCGCAGGATTATGAAACGCCCAATATTGATGCGTTAGCTGCTGCTGGCGTCCAGTTCAAGCATTGCTATTCCACGCCGATCTGTACGACGACACGTGTCAAGCTGATGACCGGTCAGTACAACTTTCGCAATTACACGCACTTTGGATATCTGAAACCTGATCAGAAGACCTTTGGTCACCTGATGCAGTCCGCCGGGTACAAGACTGCGATTGCGGGAAAGTGGCAGCTGAACGGGCTCTACAATCAGTTGCCTGGGCATGATGATCATTCTCGACCAATGAAAGCGGGCTTTGACGAATCACTCCTGTGGCAGGTGACGACCGGTAAATCAGTCAAAGGCGGCGGTGGCGAACGGTTCTGGAGTCCTCCTCTGGAACACAACGGACACGTCGTCACGGTTGAGGAGAATCTGGGCAGGTACGGCCCCGATCTGCTGTGTGATTTCGTCTGCGACTTCATTGAACGAAATCGGCAGCAGCCGTTCTTTGTCTATTATCCGATGGTGTTGGTTCACGATCCGTTTGTCGCCACACCGGACACCATCGGCGACGCGCCGCGAACGCAGGCCGCAAATAGAGCTCCGAAAAGCAAAGAAGGTCGCAAGGCGAACTTTGTGGCGATGGTCAAGTACATGGATACGATTGTCGGCAGAATCGTCGCCCAGGTGAAAGCAATCGATCAGCTGGAAAACACGATCATCATGTTCACGGCCGACAACGGGACAAATACCTCTATTACGTCGCGCTGGAATGGTCAGATGATCAAAGGCGGAAAAGGTGGCATGACCGACATGGGAACTCATGTCCCCTTTGTCGCGTCATGGAATGGCACTGCGCCTCAGGGAGTTGTGCTTGACGACCTGGTCGACTTCACGGATTTCTATGCAACGCTGGCCGCTGCCGCTGGTGTTGCACGTGGTGGGGATGATCCGTTCGACGGACGATCTTTGCTACCTCAGCTGCGGGGTGAAGAGGGCGATCCAAGGGAGTGGGTTTTCTGTCACTACCAGCCGTATTGGAACAAGAAGCCCGGGCAGTTTGCTCGCACCGACGCCTTTAAGTTGTACCGCGACGGACGATATTTTCACGTGCCTGACGACCTGGTCGAGGCCAGCAATCTGGCGGCCGGGTCCGCCGGGCCAGTCGGTGAAGAAACTCGCCAGCAACTCAACCAGTTTCTGCAGCATTGTCCGCCGGCCGCAACAGAAGTTGGAAAACGGGAGACAAAAGACCGTCCGGTGTATCCGAAGTGGAAGAATCTTGTGGATCCGAATGACTAGAGCAGTTTTCGAAAAGATGTGGTCGTTCGGGCGCGTGGGAAGCACCTATAGCAGGTCGGAAAGCGTTTTTCGCGGCCACAAGTCAGCGTAATACGCTGTAGTTGAGCAGCGCCCCTCACCCTCGTTTATATATTCCAAACGGCGTTGCAGACGGAGCATATCGCGCCGCGTGCCGTTTTTGATCGGGTGTTCCGAGTTGGCGAAAAGTCAGCTTCTACGGCAGACGAATATGACTACGACCTGGTGCATTCTTCTGTCAGCTTCAAGGCACGGCACCTGGGCATCGAACTGATAGTGGAATTCCCATGCGTTCCATCGTGGGGTGCATGGTACCTGCGAGTTGGCCTGCCCATCCTGATTCGGCATACAGATCGCATTCGTTGACTGTTGAAGAATTACTTGGCACACTGTGAATAATGTTGGACCACAATGTCTCGGCAACACCGACAGCGGATGCTGACCTGTTGTGGCTGTCAGTCAGAATTCTTCATGAACTTCGTCACGTTAATTTGTACCGAGGGATGGCCATGAGACGGTCACGTTTACCGTGCGGTCTGCAGAACGACTGCCGCCACGCTGCACAGCCGTAAAGCAAACACTCGAAGCCTGTCGGCCGTCAACTCACTCGCAGGATTGCGACGGCCGGGTTGCTGTTGACGATCCTGTTGACATGCGTCGTTTCGTCACACGCACAGTGGGTCAATCGCAACATTGCCCGATGGTCAGTGGGAAATCGAGTTTACGGCGGCCGGTGGTATGCCCCGGTGCAATACGGCGCCGGCGGGTACTACCCGTATGGAGGTCAGACAGCCTATGGCAATTCCGTGCGGGCACAGGCGGAACTGACAATGGCACGGGGACGCGCAGCGCAAAGCCAGGCGATCGCCAATGAGAACAACGAGAAAGCCAGAAAACAATACATCGAAAACAAGGCTCGCTACGAGGAATTGCGTCGCGAACAGCGTGAAGTCATTGAAGCCCGTAAGGCAAAGGAGCGAGAAGAGCAACGCCAGCGAGCCATCAGTCGGAAGCCAAAAAAACCGACTGATCTTTATCCGCGACTGGCCGTGGATCAGCTGGATCGCACCACGGGAGAGATCACCTGGCCAAAATGTCTGAACGGAAAGGATTTCGACGAAGGACGCGAGCGTATCGAGTCGTCCACGCAGTTCCTTGCCCAACACGGACCAGATCAAAGGTCCGCTGGCATCATTGACGAGACTGCTAAACAGATGAAGAAAAACATGAGTGATGTGATGAAACAGTTTGGGTTCGAAGCATACTCAGACGCCCGCAAGTTTCTCAGCAGTCTTTCTGTTGAAGGTTATTACGCGATGGAGGAATTATGATGCGTTTGTGTACTCCTGGATACCTGCATGCGTGCCTGGTTTTCATCGTCGCCCTGCATCCAATCGGAATGGAATCACTGTTCGGCCAGCAGGCTTCCCGTACTCAACCGGCGATTGCCGCATTGGTTCACCATCTGGAAAGCGGGTCGTCGGCAGAAAAGCTGGACGCCGCTACCCGTCTTGGCCATCTGGGGCCTTATGCCAGCCATGCTGTTTCCGGTCTTGCCAGGGCCCTTACCTCAGGTGACCCGGCACTAAAGTACGAAGTCCTTGTGGCATTAGGCCACATCGGTCCATTGGCGACGGAGTCGATCGATGAAGTCGCCGTTGTTCTGTCCTCTGACATTCTGCCACTGCGGGCCGCCGCACTGGATACTTTGCGACGCATTGGCACCGTTCCTCCGGCAGTGGCTGAACAGGTTGAAGAATTGGCAACAGATTCGACCGAAGCGGTCATGACCGCCGCCGTACGTTGTCTGGTAACGATGGAACGCGAAGACAGTGCCGCTGTTGCGGCTGCTGTTCCGGGTCTGGTGAAAGCCTTGTCCAATCAGCGCCCGTCGGTCCGAAATGCGGCCGCCAATGCTCTTGTGGAAATCGGAGAATCAGTTGTTCCATCACTTAGAAACCCGCTGGGAAGTGATCAGGCCGTGGTACGGCGAAAATCCTGCGAAGTCGCGGGGCGTCTGGGCGACGCTGCAGCAGGACTCGTCCCACTATTGGTTGCTCGGCTGAGTGATGAAGACAAACTCGTTGTACGGTCTGCCGCTTCGGCGCTTGGAGAGGTTCGTAGTGAACCGGAATTGGTGTTGCCCAGGTTGCAGCAGTTGCTGGCTGACGATTCTGCTTCCGTTCGTGCTGTCGCGCTGTCCGCTCTTGCGGAATTCGGCCCGCTGGCAGGAAAGACGATCCCTGCCGTTTGCCGGATGATCAACGATGACAGCACAATCGTCAGGGCAGCTGCAGCCCGCGCCCTGGGACAAATCGGCGAAGGCAGCGAAGAGTCAGTGCATGCGCTGATGGACGCTGTTGATGATGCACACGGTGGCGTGACAATTCAGGCTGCAAACTCCCTTTCACAGTTGGGAGCGGCAGCCGTTCCTGCGCTGATTCGTTTGCTTGACAAGCCCCATTACCGCGATCTGGCCGTGACTGTTCTGGGAGAGATCGGTCCAGCGGCCAAAACCGCGGTTCCCGCGCTGGTGGCCCTGCTGAAAAGCGACAACGAACAACTTCGCCGGGAATCGTTCATCGCTCTGGCAACCATCGGTCCTGAGGCCACAGCCGCCGTGCCGGCCCTGTTGAAAATACTAAAGGATCCGCAAGCGGGTGCCTCACGTGGTGGTGCGGCCTATGTTCTGGGGCACATCGGTGAGCAGGCCAGCGTACCCGTGCTTAAGAAAATCTTGAGCGGGGCAGGGGACACCGATGCTCAGGTCCTGCGCGCCTCGGCATGGGCTCTGGTGATGTTGCGGCCGGACGATTCTGCAAATGCTCCGATCGTCCTGCCTTACCTGACGGAGGCACTGTCCTCAGAAATTCCCCTGGCTCGCAAAGAAGCACTGGCAGCCATTGGTCAGCTGGGAGCTGGCGGTCAACCCGCTAGTGATGCACTGATGGAGCTTGCCAGGAATGATCAGGAAACGACCGTTCGCAGTGAAGCGCTGCACGCACTGGCGTTACTTCCGAAAATCTCGGATGAAGTCATGCCCATTGCAATTGTCGCTATGGACGATCACGATCCTCATGTCCGAAACTCCGCACGGTTTCTGCTGGGGAAGATGGGTGCCAGAGCCAGTGTGGCCGCTGCAAAACTGAAAATCGGCACGCGCGAAGGTGCGGTCATGGACAGAATCGTGGCGGCATGGGCACTTGCCCGAGTCGCCCCATCTGACGAACACAACAGGCTTGCCGTGCCATTCATGTTGCAGGCCCTGCCGGATCCCAATCCCCGAGTACGAGCGGAAGCTGCTCACACGCTCGGTATTATCGGCATCTCTCGCCCCGAAGTGGTCGACGCACTGAAGACAGCCGCGTCTGATCAGGACAAAAACGTGGCCAGCGCCGCGAAGACAGCTCTGGAACAGCTCAAATAGCAGGCGGAAGTTCATGGTTCAATGAGCTTCAACAGTTCCTCCGCACTGCGGGCACGTTGTGCATGGAGTCCCGGCAATAGCCGCGTCGAACCTGCGTACGAATCTGGAGACTGACGTCCCCGCTCGCTGAAACGCCGGCGAACCGGATACGTTTGTGCCCGGATTTGTTTCGTCCGGAGAATCTTCCGTAACGCTGGTGCCATGACACACCGGTCAGGCCAGGCGGTCGGCGGCCACATGGTACTGAGGGTCTTCTGACACGTTGATTTCCACAAGATCACCGGCGTTGTTCAGTAGGCGACGACACTCGGGGCTCAGGTGAGTCAGGTGCAGTCGCTTGCTGTGACTCTGGTACTTTTCAGCCAACGCATTGATGGCTTCCAGGCCGGACTGGTCGTAGACCCGCGTATAGTAGAAGTCGATCACGACGTCGTCGGAATCGTTCTTGACGTCAAACATGTCACGGAATGAAGTGACGGATGCGAAGAACAGCGGACCGTGCAGCTGGTAGATCTTACTTCCAAATTCATTGTGTTTGATGTCGGCGCCAATATGAGTCGCATGCTGCCATGCGAAGACCAGGGCTGACACGATCACGCCCAGGATGACGGCCGATGCAAGGTCGTGCATCAATACCGTGTAACCGGCCACAAGAACCATGACCAGCATGTCACTGGTGGGCATCCGGCGAAACATCCTGATGGAAGCCCACTCAAAAGTTCCGACCACGACCATGAACATCACACCGACCAGGGCGGCCATTGAGATCATTTCAATGAGCGGTGCCAGAAACAGTACAAACATCATCAGGCAGACCGCCGCTGTAATTCCGGAAAGTCGACCTCGACCGCCCGAATTAACGTTGATCAGAGACTGGCCAATCATCGCACACCCACCCATACCACCAAACAGGCCGCAGATCAGATTTGCACATCCCTGGCCGATGCATTCGCGGTTGCCCTTACCTCGCGTCTGAGTGATGTCGTCAATCAGAGTGAGCGTCATCAGCGACTCAATCAGCCCCACGCCACACAGGATGATGGCATATGGAAGGATGATCCTGAGCGACTTCAGACTTAGAGGGATTATGTCGTATTCCAGAAAAAACGGCATCGGCAGTCCTCCGCTGATTCCCGAACTTTCGGCGACTGCGGCAGCACTATCGACGACGGTTGTTGTATCCACCGTTGTTGCGGCAGCTGTGTTCATCCTCAACATGTCGCCGACGGTTGCCAATGCCGTTCCTTCGCCTGGCATATCAACAGAATGATTGATGGCAATGGAAATCATGGTCACCGTCAGAATCGCAACCAGCGACGCGGGGACGGCCTGAGTGAATTTCGGCAGCAACCAGATGATGGCCATGGTCAGTACGACCAGCAGCAACATCAATCCCAGAGGCTGGCCCTGAAGAAAGACCAGGTCTCCGGATGCCGACAGCGTCTTGAAGCTGCCAAGTTGTGCCAATCCAATCACAATGGCCAGGCCATTCACGAATCCCAGCATCACCGGATGAGGGACCATGCGGATCAGTTTGCCCAGGCGTGCAAGGCCAATCACGATCTGAAACAGCCCGCACAGAATCACGGTCGGAAACAGATATTCGATGCCGTGCTCAGCAACAAGAGCGACAATGACAACTGCCATTGCGCCGGTGGCCCCCGATATCATGCCGGGGCGGCCTCCCAGAATCGCACTCACCAGACCAATAAAAAACGCGGAATACAATCCAATTAGCGGAGAAACACCTGCCACGAAGGAAAAGGCAATCGCTTCAGGAACCAGTGCCAGTGCGACCGTGAGGCCGGAAAGGATATCGTTTCGAATGGACGTTGTGCGTTGTCGAAAGTAATTCAGCATTTTGTATTCTAAAGACGAAACTCCGCTGCCGGGGCGCGATGCCGGACAGCCGGAAACAGGAACGAAGAAAGGTGCCACGTCGATATGGCGAACCACATCATGGGCGGATCTGGGCGTACTGAAAGGAGCGCTGTGTCGATAGACCTGCACAGTTCCGGTCCCGGGGACGGGTCTACGCCTCGCAATGCCCGGGAAATTCGCCGCAGAAGAAGCTGGACTATAGGCCGCGATTGGATATGACAAAAGGACATTCTCTGCAGATTGCCGAATGTAAGACTCACGTCTCAGCGTTCCGGGAGCCTCAAAAAAACGATTGACATTGCCGCAAACCGTGATGGAGCAAGCGGATTTGTAATGCGTTGTCATGGGTGGCTGGAACAAGCAGGCCCGCATGAAGGCGAATGTCGCGTACCATCCCCCCCCTGCTGACCATCTTCCTGCACGTACTCTCAGTATGTCACCACGGCTGAAATACATCGCTGCATGCGTTGTGTGCGCTGGCTTGTGTTAGTCCGAGTGCGATCGACGATCTTGCCTGGAACAAATGGCAGCAGCTGCGAATTACACTGTCCGAATCGTGCGACGATGCGACGTTTGTCCGGCGCATGATGGTGAAGACCAGCGGAACTCTGTCTCGCGCTGGACAGGTGCGAACGTTGATCGCCGATTCATCTTCCAACAAACGAGCAGAGCTCATTGAACGCGCACTCGCATCCAGTGACGTTTGAACAGGGCGGCTGTTGTTGAAAGGGTACAGCTATTGAGCGACGGGCCAGTTCGTTCCAAACCACACGATCATCAGCAGGCCGCTGACACAATTTGCCGCCAGAAGTGAGTAGCCAATTTGCCTCATGTGCCTGATCAGCGGCGGCTGCAGGCGAAGATAGATCGCCGACGCAATTAAAGGCGTGATCAGCAGGCATTCAGAGACACCGGAAAAGAAACCGGCCGCACAGCCCAGCACGACGGTGGCCAGGACGATGTCGTTAATGCGGGGCACCTGATGATGAGTCGACGTTTTCTGAAACGCCACGACACTCCGGACGGCAGTGGTTGTGGCCACACGGCCGATGATCCAGGCGGCACTAAGGCCGACAACTGAAACGGTGTCGATTCCGCCGGCCAGCAGGACCACGGCGCTGGGAAGCGTGAGTCCGACGATTCCTGTCAGTTGTGCGATAAACGCTCGCTGCCAGCCAGCCACCGAAATGGCGAACCCGGCGACGGCAAAAAATGTGCACGCAATGAGAGCAGCCTGGACTTTCTCAGAACCGAGCCAGAACGCCGAGCCGCCGGAGATTACGGTGATTAGCAGAAGCACCTCCAGAGTCCACAGTGCGGACGGGGTCGACAGTCGGGCCCGTTCGCCTCGACGTCCCGACAACACCATCAACGGTTCGTTGGCGATAAAACCGGCGATTGTGGCAATCGTGACCAGCACCGCAACAGAATTGAGGCCGCCAATGGCCAATGCCACAACAAGCGGAACACCAACGATGGCGTACGCTCCATGTTCCTTCGGATGCAGGCGGACCGGCGCCGTTGCGTCGACTGCCTGATGAGCCGTTGCCCCATTCATTCCCTGTCTCCTGAGTAGTCCCGCACGTAGCGTTATGGAGTTGCGAGCGAAACCTTTACGCCCGGGGGCGTTGCCCAATGCGCAGGCAGTGTCGGTTTGGTGTCCCTGAGGATCTCCGCAATTGCCTTCCGATCTGTCTTGGAGAGATGATTGAATTTCTCTGACGAATCTTCACCGGAAAGTATCTTCCCTAACTGCTGCCATACATAGTCGTACACGGGTTTTGGAAGTTTGTTAAATGACTCTGAATAGACCAGATAGCTGCACGGATACCTGAACATTCGCTGTGAAAGATCGAAATCTCGCAGGCTGCGTCCCTGGCTGTCGCGTTCACCGTTCTTTGTGAAGACATCAGTGTAGCCTGACGTGCCTTTGACCGGTGATGTCAGTGGGGCTTCGTCGACCATGAGTATTGCTTCGATCAGATCGTCGCCGGCGTTTGCTATGCGTCGAACAGTGCTGTCAAGCCGATTGTCTTCTCCGTAGTCCAGGATTCCATTCATGGTCTTCTCGTAGTGCAGAGCCTGGCGCGTTGCAAAGTTGGCCTTCGTCAGACAGTTGTGCACCAACGTTTGATGTTCCATCACCATCAGAGCCACAATGTCGCTGTGTGGCGAAATGTACCTGTCGACATTGAAGCGATCCTGCAGGTCCAGCACATTTTGTCCCTGAGAATTGTCAACCTGGTCCGGAACTCGTTTCGTCCGGACGATCAGATTGCCGACGTGAGACTGATCGCCGTGCGTCCCTGTCACGTACCAACCGCCCCAGCGATCCTTGATCGGTGTTGTATGATCAACCGTGCGGCTGCCGGCCGAAAACATCGGCTGGCCTCCTGCATCGACATATAGTGATCGCACAACATGTCCAGGCACTCCCCGTGTACGCGAAGAGGCGTGACAGACGATGCAATTATCGTTTCGCCGGTCAAACCTTGGCGTTTCTGTCTGCTCCTGGTTCAGAGTATAGAACACAGAACCCAACTGCGGATCGACTGCTGATATTTCAAGCACATCACCTGACTGGCAGTAGCCCACGTAGATATCATCCGCGAAGTAGATTGCTCGAGGTGTACGCGGAGTAATTCGACGGAGTTGAAGGCTGGTCTTGGAAAACACCAGCATCTGGGACTCTATCGGCACGTTCAAAGCGTTCAGTACTGATTTCAGATAGCCCTGTTCGCCGTCATAGTTGAATGTCTGCGTTCCGGAATCGAGGCTTTCCTGAAGCCTGGAGATGCAGTTGTCCGGAGTGCTGTCCCGATAGCTGATTGGCGGCTTGTCGAACTCGTCCGTGGCTCGCGTGATGGAACATTGGACGGCAGTGAGTATCAGCAGCGTTGTTGCCGTCGCCAGGAATCGGAGCGGGTCCGTTCGTTGCATGATTGTCTCCTGTGAGACTCTTCGGTTCAGTTTCAGTGACGGCTTCAAGAATAACGGTTGAAATATATACGTCAAGGTATATAATTATCTTCGCTGTCTGAAAAGGAACATTCATGCTCTCAAAAACAGCAGATTACGCCCTTCGCACTGTGGCCTGTCTTGCACGCGACACAGGTGAACCAGCCCGTGCCGACGCGGTTGCCGAGCAGACTCAGGTGCCGCGTCGATATCTCAACAAGGTTCTGAAGGACCTTGTGCAGGCTGGGCTGGTGCAATCGCGGCCAGGTCCCGGTGGCGGATATTCACTGGCTGTCTCTGCAGACGAAATCACGATTCTGGATGTCGTCAACGCCGTCGCTCCACTGGAGCGAATTCGACACTGCCCGCTGGGATTACCCTCGCACACAAACCTCTGTCCCGTGCACAAGGAACTTGATAAAGCGTACGCAGCTACCGAAGAAGCATTCTCACGCGTGACGATGGGACAACTGCTCAATTCCGACAGTCGGACCATTCCGCTGTGTGACGTCCAGGTTCAACGTGCTGCAACACAGTCTTCAGCCTGAGTGTGTCTTTCAGGCCCTGCCTTTAGTACCGCAAACGAACAGGAACAACACTATGATCCACAAGTGGTTCAGGACAACAGTTCTGGTCTTAGGCGCGTTCTTCGTCACGGCACCGCTGTGGGCACAATCATCGGAAAGTGAATCGGACGATCCGGTTGTTAAGGCCGACCAGGCTGAAGCATCTTCCTCTGTTGGTGAACATCGTGTTACGGTTGAGGTTGCCCGAGATCGTGCAAAGCTGATGCACAAGATCTACACGGCCACTTTGGATGTCATACACGAGCGATATTTTCACGGCGACCGAGCGATGGTTCCGGCTCGAGCCATGGAAGATGTCTTTTATGAGATGCAACGGCAGTCTGGTGTCAAAGCTCGGTGGATCGCGGTGAACGTGAAACCGATGAGCGTTGACCATGAAGCGGAAAGCGAATTCGAAAAAAAGGCCGCGAAAGAGATCGCCGCCGGAAAGTCGGCGGCAGAAGCTGTTGGCGAGGGTTATTATCGCCGAGCCGGAGCCATTCCGCTCACCAGCGGTTGCATCAGTTGCCACGATGGTTTTTTTCGAAAGCCATCGACGAAACCAAAATTCGCGGCTCTGGTCATCAGCGTGCCTGTTCACACCGATTCAGCGGGCACCAAATCGCCGTAAACGAAAGCGGTCCCACAGCCGTGCAGTTACGACTATGGGACCACGTTGAGCACTGGCCGGTGTTCGAGTGAGTGCGTGAAGAAGTCACCGATTCTTTTTTGGAACATCGCACCGGCGCTGGCCAGCGTGACGTCTGTCTGTCGTTGCTTCTCCCATGCACGGCGGGCCTGGCGTCGCTGCCCCGACAATGCAGAAGTTGTCCTAAAACGTCAGTGTCGTCTGCACGTAGAATTGTGAAGCATCCGGGCGGGCAAAGGCACTGTTGTTAACGGCGTCGCCGTAGAAGAACCAGAAGTAACCCAGCTGCACGTTCACATTCTTTGAGACCGCATAGGTGCCGACGAGATCGACTTCCGTGCCCAGATCGCTTTCTCCGACAGCCATCGGAAAGGGAGCTCCGGCGATGTTGTACATGCTGTCTGCAGGGTTCGCGGCCCGAAATGCATGCCACGCGGCCAGCAGTGTCAGCTTCTCAGTCGGTTTGACGGTGCCGCTGACGCCGAAGTCCAGCAGGTTCTGGCCGGAGAAGTTGTCGATGAGGCCCCAGTAAGCATGACCCAGCGGATACAACGAGTAAAACGTGTTGATTTCGCCGTCGGTCGGGTCGCTGTCTCCCGATCCCCAGTAGAAGATTCCGTTGATCGTCGGTGACCATTTTGCGGAATTGAATGTGTAGCCGGCCAATGCGGAAAGGAAGCCGGCATTCACGTTCTGATCGATACCGCCCATCACGTCGTCTGTGCCAAATTGCCAGGCTCCTTCGACGTCCCATTTCCAGGTACCGACGGTCTCACAGCACTCCTTCACAGCACGACTGCCGGCGTACCGTGCTCCGATCGTGTGACGATTTCCGTCCATCCGGCCCGCCCGGTCGGCCCGACGAGCGTCTTCTCGGGACCACAACCAATACAGGTCCAGCGTGCGGTTCTGCATGCCCTTGTAGGTCGAATAAATCCCCGTAACCGTGCGACTCGAATCCCGATAGTCAAAGGTCACAGGACGAAGGGGTGCTCCGGCTGCGGCGTTCACACTGTGCATGTGAAATCCTTCGATATTCCAGTCGTCGGCGGAATACATCAGCTTGTGACCTTCGAAGTTTCGGTAAGTGTTCGACCAACCCAGCGGCGACAGCAGGTGCTGCGAACCGTACTTTAGAAACTGACGACCGTACCGATATTTCAGACTTCCGCCGCCTTCGATGTCAGCGAGCTTTACTCCGACGTACGCTCGCAGCAGATCGGAACGGTTTACGTCGATCCCAAGGGGAAACAGGGGAGGGTCGTAGCCGAAGGCTGAGGAGTCAATCCCCTGAGCGTACACTTCAACAAGGTCGTCGTAACCAACTTTCAGGAATGGAGTGAATCGCCACAGCTGGTAATCGGATTCTGCCGGACCGGGAGGTCGAAAACGATTGGATTCGTCCATATACCTGTGTCGCAGTTCCGCACCGACGGAATAGTTCCACCCGTGGGAGTTGGTGCCACTCAGTCCTTCGAACAGCGACTGGTTACCCTTGAGCCAGTCAATCGCCTGGCAGGTGTCGCCCAGGCACGCGCAAGCTCCACAGCCCTCGCAGTCCTCTCCACAGGTGTCTCCACAGGCAGCACTATCGGCTGCCTGCACATAAAAGCCACTGCTCAGGAATCCCAGCAGGAGTGCTGCAATCGAAAACATCTTCATCGCATCACCCAATCCATCGGTTACGTGTTGTCTGAAAGCGTCGGAGTACTCGGAGTTGCGGAACCCTTTCCGCGCCCCCTGTGCATCGTCTGACTCACACGATGATCGTAAGTAGAAGCCGGCGCATTGAGAGCCGATCGGCAGCGTGTTGCTATTGGTGCCCGCAAACTTCGCGCACCGTCAATATCCTTCCCTGAGGCTGTGACAATGTGTCACGTCTGTCGGGCCCTTGGGCAGATGTATCGCAAATCGGTGGCGGAAACCGGCAGTTTTTGCGAGTCTCAGTTCGATAGCTGTACTGAGTATCCGGTCGATATTGATCGTTGTTGCCAACAATCGTGGGCGATCATGTTGTGGACGTCTTTATCCAGGCATGGCCACTTGCCACACGCAGGTATTCAACCCGGCAGGCTCCGACGAACCGAATTTTGGCGACGCCTTTGGAGATTCACGGGATCAAGACAACCGGGCTGTTCCAGACCAGGCAAAGCGGCTGTCGAGACCGCTTGAACCCGGCAGCATCCAACCTTTCGTCAGTTGAGTATCTTCGCCGCTTTCCGTCTTCACTAATGAACTCGTACAGCGGCAGTGTTGTTGCTGGCGGGTCCGGCATGCCGGCCGGAAGCGCGTGAAAGACCGGCGAGAGGCCATCGTTCGACTGTTGCGCCCGTTGGCCGACGATCAGACGGGACAGTCCGTCGGAACTCCGTTTTGCAAACACCGGTACTGACTCGCCAGTTGGTCGGTCCAGCGCAAACCAGCCGATCGAACCCTTCCTGTCAGCCGGATCCAGATGCCCGCCGGTCACGAACGGTGGCAAAGTGTCATTGCGGGCGGACGAGAGATCATAGATCGGAACTGGCAGGACGAGCCGAGAGTCGGCCAGGTCCAGCTTATACATGATCTGATTGTAGTTGTATCGCGGAGTCTGATCGGGATTGCCTGTGAACATGTTTGTGTAGGTGCCCTCGAAAAAGATCGTCCGGCCGCCATTCTTGTCGAGCATCGGATGCTGCTTCGGGTTGTAGAAGCTGTATTTGTCGTGTGTAACAACCTTGCGTGCGTAGACCCACGGACCCAGAGGCCTGTCGGATTCGGCATACCAGATTTCTCCCAGCAAAGATGAACCGAACGATTCCAGGATGATCGCCACCCAGCGCTGACGATATTCGTTCCAGTAAACAGATCCGCCATGTGCGGCGACTCGCTTGCCGGTTTCGACGTCCTGCAGATGAATCAGCCCTTCGTTCGCATTCAGCTTTTTCTGCTGAATCAGTTGCTGGCGGAGCTTTCCGACCACCGGCGGAGTGTTGTGCTTCCACTCAAATCGCAACCTGCCGTCGTCATCGCGATCGAGTTCGGCCGAGTCCCCATGCGAACCCGGCTTCAGACAGGTCCAGGCTTCGTACTTCGACAGGTCTCGCAGGCCCTCTGCCGTGGCCCGCACGCGCACTCGTGGATACGGGTGCCCGAAATAGACGTACTCAACACCGTCTTCGGCATGTTTCAGCGGATGCCCGGTCGGCTGAAGTGGAGCATCGATCGGCATCGGCTGTCGCTTTGCGAACTGCAGTTGATCGTCATCGAACTCAATCAGCCCCCGCTCGTAGGTAACCATCGGCGGCTTGATCTTCACATACTTCGCAAACAGTCGTTCGCGGCCGTTCCGGTCTTTGACGGTCACCACACCGTCGATCCAGGTTGGCCCTTTCCCGGGCATCTGCGCCACAGGTTTCGCAAAGCTGTCATTGCCAATGAAGTACTTCAGATTGACTCCGACATCCGGGTCGAGCCCACCACTGGCCGGGAGGGCGGAAGTCGCACCGGGCACATGGAAGTTTCCGAGCGGATACGACGGCTTATTCGTATCGCCCCAGAACCAGTAGACCTTTCCTCGATAGACCGCATTGACCACGCTGTCCGAACCAAACACCAGCCCATTCAGCAGAGGCTGCTCAGTAGGTGGTTTGTCGCCGACAAGAACGCTATCACGATATATTCCGGCACCTGTCATGCGATACAACCGCTCGGCAACGTTGATCCGTCGAATTTTCACTTCCGCGGAACCGCCCGACGTGACCGTCAACTGTGTTCCCGCATAACCGAATCTGTCTTTTGCTAATTCGTAACCATGGCTGCTGACGTGAAAAAACACGCGAGTGTTCATCAGCCCCGGTTCATGAAAGGCGATAACGCCGGCTGAGTCCGTGTAGGACCGAATGTTGTTCACAGTTCGCAACTCAACCAGCGGCACCCCGCGCCCGGTCTGTTCATCGACGACACGAATTGTGAAGTAGTCGCCAGCGTCCGGCGCAACAGTGACCATCGTTGAGGCGATAAGAAATGTCAGTGATGTGATCATGGCAGGGACTTCTCCGTGTGTTTCTCATCGATCGTCAGCGGGTTGTGCGTCGGTCGTCACAACGGGTGACCACCAGCGGTCAATCTTCGATTTCAGTTCTCTGACCCGATTTGGCTGTGTGCTCGCCAGGTCGTTTGTCTCGTGAGGATCATCCACGACGTTGAATAATTGTGGGGATTCTTCCGGCGACCGTGGCACAATGAGTTTCCACTGACCGGCGACAGTCCAGCGATAATCCACCGTGTCATCCGGCTGCTTCGGCTTGATGCCACTCGCTGATTTGCGACGGAACGTCGCGCCGAAGATCGCATCGCGTTTTGGAGGCAGGTCATCGCAGATCTCCAGTAGATTGATGCCGGGTAGATCGCTCGAGGGCCTGAGACCACAGGCAGCCAGTGTCGTGGGGAGCAGGTCGATTGAATGTACCGGCGTTTTGTAGCGTGCCGGTTCGATATGTCCCGGCCAGCGCAGCAGGATCGGCGTGCGGAGACCCCCTTCATACGGTGACAGCTTGCTCCGTTTGTCGAACCAGCTAATACGGGGCAACTGCACGTAGCCGTTATCCACAACGAAAACCACCAGCGTGTTGCTGCTCAACTCCTCACGGTCGAGCAGTCTGAGTAGTTCACCACAGGATTCGTCGAACCATTCGCACATGGCCATGTAACGAGCGACCGTCTCCGGCCGATCGGGTGACTGGTATCGCTTCAGCAGTCTGGCAGGTGGGTTGTGCGGCGTGTGTGGCATCATCGGGGCATACCACAGAAAGAACGGGTGACTGCCACGCTCACGAAGGAACTCTTCGATCGGCCCGAGTCCCTCACGACCGATTCGCAGCCCTTCGGCACCCGCAAGAAACGACATGCCCCGATCGAGTTTTCCCAGCCCTTTATGGCCAGTTGCCGGATCGTCATTCGCTCCAACACTGCCAGGCACCGGCGTGCCCGTCGTCATGCCATGCGTGAACCCGGCCAGCCGGTAATCACCTTCCCACCATTTGCCGGTCTGCAGACTCAGGTATCCGCTCGGCTGCAGAAGTTCGGGCAGGGGCGGAAAACGGTCAAAGCGTTGCCGGACGATTCGTGGAGCTGCTCGAATACCGTCAATTCCTACGCCGAATCTGTGTCTTTGGGGATAATGCCCGGTGAGCATTGTCGCCAGACTGGGTCGGCAGACGCTGCTGGGGACGTACCCGCGCGTGAACACAGCGCTCTGACTGGCCAGACGATCCAGATGTCGCGTGCGAATCTCCGTGTTGCCCATAAACCCAAAGTGAAACCACGCCTGATCGTCACAGACGAGATAGACAACATTCGGCGGGGAGTCACCGTCGGACGCGCCTGCGGATCCCACCGCAGCGAGCACGAGCGGAAGGATGGCAGCGAGTAGGAATGTTTTTTGCATTGAATTGTGGCCTGTCACGGCGTTGATTCCGGTTGTGGCAGTCGTTCGACAACAAAGTGACAGGGTCGAGGCTGAGCCACAGTTCGCTGCATGGCATCCAGGTACTGCCTCCTGTGTTCTTCGTCGGCGCGAAGCCCCCAGCCAATGTCGTTGACGCCGTAGGGCACCGTGACCACCTACGCACCGGTTTGAAAGACCGCCTCGTCCAGTCGTTTCGCCGCTCCGGCTGCAGTTTCTCCACCGTGTCCCATATTCAGAAACCGGACTTTGCGTTTGGGAAAACGCAGCAGCGTGTAGTTCTCAATGATTCGACCGTAAGTCCTGGCAGCGGTGATGCTGTCGCCCAGAAACACAACCGTGTCACCGTCGCGCAATGCGAACTCTTCGGCCCCGCAAATAGACGGGACGTGTATAAGTACAGCCACAACAAGACAGACGAACCGTGTCCAGAGTGACCTCATCGGGCTCTCTCGTTGAACCGTTCTTGAATCTTCAGGGCATTCATCACACAGTCGAAACACACTGCCGTAATCAGAGATGGGGATATACCGATGCATGTCCGGCCTTCCTACGTATTGTACGATACGCGCGAACGCTACTTCGGCCTGTCGCCGTCACGCTGCGTTCGATTTCTTCAGGAGACAATCCACGTTCGAGCATATCCTGCTTCAGCGCAGTTTCATAGGCAGTGATTCTCTCCCTACTCCATTGAATTGAAATCGTTTTCATCGTTCAGAAGATCTCACCGCCAACGTTACCCCGTCAGGTCAAGAAACTGTGCGCCGCGAAAGGTGTTGATATCCAGCGGGTGAGATTCCCGCCCGGCTATCGATTCTACTCGCTCGACGACAGGATCTATCGATTGGATGTTCTGTGGCATGCTTATCGTGTCTGTCGATTTAACGACGGCGCGCCAGATGTGGACGGGGTAACGTTCGAGGAGATTGAATCGCAGGGCCGGATGAAGTGACTGGATGGCCCTGCTGTGGCTGAGTTCGATCCGGCGTCCGCCTTCCGCGCCGATTCCAACATGCACGTGGTCCTGGCATGCGTGCCCACGGCCAGGTCCTCTCGGCTTCAATCAGCCCTCTCAGCCAGGTACTCAACTCGGCCGGCAACACTCAGCAGGTCGAGACCGTGCGTGCGTTCGCGATTTTCGAGAATGTCATCCGGACGCTGATGGAGGGCAATGCGCGCACTGAAGTCGCCCTGCGGGAGCTTTGTGTGCAGTACCCGCCATTGGTGGCGAAGTCGATCACGACCGCTGGTGAAGGTCACATTGAGATCATCCAGTTCGTCACGGCCGAGATTCGTAGCAGCTGTTCCACAACTTGTCGCGGCGAAGACCGGCTGATTGAGTTTCGTATTGCCTTCGACTTTCACGTTGACCAGTCCGGACTGACTGACTATGCGATGACTGGCCGCAATCAACGGTGTGCGAATCGAACAGTGAGAGTCACCGAAGTCGTTGCGAATGTTGAGCACACCCGCGACACCATTAACATGCAGGTCAGACCGTGTGAATCGTGCGGTCAGTGTTCCCGAGATGTCGGACAACGTCAAACGTCGCGGCGCAGGTGTATAAAGAGTCCAGTTGCCACTGGAATGATGACCACCCGTATTCGACATTTCTGTCGTTGCGGTAATGTTCACGTTGCCGACAACGTGCTCAATGACGTCCATTGGCACGTTCGAATAGGTGATGTCGCCGATGTGATTTCGAATCGCGAACTGACCGTTATAGTCGCGATTCTGTGACCCGATCGCAGTCAGCATCAACTGTGTTTCCAGTCCGGAAACATCAATACCCATCTGACAGCCTCGCAGCAGCACTGCCGTACACTTTGGAACAAACAAAGTCACGTCCGCGTTACGTCGCCAGCGTGAGCCGAATTGTCCTCCACCTTCAGGTCGACGCATTTCGTAGCTGATGTGCTGATTGCCTTCCGGTCCTGTCAGACCTTCGACGTGCAGAACATCCGTCATTCTGCCGAGAAACGGCGGGAAGCGTTCTCCCTGAGCAAAGTAACGCTGCCACGTTTTCTCTTTCTGCCTGAGTTTCTCAGCAGTCTGTTCTTCGCCTTCCTTTGCAGCAAGAAAACCATCTCGCCACGCCGCCATCTCCTCACGCATTTCACGCAATCGGGGCGACAGAATGTCCATCAGATCATCATCGGCGCGGAGAAGCCGATCCGCGGCTTTGTCGATGTCAGTTCCCAGTTTCGACAACTTCCGTTTCAGGGACGACACGTCTGGTGTTCTCTGCGGCTTCGACGCCTTCCGAGTCAATGCTTCCTCAAGGCGTTTTAGGTTGGCGGGCGTCAGTTGCCTCTGAAGACTGTCGGCGACGAATCGCGTCAATTGACCGTCATCAACCTGGCAGTGATAGCACCCGTCCGCGTACTTGTCTTTGTGCCCGTGTTTCAAATTCGTGCCACACTTGTACTTGTTCCATTCGTAGATCTTGCCGTTCTTTCGTCGGCTTGTGTGCTGCCCATGCATCTTGCCATCGCAGCAGCCACAATAGACCAGACCTGACAACGGATACCGCTGTCGGTCTTTGTTTCGATACCTGCCCGTCCGTTTCACGCTCCGCAGTCGCTGCTGTACAGCCTCGAAAGTTTTCCTGTCGATCAATCCAGGGAAGGCGTTCTCAACTCGAATCTGTTCGGCTTCGCAGGCCTGGAGCATCCCAGTTAGGATCATCGAAGTGATCGACGATCGTGAACGCTGAAGGAGCCTGGCGAGATCGCTGACGGTGAGATCGATGACCTTCATGACGTAGCCTCATCGCTCTTAGCCGAGTGCCGTCTGATCGGTTCCGTTTGGCGGATGATTCCGTCTGACAACAAAGATAGGCTCGCAAAAAAACGCTGCAAAGGTTGAGTTTTGCAGCGTTCAATTGGATTCGGGGATCCTTCGGGAATCTAGTTTTTCAAGTCCTTGATGCGGTCCTCTCGAAGAATGTCTGAGCCACGAGTTTTTTTCGGTAGGTCGTCGAGATGAACGATATATCGCTGCGACGACCGTTTCGCGATTCGCCATGTTGAACCGGGCTTTTCCGCGGTCATTCGATTTCTAAACGTGTCGTCGCTGAATCCACACAGCATCGCCCACTCGCTGGATGTTCGGTCCTCCTCGGTGAACTCTTTGCGAGGAAAGTACTGCCCTGAAGTCGTCTCCACATCAACGTCGGGTGAAGTCGCCTGAGAAAGTTCCACCAGGACGGAATGAAGCTGAAATGAAAAACTGGCAAGACTCATTATGACACCGGTGTCCTGTCCAACAACGCGTTTTCTTCCCGCTTTGAATTGGTCAGAATCTGAAAGCAACTCCTCGATCACCAAATGTGTCGCGTCTTGTCCCCTTGGCTTTGGAAGCAGATCCTCACATACAGCGATTGCGGATTGAATCTCTGCGTATTGATGTTTTCCTTCATCAGAATGTCCCTCAATGACACATTCCACTTTAACGAATTGGTCGGTGTGCTTTTCCACAGTCCAACGGTCGATCACCTCACTGTCGAATCGAAATTCCTCATCGAAATCTGCTGGAGTGACTAGAACGGAACACGAGATTGCAGGTCGCGGTGACTGAAGTCGCTCAACCGCCATGCAAAGTCTCTCTTGTGCGGATTCCACCACAGTGCCGTCCTCCGGTTTGTGTACATCCTGAAAAACAAGTAAGACGGCAACGGTCGGGAAAAACCAGGTTCGCTCCTTCGAACTAGCCGTGTGAAGATTCTAACCTTTCACGTTTCCGAATTACATAGGACAGATTTTGTCCAACGTCTTTGCCCCGCCGCGAAGCGTAGACGTGTCGAGACTCAACTTGATTTCTCAGTCAGATTGGCCTTCTCACAACTCTCACACGTCCACTGATCACTCACAGAAAACTGTTTTTCACCACACGCCTCACACTTCCGCGTCCACAGCCACTGGCGAACGTGTTCAGCAACATCAATCAGGCGTTGGTCGTCGATGCCCTGGCGGTAGACTGCGGCCATCGACTCGTCGCTGTGGCCCATGGCGAAGTTGACAGCGACTTGGTCCTTTGTGTTCCCGGCCACTGTCTCATACGTGCGCCGGAGCGAGTAGAAACTCCTTCCGGGCTTGTGCAATTTAAGCTGTCGGCATTTCGTTAAGAGAGCTTTTCCAACGCTATCGCTGACGCTTCCGGAAGCATTTTCTCGCCAGACGGGATTCCCGTAACCAGTCAGGAAGCACAATTCGTCGTCATCTTGATTCTTGGCCACCGGCCGCTGCGCCATCGCGTCGCGAATAGCGGCGCGAGTTTCCGTCCACACGTAAAAACGTCGTGGAATGGCGGTTTTGCGCCGTGGCAAATCGTACCAGCCGGTTTCAAAATCGATGTTATTAACCCGGAGTCTGCCACAATCAGCGGCACCAAAACCGGCGTTGATACCGAGGAGGACTGATGCACGTAGCGAGCCGTCAGAGCCGTTCAGTATCCCGCGCAATTCTTCCGCTGTGAAATCGAGCGTTCCATGCCTCGACTGTCTGTCCTGCTTGACGCGGCGTATCACAGCCTTCGGTGGTTGTTTGAACTCAGGTCCGAAATTGGGCAGGGCTGGAATAGTCTCGGACTCAGCGGCCCATCTGAACGCCGTCTTCATGCGTTTGATTTCATTCCCTGTCTTCGTCGGACCCCATGTTGACGGGAACGACTGGCGCAGCCCAGCAAAGTCCGCAGCTTTCAGCGTCGATGCGCAAACGTAACGGCCGAAGTAGTCAACAAGTACTTTGCAGGAGTGCCGGTAGTCGGCAAAGTGTCTGGGTGAGATCTGGCCAGATGCTCGCCGCGCGTCCATTGCTTCAAGAAACAGGTTACACAAATCGGCCACAGCAACTGCATCGCGCGACACCGCGCGGCGTTGTCGGCGAGGGTCGCGACCTGCTCGGATAGCGTCCACTTCATCGAGGTATTTCTGCAGCGCCGCTTCGTGTTCTTCCCACTGGCCAAAGTACCATGCCTTGCCTTTGATCTTCTTGCACCACTGTCCGTTTGGATGTGCAAAGAGTGGGAATTCTTTGTAGGGCTTCGCCGGTCTTTGTGTCGTGGTCATCTGGGGTATCCGGTGTCGTAAGAGGTGTCGTTAAGATCGACGAGGACACCGAATATGCTATAAACATTGACAACTTAGGCAACACTGAAATTGATTCGTCGGTGACATCGACCGAGGCGAAAAAGCAGTGCGGACGGGGGGACTCAGAGAACGTTGATTTCATGGCTCAGCCATTTGGCCAATTCTGCTCAGTCAGTGCGCCGGGGCAGATGGAGTCCGTTTCGCAGAAAACGTACGGACAAGATGACACGGATTTCGTGCGTTGAAAAAGGTATGAGTTTCCAGGAGCAGAACTATCAAAGGGTCCATTGATCACACGTTTCAGAAAACCTAATGAGTTGATGGGAATTCGGCCGCCACCGGCGATGTTTGAACATATAGGTGTCAAGAATCGCCTCATACAAAACGGCCTCTGGATCGAGATCGTCCAACGGCCGCTGATCAGTTTGCTTCAACCATGGCGGCACATGAGCTATCCAGCATCTCGCGTACCTTTTTTGTTTTTGCGAAACAAACAAACATCATTCGCCACGTAGCCGCCAGTGCGTCGCCATCAGCGACGGGAACTCGCCGTGCGACTCTTTCTCAACCTGGTAGTAGACGGTCCAGATCGTGCCGTCGGGCAGCTGCACGCTGGCGGGGTAGCCAAGGTCGCCGCGGCCCTGGAGGACGGCGTTGCTTAGGGTGATTTCTTCATCCACCAGCCACGTTTCACCATGGTCCTTGCTGATGCAAGCCCGCTGGCCCATCGGAGCAGTGCGCCGGCCGTAAGACGCCAGCAGCCAGCCGTTATCGAGTTTCAAGAGGTGCGCCGGGTAGCCCTGCATCCCCGTGGGGCGGGGCCTGGACCAGGTTTTGCCGCCATCGAAACTCACAGCCTGACGTAGATCAATATCTTTCCCGTCGGCGTATCGGCTCAGCGCAACCAGCCGTCCGTCCGACGCTTCCACCGCGTGTTGCTCACTGAGGAATGCGTAGCGGCTCTTCCATGTCTCGGCGTCTTTCTCGATCGAGGCAATCTTTGTCCAGGTCTTGCCGTAGTCCTTCGATTCGACGACCGGGTTACGGACGATGAGGAGTCGGCCGTCACTGAGCACAGCCGGGCCGTGCGGTGTCGATACAGGGGGCCTCCCCGCCGCCTCCCAGGTCAGGCCGTGATCCGTTGATCGGTAGAACCAGTTGCCCTTAAGTTCCTGTTTCGTATCGCCGAGCGATGCTGCATATTCCTGGTATGGCTTGTAACGGCCGACTTCCGGGTTGTCGAAGGCGAGGGAGGCAACGGTCGAAACCCCCAGCGAGCCGTCGGGCAACTGGATGATCGAGGGGTCACGGTCGTCGATCGGCGTGTCGATGATCGTCTCGGCGGCGCTCCACGTCCTGCCGCCGTCGGCGCTGCGGACGCACTGCACCTTGCCCCACGGACAGACATGCCAATCGCGGTCGCCGCTGAAGACCACGAGCATTTTTCCTTTGTCTGTCAACACGATGCTCGGCCACCCGATGTACCTGCCGGGTTGTCGGCAGAGCACCTTCTCCGCGAGGATGTGGCCCCGGGGCTGCAACCTGTCCACGGAAGCCTCGGCGTCGAATGCCTCGGCTTGCGCCGGCGACGGCAGCACACCAACGGACAAACTCACCACAAGAAAACAAAGTCGGGACAGGGTATTCACAAGGTTACTCCAGAGTGCGTTTAAGCCGTGGGGGGGGGCTGATCTCGCAATTGTTGCCATCGCGATGGGTAATCACCCCTGGGATCAGGCTTGAGGGTTGTTCGCCGCGTGGCCACCGTCGACTCCTCCGGTCAGCTTGTGGTCGATTACCGCGAGTCATGCAGTAAATCCTACCCGAATTGTCAGACCAAGGAAGGGTATTACCTGACCCGAATCTGACCGCTTGCCTGTCGCCCGATGGTTCGCGCGGTGCTTCATACGGGCTTCCTGGCATTCGCTTCAGTCCAGTTGAGTCGGTGCCTCAGTTCTGTTCCGCTCTTCGCTTCACTTCCGTTTCGGCGGCCATCACGGACTGAGTGTTCACGAGTGCCGCTACAGCTGCCTGTAAGACAACTCGCATCAAATCCGGTTCCGCCACTGTCAACTTGCTGAACGTCTCCAGCATATCGTCAGGTGTCATCAGCTGCCGGATAGCCTGCTGCATGTCCTGTCGCTGTTCAAGCGATTCGACCAGCGATCGCAGTGAGGTCACGTCTCGATCAGAGCCGACAAACGAACGTGTTCTGCGTTGCTGTTTACTAACTCACGTCGGTTCGACCTGAGCGCGCAACGACAACCGCCGGACAAGGGCAAAGCAAGGTCATTTCGTGTCATCAGGACGATCACAACACAGGCGTGCAGCGTTTGAGTTTCATGCATGAGTTCGATGTGACCGAAGCAGGTTGATTGGCCTGTTGTCAAAATACGGTCAGTTCTTGCGAGAGCGACGAAACGTGCGAGTTGCTCGGAACTGAGGCAGAAGAATTGCCCGAACAGTCGATGACGAACAGTCTGGCAGCGTTGGTCATTTCGATCGGTGACTTCTTGGTGATTGGCAGGCCAAATCCACTCGCTTCGCTTGTGACAGTGACGTGACAAACTCGCGTCGGCAGACCATGATTCATGGCGGTCGTTGATCAGATTCTCAAAGGCTTTTCCAACTAACCCGAGGAAAGGGATTCGAAATGATGACGTTGTCGAATTGGTCGCGCTATGCGGTTGTTGTGTTGGCCGTTATTGGCTGCATTGAGGTTGAAGTCCAGGCACAGGCGCTCAAGGAGACTTTCCTTGCAAGTGGGGTCACAAGAAAAGTCGGCGGCTACCGCCCCGTTCGCTCCGAAATGGATAAAGAATCTGACATCGTCAAGGTATCGCCTGAAAACCTGGAGGCGCCACGCTATGGCTTGTTTGAGATCGGCGAAAAAAGCTGGGCGTATATCCTCGATGAACCCGAAGAAGGTGACGCAACCCTCTACGTCGACACCAATGGCGACGGTGATTTGACGAACGACGGCAAGGCAAGATGGACATCCTCTCAGCGAGGCGAGTACACGCAATTCAATGGAGGTGGCAAAATTGACTTAGGAAACGGAAAGGTCGGCGCGATCAATTTCTATCGCTTCGATCCAGCCGACAAGCGTCGCGCTTCGCTCAAGAATACAATTCTGTTCTACACCGACTACGGGTACGAATACAGCTTCAAACTGGATGAGCGTGAGTTCACTACATTCGTTGGCGGAGCCCCGACGGCGACGACCAGGTTTCCAGTGGATCGCGATGGCAACGGCAAACTCAGCCGCAGATTTGAACAGGCTGCAATTGGGAAACCATTCAACTTCACGGGAACGACCTACGTATTTAAGTTGAACGATGGGTCTGTCTCGCTGGAGAAAGCTGTAGAAGAACTGGAACAGATGCCACTGCCGCCCAACCTTGAAATTGGCAAAAAAGCTCTCAAGTTCGTGGCTACAACGATGAACGATGTGGAGGTCAGTTTTCCCAGCGCCTACGCAGGGAAAATAGTGATGCTGGATTTCTGGGCCACCTGGTGCGGTCCCTGTATCGGCGAAATCCCAAACATGAAGAAGGCGTACGCAAACTGGCACGGCGATGGCTTTGAGATCCTCGGTGTCAGTTTTGACCGAGCGGACATGACGGAAGAGATCGAAGCATTCCTGGAAGAAAAAGAGCTGCCATGGCCACAGGTCTACGAAGGAAAGATGTGGGACACGACCCTGGGCCATATGCATGACGTCAGCGGGATTCCCTTCGTCCTGCTTGTCGACGGAGACAGTGGAGAGATTCTGGCCACTGCGCGGCAGCTTCGCGGTCCGGGCCTGAGTGACTTCATTCGAAGTGCGTTGGAGAAAAAGTTCGATATCAAACTTGAAGAGAATCCGGATGTCGCTGTCTTGAATCTGAACAACGGAACATTTGCGGGTCTGAGCTTGGGCGCTAGTGCCGATGAAATCAGGCAACTTGCGACGAAGAATGGTGTTCAGATACATAGGGAATATCCCTTTAGCAAGACTGGGACGCTGATGGACTTCGGTGGAATAAATTTTCGGTTCAAAGAAGATGGGACGTCTTATCAGTGCTACGCGGTCGGAAAAGGTGTGGCAATAGGCGGGGGCCTGAAGCTCCAAGAGTCGACGGTTTCGGAATTCGAAAAAATCGTCGGAAGCACTGCCAAAAAGGGCGTCGCCCCGAACGGACGCGCTATCTAGTGGGTGACTCGATATTTCATCGGGTGGTTGAAACGGGGGTGAGAACAGCAAAAAGCTCCGCGAAGTTGAGGTGAAGATTCGTATTGCTTGTTGTAGATGCACGCAAAACGGAGTCAACACGCTCAATCTTCG
>JAAERP010000151.1 GCA_024230215.1 Fuerstiella sp. | reverse complement strand
TCGAAGATTGAGCGTGTTGACTCCGTTTTGCGTGCATCTACAACAAGCAATACGAATCTTCACCTCAACTTCGCGGAGCTTTTTGCTGTTCTCACCCCCGTTTCAACCACCCGATGAAATATCGAGTCACCCACTAGTTAGCGATAGAGTCCCGCAGCGAATGGAATTGGCTGCGAAGATTTCGACCTGGAGGGATTCAAATGCGTCGGATTCAAATTCCCATTGCTGTGCTGTGCGTCCTTACGGCCGTTCAAAGTTTCGCTCAGGAAGGCGTCAGCTATGCGAATAGCGGTGCTTTTTATCCTGGCGTGCCCATGCAGGGAGCCTGCAACATGGGGGCGGGGTTCTGCGGCGGATTTGGCTCAGGTGGTGGACAGCTGTATCCGTTTGATCAGCAGGATCCCTGGATTCATGGTCAACACCAACGTGTCCCGTCCTACGGCGGCTTCAGCAGTTTTCGTCCGTATAATTATCGACACGTGGCCTCGCAATCGCAGATCGCCCAGCGACTTGGTGTGGCTCCCGGAATGATATATTCGCAACAGTTCTGGAACCGATATCGCGAAGGCTATCTGAACCAGAATCTCCATTCTCAGGCAAGTCAAAATGGCGGATTTCCTCAGCCCGGAAATGTTCCGTCTCCGCGACAGCTAACTCCGTATTCGACGGTGGGCTTTCCACAGGCAGCGCCACTTGTCCCTCCGCCGACTGGGATGAGACAGACCAATCCGACGTACTACGGGGCGGTCGCACCAGTGCAGCCGCCCATGCGTGTCTACCCGCCAGGGGGCGTGAACAGATAGGGGCGTTCGCCGTGCGATGGCAGAAGAACCATTGACGTTGCCCCCCCCCTTGTCTTCGTATCCAGGAAGACAGTCTTCCTGTTTACCGGGTGGTCATGGCAGGTTCTGTCTCGTGTTCCTGTTTCAACGCTGTCGTGGGGCGTTGCCGAATTGTTCACTCAGCTCATGTCATCGACTTTGTCCACAAGCGACGTTCTGAGTTGTCGACGGGGCGTACGAGATCTGACTGCCTCCCTTTCCTTGCAGAATTGACCATTGTCAGAATGAAAATTGCACGCCTTAAACTTGCTGATGAATCAATTTGTTTTGCCGCACGTCAGGGCGATGACTCGTTTATTCGATTGACTGGCGATCTGTACTCCGGATTAACGCCAACTGACGAGCAGGTTTCCGGAAAACTTCTTGCCCCTCTGCAACCGGTTGACATTCTCTGCATTGGCTTGAATTACCGAAAGCACGCGGAAGAAGGCAAGGCTGCGATACCAGAACACCCGGTGTTGTTCATGAAGACCAGCACGGCGGCGCAGAATCCTGCCGACCCAATAGTTCTGCCCGGAAAGCTCAAGAGCCACAAGGTTGACTACGAATGTGAATTGGCCGTTGTTCTCGGTCGGACCTGCCACAACGTGTCAAAGGTGGATGCGCTGGACTATGTACTCGGATACACCTGTGCCAACGACGTCAGTGCACGGGACTGGCAGAAAGAAGGGGGCGGCGGTCAGTGGTGTCGTGGAAAGACGTTTGCCACGTTCTGCCCGCTCGGGCCACACATGGTCACAGCGGACGAGATTCCTGACCCGAACACGCTGACAATCCGCACCGTGCTGAACGGCGACGTGATGCAGGACTGGAACACGAACGACATGATTTTTGATGTGCCCACGTTGATCGAGTTCCTGAGCGGCAGCACCATACTTGCGCCGGGCACGGTGATCCTGACCGGTACTCCTCATGGAGTTGGCGCGGCTCGTACGCCACCCGTGTTCTTAAAGGACAGTGACACGGTCAGTATTGAAATCGAAAAGATTGGCACGTTGACAAATCCTGTCATCGACGAAGCGATTTGACGCGTTCAGGTTCACGATCTGCTCGTCAGGCCAGAATTCCTGCGGGGTTCGGCGCCAAAAAAAACGGCCGGTCGTCCACGGGACGACCGGCCATTTGCTGTTTAAGTTCTTTTGCCAGGTGACTACTCGGCAGACACTTCTTCTTTGGGAGCTGCGTCTTCTTCCGCAATTTCAAGATTTGGCACTGAGATCGAGGTGATTCTGACACGAGTGTACTTTTGGCGGTGCCCCGTGTGCCGACGGCTGTTCTTGCGGCGACGAATCTTCTGCACTTCCAATTTCGGGCCCTTGTCTTCTCCAATGACCACTTCAGCTTCGACCGACGCCCCATCAATCATCGGTGCACCGATAATGCTGGGGCCGCCGCCGTTCGCGATCAGGACTCGTTCGAATGTCAGACTGGAGCCCACTTCGGCACCGTCACGATAGTCCACAGACAGTACATCACCTTCCTGAATACGATGTTGGCGACTTCCATCTTCGATAACGGCAAACATTGGGAACAAACCTCGGTGAAACACTGACTTGACAAAATGGCCTGGCCATCACGGCCGACAGGGGCAAATACTCAGGTTTTCAAGCCTGGACACTGACGAACCGCGGAGTATAGCGTGAATTTCGGATACTTCGAGCGGGAAATCTGACCCTCAGCGAAGTTCTCAGGCAGATTTTCCGGAGTCGGGAATACAGGAACGACAAAGTCCCCGGTCAGCTTCCCATGGATACGGCTCGGCCGTCATCGTCCTGGCAAGTGACCTTCAGGTGTTCAAGAGCGACATC
Source organism: Fuerstiella sp. (assembly GCA_024230215.1). Taxonomy (GTDB): domain Bacteria; phylum Planctomycetota; class Planctomycetia; order Planctomycetales; family Planctomycetaceae; genus Fuerstiella. The sequence goes on along the minus strand of JAAERP010000151.1, from coordinate 104,874 downwards.
TGACCGGGAAACAATACTGACCGTCACATCTCGATCATCTTCCAGATTAATGATTTCCTTGCGTTTGCGGTTATTCAGATCATTGGCGACCTGGTCATGAGTCTCGATGACGATCCTGGCCACGTCGTCATTGCTGGCGGCAGACATGACCAGTCGCATGACTTCAATGGTCAGGCTTTCCGATGTCTTGACCTGCCCGACGCCATCGCAGCACGGGCAGTCCTGGTAAATACTGCGTCGCAGTGACGGACGTATCCGCTGTCGAGTCATCTCGATCAGGCCAAACGGGCTGATTCGCATGACGCGTGTCCGTGCCCGGTCCCGACGCACTGCTTTTCCCAGTGCACGTTCCACGGCCCGCCGGTGTTTTTCGTCACGCATGTCGATGAAATCGTTTACGATCACGCCGCCGAGATCCCGCAGACGAATCTGACGCGCAATCGCCTCGGCCGCTCGAAGATTCATTCGGTATGCTGTTTCCTCCGGATCGTTAGCGACTCGAAAGTTGCCGCTGTTCACATCAATGGCCACAAGCGCTTCGGTCTGGTCGATCACCAGAGAGCCGCCTCCGTCAAGAGGAACGTGCCGATCCTGAATCTGTGCAATTTCGTCTTCGATCCCGTAATAACTGAACAGCGGCTCGGGCTTGTTGAATCGTCGGACGCGATCCACATGAGCGGGCATCACGATTTTCATGAACTCGCGTGCTCGTTCGAATGCTGCATCTTCGTCAATCCACACCGCATCGATTTCACCCGTGTAGATGTCCCGCATCGTGCGGATCATCATGTCGCTCTCTTCATAGATATCAACAGGCCCGGTCTTCTTCTTGATCTTGTCAACAATGGTTTCCCACAGCCGCAGCAGATAGTTCAGGTCGCGTTTCAGGTCGGCTTCGTCACGGTCAATTCCGGCCGTGCGAACAATAAAGCCCAGGCCTTCCGGCGGACGAATATTACGCATCGCCTGACGCAGTTGCCGACGGGCCCGCTCGTCATTGATTTTCCGGCTGATGCCGACCCGGGCAAGCCCCGGCATCAGGACGATGTACCGACCAGGGATGGATATATACGTGGATAGCGTCGGTCCCTTGTTGCCAATGCCTTCTTTGATGACCTGCACGAGGACTTCGCTGCCGCGTTGAAGAATCTCCTGGATCGGAGGCTTATTGCGGGCGTTACGTTCATTCAGACGCTTTGGAGGTCCGCCACCACGTTGTGGTCGGTCATCGTCGTCGTCGTCACCGCCGTTGTTCCGGCCATCCTTCATCAGGTGCTTGAAGTACTGGTATTCAACATCGCTGACGTGGAGGAATCCGTTGCGGCCGACACCAAAGTCGATGAATGCCGCCTGGATACTGGGCTCAATGTTAACCACTTTGCCCTTGTAGATATTGCCCACGTAGTTCTCAGCGCTGCTGCGTTCCACGTACAGTTCTTCAAGGCTGCCATCCTCAACGATTGCAATCCGGCTTTCTTCCGGCTGCAGTACATTGATCAACATTTCCTTCTTCATGACTTTGCTTTCGTTCCTGAGAACGAACAGCCTCGTCGAACCTAAACCATCACGTGCAACGACTTTGGTCAACCAACATTTTCTGACTGCCACAATGCGATGAGCTCAGCGTGTTCGTGTTGCGATACAGCAACAAGTCAACATTGCTTACTGTCGATGCGCGCGGCCACAGATCAGGTCGAGTCAGCGTTCTGTCAGTTGAATAAGAGGATCCTTGCGGGGGGTTCGACGTAACACCGCATGCGGTGTCTTCACCGGAGCCACAGCTGATATCAGGTACTCTTCTGTGGAGCATGCTGATGTGAAAAGCTGTAGTCCAGGTGGTGCTTGTTCGTTCGTGTTTTAATTCGGACCACAGACAAATGTGGTCCCCAAGTATTTCAGACAACGAGATCGGGACAAAGGCGTCCCAACTCTCCTAACAGATAATGTTCCACATCCCGAGCAAGGTCGAGCGTGCAGGCATGGGCTGCAATCCGCTCCGCTTCGGGTATTGAAATGTTTCGTACCACTTCCTTCAGTCGAGGAATTGAGTGCGGAGTTGCACTCAGGTTCCGTAGTCCCAGCCCCAGCAACAGCGGGACAAATCGAGGGTCTGAACTCATCTGGCCGCAGACGGTGACCGGTTTTCCGTGCTTGTCCGCAGCCTTCAGGACCATCTGAATCATCCTGAGAATTGATGGATCCCCTGACCGATACAGATGTGCGACCGACGGGTCTGACCGGTCACAGGCGAGAGTGTATTGAATCAGGTCGTTCGTACCAATCGAGAAGAAGTCGACTTCCCGGGCAAATTCCTCAGCCAGAATGATGGCGGAAGGCACTTCCACCATCATTCCGATCGGCAAATTCCTGCGAAAATCGATTCCCTCGTCCTCCAGATCCTCCATAACGTCCATCAGGATCATTTTTGCCTGTCGAAACTCCAGCAACGACGAAACTAAAGGGAACATGATTCTGGCATTGCCATGCACAGCGGCTCGCAGCACAGCTCTAAGCTGTACTTTGAACAGTGGCGTGCTTTGCAGGCTCAACCGAATGCTGCGCAGTCCCAACATTGGGTTTTGACTGTCAGCAAAGCGGTCCCGGATTCTTGCCGGCACTTTATCGGCCCCGATATCCAGCGTGCGAATCACCACCGGAAGGTCTCCGCACGCCTTCAGGACTCTGCTGTAGGCAGTGAAGTGATCTTCTTCTGAGGGTTCCCGATTTCCGCCCAGATACAGGAACTCTGTTCGGTACAGCCCAACACCATCAGCACCGCGTTTGTTGCAATGTTCGACTTCTTCCGGAAATTCAATGTTTCCGTAGACGTGAACGCGCTGACCGTCCTGAGTCGCGGAGTCGAGTTTATCCAGAGATTCGAGGCGTTCCGTGACGCGCAGGTTGCGAGCCTGCGAATCCTTAACTCGCTTGAAGGTCGGCTCGTCCGGGTCGATGACGACCTGTCCATGGTCTCCGTCGAGAATCACCGTCTCGCCGCCGGAAACACCTGCCAGACAGCGTCCGAGACCCACAACGGCGGGAATCTCCAGGGCTCCTGCCAGAATAGCTGTGTGGCTGGTATGTCCGCCAACTTCCGTAGCAAAACCCAGCACGTACTTCGGGTCCAGCGTCGCAGTCTCCCCTGGTGTCAGGTCGTGAGCCAGAATGATCACTGGCTGCGTGAGGTTGGTCAGTTCCTCGCGCCTCTCCCCCAGCAGTTCACGCAGCAATCGTTTTTCGAGATCAAAAATGTCCACTGCACGTTCGGCGAGATACTGGTCACCCAGATTCTGCATCTGCTCTGCAAACGCCCGCAATGTGCGGCTTACGGCGTATTCCGGGGAGTACTTACTGTCCTTGATCAGCGTTTCGACTTCCCCAACAACCTTGGGATCCCGAGCCATCTGCAGGTGGGCAGAAAAGATGGCCGCACAACGCTCGCCCATTTTTTCCGAGACCAGAATCTCGTGCTCTTCAATGTCCGCGCACACATGACCCAGCGCCGTCTGGAACCGAAGAAGCTCGGCTTCGACCGCGTCGCGACTGACGAACTTCTTGGGAATGCGGAAGTTCTCAGACCCCAGCACAAGTGCCTGGCCGACAACAACTCCTGGAGAAACCGCGATGCCACTTCGAACTTGCATTAAACCCGTCTACGAAAAGATGAACGCCTGACATCACGAATACATGAAGGAACGCCAAGAACGCCCAATTAGGCGTTCGTTCCGGAGCAGTCTACTGACAACCGGACGCAAATGTCGAACATCCGATGGAACAGCCAGGAATTGTCCTGATTCCGGCCGGGAAACCTGCCGTATCCTCTGCTGTTTACGTGACTTACGCGGAAACAGACAAGATGGCGAAGACAGATTCCTCAACCTGCATGCCGCGGCAATCGGCACTTCGACAGCCTGTTGAGTTCCGGCGGCCTTCAATTATGGTTGCCGTCTCGTCCTGCAGATGGCGAACGTCGAATGGGTTAGAGTCTTCCTGAACGATTGTTATTCGCCCCGCACGCACCAGCGGGGCGATCAATGGCACCGGGGCCGCCGTTTCAGGAGCGGTGGCTCGAACTTTGAGTGTGGTTGTACCACCTCGGCAGGTGTTGGCTGTTATTGGCCGCCGGTCTCCAGGACCCGGCTGACTGCGTCCAGTGCAGTATCTGCGTCGCTACCGGTCGCTTCCAGAGCCAATTCTGCGCCCTGAGGGGCGCCAAGCAGCATCAGTTCCATCGCTGATTTGGCGCTGGCCGATTTTCCGTCAAAACTGATTTTGACATCAGCATTCAGCGGAGCTACTTCCTTTACCAGCGTGGTGATCGGAGAAAGGTGAAGACCATTCGGACAAGCCAGTGTGATCTGCCGCCTGTTTGGCTCATCCACACTCATTCTGGAATCTCCCGTGGAAAAAGCGGGGCTTTTTTTGTTGGCAGCACCGCTGCCAGGCGGAAGTTCTCGCCTCCTACCCACCCATTTCTGCCTGAAGGCGTTGCGAAGCAGGTCAACGTTCCTGCAGCGGCACAATGAACGAACGTGTCCCGACCGCTCAGTCCACAAACGATGTTTCACTATCTCAGTAGGTGACTCCTGCTCAGGATTCTTCCTCGTCGCTGCTGTCAGCTTCGGACAGCAGTTCCCAGATATCCTTTTCAGTCGTTGACTGTTTCAAAAAGTTGCAGAAGTCCTGGCTGCGAAGGTGGCGTGAAATGTTTTCCAGGCCACGAAGATGGTCTCCCGGGCGGTCCGGCGGCGAGACCAGCAGAAACAGGATAAAAACGTCTTCTCCGTCAAGACTTGAAAAGTCGACACCGTCGCGTGAGATCGCCACTGTGGCGACCAGTTCCTCCGCCGCAGGATGCTTGGTGTGAGGAACAGCAACTCCATTGCCGATACCCGTCGAGCCAAGCTCTTCTCGCTTCAGGATGGCGGCCACGACAGCTTCTTCGTCTTCTGCCTTAATGGTGCCCGTGTTCTTCAAACCAACGACCATTTCTCGAATTACGTCCGCTTTCGAGGTGGCCTTAAGGTTCGGGATGATCGCCTTCCTCACAACAAAATCGGTCAACTTCATTTTTTGATATCCTGAGTGTTCAAACTTGTGCCGAGCATAACGGCAGCGTGTCCTGATGAAATGACGGCACAGGTTACGACCGACAGAGGAGTCGCGTTCTATAGTTCGGTGTCGTTTTCCGGTGATTCTTCTTCAGCAATTCGGGCGACTTCTCCGACTGGCTTTTCGCGGCGATGATCACGGGACTTTTCTTTGTACCGGTGTACCTGATGCTCCATTTTTGAGAGCGTTCCGTCGAACGTCGCTTTGGCGTCGTCGCCTTCGACGTGGGCCACAATAGTATGGTAACCCTCTATTTCGACCAGCATCTCGACGTTGGATCGACCTCCCTCAAAGTCGATCGTGACACTGATTTCACTGACTTCGCCGAGATATCGGACAACTTTTTCAGACTTGCGACTGATGTATTCATGAAGTTCCGGACTAATGCTGCCGTGTCGACAGGTGATGGCAACCTGCATACTTTTGGACCCCCAGAGGACTTTCCGGCGACGATGCCGGCGAATTTGAGAAATATCTGGCCGTTTCGTGGTTACGGCCATTCCGCGGAAAGATCGTTGATCGATAGTCGCCAGACAGGAAACAAGCTGATCATCAAGCACGATTCTAGTTCGGTTAATCTCGGAAAGAAAGACTCCAACCCACGTTCCCGTTCGAAAGAAGCTTTTCTGAACGTGCCAGCACATCAGAAAGAACAGGTTGCCGAGTCCTCATTCGCCGTGTAGCCTGCAATTGACAATCCCTGTCTCCTGTCATCTGACTGGTCGGATGAGCTCATTCATGCTGCGACCCGGATTCCGATGATGAGTTCTGTTCTACTGAGCTGGCCCGGACACGGGATATCCGTGGTACATACGTATTTCCATGCCTCCTGATTGATCCGATGCCCCGCTTCGATCTTATCGCAACGTCAACCTTTGGCCTTGAAAACGTTGTCGCTCGCGAGCTTCAGCAACTGGGCTACGCGGATTGCAGGGTTTCGGACGGCCGCGTCTGCTTTACAGGAGATGAAGCAGATATCGCTCGTTGCAATCTCTGGCTGCGGTCCGCGGATCGGGTGCTGATTCGCGTTGGGGAATTTCCCGCCCCCGACTTCGGTGCCCTGTTTGATCAGACAACTGCCCTGCCCTGGGCGGACCTGCTGCCCGTTGATGCGAAGTTTCCGGTCAAAGGGCGGAGCGTTCGTTCAAGGCTGCATGCCGTACCGAAGGTACAGGGCGTCACCAAGAAGGCCATTGTCGAAAGTCTCAAAAAGAAACACAATCGGTTTCGTTTTGATGAATCCGGAGCGGAATACGTCATTGAAGTTTCCCTGCTGAAGGACATGGCGACGCTGACGCTCGATACGACCGGTGACGGACTGCACAAACGTGGGTACCGACAAGTCGTCGGCGCCGCTCCGTTACGCGAAACGATGGCTGCCGGCCTGATCCAGCTAAGCTATTGGAATTCAGATCGGCCACTCATCGATCCGTTTTGCGGCAGTGGCACCATTCCGATCGAAGCGGCGCTCATCGGACAGAATATCGCGCCCGGTCTGCAGCGGTCGTTTGCGGCCGAGGACTGGCGGTGGTTTGATCGAGCAATCTGGAAGAATGTTCGCACTGAAGCCCGCGACGTGCGCAAGCGAGACCTGCCGGCTCCGATTATGGCATATGACCATGACCCGGGAGCGATTCGGCATTCACGTCGATGTGCTACCGATGCCGGCGTCGGTGGCAGCATTCGCTTTAATTGTCAGGAAGTCAGCGAACTCAGGACACCGCTTGAATATGGATGCATCGTCACAAACCCGCCGTACGGCGAACGTCTCGGTGACAACGAAGAGGTGGAAGCTGTTTATCGTGTCATGGGACACAGCTTTACGTCGCTGGAAACGTGGGGCGTTTATGTGCTGAGCTCCTATCGCGGCTTCGAAAATCACTTCGGCCACCGAGCACCTCGCCGTCGCAAACTCTACAACGGGCGGCTCGAATGTCAGTACTATCAGTACCCGGGCCCCCGTCCGCCGTTTGCGCAAGCGGGCGCCGAGCACCGGGACGCCGCTGATAAGCCTTTGGCCAACAAATCCCCGGTCGCGCCGATTCCGGAAGCTCCGGCCAGTCCTTTCGGGACTTTTGTGGCAGACTGCTCGACAGCGGCGGAGGCAACGACGATCGATCTGAATCGGTTTGACGGACTTACCGAACGCCGGGGCAACTCGGACTGACACGTGCGCATCACACAGGATTATTCTCGTGGAAGACAGCGAACGCAGCCTTCTGATCGTTCTGTGTCTGGGAATCCAGCTTTCCGGTGACGAATCGGACGACGAAATTCGTACGGTCATCGAAGACACGTCGGAATCGGCGGAAAGTGATAAGATCAACCCGCTGCAGAAAGAGCTGGGACGTTGGCTGAAGGTGTCCTTTGCGGCCAGTGAGTCTCGTCAGGACGCATCGCTCGAAATGTGGGAAAAAATCGACAGGCAGCATTACTCGTTGGCCGACGTTCCGGCCAGACTCCGCCGCAAAGTGTTCGGTGGCTCGCTGAAACTGCAAAAACGTGCTCTGCGCAGCAGTCCGTTTTCGCGCTTGGTCAAGAATGTCGTGGCGTTCGTTCGTCAGATGATGATCATCGCGATCCTGGCAGCGATCGCATGGTATATGCTGACGTATCTGAAGCCGTCGTAGTCAGCGTGTGCTGCGCACTCGTCTGGCGGAATGCGGTGGGCGCACGGCCCTGACCTCGTTCCCCTGCTGCCTGAAGGTCTCCTGACGCGGTCCTTGGCGCAATCTCCGGTCCTGATACGTGGAGGTCTGCGGTCGCGACAGCACGGGGATCGGCGAACGGTGCACAGCGAGTTCGTTGGCCCGCCGATTACAACACCCGCCGATCGCTGCTAAAGTAACGAATGTTATCCCTCCTTAGTCCGTCTATCAGGAACTGCATCATGATTCCACTACGACTGCTCCTTCAATTCGTTCATGCCGTCCTGGCATCTGTCTTGTTGTTTGCCTGTATTGTCGACTCAGCGTGTTGTGCCGACGACGGCTTCCAGTCGTTGTTCAACGGTAAAGACCTGACCGGATGGGAGGGGCCTGATGGCGCATGGACCGTCGCAGAGGGGGCGATCAAGTGTACGGGCCGAAAAGATGGTGGACGCAACTGGTTAATCTGGCGTGGTGGCGACGTGGAAGACTTCGAACTGCGTCTGAAGGTTCGTTTCACCAGTGGAAACTCCGGCGTTCAGGTTCGCAGCGAAGAAAAAGCAGACTTTCAGGTCAGCGGGTATCAGGTTGAAGTCGCATCGTCCGACAAAATGGGACTCTGGCATCATTCACTGAGTCCCGAAAAATACCGTAGCCACCTGGCAACCGCCGGTCAGAAGGGAGCCATCAGCGAGAGTGGTGACAAGACGGCAGAACAATTTGGCGACCCCGCCACAGTTCAGTCAGCTTTCATCGACGGCGAATGGAACGAAATGACGATCATCGCCAGGGGGACAAAGCTGGTGCAGATCGTGAACGGTGTGGTGCTGGCTGAGTTAGTTGATCTGGATGCGAAATATGCTCGTCGTACGGGAGTGCTGGCCTTTCAGGATCATGGAAAAGGGACCGTCGCCGAGTTCAAAGATATTCTTCTGAAACGTCGGGTTTCAGACGCAGGCACTCTGATCTTCGAAGATTCATTTGAACGTGAAATGCTCGGCGACCGGTGGCAGGTGCCCATTAAGTTCTTTTCCATTCGTAACGGTCGATTGCTCGGACAGGAAGATCCAGCTCGCGGTCACGGAGCCGTCACCCGCGCCGTCGTACCGTTCCGCAATGCGGTCATCGAATTTGCTTTCCGATTCACTGACGGAAAGAGTTTCAATCTGGTGATCAATGACAAGGCGTGCAAAAGTGTTCACGCCGGTCACATTTGCCGCGTGTCGTTCTCGCCAACTCGAGTGCGCATCGCTGACGATAAGGAAGGCTTCATGAAGAACGAAGTCTTCGCCATTCGGCAGGACAAGGCCCGCCGCGCTGAGGTCCAACAACTTCTCAATGGCCGGGATGTGATCATCCCGAACAAACTGGCTGCGGGTCAGTGGCATCGGGCAACAGTCACGATTGCCGATGACACGATGTCCGTTCGCGTTGATGGGGAGTCGATCGGCTCTTTGACATCCTCAGGCATCGCTCACCCCACAAAGACGGATTTTGGATTCACTGTGATCGGCCATGAAATCGAATTTGATGATGTCCGCCTTTCGAACGTGAATGCTGCCGCTGCTGACTGAGCCATCGTTGAACCACAGAATTCTGTGGTTCACGAGTCCCGGCCTTTATAGAAGACCGGGACTTTTCCGTCTTACTCGCTTGTTCCAGACAGATGATCATCGAAATGGCTGCCGAACCGAATCTCTTTCCCGACAAAAAAAAGCTTGTCCTGCTGGACGGCATGGCGCTTGTCTACCGAGCCCACTTTGCTCTGATCCGCAGCCCGCGATTTACGTCCGGTGGACTGTGCACGTCGGGCATCTTCGGGATGGCCAACACCGTGCTGGATATCATCAAGAAAGAAAAACCGACGCACATTGCTGCAGCATTTGATACTCCCGAACCCACGGAACGCCACAAAGTGTTCCCGGAATACAAGGCCCAGCGGGATGCGCTTCCGGAAGACATTGGTTTGCAGCTCCCGTACATCGACCGATTGCTGGAGGGATTTAATATCAAGGTCATCCGCATGCCCGGCTATGAAGCCGATGACATCATCGGCACGATGTCTCATGAAGCACACGACCAGGGATTCCGCACGTTGATGGTGACGCCGGACAAGGACTACCATCAATTGGTGAGTGACGACGTGGTTATTTTTCGCCCCGGTCGCAAAGGTGCGGCGTATGAAACGCTCGGCGTGCCGGAAGTGCTGGAGCACTGGGACATTGAACGAGTTGATCAGGTCATCGATATACTCGGGCTGATGGGCGATGCCAGTGACAACATCCCCGGAGTGCCCGGCGTTGGGCCGAAGACGGCTCAAAAGCTGATTGCGACGTACGGCACCATTGAAAACCTGTTGGACAATACCCAGCAGCTGAAAGGCAAGCAGAAGGAACGCCTGGAACAGAATGCAGAACTGGCGCTGCTGTCGAAAAGGCTTGTCACTATTCAACTGGACGTGCCACACGAAGTCGATCTGGACTCACTTAAGCTGGGACCACAGAACGACGAAGCCCTGCAGGCGTTGTTCGAGGAGCTCGAATTTGACGGCCTTGGAAAGAAGATCTTTGGCAACAGGTTTTCGTCATCGGCCAGTCGGACAGCGAAGATTCGCGAGAAACGAGAAGTCCAGATTCAGGCGACATTGTTTGATGACGCGGATGAAGCTGAAGTTAAGACCATCAAGGACGTGAAACACACCTACCACATCGTACGCACGCCCGAAGAACGAGCCGACCTCATCGAGAAACTGCTCGCGCAAAAGACGATCTGTTTTGACACAGAAACCACGGGGCTCGACCCACGCACCGCCCTGCCCCTGGGGATCGCGTTTAGTTTCGAACCCCACACTGCCTATTACGTCGTGTGCGCAGAGCACGCAGCGACCAATACTGAACAACCGAACCTGTCAGACGACCAGGCCGCGCAAACGATTAGCCCACCTGAGGAAGACTCCGCCGCGCGTATCGCCTCGAATGAGGCATTGGAGGAGTTTCGAGTGGTGTTTGAGAATGAGGCCATTCGCAAAATTGGGCATAATCTCAAGTACGACGTTTCATTGCTGCAGTGGCAGGGCATCGAAGTTCGCGGTGAACTGATGGACACTATGCTGGCCCATTCCATGAAGGAACCTGAGATGCGACACGGACTGGATTACCTGTCCGAACTGTATCTGGCTTACAAGCCTATCCCCACCAGTGATCTGATCGGTGAACGCGGCGAAGAACAGAAGAACATGCGGAACGTGCCCGTCGAAACTGTGGCCGAATACGCGGCGGAGGACGCGGACGTCACCCTGCAGGTGGCGGCCGCTATTGAACCGGATATTGTGGAACGTGGTTTCAGTCAGGTCTGTTACGAAGTCGAATGTCCGCTGATTCCCGTACTGGTGGATATGGAATACGAAGGCATTCGCCTGGATACGGACGCCTTGGCGGCGTACTCCGTGCAGTTGGCAACAGATATTGATCAGCTGCGAGACGCGATCTATCAGGCCGCCGGTCACGAATTTAACATCGATTCGCCCAAGCAGCTGGGCGTCGTGCTGTATGAAGAACTTGAGTTGGAAAAGAACCCGAAGAAGACGGCCACCGGCCAGTGGTCAACCCGTGAGTCTGAATTGCAGCGGCTGTCCGGCAAACATCAGATCGTGGCTGACGTGCTGGATTACCGCAGCGCGGCAAAGCTGAAGTCCGTGTACGTGGACCAGCTGCCATCGCACGTGAATCCACAGACCGGTCGCCTGCATACTCATTACAGTCAGACATGGACTGCCACAGGTCGTATGCAGAGCAATGATCCAAACCTGCAAACGATTCCTGTACGCAAGCAGCGAGGGCGAGAAATTCGCGCCGCTTTTGTACCGCGCGACGACGAGCATCTGCTGCTGTCGGCAGACTATTCACAGATCGAACTGCGCATCATGGCAGAACTCAGTGGTGACGCGGCTATGTTGGAAGCGTTCGCTCAGGGAACGGATATTCATTCCGTGACCGCGTCCAAGGTCTATGGAGTCGGCATCGACGACGTGACTCGCGAAATGCGAGACAAAGCCAAAATGGTCAACTTCGGGATCATCTATGGCATCTCAGGATTTGGTCTGCAGCAGCGATTGAACATTCCGCGTGGTGAAGCGAACGATCTGATCAACAACTACAAAAGAGAATACCCGGGCGTCCAGCACTGGATTGACGAGACGATCGAGTTCGCCAAGGAGCACGGCTATGTCAAAACACAAACCGGCCGCCGTCGCTACCTGCGAGACATCACATCACGCAACAAATCGTTGGCAAATGCGGCAGAACGTCTGGCGATGAACAGTCCCATCCAGGGCACCGCCGCCGACATGCTGAAATTGGCCATGATCAAGGTTCATCGAGCTCTGACGGCCGGTGCGTTTCAAACAAAAATGCTGCTGACCGTTCACGACGAAATCGTCTTTGACATGCTGAAGTCAGAACAGGACACGGTCATGCCCGTCATCGAAAACGCCATGAAAACGGCTCTTCCGATGAACGTGCCCCTTGTCGTTGAACTGGGTACCGGCACGAATTGGTTAGAGGCACATTAGTGGCGCGCTGGACGCAGGTCTCCAGACCTCGTCCACAGTATCGATCTACTTGCGACGTCGTTCGCGGATGATCGTCTTTGCCTGCTGATACAGCTCCTTTCGAATCCGCGACAAGGCGATTTTCAGATCGGCGGCGGACCAGCCGATCTGTTGGCCGGCCTTCAGCAGCAGTTCATGTTCTGATCGAGTTACTTTGCCGTCAACCAGAGCTGCTCGCAGAAGGTGGTCCATGAAGACGTTGGCCTGCTGCAGATTCTGAGGCACGGTGATGGAGATGTCCTTCGACGTGGCCGTCGCAAAGATTGTTTTCAGGCGTTCTTTTGGTACGCCGCGACTTTGAGCCAGGTCGATGATGTGTCTTCGTTCCTTGTCATGCAATTCGCCGTCAACGGTCAGAATGCGAGACAACGCGGTCAGCAGTTCGGGCTCATTCAGAAAGCGGTCACTTTCCAGCCGTTCGACTGTATCGCAATTTGCTGTCCTACTGCCCGCATTTTCTGTTCCGGGCGGAAGCCCGAATCCGCTGCGGCCGGTGCCGCCCTGTTCGTCTTCGATGCGGTAGGAATCCACCATGTTGCGTGGCCCGACGTCTTCCAATACCCAGTCGCCGGAACCGTCGTTCAGCGATGAACCGCAAAAACCACACGCCTGTGCGCCGCCAACGTCAATTGGAGCACCACAGCCACTGCAACTGAATGACGCGAACGCGTTATCGGTGTTACTCCTGGTCCCCTGGCGACGTTTCAGAATCAGGACGTGCGAATAGATCCTCTGGTGGCCCCGCAACAGCGGTTTTTTTCGGTCGCCTTTCGCCTTTGTGGCAGACCACCGAACCATCACCAGAATTCGGTCGAAATCGTCATCCCCTGCGGGCACGCACTGTACGATTTCCACAACTCCTACGGCCGGCGTTTTCCAAAAACTGCCCGGTTCATACGCCCAAAGTTTCGGGAAGGTGGATATCTGAGAATCCAGAACGGGGGCGGCATAGCTGACGTCATCGAAGTACACGGCCATCATTGATCGCCAGAAAATTACCGAGGCTCGGTCTTCGATGTGCTGAAAGTTCAGGCCCGGATCGCTCTGCTGCAGTTTGTTCCAGCCTCGTACGGAATGGTGCGCCGGAGGAACAACCCACTCCTGATCCTGAGTGATCTCGGCCAGCACCCAGTCGTATTGGCCGGAATTAACAATGGACTGGCACTGCGTGCATTCGGCCTTGTCAACGATTTTCACCGGACCGCCGCAATTCGGACATCGTCCCTGAAGAATGGATGCTTCAACGTTGGTCGTCGCACCTGGTCTGCGTGAGAACGACCAGATTTCCGTGAAAGCGATGGGTGTCCGATTGCTGTTTCCGGAAACTCGTTTTCCGCTTGTCAGATCTTCGTTGTAGCTGATGGCAGAAGCAGTAATCCTGACGTGAATCGTGTCGAAGTGACGGTCGGACGTCACCGAGACGATTTCACGGTCGCCGACTTCTACATTCTTCATGCGGTTGCGGATGTTCTCCGCCTTCTGCATCCCGATGTACAGTTCAAAACGCTCGCGGACACCATCTGAGACAAAGGCACGGCAGTGTCGCAGGTCCTGCTCGCTCCACGCGTGTTGAGTTGTCACGAAGCCGTTGACAACTCGCTGCAGAAATATTTCCTGATCGAATTCCGGATCACGTCGTTGAATCTCGCTGATGGCAGTATCACGCAGGGCTGTTTCCTGAAACTTTCGGCCCCGGCGAATGGTGCGAGTAACCCTGAAGTCGCTCTCTGTCTGTTTTCCGAAGTACACAGCAACGCCTACCACAACCCAAAACGGAATACCGAATAGTGGATAACGAATCGTCAGATGGATCAGCCAGAAGATTGCCTCTCCGCCGCCACTGCCACCTCCTCCGCCCCCACCTCCGAAACCTCCACCCCCACCGCCTCCGAATCCCCCACCACCGCCTCCACCACCATAGTCGCCGCCTCCTCCGGCCTGAGCGATCATCTCAAGCGGTAGTATCAGAAGGTCGAATAGAGCAGGACTTAACATGGCATTGATCAACATGGTCGGCGGATGTCAACAGTGAAGAATCGCGACTTACAGCTACGCGAACACGCAGTACCATTATTCCGGCGTTATTTCCAGCCGTAGATGCAGTGCGTTGGAACCCTGAGACTCGATGAACAGCGTGGCGTGCGACTGCTTCAATGTGATGTTTCTTTCTTCCGGCGGCTGGAAGCGTTGAACGCCATGGGTGGAGCTGCGCGAAGAGGGATTGCCTTGCGCTATGGTCGTGTCGAACAGTACATCATCCTGCGACTGCTGCTGGATTCTGTGCAGAGTGACCGACACCAGTTGCCAGTTGTCGCCGTCACGCACGAACGTCGTCGCGGATTCGCCTTCCTGGATGATCTGCTCCCAGACGGGCGACTCTTTAGTGACAGACGGCAGGCCGAGTGCCTGCAATTGCACGAAATTAACGTCCCGGACGGACGTTGTGTCCAGCTTGTGCTTCTTGCGGAGCTGCCGAATTCGGCCGTCCATCCTGCCGGTGTGGTTTTGGCACCAGCTCAAAACGTAAACTGCTTTCAGTGCCTGTTGAAGCTCGGGGATTTTCTTTTCAGCTGAGTAGTGTTCGGCCAACATCATCCACGCTTCGATCGATTGTGGCGGTGAGTCCTGAATCATTTCTATGAATTGCTGCCGCTGCTTGTGACTGCCCATCGGTCTTAGCGACGCAAGTTGTTCGAAGTTCGGTGTTGCGGAGGCCAGCATTTGACCGTAGGCATCGTTTCGCTCTTCCTGCGTCATGGAGTGACGAAAACGAACGTAAACATGAATTCCGGAATTGTCCGTAGCATTTGCATCCGTCAGCACGTGTTTTCCATGTCGGTGTGGAACGTGAAACACTTCCAGTGCCTTCGGCCCGTTGTTCATTCGCATGTTGATGGTACCATGTTTGAATTCTCCTGACCGGCCCTTCCAGTTCAGCGCCGTGAGTTCCGAGTGTACCTGTTCCAGCAGTGCAGCAGCATCTTTGACGTTCGGGACCACCCACAACGATTCGTTGTGACAGCACAGTCCGCGCATCGACGTCAGCAGCGTTGCTTCCTGATCGGCAAGGAAGGCGAACTCGGGAGTAGCAATCCACGTGGGGTAAAATGACTCGGGCAATTTCGGCAGAGCCTTGTGTTCTTCGAGCAGGGATTCTAGCTTTTCGAGAATTGCTTTGCCGACTTCCTGAGCGATGTTGTTGCCCTGCAGGCGATACCTGGCTGCAGATGATTCCACTCCGGTGAGTGATGACGCATGTTCGATCGTGAATTGGGCGGACAGATCCAGCGTTGGCGGTGAATACGAATTCACGACAGAGTGATTCGACTTTGTCAGTGCTGATCCGAGCGTGAGTGTTACAGTGGCGTCAAGGTCCCGCCCGACAATTCCGGATTCTTCAATTGCTCCCAGGTCGAGCATGACAAACAGATCGGGAGCTCTGTCTCCGACCGCAGGGCCATGTCCCGTGGGAAAGTAGTCAATGCGATCAAGATGACTTTGATCCTGAAGATATTCAATCAGGCCATCCCCAACTCGTTGCATCAGCAAATGATCGGAACGGTTCAGGATCATCATTGATCGTTCCGCGAAGAACCCGGGCGAAGAATGTGACGTCGCAGTCGACGAGGAGATTCCGTTGCTCGACTGCAGGCTGCCGGCATGGGCTTCAAGGTTCAGACCGCCGGCTTCGCCGTTCGAATCGATCTGTTGTAACCTGCCCTCGCTGTTCTTTTGCAGAGACACGGGTTGAGTGTTAGTGACGGGAGGAACGCCAAACCAGACGAACGCGGCGACTGTCATTGTCGTAAGAACAATGAACTTCGCCGCAGTGCGCAATCGAAAACATGAAGGGCCGGTCTGGTCTGAATCCGTCTGCATGGTCACCTCAATACAGGGAGGGGAACGAAACGCAACAGCCGCCACGAAATGGCAGGCCGATGACGTAACTGAACGTACACCATTGTAACCTGGATGACAGAATCTGGCCGAAGCAGTTGACTTTCGCACATTTACCACGGCGCGGCCTGCTGGCTGATTGCGACGGCGGGCAACGCATAGGGAACCTTTTTCAGGTAAAGAAGCTGTTGCTCAACACCGCTTCATCTGGTCCGGTCGGTTGTCTGTTTTTTTGACTTATGTCGCAGATTGATGCCGGATTTCTGTCCACTTCGTGCGTTACACGTCTATCGAGTGACTACATCCACCAACATCGGTCTCCGATCCGACACTCGGAGACGCATACCCTTGCTTCGCCTGTCAAAGGAGAAAATTCAGTGGTAAAAAACTCCCTGCAAATTGTCGCCGTCGTATGCGCGCTGACCATTTTTGTTGATCAATCCAGCGCTCAGCGTAGCGGCGGTGGCGGATGCAATCGCGGTGGATCGATGGGAGAAGTCGGTTCTGCGCTGGCAGGAGGAAGTCAGAGGACCGGAGCTAATGCGGGGTTTTTGACAAACGCTGCGATGATGGGGCAACTCGCAGGAATGAGCCGCCAGAGACCGCAGAATGCGATAGGCGGCAATCAGGTGGATTCCAACAGGTCGCCGCGACCGACTCCGGAGCAGTTTGCCAGGGCCGCCGGGCGTTTTGATCGCGACCGTGATGGACTTCTGAATCGTGAAGAGCTGAGCCAGGTTGCTGCGGCCGTGATCGCAGAACTTCACCAACGCCCGGAACGTGCTGGCCGGACCGTGTCGGCCCGCTCCGGAAGCCAACGATCTGCAGGTTCCGGGAAAGCGGCTCCATCGGTCGCGCAAATGACTGAGACGTTTGTTTCACGGTCTCTGAGTTTTGACGCTGATGACGACGGAGCGTTGAATGCTTCTGAGACGCGGATGATGGCAGCCGCCCTCATCCGCTCGCTTGGGTGAAATGCACAAAGGAATCACCGTGTGGTTTCCGCGCCGCCATTGAACAGGATCGTGCCGCCATTGTTCCCTGCCTTGGCGACCACACCTGTCATGGTCGGCGCCAGCCCTCAATTCTGGATGGGTTTTGCCCGGGGCAGCCGATCGAAACGGACTCCCTGAATACGCCAGAATCCGATGGAGAATCCGTCGTCCCGCGCCGGGCGAAGGTCTCTGCCCTCGCCGGACAACCGACCGCAGGTCTTCCCAGACCTTTCCGAACCGCACAATCAGGATCGCGGTGACGGCCATCAAAACGGTCACTCCGGCGAGCGACGTCATCAATCCCTATGGTTCCATGTATCCGATGGAACCAGGTGCAAAAAGCACAGAGGTATCACCCGACCGAAACAGCAGCTTCAGTCCGTACACAAACAGGCACGTGCTGATCAGGTAGAACGGATTTGTCTTGCAAATCATGAAAACGCAGGACGCAGGCACAAAGAGTCCCGGTCTCTTGAGAGACCGGGACTCTAACCGGAATCCGTACCCTATCTTAGACTCAGGTGACACGGCGGATGGATGTCGTCACACTCTGGTCGTCACTTGGTTTCCAAACGCCCATGCGAAAGGTACTGCCGATGTTTCGGTATTCTACTGTAGGACTGCTGCTGACGTTTTCCAGTTTGTCTGCGGCAGATTGGTCACTCGAAGATAACCCGGAACTTGCGAAGTACTTTGAAACGCAGGTGGCAAAGATTGAGACGCAGGATTCGCTGTTTCAGCACCAGTCACTGGCCGAATGGCAGGCTGCAAAGCCTAAGCTGCGTGAACAACTGTTTGATATGCTCGGTCTGCACCCGCTGCCCGCGCGAACGCCGTTGCAACCTCAACAAACGGGCATCGTTGAGGAGGAGGAATTTCGTGTTGAGAAGTTGCACTTTCAGTCAATGCCCGGGCTCTACGTCACGGCGAATCTGTACCTGCCGAAGGAAATCGACAAGCCGCTGCCGACGGTTCTTTATGTGTGCGGACATGCCCGTGTCAAAGAAAATGACATCAGCTTTGGCAACAAGACCGGCTATCAGCATCACGGAGCCTGGTTTGCCCGCAATGGCTATGCCTGTCTGACGATTGATACTCTGCAACTTGGCGAAATTGAAGGGATGCATCACGGCACCTACAAGTACGATCGCTGGTGGTGGAATGCTCGAGGTTACACCCCGGCCGGTGTCGAGGCGTGGAATTGCATTCGCGCACTGGATTATCTGGAGACACGTCCGGAAATTGACGCAGATCGAATTGGTGTGACGGGCCGCTCCGGTGGCGGGGCCTACAGCTGGTGGATCGCAGCTATTGATGAAAGAATCAAATGCGCCATTCCTGTGGCCGGCATCGCCACACTGCGGAATCACGTCGTGGACGGCTGCGTCGAAGGTCACTGCGACTGCATGTACATGCTCAACAGTCATCGCTGGGATTACGCCACCGTCGCAGCCCTGGTGGCTCCGCGTCCGCTGCTGATCAGCAATTCCGACAAGGACAGAATCTTTCCACTGGATGGTGTTGTGGAGATTCATCGGCAGGTGAGGCACATCTACGAACTGTACCAACAGCCGCTCCAGCTGGGGCTGCAGATCACCGAGGGGCCGCACAAGGATACTCAGGAATTACGAGTCCACGCCTTCCGCTGGCTGAACCGGTGGCTCCAAGATGACGACAGTCTCATAGAAAAGACGGCAACAAAATATTTCGATCCTGCTCAGTTGCGGGTCTTCGCTGACCTTCCGCCTGACGAACGCAACACCACGATTGACGACGACTTCGTGCCGATTGCGAAACCCTTCGCAGGCCAGACAGACGCCATCCTGCGGGATCAGGGGGCGTGGTTCTCAGACACTGTTCACACATTGCGTCAACGGTGCTTTGCGGGCTGGCCGTCAGAAGCTCCTGCTGCACAGTCCGAAACGCCGCGGGTCGAAAGGCTGGAGCGATCGAGTGGCTCGCCCGACTTTGTCGTGTATCGGCTGCACTTCGACAGCGAACAGCACGTGCCCGTCTCTGTTGATCTGGTCCTTCGTGCCGGTGATGCTGACGATGATGCAGAATTAGGGTCGAGAGTATCAGAGTTGAAGTCGATCAATCTATTCGTCACCGACAGTCAGCTATGGTCGGAATATGCGTCGACTGTTCTCGGTGTTGCTCCTGCCGGTGATTCTCCGATCGGAGGGTCCGACGGTGGCGAACCATCGGGCTTCCTGAAGGAACAACTCGAATTCGTGAGAACCGGCGGGGCAGCTCTCGCCGTGTTTGCCCCTCGTGGTACAGGGCTGCATTCATGGAACGGTGACGGAAAAAAACAAACACAGATTCGGCGTCGCTTTCAGATGATTGGGACGACTGCGGATGCGATGCGGGTCTGGGATGTTCGTCGTGCGGTCCAGGTCCTGCGTCAGCAGGTCCGTGAAGGAGTGCAGCTGCATCTTGTCGGACGTGGAAAGAGCGCATGGCTGGCGGCCGTGGCAGTCGTGTTCGAATCCGATGTCGATTCGGTCAGTCTGATATCTCTGCCGGAATCCCGCAATGAACGCCCCGTCTTCCTGAACGCGGACCGCAACTTTTCGCCGTCCGAATTGCTGACGCTCGCACTGTATCGTACCAACGTACTGGCGTCCGGGGCGGCGGCAGGCGTGAGCGAACCTGTGGCACGGCTTGCTCAGGATGCCCGTTGGCAGGGTGGGACGTTTCAACGTGTAGGGTCCGCTGTGCGGACCAACAACAGGTAGACAGATGACCTGGGAAGATCAAAGGGGTCCGAATAAGACAAGGACCATTGTTGAAAGGTCTGGTCATGGATTTACGATCATCGAATCGGTTGCTCTCGTTCGCTGTGGCGATATGGCTCTTGCTTCCGCGTCATGCGATGTCTCAGGCTGAGACTCAATCGCCGAACGCAGAGAATTCAACAATGGGGTCCGCAGAGGAATTGAAGGCACTAACGCCGAAACTGCGACGGGACCTCAGCAGTGATGACGACGAACTGGTCATTCGAACGATTTTTGAGGCATTGCGGGAACGGATTCGGTCTCGAGACGCGACGGATTTAGTGCTGCAACTGGTTGAATCAGATCGCGACCTTGTCTTGCGGTCTCGCGCCATCGGATCCATCGGATCCATCGGACAATTGTGCCCGAACTCCGTCAGTGCGGAGATCGCAGAACGACTTCTGAAGAAAATTACAACGGACTCAGAAATGTTGATTAAGGTTGGAGCCATCCGGTCGCTTGGGCTCCTTCGCACAGACTCAAAGGAAATCGTGGAAGCCCTGATCAAAGCATCCGAATCAGAGGACGCGACAATCCGGGCGGCGACTTATGCTGCAATGGGACGCAAACGATCATTGACGCACAAAATCAGCGAGACACTGGCACGAGGAATTGTGGACGAAGAACGCATTCGATATCTAGTTTCACTGGGGCTGGTGCTCGAAAGTCCGATTTGCCTGGAGGCCCTGTCTGCCGTCCGCGAACGCGGAGTCGCAACTCCGAGTATTCTTGTGGCTTTACGGACGCAATTGACAAACAAGGATGATGATGTGGTGATCCACGCAGCTGCAGCAATGGTTCGAGTTTCGACAAACGAAAAGGTTCTCAGGGAAATGGAACCAATTCTGAGGAGCTTTCTACTTCAGGAACCAGAGGTGTCCAGTGCTGGATTTCGCTGTGTGCAGGCAGTCAGAGCCATGGAGTTTTTACCCGGTCTCGAACAGGAAACGGTTAATCGCATCGTCACAGCGTTACGTAACGCTGAAGAACATGACGATGATCTCACCTGCGCCGCTGCCAACACGATCCGCGCACACATTGACGTTGCTCCACAAGTGCTGCCACTGCTGCGAGCACGCCAGAAAACGATGTATGACCTATCCGCCGATTGCACTTCCGAAACGGTGGGGAAAGTACTGGACGCGATCGAAAAGAAGCTCACCCCAAGTGACTGAAAAGCCATAAACAGATCTAAGGGTTGTTGACCCCTGAGATGGTTGCACAGAAGAATGGGTGACCCCCGTCTTAGCGGCCGAGAAGGAAGACGTCGAGGACGAGCAGGAAGTACGAGGACGAGCGAACGAACGCCAGGGTCGTCCTCGTGTTTCGTACTCGTCTTCTCCTCCTCGGATTTCTGCTGTTCGTAACCGATTCGAGCTTTGCTGCCACCGCGGCTAACCGGATGTGCGGGAGTACATGCCGCCACAATCGGCGTCCAGCAGCCCCACGTGATTCCATGGCCGCAGCAGGCTGCGGAGTTTGTCTTCGAATTTATGGCAGGCTTGAGGCGTACTTCCGTCATTGATCGCTTGCTGCAACTGGCTCCGTGCTGCGTCGACAGCTTTGCGAAAATCGCCGTCGTTGGCTCGCAGGAACGATTCGTCGTTTTCAGCGGTTGTCTGTTCCATCGAAGTGACTGCTGCGAAGTATAGCATGCACCAGTCACACCACAGTCTGAAGCTCGGCAGTGCCGCGTAGCAGCCTTCGACAAGACGGTCGACGTGCCGCAATTCGTCAATGACCTGTCGGGAGTATCGCAAAAGTCGGTCTTCTGTCTGGTCGGCAGTCGGGGCCAGCAAAATGTTGGCCAGGCGTTTGATGCCAAACAGTGTGTGAGCGATACCGGTACTGTGCAGTGGGTCGATAAAACCTGCTGTGTACGGCAGCGCTGCCCAGTTCTGACCGGCCGCCTGAGTGGTCAGCCGCTGCAGCCGCTGAGTTCGTCGAAGCCCGTCGTGCGGCCGCACGACAGCAGCATTCGTGAACTGTCGCTGCAGGAACGGCCAGTTGTGTAATTGTTGGTCCCATTCGTCCGCGGCGTTCAGCTGCAACGTCGCCGCTGAGTCAGAACGACGATCGTCCAGCACCAGGCCAGCGCTGACCGTTTCGTCGTCGAACCTGAGTTGCCACATCCAGCCGTTGTCCAGCACATGGTGTACGGCGGCGGCATCGCAGGGAAATGGATGGCGGGTGCAATCCAGACCAACTTCTCGAAACAAGCTGTCCACAGTCGCGACGTTGGCGAAATGTCCAAAGATCGCTCGCGAGTTCGTACGCAGCACGGCTGTCTGCGACGGGATCTTCAATTGACGCAGCAATGCTGAATCGGCCCCCGTTGCGTCGACGATGAACGCAGCTGAGATCTGAAAGCCTGACCCGTTCGCGGTTCCTGTCACCGACCAGTTTTTTTCGTCTCTCGCAAGCGAATATGTTGCATCTTCGAATTGAACGACACCGAACGTGCCGGCCTGTTCCGACAGGAATGCGTCGACATCACTCCGCAACCAGTGTGTATCGGAGGT
This sequence comes from Fuerstiella sp., assembly GCA_024230215.1. GTDB lineage: Bacteria > Planctomycetota > Planctomycetia > Planctomycetales > Planctomycetaceae > Fuerstiella. The sequence continues at coordinate 82,311 of JAAERP010000151.1, read as the reverse complement.
CGCGTCACTGTTGCTGGCCGCGACCAGCAGCTGATCCGCTTCACATGGTTTGCGATCAACAATGTGTCCGAAATAGCTGAAGCCGCGTTTGAGACCGCAGGTAATGTCCGGATAGGTTTGCTTCCATGTGCCGTATTTTGCCAGAGGCAGTAGTTCCGGCAGATTGTATTGTTCTGCCAGGGCTGCCAACGTTGTATCGGCCAGTGGCGTTGACGATTCTCCGATTGCAAATCGTGGATGTCGGGCTCGATCTATGACCGCGACGCTCCGCCCTGCATTGGCAAGAATCATGCTCAGCAGGCTGCCGCCGATTCCGGAACCCAGAATCAGAGTATCAACGTTGTGCACAGTCATAAATCTACCTGAGGAAGAGTCCCGGTCAACTCAAAAGACCGGGACTCTTGAATTTCGAGTCGCCGCAACATAATGAACCGTCCCTTACGATTTCGTCAGCCGCAGTGGTGGCACTCAAAGGGGGGAGCTGTCTGTTGAGAGAGATTGATCGCATTCAGCCGTTCGATCCTGGCCATCGCGCAGGCGGGACATTCGGCAAACTGTCCGGCTTCCCACAGGTCCGCAAGCACCCTGCCGCGGTTCCACCCGAGCGTTTCGTCGATGACCGTCTCCAGTGACTGCAAATGCGGAGGCTGGAACAATCCTGCGTGCTGCAGTCGGTCCATGATGCCATTTCCGGCGCGAGTCGGAATCACGGCACAGCAATCAACACCATGGTCGAATGCAAATCGCACAGAATCAATGGCGCGTTCAATACCCTGCTCTTCTGATGTGTGTGGTGGTTTCAGCAGGATGAAAGATCGTACCCGAATGTCGTGCTGCAGCAGGAATTCGCAGGCGCGGGCAAAGTCGTCCGTCGTCATCTGCTTGTTGAGCAACTGCAGAGTCGGTTTGTGCGATGTTTCCAGCCCTAACGCAACTTCCAGTTGAGTGTCACACTGGTCCTGAAACCTACTGCATCGATCATTGCACAGTCGGGGATGGTTTTCCACGACCACTGAATTGAAGCCGCTGACGAGCGACGCGATTTCCGCATCGTCTTCCGGGGGGACTGCCTGAGCGTCAAAAAAGCTTCCACTGTTGTAAAGTTTGATGTGCTGTGTCGACGGGAGTTGCTCAAGAGCGTGTCTAATCTGTTGCGGAATCGCTCCGGCAGGAACTCGGTCGTCCGTCGTGTTCTTCCACAGGTCGCACATCAGGCAGCGAAACGGGCACTCGTGATTGGACAGAAAAACCGTCGTGACGTCTTCTATCCGGCCGTTGGCACAGAATTCCGGTTCCACCAGCATGTGATACGGCCGGAACGGGTCGACGGAATTCTTTGGGCCGCGTTCTCTCGCAACGTCGCTATCTGTGTAGCTTTCCTGGATCGAGCGATGCAAAGTCATGCGTCCAGCCAATCTGAAGCACCTGCCGCCTTTTTAGAGCAGTTCGCAGTTTGACTGAACCAATTCTGGCTCGTGGGGGTAACCGTGCTGCCAGCAAAACACGTGAACCGCGGCCATGAGTCAGCGAAGTTCGCTGTAGCAACCGGATGTCTGCAGACCAGGATAATTCGTCCCGGCGGTTTCATCAACGAGTGTTTCCAGGCCATGTTCTTATGCAAATGTCTTTCGGAACGCGTCGCGGTAGCTTTCTTCGTCCGGGGGGAACAGTGAACCGAACGTCTCGTCGACGGTGGCACCATGCTGGAAGCGGCGTTTTTCGAAGATGGGCATGGTCAGACCGGTGATCTGCTCGACGCCACGGCGAACGATTTCGCCTTTCAATTCGTAGAGCTTCTCGTTCTGCCAGTCCGTGAGTTCAATGAATGGAATCCCTTCAGATACGTCAATGACGTTTGGCAGAGCAAACGGGCTGAGTCCCTTGAAACCGAATCGCCGTACCGGTGCCCATGACCGCACGTGGCCTCGGCTTTGTCCGCCGCTGTAGGTCAGAGAATGTTTGACCGCGTCAATTCCCCAGCCTTCGTGGTACAGCATCAGATTGTTAAGCACACTACGAATGGTCAGTTCGCTGTTTTCTTCGATCGGGTAGTCCTTCAGGTTTTCGTCGCCACCGTCGCCATCCAGCAGGTACTTCCAGTCCGGGTAACGATTGCGAATTTCGCGGCACAGAGCCAGTGCCATTGTTGCAGACTGTACGTCCAGCGGCTTGTAGTCTTCGATCAGTTGAACGGCTTCACGGTAGTCGATCGACGAGGCCGGCACATCGACGACTTCGAGAAACAGACCGAGGTCCAGATCGCTCATGAACTGGTGGGCCTGTTCTGCGTCACGGCCGTTTTCATCAACGGAGAGAGTAAACGCCTTCAGCCTTCCGGGAGATTCGCCTCGTTTCAGCAGGCAGTCATATGTCGCGCAAAAAACAGCGCCGCTGTCGATGCCACCACTGAAGAGAACGCCAATAGGTTCGGATGCTGGTATCTGATCCAGCCAGCAGGCGATTTCGTTCTGCAGAGCTGCAACGTAGGCGTACCCGATTTCGTCCAGGTCCGTCGACAGTCGATTTCGTTCCGGCGTGAAGAATCGAGTGTACGTTGGGCTGGGGTCCGGACAGCCGACGAGAGCGATTTCCACGATGTGATGGGCGGGCACCATACGCGTGTAAGACGGATGAAACTGGTCGTCAAGCCCTTCGGCTTTCAACCACTCAATAATCTCATCCATTCGCTCCGCGACGATCAGGCAGGGGCCATCAATCTGCTTCGCCAGAAAATACCGCAGCGGACGTCCGATGGATCGAGCCATACGAATGATATGTCCATTGCGGTGGACGATCGCAAACTGACCATCGATTTCGCGGAGCTTCTGCGCATCACCGGTACCCAGCACTTCAATGGCGTCTTCGACGGTGGAGTTGAACAGCGTATTGGCTTCGGGATCGAGCAGATTCACGAAGCGTTCAATGTATTTGTGATCCGGCATGAGCGATCCTGTTTTCAGCTATTGATGATCACACGAACTTTACCTGGATTGCAGACGGGCAGCCAGCAATCAAGTGTTTCTACTGTTTCTTCACGTAAGACGTTTGCGAATATCGACGGATCTGTGGAGTTTAGACGCAATTGCTTTTAGAACCAACGACAAGATGCACAGAAAAGAGGCCCGGTCTTTCCATGAAGACCGGGCCTCTGGATATTGGCGCGTGCTGCGGCGGTGAAGCGTTTCAGGGGGGCGTGCCGCTATTGGGTTTGTGTTGGTGCCGGGGTTGCCGCCTGCAGTAGTTTCGCAACATCCGGCTGCGTCAGCTTCCAGGGGCCTTTCCGTTCCAGTATCTGGTTGCCAATGCCGCTGTGTTGCTGCAGCCATGCCAGTTGCGCAGTCTGATCCACGGCCAGCGAATAACGAATGCCGCTTACAGAGTTGCCTTGTTCAGTGGGAATCAGCAGGACAACTGGCGGCACCGAACTGGCGGCCACCTGCGTAACGGTCGTGTCCGCTGGAGTGGCCAACAATCGCTTGACCCACTCAGAATTGTCGGCTGCAGGACTCAGCGTCGTCGCCGTCTTTTGAATCGACGATTGCTGACGCGGTTCCGGTCCGGAACATCCCCCGATGGTTGCTGAGAGCAGCAGAGCGCTCAGGATCAGTGAAATCCGGTATGTCATGTTCGAACTCCTGCAATGCCGACTGCCTGCTGAACGACGCTCATCGCCAAACGGCAAAGATCCTTTGCGTCCTCTGTTTCCGGCGCTTCGGCAATGACTCGCAGAATCGGTTCTGTGTTACTGGCTCGGACCTGAACCCAGCGATCAGGCCAGTCGAGCCGCAGGCCATCGCCTTCTGATACCGTGGCGTCCGTAAACTGCTTACGAAGTGCATCGCAGGCGTCAGTGACAAATTCCTGGGGGCATGCCAGTTTGTCCTTAACGATGGTGTAAAACGGGAGGTTGTCGGCCCATTCGTCCAGCGTCGTTTCTTTTTTGGCAAGACCGTCCAGAACGTAAGCCATCGACACCAGACTGTCACGGACAAAGCCGATTCGCGGTTCGATCACTCCTCCGTTGCCTTCACCCCCAAGGACCGCCTGGACCGCTCGCATTTTGGCACAGACGTGAGCTTCTCCCACAAAGGACCGGTGAAACTGACAGCCGTGTTTTTCAGCGATGTCGGCTGTGATCCGGCTGGTCGAACCGTTGACCACAAGTGGGCCCCTACGAGTTTCCAGAACGTGATCGGCCGCCAGGGCCAGTGTCAGTTCTTCACCGATGTAGTGCCCGGTGTTGTCGACAATCGCCAGTCGGTCGGCATCAGGATCCTGTGCAAATCCGGCATCTGAGGCGCTACTGACAACGGCGGCGCAGAGGTCCGTCAGATTCTGTGCGACGGGTTCGGGGATGTGTTCAAACTTACCGTCCGGTGTGCCGCCGAGCACAACGACCTCACAGCCGAGTTCTTCCAGAAGTCGAGGTCCACAGGTGGCGCCGCTGCCATGGTTGCAGTCGATGACCACTTTGAATCGGCGTTCTCGGATCGCATCGACGTCGACCAGTTCCAGGACGTTCCTGATGTGGGGGCCTGCCGGGTCGTCAATGGTTGTGACCGTGCCCGTTTCTGTCCAGTCTTTCCAGACGACGCCATCTTCTTCCAGAATCTGGATCAGGTGTTGACCCAGATCCCGATTAAATACCGACCCGTCCGGTGCAAATGGCTTCAGCCCGTTCCATTCGATCGGATTGTGACTGGCGGTGATCATCAACCCTCCGGCAGCGCCGTGGTGTTTGATGAGAACTCCGCACGTTGGCGTTGATGAGATGCCGGCATCCAGGACTTCGCAGCCCGTGGCCAGTAATCCGGAAACGACGGCGTGATACATCACCAGGCCGGTACCGCGACCGTCGCGGGAAACGACCACCTTGCCTCCGCTGAACATCGTGCCCAGTGCGGCTGCGAACTCTGCTACGTACAGCGGGTCGAGACCATCGCCGATAATGCCGCGGAGCCCGGAAATGCTAAGAATTCGAGTACTCACAGTGTCCTCCCTGTGACCCACGTTCAAACGGCAGTGCGATCGACGAGCCGTCCCCAAGACCGAGCGAAGTGTAGCTGTTTGCCCCGGAGTGTGAATAGCTGATGTTGCCGAGACATTTCGGAGCGCTGAAGGTGGCGCCGTCCGGGTGAGGTGCCTCGGCGACATGTCCGTGGTTTTTGCCCCCTGACTGAAGCCACATCTATGCGTCCCGGGCCACGAATCGTTGCTTTCGGCTACTGTTCATCCCAGCGGTGCAGCCTCGGCGGCAACTTCCGGAACTGGATTCTCGACGGTTCAGTAGTCCCGACAGGTTTTGGAAGACCAGCATTCGCAGGGCCAGCGTCAGCCCACGGTAAATGAAAAAATTAGTCAGCACGACGACACCGTCGGAGTCCGGGAAACTGGAGTTACATCGTGTATCTCATGAACTTCGTTGAACGCCGGGATAATTGCGGGACTTACGAAACAGAGCGAGGAAAGTCATTTGGGGAGTTGTCTGTGGCAACCATTGCCAACACGACGATCAGGAGAGGAAGAATGCAAAGTGCCAGGTGTGGAAAGAAGGCTGTCGAAAGGCATGACTCTGACGAACGGGTGACTAATTCTGCCGGTTCTTTGACTGCACGCACACGTGGAAAATACACTGTGATACCTGGCACGCCCACCCACCCCACAGGGTCCCCGTCCAATGTTGTCGTACGCCGTTCGATTTTTGTGGTCTGAAACTTGCCAAACCATGCGGTTATTCCTGGGATTCGCCGTGAGAATCTTTGTCGTGGTTCACGCGGTCGCACAGGATCCAACGATTGATCGCGCGGAAACGACAGGGCTCAGGCCCGGCGAATCGGCCGAAGTCCGAGTTCACGGCACGAATCTGAAGTCTCTGCAGACTATGTGGACGACCTTCGGTGAACTGAAGCCCGCACCACCGGGTGAGAATCCAAACGATAAGCTGGCCGTGTTTACGGGACCGGTCCCGGCTGCAACAGTTCCAGGCATCTATCCCTACCGTGTCGTGGCAGCGAACGGCTGTTCGTCCACACACTTCTTCGTCGTGGACGATCTGCCGAATGTTGGGTTGGCGGCGGCATCTGAGACCCCGTTGCCGCTGACCGAGGTGCCGACTGCGTGTTGCATTCAAGGCTACGTCAATGCGATCAAACCTCGCTACTTTGGCGCGAAGCTTGGAGCTGGTCAGAAGTTGTCTGTAGAGGTCTATGGCAGGCGTCTGAATTCGGCGATGGATCCTGTTTTGAAAATTACATCGCCCGCAGGAACTGAGATTGCATTCAGCGATGACCAGCCGGGACTGAGCGGAGATACTCAGCTGCAGGTTACCGCCGACACGGCCGGCGTGTACGGGATTGAACTGCACGATGTTCAGTACGCGGGCAGCGGCAAGCACTATTTTCATCTTCGGATCGGCAGTTTTCCGCTCGTCTCCGGCACGTATCCTCGGATGACTCAGGCGGGTGCGAATCTGGATCTCATTGGTCAGACGACGATGACCGTGCGGGGCGTTCCGCCCTACCAGCTGTTTTCTGTTGCTGCGAAAAATTCTGACAACCAGAACAGCGGTTTTGCGTCGGCCTGGTCGGCAAATGTTGCGCCGCTGATGGAAGTCGAACCGAATAACGATCAGAAGACAGCCACCGTTGTACCTGCGGAGGCCATGGCCATTGCCGGTCGCTTTAGTGCCGTGAACGATGTTGACTGGTTCAAGGTCACGGCGGATGCCAGGCAGCACGTTTGTCTGACCACACACACACGGGACCTGGGGTCACCGGCCGATGTTGTGCTGCAGTTGTGGAAGGCAGATGGAAGCAGGATCGCTGAAGTCGACGATACTGGTTCGACCGACGCACAACTTGCGGCGACGCTGCCCGAACCAGGCGACTATTTTGTTGCGGTTCGTGAGCTGTCTGGTCTGGCGGGGGCGGACTGGACTTACGATCTGGAGATTCAGCGTTCCACGGGTCGGGCAGACGTGGCGTTCGCAACTGACCATGTGGTGTTGCCCAAAGAAGGAACTCTTGCGGTCCCGCTGACCGTGAAACGCTCGGGCGTCGGCGGTCTGCTGACGATTGTTGCCGAAGGGCTGCCAGTCGGCGTTACCGTGTTTCCGCTGCTGCTGTCCGACAGGCAGAAGTCCGGCATTCTGACGCTGCACGCTGACGCTTCGTCCGGCGCATGGGGTGAAGCGAGATTTTTTGCTCATTCTGCGGACAACCCGGATGGGCCATCGTTTCCGGTGGTCTATCAGTCAGCGCCGCCCGACGCAAAGAAGCCAGGGGCATTTCGACTGCCGCGAATCAGTCCCGGAATATTTGTCAGTGTCGGAACCGCCGCAGCGTTTTCACTGACTGCGGACCAGCACTCCATCACGATGACGCCATCTTCAGAACACACAGTCACGATCAACGTGAAGCGAACGGGAGACTGGAAAGAACCGATCGCCGTGGCACCGACGAATCCTAAAGATCCTCTGCCTGCAGGCGTGACGCTTGCGGAAGCAAAGGTTGAGGGGGATTCGGGAAAGTTGACGATCAAAGCCAGCGACAAAGCAAAACCAGGTCGCTATTCGCTCACTCTTCAGGGTACACTGAAGCGAGATAAAACCACGATCATTCAACCGCTCGGTACGCTGATTCTTGAAGTCAGGGCGGCGGACGGCAGTTGAGTCCTCCCCCTCCGGTTCTGTGCAGACTTCCCGCTAGTATTCGAGGCCAGCCAGATGCGTTGCTTTGTCCTTAGTGCCCACCTTGTTCTGTGTTCGACCCTGATTGCCGCCGACGCCACCGCACCTCAGGCAGCCACGCTGGACCTGATGCCTTCACAGTTGACACTGATCGGGCCGCGATCGACACAGCAACTGGCGGTCACCGCAAATTCCGGCGCGGCCACCGTTTTTGATGCCACCACGCACGTGCAGCTGCATTCAGAAAATCCGGCGATCGCGGTTGTCGAAAATGGCATCGTTCGTCCCGTGTCTGATGGAACAACCACGATTGTCGCAACCGCCGGAAAGATCACTGCAAAGGTCGAGGTTATTGTGCGTGATTTCGCCGCTCCACACCCGGTGCCGTTTCATACCGAAGTGCTGGCTGCATTGACGAAGGCCGGTTGCAACGCGGGAGCCTGCCACGGTTCACCGTCCGGCAAGGGCGGATTTCGCCTGTCGCTGCGAGGCTACGACCCGGAACTGGATCTGTTGACGCTGCGAGGCGAGTTCTTCAATCGTCGGTCGAATGTGTTGGCTCCCGAACGGAGCCTGTTGCTGCAGAAGCCGCTGATGCAGGTTGCCCACGGTGGCGGCAAGCGGCTGCAGGAGGGCCAGCCCAGATATCGCGTGCTGGAAAACTGGATTGCCGATGGAATGCAGGCGGAACCTTCAGAAAGTCCAACGCTGAACAGGATCGAAGTATTTCCACCGTCGCGCACTCTGCGTGACGGTGCTGATCAGCAGCAGCTGATTGTTAATGGGTATTTCAGTGACGGTACCGTTCGCGATGTGACCGCGCTGACGGCGTTTGATTCGTCGGATGAGGGAATCGCCACCGTGTCGTACGATGCGGTCGTACGCCGTGAGGGACGCGGCGAAGTCACGGTGCTGGCACGATTTCTGGACCGCATGGCAACCAGTCAGATCACCTTTCTGACAGAACGCCCTGGCTTCAAGTGGAACAATCCGCCCGTCACGAACGAGGTCGACAAGCAGGTGTTCGCGAAACTGCAGCAGTTGCAGATTCTTCCATCAGAGGTTTGCTCGGACGCTGACTTTCTACGTCGAGCCACACTGGACCTGACGGGGTGTCTGCCCAGTATCGAGGAAACGAAGGCGTTTCTGGCGGATACGGCCGCCGACAAGCGTTCACGCGTCGTGGATCGCCTGCTGGACGGTCCGGACTATGCTCATTTCTGGTCCATGAAATGGGGCGACCTGCTACGGTGCAACAGTCGACGGCTGACCGCGACGGGGGTGCACAAGTTCCGGCGTTGGCTGTTTGACGTGGTCAGCACAGACAAGCCGGTGAATGAGTTTGCGTATGAGCTACTGACGGCACAGGGCAGTACCAAACATAATCCTGCCGCCAATTACTGGCGTGCCAGCCGTGACGAAATCGACGCGACCGAAACAACCGCACAGCTGTTTCTTGGTATCCGCATTCAGTGTGCCAAATGCCACAACCACCCGTTCGAAAAGTGGACTCAGGATGATTATTACGGCATCGCGGCGGCTTTTCATCGAGTGGGACGCAAAGCGGCCAAACTGCCCAACGATGAATTTATCTTTGTCAAGTCTACCGGTGAGGTGAAACAGCCGCGGACCGGAGAAACTATGAACGTGCGGCTGCTGCTGCAGGGAAGTGTGGATGTGCCGAACGAGCAGGACCGTCGCACCGTTTTTGCCGAATGGCTGACCGGTCCGGCCAATCCGTTCTTCGCGAAGTCGGTCGCCAACCGCGTCTGGGGACACATCATGGGGCGAGGCATCGTTGAGCCAGTGGATGACTTTCGCGATTCCAATCCGCCCTCCAATCCGGAGCTGCTGACCGTCCTTGCCCAGGAGCTCGTGAACAGCGGCTTTTCGACGAAGCACATCATTCGAATGATCATGAACAGCCGTGTTTACCAACTGAGTTCTCAGCGAAATGAGTTCAATGCGGATGATGAAATTTATTTTTCTCACGCGACGACTCGGATGTTGACCGCCGAACAGCTGTTGGACGGCATCTGCCGTGTCACCGGAGTTGCGGAAACATTCAAGGGGATGCCCGTCGGCACGAGAGCCATTGATCTTGTTGACCCACCAACAGGCCACAAGTTTCTGCAGGTCTTCGGGCAGCCTCAGCGCGAACTTCCATGCGAATGCGAGCGTTCCACGGACAGCAATCTCAGCCAGGCTTTGCAACTGATCAACGGACCGGTTGTCCACAACAAAATTCGGTCCGAAAAGGGCCATCTGCATCAGTGGATCAAAGTCGGCAAAAGCGACCGGGAGATCATTTCGCTGCTGTATCTGACGGCATTAAGCCGCGAGCCGATCGAAGCAGAAGTACAGACCTCTCTACGCCACATCGCGGCCAATTCTGACCACACAAGTGCGCTGGAAGACGTTGCGTGGGCTGTGATCAACAGCAAAGAGTTCCTGTTCCAGCATTGAGCGTCTGGCGCGTCAGGAGCAGCCGGACAGAAACGATGCCGTTTCTTCAGGTTTCTGTCTCTCGTCTGCCGGAATTGATTATTGCTGCCGGCCGCCGTCAGCCGTCGAATCCATGACGAATTACACGTAGATCACGCTTGTGGTCATTGACGACAAGAAGTGCGTGAATCACGCCAGGGATCCAACCCAGGATCGTGAGAACCAGGTTCAGCACGCTCAGCAGGGGTTTGCCGCACAGCAGCACGGCCAGTGGGGGCAACAGGAAACTCAGGAAATATCTCACTTTTTCCGTTCCACAGGCTTCTGTTGAAAATCCGGCGTTGTTCCGTCAGCGGAATTGGCGGCGGGCCTCCGTGGCACGACCGTGAAGTGCGGTTCGATGTTTTCTCAGGAATATTCGCCATTTTTTGGGCGATCGCAAAGAAGAATGGCTGGCGTACCGACAATCTTCTCGGTTCTACATGTTTGTTGCCTTAGTTGCCCATCGGTCTTCAACTCCGGTCGACAACGAAGTAGACTTTGCGTTTTCCGAGCCATTTCGTAGCCATCAACTGATGAAATACGGGATTGGGGAAATATCGGAATCCGTGCGACAACGTGACGGAGATTGATCGCTTTGCGTCATGCGCTGTCGGTCACCGTCGGCCAAACTTCAAAACAAGGTGTACCTTCGTGTTTCGATGTCAGATGTGTAGTAAGGTTGCGGGGGCGGGCATTAAGGCCATGAGAGTAACCGTTGTTTCACGCCCTAAAGAATACAGAGGCACGGTTGAAGAGTTTCCGCGGCGGCGTTTTGGTCGATTCCGCGAAACTCGTAAGCCTCGTGATCGAGGCGGCAAGGGGCATGAAATCGTCAAAGAGCTGATGGTCTGTGCCAGTTGTGGGGCGGCGCACAAGGAAAAACAGGCTGCTATTGAAGCGGCAGCTGTAGCTGCGGCTGAGGCCGCGGAAGCTGTCGTCGAAACCGCAGAAGCCGTCACGGAGTCGGCTGCTGAAGCGTCCGCCGTCGCCGACGAGTAGGGCTTGTTGAAATCCTGCGATACGGCTATATGGCGTAAGGGACCACATCTGATCCCCGTTGCTAAGCTTCCCCAGGTCCTCATTGGGCTGTATTAGAGTTTTCCGAAAAGGCACAAACCATGCGGCGCGCTTCTCGCGAGGGACCAGCGCGATTGGAGTGTCATCATTCGGGCGATCGCTCGAATTTGCGTGCGGCCATGTCGCGGTTTGTGGGCGTTGTCAGTGCTGACAACCGGTTGGTTTATTCACACTTTGAAACAGCCGCGGTTGGTGCAGCCGTCATCCAGCGAAATTCTCTGTAGAAATTTGATTTATGGAAACGCAGAATCATCCACCTTTGGATATACGACAGGAAGTTTTTCGGCAGCTTGTCGAGCAACAGGACAGGGGTACACCAGTACTGCAGTCGCGCAACGACATTGCAGTTCAGTTTTCGTTGTCTCCTGATCAGGTGCAGGTGATCGAACGCGAGGGCCTTAACAACAGTTGGCCACCGCTATCCTGAGTCTGCTGCGTTTCATTCGCAGACACATAATAGACAGTTTGGTCGTCGTGGCCTGCTGCGGTTACAGCCGCCGCAGGCCATCTTCTTTTGGCGGATTCACTTCAGCCAGCGTCCGACAATTTCTTCCGTCACACCGAAAGTGTCGACTGTGGGAGGCACTGGATGCATTTCCGCGGCATCATAGAAATCGATGCCGGCGTCGTAGACGCGGTCCGTGGTCTCGAACGACTGGTTTTCATCGCATTGATAACCGAATGTCATCGTGCTGCACAGCAACTGCCGGACTCTCCGTAATTGCAGGCGTGCTTCGTCGAGAAACGCAATCCTGGATCAGCAGCGCTAGCTGTCTACGCTGGCGGCTCGGGAATTTGTGGTACTAATCTGCTCGATGATTGAGCGTACTGCCTCTGAAAAACGATCCAGCTCACCGGCTTCAACGTTGGTTTTTTCACCGATCACCAGCTGAGCGAGAAGGTTTTCGGGCAGGCGGTCTCGTTCAGACCGAGTCAGCTCAATGTGCGAACCGATGGCGAGGTTTGCCAGCAGGCTGGCGGGCAGTGTCTGACGTTCGTGATCCGTCAGAGAAAGGTAACCGCCGATTGCCAATTGAGCGAGCAACGCCGGTGTCAGCCAGGATCGCTCTTCATCGGAAAGTGTTTCCCCCTCAAGCACTCTCATCGCGATGAGACTGGGATTGGGCATAAGTTGTCCTCTAACTTGTCAGTTGTGAAGGGGTGGGTGCGAGTTGTGATGGGATATTTGTCGGCGGTGCAGGAATGCGATAGATGCTGACTTCAAGTGGCACGGTCTCAGGGAGAGTCGAGCCATCGATCGGAATTCACCTGCTCGCTCCCGTTCGTCGGTACGATAGTAGGCGGAGAACGGATAGGTGTTTTTCCGAAAAATCCAAGCCGAACGACAGACTGCCACTTACGATACCATATCATGTGATTGCTGTGGTGCAATTCAGCTGAGCCTACACAATGTACCAATATCTTGCCGGGAACCCAGGCTGTTGATGGTTTCGATTCGTCTGATTTGACGACCCAAACTGCCAAGGTCCGGTTTGAAGTGTGAATTGGACGAAAATGTCAAGAAAACACAACACTTAACGACTCCCGGCTTCCGTATTTTCTTCGATCTGCGGTTGTCCGTGTCCTGGGGCTGTTGCCAATGCACCAAACTGTGTTTCGTAGAACAGGTTCTCGAGTGTTGAAGTTACGACTGGCTGAGACGTTCGTTGGTGCGCCGGCGAGCAAACTTCAGCACACTTACGGCGATTGCAACCACTAACCAAAAGAACCCGCCAGCATAGAATAGCAGTCCCTGCCAGCCCTGAACCTCGCGCACGACAGTCCATGCTGAGCGTGCGGCCACAATCGTCAGGCAACTGGCCGTCACGATGGCGCTTGGCACAAACTTCCGGAGTTTCAGTACAGCCACAAGCACAAGCGAAACGGCCAACAGCGCGATGGCGTACACGATTCTCATGCCGAACGCAACTTCCGAGATGGACTCTGCTGGTGGGAACACTGCGATGGCGGACAGTAGCGCGATGGAACCTGCCGCCAGAGTAAGCAGCGTCTGATTCTGTTGCCGCGTGCCAACGATCAGGCACGTTATCACCGCAGCGTGGATTTCGATGTCGACACAGATGTCCGTTCCGACGATCGTCGCGACGGAGCGATGCCCAATGGGAAATGCACACAACATTCCGACTACCGTCTGCACGGTGTTCCTTCTGTACAGGCCCAGCCAGACATGAGCGACAGCAAGGATCGTAAGTGGCCAGAGTCGTGGTTCAGGCATTGTCTGCAGACCGGTCGTCTCCATACCGATAGACACGAAGCCCGCTGTGGCGAACGATAAGCCGAGTTCAGCTCCCAGGGCACCGCGCCGCAGGGCGTACACGTAGAAAACGATGGCCGCAATCAACACCAGAAAGATCGGCGACGCAACCTGCGCGGTGATTCGTGAAAGAAAGTCAGCCTGCAGCACTGATGGATGAAGTGGCGGCACAGCCAGAAACAATGCGGCTGCCGGCATCAGCATTGCGGCTGACCGAACAGGCCGCAACCCTGACGAGCGGCCGATCTCCAGCAGCAGCACACCGATGGCAAAAACGGTCGGAGTCAGGAAATAACCGGAAAAATTGACTGCAGTTGTCGAGCGTCACTCATTGACTGTGACATCGCGGGGTCCAGCGATATGCACATCGCGTACGCCCGAATTTCTAACCCTGTGACCAGCACTGCAAGTGCTGCCCATGGAAAGACGGGCCAATTCCAGGGAGTCCCATTCATCTCACAATAGGAGGCCCCACGGTTCGCAGCGACGACGAGGAGCAGCACACTTGTCGCGATACACAGATTGAAACCGAATAGCTGCCATTGAATTGCACTTTGCCAGCTGTTGGTGATGGCTGGCACCATCGTCAGCGGATACAGAAACAGCAGTCCCACCATCAAGTGCAACGGAATACGCAGTCGAATTCCAAGCCGGATTCGCAGAGAAGCAAACATGAATTCGCAGACCGCCACCGCGAATAGAAAGCCGCAACAAATAAGCCCGGCACCCTCACGTGGACTTAGAATGAGCGTGTCGTCGAAGGACAACGCCAGTTCCACAAACAGCAACAGCAGCATCACAAAGATGGAGCGAGCATCGTCCCACATCTTCCCGATTCGGACAATTGCGACACCAGTGAACGTAAGAACAACGATGAATGCACCTACGAGTCCCATCAGCGCCCAGGGGTGGTGGCTTCCATTTGCCTTGAACCAAAAGCTCGTGCCGTGAATCACGAATGCAGCACTAATCAGGTAGAACGGATTTTGTGTCACGATGACGTTGGCAACGGACTGCTGTTTCGTCGGCGCAGGAGTAGAGTTCTGCATGTCTACCGTCCATGAATGGGGAGTGAATGACTGGTGCTGACATGACGACGAGATTGAAACGGTAATCGAGCGAAGGATTCGTCGAAATTCCTGGGAAACTTCGTCCTTGGGCCGGAAAACAGCATGACGATGGCTGACCAATGTCACCGCTGCGGCAGTGCGGCAGTGGGTGCCGGGCATTGTTCTGTTCAGTTTCCTGACGACCCCCTCGTTCACCTGCCTCATTCAGTTGCACCTGGCATTGGAGTTCGTGAGACTAGTGCTTTGTCAAAGCTTGGTTTTAGGGGTGCGAGGAAAACCGGGACGGCCCGCAGGGTGCTTCGCATTTTTGGTACCTGACCCCCTTTTCCGGAGAATGATTCAACCCCACTTTTGGGCTGTGACAAAGCACCGGGCAGCTGATCGCCTGCCCTCCGACTTCCTTGTCCTGGACTCAGCAATGGTCACCTTGCCGTTTGTTTTTCGCCCTGCGTTTGCCGTTTTTGCGATTCTGTGGGGCATGCTTCCCATAACCGCCCTGTCCGAAGACCTCCAGCTAAGTCTTCGATTCCAACAGGAAACGAGTCTACACAGCGGTCGGTTTCATCAGTTGACTCGTGATGAAGTGTGGCAGGCGAAAGAAACCGCGATCATCGTCTGTGACGTGTGGGATCTGCACCATTGTCTCAACGCGGTACGACGTCTTGAGGAATTTGTACCTCGGTTGAATGACCTGTTGACGAATGCTCGCGAACAGGGTGTGACGATTATTCATTCGCCCAGCGACTGCATGCCCGCGTATGCAGACCACCCTGCCCGCCAACGTGCCGTCGCCGCGCCGCAGGCGGCGTTCGTTCCGTATGACTGTGATGCATGGTGTTCGGTAGTGCCGGCAGAAGAACGAGCCGTCTATCCCATCGATCAGTCCGATGGCGGCGAAGACGATGATCCGGAAGAGCACGCAAAATGGGCGACCAAACTGAAAGCGATGGGTCGCAACCCCGGTCTGCCGTGGGCGAAGCAATCCGACATGCTCACCATTGATGCTGAACGGGACTTCATCAGTGATAAAGGCGATGAAGTGTGGAATGTTCTGCAGCAGAAAGGCATTCGTAACGTTATTCTCACCGGCGTGCACACGAACATGTGCGTGCTCGGCCGCCCGTTCGGGCTGCGAAAAATGGCTCGCAACGGCAAGAATGTTGTGCTGATGCGAGACATGACTGACACGATGTACAACCCTCAACGCTGGCCGTATGTCAGCCATTTTAGCGGGACGGACCTGGTTGTCTCACACATCGAACGGTACGTCTGTCCGACAGTCACCAGTGATCAGATTCTGGGCGGCAAGTCGTTCCGCTTCAAGGGGGACGATCGACCACACCTTGTCATGTTGATTGCCGAAGACGAATACCTCACCGAACAGACGTTACCCGAATTTGCCGTGTCTCACCTTGGTCGCGAATTTCGTGTCACCACTGTATTTGGCAATGACCGTGAACGTCACAGTCTGCCGGGCCTTGAATCCGTCAATGATGCGGACGTGTTGCTGGTGAGCATTCGGCGGCGAGTGCTTCCCGAGGCGGACATGAACTTGATTCGTGACCACGTAAAGTCCGGCAGGCCGGTTGTGGGCATTCGGACGGCCAGTCATGCGTTTTCGCTTGGGAAAGGGAAACAGCCACCCGAAGGCTATGCGGACTGGCCTGAATTCGATGCGGAAGTTCTTGGCGGCAACTATCACGGTCACCACGGCAACAAGCTGAAGTCGACGGTCACAGCCCTGGGCAACCACCTGATCCTTCACGGCGTGGCCACGAATAAGGCCATCAATCAGGGAGGTTCACTGTATCAAACCTCACCGCTGGCGAAGGGAACGATGATCCTGGCGAACGGGACTGTCGAAGGCCAGCCACCTGAGCCGGTGACGTGGACGTTTATGCGTGCCGACGGCGGCCGGTCGTTTTATTCATCGATGGGGCACGTAGATGACTTCGAGAACACCGAATTCAAACGAGTTCTTTACCAGGGGATCTGCTGGGCTGCGGGCGTGGCTACGTCTGCATCACCGACGCTTGATCACTGGTCGATCGTTGACGTGCCAACTTCTCCGAAACTCGATTTATCGGGTGAAACAGCAGACGTCTGGTATCGTTGTGCCGTCCGGCTGCCGGCCGATTGGACCGGAAAGAAGGCGATGTTGAAGCTGACGCTGCAGTCAGGGAGCGAAGGGGTCGACGCGTGGCTTAATGGTCACAAGTCCTTCCTCCACAAGGTCAGTGGTAGCTCGGAAGTCGAGTTTGCTCTTCCCGTCGACCACATGCATACTGGTGACGCGAATCTGCTTGTTCTGCGAGTGGACGGATCACAACAGCACGCACTTCATGCCGCTCCCGAGCTGTCGTCGACAACCGAGAATGCCTTCAGATCACTGTCGCTCAAAGGCCGCTGGCAGCGACGCACTGGACGTAACGCTGAGTTCGCGAACATCCCTCTTCCGGCGAAGTTTGGAGCGTCGGCAGATATTGTTTTCACTCCGCAGAAACCGCTGTGGACTGCTCGGCCCGTAACTCAGCCCGGCGAATTTACGCCTGGCATCGAAGGTCCTGCCTGCGATGCTTTGGGCAATATTTTTGCCGTCAACTTTCAGAAACAGGGTACGATTGGTCGAGTGAGTCCGAACGGGTCGACGGAAGTTTTCGTGATGTTGCCCACCGGAAGCGTTGGCAACGGCATTCGCTTTGATCAGGACGGTAACTTTTTTGTTGCCGACTATCCGCAGCACAATATCCTGAAGGTGAATACCAGGACGCGTGAGATCACGACGTACGCTCACAACGACAACATGAACCAACCGAACGATATTTCGATAGCACCTGATGGAACGTTGTACGCGAGTGATCCGGCATGGCAAAACGGCACCGGACAACTGTGGCGAATTGATCAGGACGGTACCACCACTTTGCTTGTGCCGGATATGGGCACGACAAACGGAGTTGAAGTCAGTCCGAACGGCAACACGCTGTACGTCAACGAATCGGTGCAGCGCAACGTCTGGGCCTTTGACATTACCAGCGATCGGCTGCTTAGGAACAAACGGTTAATCCGCCAGTTTGATGACCACGGCTTCGATGGTATGAGATGTGATGTCGATGGCAACCTTTATATTACTCGGCACGGAAAGGGCACCGTGGTGAAAATGACGCCCCACGGAAAAATTCTGCGGGAAGTCAACGTCCTGGGCACGAAGCCGTCAAACCTTTGTTTTGGTGGGCCGGACGGGTGCACGATTTATGTCACTGAGGTGGATGGAACTCGTCTGGTCAGCTTCCGGGTTGACCGACCGGGAAGATCGTGGGTGGAACGACAAGAGTGACGATCAGATACCAATGGGCAAAAGGCTGTTGCACATTTCGAATGTCGGCGAGAGGGTCGGGAGTCTTTTTCGGATTGGCGTCCATCCATTTCGAAAACTATTCATCCGAAAAAGACTCCCGACCCTTTGTGCACTCACGATGTTTTAAACGGACTATTTCAACAGGGACTCTAATCATGACGCAATGCAAACGCCGTTCTTTCCTCGGCACTGCTGCAATCGCTCTGGCCAGTACCCTGCCCCGCAGTTCAGGCGACGAACGTCCGCCCGTGATGAATCCCAGGGCCACTGATGGTGACGAACATATTGAGCCTGACTGGAAACAGCGTCTAACGCTGGCGGTCGGGACGAAATCGGGCGATCTGATCGGGACGGACGATAAAGTGATTCAGGCGGCGGTGGATTACGTTTCACGTCTTGGCGGCGGGACCGTTCGACTGCTGCCGGGAATCTTCACATTTCGCAATGCCGTTCACCTGCCATCAAAGATCCGACTCCTTGGCAGTGGGGATGATACCGTTATTACTCGCACGGCGTCGGAAACAATCCCGTTGTCCGCAGATTCTGATTGGTACGATCAGGAAATCACGCTGGAGCAGGCCGGCGACTTCAGGATCGGCGATGGCATTACACTGATGGCGAAGAACCCGAGCAATGGCAGCAGTACTGTGATCAAACGTACGCTGCTGGCGCGTGCCGGCAATCGATTCAAGCTCAGCGATGGACTCCGTAAGAACCTGTGGCTCAGTGGAAAGCCCACGTGCTCGTCGTTGTTCCCGCTGCTGACCAGCGAATACACCTCGGACGTCCTTGTCGAAAACCTGACGCTCGACGGCAACAGGGCCAACTGTACGAATCTGAACGGCAATTACGGTGGCTGCATCTTTCTGCAGGACTGCAGTCGTTACACGTTTCGAAACGTGACGACTCGGAACTATAACGGCGATGGCATTAGCTTTCAGATTTGTCACGACGTCGTCGTGGAAAACTGCCACAGCCACGACAATGCCGACCTTGGCGTTCATCCGGGGTCCGGTTCTCAGCGACCGCTCATCAAAGGCAATAAACTTGAACGCAATAATCTTGGCCTGTTCTGGTGCTGGGGAGTCAAATACGGCCTTGCCGAAGACAACGACATTGACGGCAACCGTAGCTATGGGATCTCTATCGGCCACTCCGACACCGATAACGTGATGCGCAATAACCGGATTCTGAATAGCGGCAAGGTCGGTATTCTGTTCCGCGATGATGCCCGAGGCGTCGACTTCTGGGCCAATCGCAATCTGATTGAAAACAACCGAATCGTCAACAGTGGTGACGCGGACGGCGTGGGCATTGACATCACTGGCAGGACAAAGGACGTTCGCATCTTCGGCAACGATATTGTGGAAGATCGACAGCCCATGCAACGATCTGGGATTCGAATTGGAGCCGACGTGGGTAACGTGCACTTACGTGACAACACCATCCACGGATTTCAGAATGCTGTCGTTGATCATCGCGGCAACAAGTCTTCCTGAACGAAGCTAAAGGGTCGGGAGTCTTTTTCGGATGAACGGTTTTCAGGTTTGATAGGTCTCCACCCGAAAAAGACTCCCGACCCTCTCGTTGCCTCAGTTTGTCTTTCTGCAACCTTCGTCTAAACGATTGAAAGCCATGAAAACTGTTCTGCTGAATATCTTCTGCACACTGAGTGTGTCCTGCATGGTTCACGCCGCCGATGCACCGAACATCATTCTGATTTTCGTAGACGATATGGGGTACGGCGACCTGGGCTGTTACGGGAATAAGAAGATCAGGACGCCGAACATCGATCGCCTCGCTGCCGAGGGGCAGCGGTGGACGAGTTTCTATTCGTCGGGTTCAACTTGTGTACCGAGTCGAAGAGGACTGATGACGGGCCGACATCCGGCTCTGCTGGGAAGGGAGAACCTCCAGGGTTCCCGGGACCACTTGATGGCGGCGATGCTCAAAAAACAGGGCTATACAACGGCGATTCTTGGTAAATGGCACCTGGCAGGTTACCCCAGGGATTTTACGACTAGTTCCATGCACCCTCTTGAGTGTGGCTTCGATTATCACTTTGGCACACCAGGCAGCAATGACGTTCCCGCGCCAAAGGGAACGGTCCAGAATCGTCGACTGTTCGACACGTGCGATAAATTCACATTTCAGGTTCCGCTGATTCGGGGACGCGAAATTGTTGAGTTTCCGGCGAACCAGGAGTTGTTGACGTCGCGATACACAACAGAGGCTGTGAAGTGGGTCAAAGCCAGGTCGAATGGAAGGTTCTTTCTCTACCTCGCCCACAACATGCCTCATGCGCCTGTCTTCGCCTCTGAACGGTTTCAGGGGCAGAGCGATGGCGGAAGATTTGGTGACGTTGTTGAAGAAATTGACTGGTCTGTCGGGGAGGTGATGAAGGCCGTGAATGAGGCTGGAATCGACGATGAGACGTTGATTATTTTTACGAGCGATAATGGTCCCTGGTCAATGTTTGAAGTTCACGGTGGGACGGCAGGACCGCTGCGCGGTGAAAAAGGAACGTCGTGGGAAGGTGGCTTTCGTGTGCCCGGCATATTTCGCTGGCCCGGAAAGATTGTTCCCGGAACAGTCGACGATATGGCAGCGAATATGGATCTGTATGCAACATTTGCAACGCTGGCTGGTGGAACTCAGCCTCAGCATCTGGATGGCTACGATTCGACGGACATGTCCGGCGTGCTGCTTCGTGGTGAAGCCAGTCGACGTACAGAATGGTTGTACGCGGGCGGAGCCTCTGCATTTCGGTCCGGTGACTACAAGATTCACCTAAGCACAAAGTTGCGTTCGTCAAATCCGGACACGCGTAAACGGGAAGCCGTCATCACACACGATCCTCCGTTGTTATTTGATTTGTCCTCGGACCTCAGCGAACAGAAGAATATCGCGAGTGCTCACCCTGACACAGTTTCGCGGCTGCTGGAACGGATGGCGGCATTCCGCGAAGACCGGTAGTGTGCGTCGCGTCACTTGACGATTGGTCAGGTCGCGCGGCGATTTACCTGGGGGCTTGCTGCGGTCTGTCCCCGAAGCCGCCATCGCCGACACCATCCGCGCCAAGTCCTTTAGCCTTCTGCAACGGCGCTGACTTCGGTGGCGTGTCCTGTTCTGAACCGGCGACCGGCTGACGGAGCCCTCGTTCGCGTCGTTTTGCCAGCGCAGTGGCATACTGCCGCAGCTCGGCAGCATCAAGCCCGCCATCCTTGTCCTTGTCAAACGTGAGGGCAAATCGGAGGATCTGATCTGGATCAACGGGACTTCCGTCGCCGCGAGTGTTCAGCTGCCTGCGCCCCCTCGGCCCGGCACCTGATCGGCTACCCCTGCGTGGCTGCGTGTTCGTTTGTGGAGACTGTCGCGATGCCATTGCCTGGCGTTCGATTGTAGAAAGCTCTGATGGGCTGAGGTTGCCGTCGCCATCTGTGTCGTGTTTGGTGAGCAGTGCAGCCAGATCCCCCGGAAGCTCGTTCTTCGAAAGCAGTCCATCCGAGTTGCGGTCCAGCGACAGCATGCGCTGCACGTAAGTCGAATGATTCTCTGCATCCGCAGCAGATTTCCCCGCTTGCCGCTGTTGAGCGAGCGACATCGTGCAGGAAATCCCGAAAACCAGGTAATAGATTGATAAAGTCCTGACCATTAGTCGTGCTCCGCATCGATTGGATTGACATCCCGCCTGCTGACAGCAACTATTCTAACAAGGCCGGTGCCTTAGACCACACGAGCTGACGCTCAGAACCAGAAACCCGCTCTCGTTGGTCGCTAAACCAGACTCGTCATTAACAACTTCTCACAGTCTCACACGTCCGGTGCGTCAGGCCAAACGAGCTGACGCTCGGAACCCGGAACTCACAGAACTGGTACCGTAAGGCAGGGTATTGATGTTACAAGTGATCGGTCTCGGATACCCAAGAACCGGCACCATGTCGTTAAAGCATGCGCTGGAAGAATTGCTGCTTGGGCCGTGCTACCACATGATTGAAGTCTTTGACCGTCCCGACGACGTTGACTTCTGGCTGTCCGCTCTCGGCAACAACGGGCTGGACGCTGACTGGGAGACTTTGTTTGAGGATTTTCAATCCACCGCCGATTGTCCGGCGTGCTATTTCTGGGAGTCGCTGTGGCGTCGTTTTCCCGACGCAAAGTATGTTCTTACGGTTCGCGACGCGGACTCATGGTATGACAGCTTCCATGCAACTGTTTATGAGGCGATGACGCATCCGGAAAGGGCCCCTGACCAGCAGCATCTGGCCGTGCAGAATATGGCGAGGAAATTGATCCTGGAAACGATGTTCGAGGGCCGGTTTGAGGATCGCGAGTTTGCGATCAACCAGTATCAGGCACACAACAAGTCAGTGGTCGATACATTGCCGAAAGAACAATTGCTCGTCTTTGATGTGGCCGAGGGTTGGCAGCCGTTGTGTGAGTTTCTCAACGTGGACGTACCCGACACGCCATTTCCACGATCCAACACTCGTGCCGAATTTCAACAGCGATTTGCAGTCGTTCCCCCGACTGAGATCTAGAGTCTCTTCATGCGCGTCGGCACGTATTGCCTGCAATCTTCTTCGGGATGCGGGAACCAGCGTCAACGTTGGATTCTGCATCCTCCGCATTTACTGAAGGTGCATTACTTTGGCCTTGGCACCCATTCGAGTCCTTGACGGTGTCAAAGGTCAATTCTTGCCTGGGTCAGAATACGCATGAGTATTTTGACCGCAACCAAGTCTAAGTTTGGGAACCTGGGCCATCTTTCCAACTCCCACGCAAATGAAACACAAGAAAACTGCCAGCAACGAAAAACGAGAATTCAACGCCCTGGGCGTGTTGTCAATAGATCGTGCGGGATGACAGCCGAACTTTCAGTCGGCGGGGATCGTACTGATTTGTTTTCCCTGGCCGGAAGCCGAAGGCCGCGTAGTGCACGGTCTTCAAAACTTACGTTTCGAGTCGTGTTTTGGGACCACTTCTGTGCAATAATTACAAACTCCGCCTGGAGTCTGCATCCCCCTCTGCCGACGAATAGTTTCAGCTACCTTTCCCTGCGCCGTTGAACATGACTGACCCAATCCTGCAACCAATACGCCGTTTTCCAAACGGACGCATTCTGGCCGTTGCCCTGGCAGCTGTAGCGATCTTTGGTCTGTGTCGTGAGATCGTGGCCGATGAATTGACTAAACCTAAGATCAAAAAAAGTCAGTGGAAAGAGAAAACGGGCAAGAGCGAGAAACGGAAAGAAACGAACTCGTTTAAGGAAAAAGCGAAAGGACTGAAGGGGCTTTGGAAGTCAAAGCAACGCCAACAGCCGGACGCGAGTCCCCGGACCAGCACACCTATGCGCGGCAGCATTGTCAATGGGCCCCGTTATGCTCCGCCGAATTCACTTCGAAAGCCGGATTCCGAACGACTGACCGTCGACCTGCCCCCGAGATACGAAGAACTGGACATAGACTTCGACGGCCAGATCGGGCTCCACGAATGGATTGTGGCTCGGCGACAGGATCTTGCCATTTTCGACGCCATTGACGGTGACAGCGACGGGCTGCTCACTCCGCGCGAACTGAGAGATTTCGACAGCACAGTGGCCGACGCCGGGCAGAAGTCCGCGCCGTCAAGGACGTACGCCCGCCCGCGGTTACAGATCATCGGTGGCACCTGGCACCTCACCGCGCGAGGGAAGAAACCTACGCGTGACGAATTGCCGGAAGGATACAATCCGGGCCGCGGGAGATCTCGCGAAGAATCGGCAAAACTGCATCAGAACTACGTCGATCGTCGCATGGCCGGTCTGACCGCGCAGCAAAAAGCCAGGATCGGACAACTGTGGGCAGAAAAGAAGCGAAACGATCCCGACATGGAAAACGCTGGTGCCTCATTTGTTCAGATCATGGAACATGTCGCGGAGAATGCGCAATAAGAACTGCGGCGCAGTTACTAATCACCCAGTCCCTCGTAAGAACGGGACATAGCATTTGCCGAACGAGTGCCGAATATCGCCTAACGGCTCGGCACTCAGCTTGAGGCTTTGGCTCAAAGGAAAGTGCCATGAATTACCCGTCTCCACGTTCACGAGCCGCATCGACCGTCCTGTCTGTTTGTTTCTTCGTTCTTCTCGCGTTAGCGCCGGTATTTGGCAACCAGGCCGGCGCGAGAGATTTCGGTAACCGCGCTGCGCAAGTGTGGAAGACACAGGAATTTGTCCTGGCCAACAGCGATTGGTCGGGGAACCCTTTCGATCTCGTGGCAACGGTGACCTTCACACACGCCAAAGAGGTCCGCACCACGGAGATGTTCTACGTTGGAAATGACACCTGGAAATTTCGCTTTACCGGCACGCGGACTGGCGTCTGGAAGTTTTCGACATCCAGCAGCGACGCCGACCTCGACGGGCATGTAGGGTCGATTACGGTGGAGCCGCGTGCCAACGTCGACATCAAGGGATTCCTGACCCATGTGGGGAACAAATATGCCGTCATGGAGGAAGATATTGATCATCTTGAAGGATACGTCTATCAGGTGTTCATGAACCAGCAGGACTACGAACAGCAATACAATCATTCCTCAAGAATCCTGGGAAATGCCAGCCGGGTGAATCTCATTGACGACTACTGGAACAACACTCAGGACAATGGGTTCGATATCTACTTTTTCGGAGTCTTCTACAGTTGGTTCCGGATGGGCGCCCTGAGTATCGGCGATTTCTCCAGTGCTGACGACGTCGCCCTGGACCAACCGGA
Organism: Fuerstiella sp.; assembly: GCA_024230215.1. GTDB lineage: Bacteria > Planctomycetota > Planctomycetia > Planctomycetales > Planctomycetaceae > Fuerstiella. Next base: position 57,608 of record JAAERP010000151.1, on the reverse strand, counting down.
CCCAGCCCTGTTTGACACGCTTGAATTCGCTATCAAGTATGCACATCAGCGAGGTGGACGCGCCCATATTTGGGCGTGGGGGGATAACGACCGGAAGCAGACGCCCAACCACCTCGGCGACGGATTTCGAGGCAAGAGACATCGGCGGCTTATCCGGTACATTGCCGCTCGACTGGGGCCGCTGCCCGGGTGGTCAATGAACTTCGGCTTCGACACCATCGAAATGCCCAACGCTGAAGCCGACGGAGCCTGGTGGGCCGATGAATTGAACCGAACTATGGGCTGGCCCCATATCTTGACTTCTCGCGGGTGGGACGACAGGAGTTTCGGCGCTCATTCGTATGCTGGGTTCGGAGGCAGCCCTTACGACCTGGAGACAACCGGCAAGGGGCCGTCCGGTTATCGTGAGATCAGGCAGGATATGGCGGCCCACAAAGACAAACCCTCCATCTACGAGGAACGCCATACCTACAACCGGTGGCGGTGCTGGCCGGGCGCCGTCCCTGATCCGGACAGGTTGAGTGAGACGGGGTGTCGTCGGTTGATATGGTGGGAAACCATGGCGGGAGGAATGGGCGGTTTCTTTGGCCACTTCTCGGAGCGTTTTAACCAGTATGGCCCGTTCCGCCCAGGTGGCCCTTGTGGCTACCACCCCGAGTCGCTCAAGCGTGCGTTTCGCACGCACCGGGAGTTCTGGAAGCACGGGCGGCTCATTCTGGGTATGTCGCCGGACAATCGCCGTGTTAGCGGAGCAACAGGGTATTGCCTGGTTGCCGCCGACAGGAAACATCTCGTTTTCTTTGTTGAAGATGCGGACTCGGTGACAGTCGACCTGAGCGACCTGCCAGGAAGCCGACCAGTTTTCGCGGTGGATGCCAAAGCGGAGTATGAGGAGATCGACGTAGGCCACCTGAAGGCGGGGATTCACACAATACGTCTGAACCGAACCTCGGATTGGGCACTCGCCGTCGGGGAGTTCGGCGAAGGGACTTCCTGGCGCGCTGGTCGCTCCACGGAGGAGCGACGCTGACGGTCAATCGTATGTCCAAAACGGGTGGTTTAACGGCGTGCAGTCGAAGACGCTTTGAGATAGTCAGAATGACCTGCCGGTGCGCGACGACCGAGCAAGCCTGATCGGCAACGTGACTGGCAGTCAGCAAAGTTCATTTATGATTGCAGGGGGAGCAGGTGTCGCCTTTGGCTCACTGCCAAACAAACTCGCAATTCGAATTGGTTTACTTCGTCACCCCAACCAGTTTATCCTCGAATCTGACTTCACCATCCACGGTATGAAAACTGAGTGTTAACGTTGGCATGTTTTTGTCCCGCTGACATTTCACGGAAAGAAAGCCACCTGCAACTTCTAAGAACCGATGATAATCTGCGCGAAAGTCATCTTTTGTCCAACCTCCCGCGTGTTCGTCGCTGGCCGGTCCACACGAGTATTCACGAATATCCGTCCTGGGATCGACGGAATGGTATTGCCAATGTCGGTCACCGCAAATGACGATTGTGTTTTCCTGCTTCGCCAGAAAGGTGCGAATCTCATCCCCCTCGTGTTGAAAGTCAACATTGGAATGATTGTCGTGTTTGTTACCGACTCGGTCCGGACCGACAATCGGAGTGGGACTAATGAGGATTCGAAAAGTCGCATTGGAATTCGAAATCGATTCCTTCAGCCACTGCTTTTGAGCGACACCCCAAATCGTTTTTTCGGGACCATCTGCTGCTGTGTTGGGACTACGAAAGTCACGTCCCTCGACCAACCAGATTTGCAAGTCGCTGCCCCATCTGATCGTGCGAAACGTTTCTTTGCCCATCGGAACCTGTTCACGAAAGACACCAAGTCCCTGCGCGAACGTAAAATCTCCCTGGTAACCTGTCTTGAGAGTTGCCCAACAATCGTTGGTGTAAGTGTCGTGGTCGTCCTTGATGAAATAACTTGCAACACGTTGATGAAAACGAACGTTTGTTGGCAAACTATACATTCGTTGCCAGTGATACCGGGCCTCCGGCAAACTGGTTGTCAGGCGATCATAATAAATGATGTCACCTGTATGGACGAAGAAGTTTGGATCCAACTTTGCCATCGTGTCGTAGATCCTGTAGCCCTCATCGCTGTCCTGGTGAAAAAACTGTTGCCCCGTGGACACCGTAAACAGGACGTCGGCAGCTGAACCGGGTAAAGCGGCAGTGCGAAAACCACCTTCAGTTGATTCACCTTCACCATCCTCGTTTCGAGACTCTACGCTGAGATGATATCGCGAGTTGGGTTTGAGGTCTGCAAGCTGAAACTGATGCGTATAATCCCGCTCGCCATCCACACTTCGCCACTGACTCCATGTCCATTCCTTCGACGCACTAAGTCGGTATCCGACTCGAACTTCTCCCGCGACTCCCGGAACGGCGTCTCGAATGTCAGCGACCGTTACGCCAACAGGATAGATAGAATGCCGCCGTTTTACGCTCAGCCGTGATTTGTTGGGATGGTTTGGTGGGTAGTCAGGTTGCGAACCTGCTTTGTACGGTTCCTCAACAATTTCGTACATGGGTCCATCTTTGGGATTGGCGACGCTATGCAGCGTCAGCCTTGTCCAGACGATTGCACTGTCACTATCAACTTCGCCAATTTTGAAACCACACGCTTGAAAGGGTGGCACAGCAGAGGCGGGTGTTGCGATCGAAACAACAAACATTGAACATGCAATGGACTGGAACAATCGAACACCACCAGGGACGGTAATCATCGTCTTCCTTCCGCAGAGAAAGCAGGGCACGGGCAGCGCTGGGCTCTGTGAGGCACAACAAGTAAAACCACTATCAATTTACCACGAAGAGCGAGAAGGACACGATGAGTGGCCAGCCTTCTGATACTGATAGGCAATTTGATTTCCAGCGCCAAGCCAGCCGTGGAAGTTCATTCCGCCTGGGTGCAGTGGAGACGATTCTCCGTGCCTGCCGCCATGTGCCTCGGCGCAAGGCGACTCAGAGTTTGGGTATACCGAGTTTGGCTATGAGAGCATCGAATTGGAGGATGTTAGCTCTGAGTTCCGCCGCGATGCACGAATTGTCGTAAGATCTGAAATCGTTTTGTCGGCTATTTCGGTGTCAGGTCTCGCGCCTTGAATGCCGGATAATCTGGTACGTAACGAGTTGCGCGGAACATAGCGACGCCTCCCAGACTGGTCGTTGCTCCACTCGCTGACTCTCGTTTTTGAGTCGTCGCGCCGAGTTCGTTTCGGTAGTCCCACACGACAGTCCCGTTTCGGTCGACTTCAAACACATGCCCTGTTTCGCCGGAACAGATGAGCGTGTTGCCGTTTGGCAATCGTTGAGCTCCTGAAACACGCTGCGAAAACAGGTTGTCACGATCTTCGAATCTCCACGTCAACTGCTTCGGCCCAAAGGCACCCTGCCCCGGTCGTTGGTACGTCCCATCCTTCTTTAGCGGTGGGGTCAGTTCGTCCACGGTAGAAAACGAACGCTGGTCGCGGTCGCTGCCGTTGTTGAAGATCAGGATGTTTCCCGCTCCAGGAGCACCGGGCGGAATCCAGTGCGGGTCATGCTGCCCGAACAGAACCTGGTCGAAAGGTGATCCCGCAAACCAGGCGAACGGATTACCCCAGCGGTACAGCACATCGCCGCCGCGACCGCGACGTCCACCGGAATGTCCGGCCGCTTCCGTTGTGGTCGTCCCATGATCGATGATCCAAATCTCGTCGAACGTGCGTCCGCACAGCAGAATCTGGTCGAGCTGCGGGTTGTAGTCGATGGAATTCATGTGAATCCAATCTGCGATTGGGCGGTCAACGTTGTTCAGATCAATCAGCTCGGGGTGATCGGCGGGTTGTCCATAGCTCGGTTTTGACTCATCGAACGACTGTACGAGGTGATCCCAGAGGTGCCATTCCCAGACAATTTCGCCGCCCGTTTTTCCGACAGGCTTGATTTCCAGAACAATCTCAGGCCAGAGAGCATCATTTTCAATCGTTGTCGGTTTGCGCCCGGCAGCAATCGCTTCATCCCGACTCTTCAGGTCCCATGCCACGACAAGAACATTGCCATTGGGCAAGGGCTCGATGTCGTGATGCGAATGCCTGTGCCTGTCTGCGACGACGTAATCCCACAGCAGATCTCCGTCCCAGCTAAATCGTTGAATGCCACCTGCAGGACCGCCCGGGATGTTGAACGTGCTGTTTGGAATCTTTGCTGTTCGAAGCAGGCTCCCGTCTTCCAGCAGGTAGGCGGCCTGACTCGGCTTACGGTCGGTGGTCCATGAGTGAACAGCTTTCCCATCAAGATCGATCAGGTAGGTCTTCTGTCCGCCGAAAGGAGCGATCAAGGTATAACCCGGGGATGCCTGCGGCGACTTCAGCAGAACGCCGCGTTTTTCGGTCTGTGCACAGGCAACGACATCCACAAGCAAGAACAGAATAAGCAGGCTGAAACGGTGGCAGAAATGTGCGGACGTCAGCATTGTCGACTCCGGTGACGTGATAGAAGAAACATTGACTGGAGAAGATAGCGGACTGACCCCTGCACCGCTAAGCAAGCGGAAAGAAATCACCGGCAGCCACGGACTTGAACGCTTAAACCCGATATTGAGTGACTTCGTGTTCTCAGCATATGATGCTTTCGGGCTGCCGACAGGTGATCGTCATGCTCCCTTCAATTTGCTACGGATGGCTGTCATGGATCCTCAATATCACGCCGAGTTCCTCGAGAGGATCGGGCACACGATCAAAGAACACCAGGGAACGCTGTGGTTTGATGTGTTTTCCCGGGCCTGGACCACAATTCCATACGATGCGCCGGTTGATTCGGCCACATTCGACGCACCACAGATTCTGGGCGACAACGGTCTGATGGCTCGGTATTCGTGCTCCCTGGAGACCGGTGTCCATAGTTTTCAGCAGGTTGTCACCGATAAGAATTACGGCATGCCGACGCTGGTCAACAAGGCACGCAACAAGACTCGACAGGGGTTGCGCAACTGTACTGCTGGTCAGCTTGATCCCCGCGACCTGGGCGACGCCGGCGTCCAGCTGCATGCGGACACCTTGATTCGGCAAGGCCGCAGATTGCCGAACGATTTTGCTGCATACTGGAAAAACTACTTCAAGGCGGCGGCAGCATCTCCGGCGGTGACGGCATGGGCCGCGTGGCATGATGGTGAACTGGCTGCCTATCTGCTTTCGTTTCGGGCTGGTTCAAGAGAATACATCTCAATCGTTCGCTCCAGTGCTAATAAACTGAAGTACCGTCCTAACAATGCGATGCTGTTCACCTTTCTGGAATGGGCCATGGCCCGCGATGAGATCAGCGAAGTGTCCATCGGCCTGCAATCGCTGCAGCCAGGTGGCGAGTCACTCGATCTGTTCAAACGAGGGCTGGGGTTTCAGGAACGGCCGATTGGCCAGCGGATTGAATTACGTCGAAGTCTGAAGACCGCCATTCCGCGTCCCGTGGCCTCCCTGGCGGCTGCAACGCTCAAGTTTCTGCCAGGCGGGGAAAAACAAGCGCGGCTGACCGGCGCTTTGAAGTGGTATGCTTCGCAGCCAAAGATTCGACCTGCAGCGTAGTGCATTGTCACAGCCAGGTTTTAGGGTTGGCGAGGAGAACGGGGTCAGGTACCAAAAACCGGAACGGCCCGAAGGGTGCTTTGCATTTTTGGTACCTGACCCCCTTTCCGCCGAATGCTTCCACCCTAACTTTTGCCTGTGACAAAGCACCAGTCGCCGGCCACTCGATTCAAGTATGCTGCCTGCACGACTCAACGGCCTTTTCCACAGGCTCACGGGTGGAATTTCAGATCATCTCGGTTGACGGCTGTTCATCGTTGATCATGATCCGGGTATGGACGAGCCTGCAACGCAATTAGTGGTCTTTACGGATCTTGACGGCTGTTTGCTGAACAAAGCGGACTACGACTGGTCGGCTGCAGAGCCGATGCTCAGACGTCTGGAGCATCTGGGCGTGCCGGTCGTACTGAGTTCCAGCAAGACGGTCGCTGAGATGACCGAACTGCGGCAGGAATTATCTGTGCCCGAGGCGCCATTCATTTCAGAAAATGGTGGTGTCGTCCGCTGGCCGGATTCACTGCTGCCACACGATGCAGCATCGACAGTGCCAGCTGAGAACGTGGCAGCTGCGATGAGTCGTGCCATGATCCTTAACGTGTTGGCACAGCTGAAGAAACAATTCCAGTTCCGATCGTTCGTCGATCTTGGCGTTGACGGCGTGATGGCGAACACGGATCTGCCCCGCGATAAAGCGGAACTTGCCTGTCAGCGGCACAGCACTGAACCGCTTCTGTGGGACGATACAGATGAGAACGTAGACATCTTTCGAACGAAGTTGACGGAACAGAACCTGACGCTGACAAAGGGCGGCCGATTCTGGCACGTTGCCGGACACGCGACAAAAGGACAAGGCATGCGGCAGGTGGCAGACCGATATCGCGAGACCATTCCGAGGGGAATCACGACCGCGGCGATCGGTGACAACCCGATCGATCAGAGTATGTTGGATATCGCCGACTATCCAATCGGTATTCCAGCGGTGGATGGTTGCATGAATGTTGAAGTGGATCCGCATCGAGGAATCGTGGCCTCCAGAGACGGAGCAGCGGGTTGGGCAGAATCCGTCGGGCAACTGCTGGACCAATTGGGTTTCGACGATGCAAATCAATAGAATGGCACCACGTGCAGTAACATGTGGCGAAGTCAGAAACGGGGTCAGGTACCAATAGTGCGAAGCACCCGAAGGGCCGTTCCGGCTATTGGTACCTGACCCCGTTTCTGAGACTCAACGTCGTTTCGAAAGACGAAAGCTCCGAAGTAATGGCGGATTTTGCTCAGAACGGGATCATTGGGACTCTGCACAATCTACGGAATCGGTCAACGGAAGAACTGGAATCAGAACTGGTTGGTTTCTCCCACGATACCCCCATGTCGCTGCTGCTCCCGTGCCTGTATTCGGAACTGGAAGGCCCGGCCATGGGGCCGATTGTCGAGGAGCTGGCGAAGATTCCATATCTTTCAGAGATCATCATCGGCCTTGATCGCGCGAACGAAACTCAGTTTCAGTCTGCTCGCCGCTTCTTCGAAAAACTACCGCAGAACTACAAAGTGTTGTGGAACGATGGTACGCGACTGCGTCACGTTGACGCTGCGTTGCAGGCGGAAGGACTTGCTCCAACAGAACCTGGCAAGGGCCGCAATGTCTGGTACTGTCTTGGCTACTTTTTGGCATCCGGAAAATCAAAGGCCGTCGCTCTGCACGACTGTGACATTTTGACGTATGACCGTTCCATGCCGGCTCGTCTGTTGTATCCGTTGGCACATCCGTCCTTCCACTATCAGTTTTGCAAGGGCTACTACTACCGAGCGGCTAACGGAAAGCTCAACGGGCGTGTTTATCGTCTGCTGGTGATACCACTGCTCAGTGCTTTGAAACAGGTTCTCGGTCGCAACGAATACCTTGATTACATGAGCAGCTTTCGTTACTCGTTGGCGGGTGAGTTTTCCATGCGTTCCGAAGTGGTTTCGTCGCTGCGTTTTCCCAGCGACTGGGGACTGGAAATCGGAACCCTGTCCGAGATGTATCGCAACTGCAACCTGAACCGAATCTGTCAGGTGGACATCGCCGACAGCTATGACCACAAACATCAGGAGGTGTCAGAAGAGAATCGAACAGGAGGTCTGCACCGGATGGCTCATGACATCAGCAAGGCTCTGTTTCGCAAACTGTCCGTCGAAGGAGTCGTGATTACGGCGGATATGCTCAGAACGCTGAAGGCGTGTTATTATCGAACAGCTCTGGACGTGGTTGACCACTACAACAACGATGCTGTCATGAGTGGATTGGTGCTGGATCGTCATCACGAAGAAGCGACCGTCGAGCTGTTTAGCCGAGTAGTTCTGGCGGCGGGCAGCGAGTTTCTCAGTCGTCCCGACGAGTCTCCGTTCATTCACAACTGGTCGCGAGTTCTGAGCGCCGTCCCCGACGTCTTTGACCGAATTCTGGGTGCGGTCGAAGCGGATAATGCGTGAGTGGCAGAGTGCCGGCGACGGATTACTTTCGCATGCTTCGTTCTGTCAGAGTCCAGCGACCTGGAAGCCGTCGCGCGGAGTGCGTTTGAGGAGGGAATTGGCTTCCTTCAGGTTTGTGACACTAAGGTTTTCGGCATCCCATATCAATTTCCGGCTGGGAAAACGGTTGGCGACGACACCCAGAAGCAACGCTTCCGTCAGTCGGCCCGCGTAACGAAAATGCGAACTGGTTTCGCCATTTCCCATGCACGCATCGACCCACTGATGGTAGTGATCGCGCGGACCAATGTCCGGACGTTTCGCCTCCTTGAACTTGTCCTCGGGAAAGAGCTGCGGCTCGGATACGTGTGGCAGCAGCATTGTGCCGTCTTCGCCAACGAAGAGTGAACCCTGATTGGGCAGCTTCAGCCCCTTTGGCACACCGAGACCATCAGTTGGTGGCGGCGCGTCCGCTCCGTCGTACCAGGTCCAGCGCATGGTGTCGGTGGTGTATGGCGTGCCGGGAAATTCGTACTCGACGATGTTCTGTTCGGGGTGCCCTGCCCCGGTTGGTCTTCGGCACGTTGTTCTGACCCACGTTGGATACGTCAACGCCAGAGCTCGGTATGGCGTATCGAAAATGTGCACACCCATGTCACCAAGCGTACCCGTGCCGAAATCAATTTGCTTCCGCCATGATCCCTGGTGATAGACACCCTTCTTATACGGACGCATGGCGGCCGTGCCGATCCAGAGATCCCAGTTCAGGTCCTGCGGGACGTCGTCGAAACTCGCGAAAGCCGGGCCGTCGTAGCCCCAGTTCTTATACGACCACGCGAGGACTTTGCTGACCTTTCCGATCACGCCGCTCTGAATCATCTGTGTCGCACGGCGGTACGGCAGTCCGGCACTCGCCTGAATACCCATCTGCGTGACCAGTCCCTGCTTCTGTGCGACCCGTCGCAACTGGCGGGCTTCGAAGACTTCATGCGTCAACGGTTTCTGGCAGTAAACTGGCTTGCCGTGATTCATGGCGGTCATTGCTGCCGGCGCATGTGTGTGATCCGGAGTGGAAACGACGACGGCATCAATCGTATCGCCCATCACAGAAATCATTTCGCGATAGTCCCGGAACGTGCGAGCGCCTGGAAATGTCGCAGCGGCTGCCTTAAGGATCTTTGCATCAACATCGCACATCGCTGCAACTTCGACTCCCGCATGAGAAGAAACCGACTTCAGATCGGCTCCGCCCATTCCACCGACTCCGACATGAGCGGTTCTCAGCATGGCATTCGGCGAGAAAGCCTGGAGCCGCTCCGGCAGGATGCTGCAGGCTGCGACAGCGGCTGAGGATTTGACAAACTGGCGGCGTTGAATCGTTCGACTCATGAGAGGCTCCGGAATAAGAGGATCAACGGACTCGAGTTGTGACACAGGGAATCACGGAAGTGCAATGATTCATCTGGAATGCCTGTTGTGGTATTTCGATGAGGCCGTTCAACGAAGCGTTACGAATCGTTTTCGTTCGTCGACGTCCGTTGCTGCTGACGCAGCTTGTCGACCCACGCGCGAAACTGAACTTCGTGGCCTCGTGAGACAGGTTCGTAGTACTGCTTTGGAACGCCCAGATAATCCTGATCGACCCATCCCTCGTCTGAATCGTGCGCATATTGGTAGCCCACGCCGTGTCCCAGTTTTTCAGCGCCCTTGTAGTGGCCGTCACGCAGGTGCATTGGTACGGGTAACACGGAATTCGTGCGGACGTCCTGTAATGCTGCGTCGATCGCTTTGTAGGCAGCATTTGATTTGGGAGCACACGCAAGGTAGGTTGTGGCCTGAGCAAGATTGATGCGACATTCCGGCATTCCGATGGTCTCCGTGGCCTGAAACGCGGCTGTGGCAATCAGCAGCCCCTGAGGATCTGCATTGCCGACATCTTCTGACGCGGAAATGACAAGTCTTCGGGCGATAAATCGCGGATCTTCGCCGGCTTCCAGCATGCGGGCCAGCCAGTACAGTGACGCGTCGGGGTCACTGCCACGAATACTCTTGATGAAAGCACTGGCCACATCGTAGTGATCATCTCCGTTCGGATCGAAGCGGATCACTCGCTTCTGCAGCGATTCCTGAGCGACAGTACGGTCGACATTTTTTGTCGTGGCTGCAACCGACAGTACGGCGATCTCCAGGGCCATCAGAGCACGTCGCGCGTCCCCATCGGATAGTGTTGCAACCAGTTCCAGTGCATCGTCTTCGACGTTAACGCTGTGCCTTCCGAGCCCCCGGCCTGCATCCTGCAGCGCTGCGTTCATGAGTTGCAGCAGGTCTGTTGTATCCAGTTCACGAAATTCGAAGATCTGACTACGACTGATCAGTGGTGCGACCAGTGAGAAAAAAGGATTGGCGGTTGTCGCCCCGATCAGTGAGATCGTACCGGACTCCACATCAGGCAGCAGGATATCCTGCTGGCTTCTGCTGAACCGGTGGAGTTCATCAATGAACACGACTGTCTGAGTTCCGTCGCAGCTAAGAGCGTTCTCGGCTTCCGTCAGAAGTTCACGAACTTCCTTAACGCCGGCCCCGGTGGCATTCAAACGGCGAAAACGACGCTTCGTGTGTTTCGCAATCAGTTCCGCAAGGGAAGTCTTGCCGATCCCCGGAGGGCCGTAAAAGATGACAGAACCCAGTCGATCTGCATCCAGCATTCGTCGCAGCAGCTTGCCTTCGGCAAGAATGTGCTGCTGCCCGTAGAACTCGTCAAGGCAGCGGGGACGCATTCGCGCTGCCAGGGGGCGAGCTTTTTCGCGATTTGTTTCTTCTTCGGCGGCAAACAGATTCATGGTATCAGGCAAACGGACTTGGGAGTCAGAATTCGTGGGGTTATGTGTGTTTTAGGCCTCAAGGACCGCAGATTCGTTAAGGAACGTGGCCGACGCACACAGATTCCTATGGTAGGATGGCTCAAATCCCGATCATTCTGAAGTGAGTAGCTGCAATTTGTTGGCGACTCAGCATGATCCGGTGGAAAATCAGACAGGTGTTTCCGGCAGTTCGTGTAAACACGCGGCAGCTTGCCGCTACGAGATAACCGAGGTAACTCTGACATGGTGGCCGTGCTTCAGCCAGTTGGTGAAGGCAAGTTGATTGCCATCGACCGCGCTGTCATTCTTGTTGGTCGAGGCACAGACTGTGATGTCGTGATCTCACATAGTCCAAAGATTTCACGACGGCACTGTTGCCTGGTCCAGGTGGACGAATCGTACTTCGTGCGAGATCTCGGTAGCTTGAACGGCGTCTGGTTGAATGGCGAACGTATCAATCGAGAATCACTGATGCAAGGCGGTGATCGCGTGGCGATTGGCGATGTCGAGTTTCTGTTTCACCCGAATGCTCGAGTCGAATCGAAGAAAGCTCCCTCCCCCGTGTCCGATGGATTCGCGCCACCACGCGTCGCTCAGGTGGACGGGAGCGAGAAACTGATTCTTCCTGATTCGGGAGATGGGCTGGCGAATAAGGTCAATTCGAAAAGTGAACTGGATGATGTTCCGATTATTGAAGTGATGGACGACGTTATTCTATTAGAGGATGAAGCCGACCCGACTCTGAAAGAAACGAACGAACTTGAGGTGATCGACGAGCCCATTTACGATCCGGAGGGAGACGACTTCAGGGATTCGGAGGTCTTTAACAACGAATAGCGCCCGTTCAGCGATTCGGTAGACTCGCATCGGCCGCAGCGTCTATCGCGGATTCGTGGCGTCGACTGACCCTTTCCAGCCTGAGAAACCGTCATGTCCACGGGCGAGACCGTCCACGAGAAACGGTAAACGTCTCTACTTGAGCAGACTGTTGAGACTGTCGATGCCAATTTGCTCACGATTGAGCAGCGGTTCGCCATAGCTTTTTCCGATGGACCAGCCCCAGTAGCGTGCTCGATCGCGGATGTCGTCCAGGGCTGTCGGATGTTCTGTCGATCGCCCTTCAATCAACTGACTCCGGTACGCTGAGACCGCCTCCATTTTTGTGTCGATGTGGGCGGAAATGTCGAGGACAACTGAGGCGTCCGGATGAATTCTGAGGTGAATGCTGAAGTAGTGCAGCAACGTCGTCGGCCAGAATGGATCTGCTTCCATATCGGACCTGCTGAGCTTTGACCAGAACCTTGCATCGTCGCACAAACTACTGGCGGCGACATGATCCGGGTGCGCATCCTGCCAGTAGGGGGCCAGAATAATTCGCGGCCTTGTTGACCGAAATATTTCTGCCACCGCCCGCCTGGCTTCAAGTGTGGGCTGAAGACTGCGATTGGGGAGACCAAGATTCTGCCGCCAGGTCAGGCCCAGAATCCTGGTTGAACGATCCGTTTCTTCGCGGCGCAATTCCGGCGTGCCATGAGGCGTTGGCTCACCGGTGGTCAGTTCAAGTACACCGACGCGCAGATTCTGCGACAACGACAGGGCTATTATGCCACCCACGCTGATTTCGGCATCGTCGGGGTGTGGCGCCACGACAAGAATGTCGAGCGGTTCCATTCAAAAACTCCTCTGGGCGCGGTTTTCAGAATCTGGCAACATGGAAGACTCCTGTCTCTCACGCCAACATGGCTATTGTGACCTTTCACCCCGCCGCACAACCGGGGACGGGTTACGTCTGCGAGTCTGCTATGAAACGCTCGACCTATTTGTACATCGTGGCAGTTCTGACTCTCACGTCAACTGGTTGTACGATGCTGGACGCAGGACGCGACGCCGTTTCGCAGTCCGTTCGAATGTTCAAGCCCAATCCTCACGACGGCTCCGTCCGGATGGAGGATGAACCGGATCAATGGGGGTTCGTCGGTGAAGAGGGGCGAGCAGATCAGGAACGGGAACGCGATCCGGATCGCTGGTGGCAGAATAAAATAATGTCTCAGGAAGCTCGAAATATCGAGCGAAATCTGGGAATCGACTAGCGCAACGTTGTGCTGTATGGATGAGTGCCACTGGGCTCTGCCAACGCCGTGAAACTCACGAAAACACTGGAAAGGCCAGTGGACCGTGGCTTGCGGCCCGTCCAGCAATTCCATTGACACAGGACGGTCAATGTCGGACGCGGAACTGGTCCCGTTGAATTGGGTACTGATGATGAACCGGCAACGCTGGCCGGGCGACAATCGCCTTCGGCAAAGACCTATGGACACGTTTTCGCCAATCGGCTAAATCTTACGCACTTCATGCTGGTTGGTCTCTCCGACCGGCAGAAAACCTGTCCATTCTCCTCTCCACTTCTCCTCACTCTTTACCTGCTTAAGTGCGTTCCTACGTCCGCATGCAACGGGTTTCTTCGGCGTCGTATCCTTCAATTATGGAGCGTCGACTCGAATTGGGAGTCTTCCTATGTGTTCCCAGCAGAATCACGCCAAAATCGTGGCCATCCGGCTCCTCATTCCTGGATTGATCGGCCTGGCAGGCTGCATGAATCCGGGTATGTATCACGGAAGACCATACGGTCAGCCGATGATGTACGCCCCGCCACAGTCGCTAAATCAGGCGGCACCCGGAGTGCTGCAGATTCCGGAATCGGATGCGCCGCCCTACGATCCGCAGACGTACGACCTTGATCCGGATGACGATTTTAACCGACCAGCCGACGACGGTCAGTTTTTCCAGGAGGACGATGAGGATTCTGTCCCCAATCCCCGGGACCCAGGCGGTTTTGATGAACTTGGAGTGCCGACGACTCAGACGTCTGAACCAGGCAGAAACACTGTGGCACGACCATCTTCCATTCAGCCCGTCGGCGCGCGGCATGTGGAATACGGGTATGATACTACCGACTATCGTTGGCTGCGGGGCGTACTTCGCTATGATGGCGAAAGTCGCCACTGGACCATCACCTACAGCGTGGCAGGAAATGACCAGTTTGGGGGCATGCTGAGTCTTGCTGTGTCATCACAGCAGATCGGTAGTCTGACTGATGGCGATCCTGTGGACGTCAGCGGCTACGTTGACACCACGACCAGGGATTCACACGGTCGTGATGTGTACCGAGTGGATTCGATTCGTAAGATGGCCGTTCGTATCGCGATGTAACGCATTGGGTGACGCGTGGCATCGACAACAGGAAGAATGTTGAAGATGTCAGCGACGCTTTCCAGTTTCACTGCAACAACATCTGAGGCGCAGCAGGCGGCTGTTGCCGACCTGCCGTCCCAGGTTTGGTTTGCGTGCTGTTGTATCGCCCTTCCTGTTCTGTGGGGTGTCATCGTGCATCTGGTGTTCCGACGTCTCAGAGGAAAAGGCCAGCCGGAACGCGAACAGGAAGCCGGTTGGCCGGATTACCAGATCTGACCGGCTACTTGACTTTGATCGCGTATAGGGTTGATCGGTCAGAGACGAACATCAGTCCGTTTGCGATTGTCGGAGTGCTGTAAATGGACGAGTTGAAGATTTTTGTTTCAATTTCCTCCAACTTGTCGCCGGCCTTCAGGATGACCATTTCGCCGTCTTCGTCACCGAGCAGAACTCGGCCATCGACCACCATTGGCGATCCCCAGACGGCAGCAAACGTGTCGTAGACCCACTTCTTTTCTCCGGTCTTGAAGTCAACGCAGTGCAGAAAGCCACTGAGATCCGGGGCATAGACCAGTCCGTCTGCGACGGCGACCGTGGAAATCGTGCGGCGGTACAGCAGGCCGTTTTCTTCGCCGGTGATGCTGCCGTCTTCATCGACACCACCAACATGCCAGATCTGCGCGCTGTTGGAATTGTCTTTGTAGGTGTCGCCGTCGGCGATCTGAGGACTCACGTCGCCCGTTTTGGTGGCATCAATGCGGTACAGATGGCCGACGCCTTCACCGTGTTCCGGATCCTGTCCGACAGACAGCAGCACGCTGTTGTCGACGAAGACTGGTGTTGAGATGATGGAATTACGTGTTCCGCGACCACCGAGTTCCCACGTGGATTCCTTTGGGTTGAGATCAAACCACCAGACCAGTTCTCCGGTAGCAACGTCGTAGGCATACAGGACTCCGTCGCCACCAGGCATGAAGGCCTGCATTTTGCCATCGACTTCTCCCAGCGCCGGTGAGCCCCACTGGCCGTGAAGAATATTGTCGAACGGCGCAGGAGCCTTTGAGTCCAATGCAGGTGAGTTGTCTTCCCAGGCCAGTTCACCGGTGTTCTTGTTCACTGCGATGAAGCACGGTGCCCGTGGTGACGGAACTTCCAGGTGAGCTTCGTCGACACCGTTTGAGGTCACCAACATGATCAGGTCGTCATGAATCACGGGCGAACTTGTTGCGAGGTTGTGGGGGAAAACGCCGAGTTCTTCGATCATGTCCAGCGACCAGATGATGTCGGCGTCCAGCTCTTCGCTGTCGGTTTCATCCTTGTACGGACCGTCGTTTTCTCCATCGTGGAATCCTTCAATGTCGATGCACATCAGTTCGCAGCGATTTGTGGCCACATATAATCGCCCGTTTTCGATACATGGAGTCGAACAGATACCTTGTTCCGGCCAGTCGTTAACGCGTCCCTGAGGAAGTTTTTCTCGTGTCAGCTGCCAAAGGAATTTTCCATCTGCTTCATTGAAGCAAAGAATGCATCCCCGGTCACCTTTGTGTTTTTCCCGATACTCGCCGCCATTGTTCGTGCCGACAAAAACTTTTCCGCCAGAGACGATTGGATTGCCGTACGTCTGTGAGCCAAGAGCGGCTGTCCAGGCAACATTTGCGCCTTCCTCTGCGTCAAAATTCAGGTTAATCCCGGTTGTCGCATTGATCATGTTGCGAGAAGGAGTGCCACCCCACATGGCCCAGTCGCCCGCTGTTATTCCGCCAGATGCTGCGGGAGAGGGTTCAGCTGCTACCTGTGATTCTTCGGCGGGAGCGGGCGTCGGCTCGGAGACCGGCTTTTCTTCCGCCGCCGGTTTTTCTTCTGTTACAGGTTTTTCTTCCGTTGCTGGTTCTTCTTCTACCGCTGGTTTTTCTTCTGCCGCTGGTACAGCTGCCACTGGGGTTTCTTCTATGATCTCCGGTTCCGGTGCAGCCATTGGAGCACCGCCTCCGACGCCGCTGCCAGCTTCCGGAGCGGATGTTGCGACCGGAGTGGATTCCGTCGGAGCGTCGTTACAGCCAACGACAAACAAAATCGTCAGCATCACTGACAGCGTCTTAAACGATTCGATATTCATCACCATTTTTTTCCCAGGAATTGTTGATTCAAAAAACGAACGGCGGTCGGCCGAAAATCGCTGACCAGTCCTGCACCGAGACGTCCGGTGAATCGCAGGTACTGGAATACACAGCCACATTCATCGCCTATTCTGTAACCATTACATTGTCAAAATAACCATCGGCCAGCGTGTACATGTAGAGTCCCGGTGCGCCTTCAGTATTGGGATGAGGATCGACCGCCTCAATCGTCCATTCGGCTGGTTCTTCTGTGCCGCGTTCCCAGACTTTGCCTAACACATGAGCACCGTCGTCTTCAATTCTGACGGTGGCTTTCACGGTATACCAGGTGTCCGGGTTGGACCGAAATCTGATTTCTTTGGCCATTCTCAGATGAGGAGCCCAGGTCTGAACACTGAACTTGCCGGTGTTGCCCTTGAGAATGACGTTGTACCGTTGAACGGTGACACCCATGTTCGGCAGCTTGCGTTTCTGTTTGGTCATATAGACGTCTGTCTGAACGGTGTACCCTTTCATTTCCGGCAGACCCAGCCAGAAATACGTACTTGGGCGCCCTTTGCCCGGCGATCGTTTCAATGCCATCGTGCCATCGAAGTCAGTTGGCTGGAGTTTCAGAAACGAATTAATCCACGTGGGCGGCACCTGCTTCGGCTTGTAGCCCTCGAAGTCCCACTTCCACGGCAGCGGTGGATATGTGCGGACTCGTGCAAAGGCGGTCGCCTCACCAAGCTTGGCGGTTAGTTCGCCCCCCTGCTCCGGGGCATCGGCAGCGACTGTCAGTTTGTTGCCATCCAGAGTGACCCCCGTCCATCCGTCGCTGAGAGCAAGTTCTGCGTCTACTTCGCCGATCGATTGGCCCAGTTTGTTGTAGCCGACGACTTTGTACTGGATGTCTCCGCCACTGACGACACGGTCCTCGAAGGGGTGAATCTGAATACTGGCGACGGCTGTTCCGCCGTCGCCTTCCATCAGTTCAGGAATTTCGACAGGTGCAGGTTTGCCGGCGTTTTCGTTGCCAATGCAGATGGTGCGGTCTCGCGTCACGAAGAAGACACGCCCATCGGAGATTGCTGGTGTGCCATAGATTTCATCGTCACCTTTACCATTGGCGGCCTGCACCTTAACGCGAGACAATGATTCGCATTCTTCGCGGCTGGGTTTCAGAATGTGGATGTTTCCATTCACTTCCATTGCATACAGCTTACCGTCGGCCCAGATGGGGGATCCTTTGCCGACCGTCCCCAGGCTGTACTCCCACAGCTCGTCTCCGGTCTTGCTGTCGAAGGCATGTAGCTTGCCAGTGTCAGCAATCACATACAGCACGCCGTCTTTGACAATCAGTGCCGTGTAGCCGGCTTTGATTCCGTCGATGCGCCACACGCTGTTGGATTCAGTGATGTCTCCTTTGCCACGAGCGTCAATGCACTGGATGCGTCCGAATTCCCGGTTATCAATATTGTCTTCGCCATGAGAAATGAAGACGTGGTTTCCATCGACAACAGGTGTCGCATTCAGGCCACGTTTTGACATGCGAAACGACCAGGCGTGTGCGCCCGTGCGAGCGTTAATGGCATGGATGCCGCCGTCGGCTCCTCCACCAATAAGCAGCCGCTGGCCTTCAATAACAGTGATCGTGGGATTGGAATAGTTCGTGTCAAACGGGCCGCCACCGACCGGTGATGTCCACAACAGTTCGCCCGTGTTCTTGTCGAAGCAGTAATAGGTCATCTTTGGTGGCGGCGCTTTGGTACGTCCCCAGTTCAATCCGAAGAAGCCGACAATCAGGCGGTCTTCATCGATAATGGGGGTCTGAGTACGACCGCCGTAACCGGAGATCTTTCCGTACTCTTCAAACAGCGACTTCTCCCAGACGACGTTGCCGTCTTTGTCGTAACAGCGAAAGATCCCGCTGACCGAGTGCATGTAGACGTAGCCGGTTTCGGAGTCGCCCGTCATGGCTGCCCATCCCACTCGCGGAGCGGGAATGTCCGTTTGGAAGACGTTGAATTTTTTTTGCCACAGCACGTCACCAGTGGCGGCATCACGACAGACGACCTGTTCCTGGGCATCAATCAGCTCCTTACTGCCTGTGCTGACGTCGTGGCTGGTGCGGCACTGCAGATAGATTCGTCCGTTCAGAACGATGGGGGCAGCTCGACCGCCGATAGGGGATTCCCACAGCACGTTCTTCCCGGTTTTCAGGTCCCACGATTCCACCAGACCGGTTTCTCGTGAAGTTCCGTTGTGCTCCGGGCCACGCCAGGAGGGCCAGTCAGCGCCGCCGACGGAACTCATGGTGGCAGCGACGGTCAATGAAAACAGAAGAAAGCCTCGCATTCTGTTTGTTCCTCGATACCGATCTGAATGCCGATTCGCAGAATGTGCGATTGTCGGCGATGGCTTACATAAGGTGGGATATTTCGGCAGGTGCCAGCCGCCCACGCAATCTGCCGGGAACTGCTGCTGCTTTCGTTGAGGCCAACATATTCCTTACTCGAAGCTTCATGCTGGCTGGAGGATTTGAGAGCACCCTTGAATATTCGTCGGCGCCTGACAGCAATCAACTGTTTTGGTCACGATTTGGGCGACTCAACAGGATTAACGGCCCGTTGAATTTCGCCAGACGGTTCCCGTTTGTTCCCGGCCGCAGTGTATTGGAGTCACCCGCGAATGCAATCAACGGAGCTCGTATTGCCAGCCTCCAAATGCACTACGAATCGTCTCCTGGCTCGATTTCGGGCCTGATTGTGGAGATTTCCGTCGGAGAGAGTGACGTGATTTTCCAGTTGTCATCGTGTCGCGACAGCACGATTTCACCAGTGAACTGCATCTGTCGTTCGTGAATGTGTCCCCAGTGATAGACGCTGCCGCGCACAAGCCACGTACAATTGCCGCACACCCTGCCCGCTGTCGTCAGTCGTTCGTCTGAGTTCATGTTCAGAACGCTGGCATTGGAAAAGTTAATCAGAACGCCATCCGACTGGTCATTCTGCAGGCACTGAATCGTGTTGAGGTAGATTTGTTCGGTCAGATCATCGCCGACTGTGGCGGACAGGCTCTCTGCCAGAGCATCGGTGCCCCCACTCGCAATGGCCCGGTAGGCATCGGACAGTAAACGCTCGACAACACGACCTGCCCTTTCGTTGTCGACACGGTGTGTTGTGTCCGGCACGACGAACGCCAGCAACAGGCCGAACAATACCACTGCACAGTAGCCGCGTTTCAAAAATGGCTGCGACGCCTTCGCAGATCGAATCTGCCAGGTACAAAACGCAATGGCAATGCACAGCATGCAACACAGCAACCCAATCCGGCCGGGCCGTTGATGTTCGACGTGGATGGGGGAATCCATTGCGACTGTCCGGATCTGGTGCGTTTCGCCGACCGATGGAGTCGAGTTTCCAGGACTTCGATTCCACTCGAACAGCAATCCTGACGGATGGTCCGCGGCTTCGTCTCCAAAGTTCTGGATCTGCGTCTGGTGCCCGGTTGCCGTGATGACCTCGATTGTAAGCTGATTGAATTCTCCGGGAGACGTGGCGAGGCGCAATTCCGCAGATTGCAGGCGGCGCTCGTACGGAAAACGCATGCGTGCCCCGATGCGCGTGCCAATGATCGGAATTGGTTCGTCCGAGCTGAGTGCGAAATCTGCTGTGGGGTTCGATGCAATAGATGAATCTGCTGAACCGTTGAAAAACTCAATCGACACGCCTGCTGCTGAAGCATCCTCACTATTCAGACGTAGTTTGCAGTTGGATCGCAGCCAGGTCGCGATTCGATGTTTGGCTTCCAACGATGCAGCCGGATCAAGAACACCGTCGCCGGCGTGACCCGCGACAGGTTTGTCACGGAAATCGGCAGCTGGCGGCCACGCTATGTTCAACAACAGTAATGGTGCGGTGAATTCATGGATGACTTCGTTGGGGGCGACTACGATTCGAGAGATCGCTGTGTTGGTTTCCGTCGAGTCTGGCGGTGCCACACTCAGATCTCCGGCTGGCAACACGATGGTGTGTGGAGTTTCCGGGGCAACGACCGCGTCTATTCGCCGGCCGGACGGCTTGTGCTGGAGATGCAACCTGAGTTCGCCCGGCTGAAGCAAATCGGGATGCGAAAATGTGTGCAGGAAACACAATCGCCGAAAGCCGATGTCTCGTGACTCTACGGCCTCAAACCTCAGCGTCCACGACAGTTTCAGGGACGCATCCTGCGTCAGGTCGATCACTCCCGAGGCAGGTTTCCATTCAGGAACGGAGACGATCTTTCCAGTCAGAGGACGACTATCTGCATCATAGATCTGCAACTGCCGAAGCAAAGTTTCGGCGTGACGTGTGACCGCCGCGACGACCACAGATCCGGGCACGATCGATTCGTCCGTGGAGAGATCTTCCTGATGCCGCAGAACATCGTCCAGGAAGATGTTGAGCCGCACATCAATAACGTCGGAGACTTTAATCCATGCATCCGTGTGCGACATGGGATGAGCAATTGCCGCCACCGCGCAGCACAGCCATGCGATACCAATTGCAACGACGTGGTGTTCAATTCGTGTTTTCACTGAAGCTGCTGAGGGCGGCTGTACAGGCTCTGATGAGATACTGACGGTGAACCGATTCTATCGTGTGGTGACTTTGCCAGTCCCCGCTGGCAACCGACCGATGTTGCAGATTCGACAGATTTCTGTCGTTTGCCGGGTCGCCTGATGCCATCAGTCCGCGCACGAAAACAGGCGGCATTACTGCCGCCTGTTGACACGTGCTGAGTTCTGCACAATCTCGTCTGGGAAGATTACGCCTTAGGTGCAGTCTTTGCAGGAGGAGCAGGAGCGGCTTCCGCTGGAGGCGCCGGGGCATCTTCTGCAGGTGGAGCCGGAGCATCTTCTGCGGCTGGTGCACCTTCAGCGGCTGGAGCAGTGGAAACTCCGCATCCAGCACCACCACATGCTGATGTTCGGCATGAACTCTTACGAGACTTGCAGCGCGAACGTCGTGAAACTTTGCAGACTTTGCCGCAAGAACGGCTGCTGCTGGCACAGGACACTTGAGTTCCACAGGAAGTTGCCTGTGAGCAGGAGACTTGAACTGTCTTCCCGCAGGAAGCGCTTTTGAAACAGCACCGTCGTTTGGCTTCAGCTGCCGGAGTCATCATCAACACGGCGCCGATGGCGAGCAGAGCAAGATGTCGCATTTTAAGTTGTCCTCATTATTGAACGAACGTCAAAAACCGGGGATTTCTGACACCGGTGTCAGAGCCCCGTTGCGATACGGACACACGTACCGATCGCAGATTTGCTAACAAGTCCGCAACCTACCCTGAATAATCGGAATATTCCATCCAAAACACCTGTAATGCCAGATTTTACTCGTCACACGTTTTTTGAATAATATCTTCTGGTATTCGCTGGACAACGCCGTCTGAGTTGACGCAGGCAATCACGGTATCGGCCTGACACAGCAGCTGGTCCCCCCGACTCAATTCGTAATGATGTTCCAGTTTGGCGGGCGTCTGGCGAACGATGGATGTCCATACCGTCAGCAGTTCGTCATACCTGGCGGGACTCTTGAATCGTACGTCGACGCGCGTCACAACAAAGAACAGTCCCAGTTCTTCCATTCTTCTGTAGTTGCCCCCCTGTGTACGAAACAGCTCCGTGCGACCGACCTCAAAATACGTTAGATAGTTTGAGTGATGCAGCAGCCCCATCGCGTCCGTTTCACTGTAACGAACTCTGATTTCGATGGAGTGTTCCTGAATGATATCGGACAATGGTCCAGTCCTTTGAGGGGAAGCAGACACAAGTGAATGGTCGGTCGCTGATTTTTGTTTATGGTTCGCTGAAGCGGGGATTTGTACTTCACCGTCATCTGTTACGACAGGAGTTCGTCGCCACCGCGTCAACACAGCCCGGTTATCGCCTGTTCGATTGTGGTGCGTATCCGGCGATGGTGAAGGTGGCGGTCAATGGCAGATCTGTCAAGGGGGAAGTCTTCAGTGTTGACCAGGAATGTCTGTTACAACTGGACGAAATCGAAGGCGTGGGAGAAGGACTGTACGTTCGTGAGTTGGTGCATCTTTGTTCCCCGTTTGAAACATCTCAGACGGATGCGTGGTTCTTTGTGCCACCGACCCTGGGTCTTTCGGATTGCGGTGCAGAGTGGCCCATCGGCACAGACCACAGCTGAATTGTCATGATGCAGGCATATTGCAAATTGATGTTCGCCGTCTGTCTTGTGACACTCTGTTGGTATGGCATGATGGCTATCCACGAGCTGGGTCACGTCATCGGAGCGTGGGCGACCGGCGGCACGGTGACTCGCGTTTTTCTACATCCACTGTCCATTTCGCGAACTGACGTTTCGCCGAATCCGTCGCCCGGCATCGTTGTCTGGCTGGGGCCTGTTGTTGGTTCGTTCCTGCCGCTGCTGTCGCTGACTATGTTGAGACGCCACGGAAGTCTTCGAAGTGTAATTCAATTCTTCGCTGGATTCTGCCTGGTCGCTAACGGTGCGTACATTTCCGTTGGTTCATTGGGTGGAGTCGGCGACTGTGGGCAGATGCTGCGATGTGGCACGCCCATTTGGATGATGGTCGCGTTTGGAGTGTTAACAGTACCGGGCGGCCTGATGATCTGGCATCGCCTGGGTTCAGTGCGACAATTCTTTGGCGCCGAAACGACGGTGACTCCGCGACTGGTCTATGCGACTGCCATCGCGTTGTCTCTGTTGCTGCTCGCAGTGTTTGTCCTGTTCCCGAAGTAGCACGGTTTAAGAACGGCATTACAGCGTTTCACGCTGACTTGTGGCCGTGAAGAACGTTTTTGAACAGCAGTTTCGTTACTCCCACGAGCCAGTATCGTTCACGACAATAAGTAGATTGCTAGTGGAAATGAAAGGGTGTCGACCACACCGCATTCGAGTGCCTGCAGAGCACAAAAATCGCGAAGAGGGACTGAAATTCGCGATATCGCAACGATGATGTGCCAATGGTGATCGACGACGCCCTTGTCTTTGCGACAGATCACCACGATTCTGCACTCGGGCAATGTTTTTGCGCCTCTGGCGGCCTCCTTTCGGCGGTTCCTGCGGACTTCTGTCCTGCCATTACCGGCGGTTCCCGTGCCGGTGAAATGTCTTTTCGGCAGGCCGTGCCGAACGATCACCGAGTCGTGGCGAATCGAAAAAAAATACGGGACACATCGCATTCTGTCGTATTGACGCTTGTGGAAATGTCAGGTTATCAATCGTACTCGCACCGTTTCTGCGTTTCCGATTCGTCGCGTTTACGGGATGGTGTGACGGTGTTCTGACGAGTCCGGCCGGATTTGTCAGACACGACCTAAACGTCAGTTACCACAGTTTCACAGATAGCACGTCATTCGCTCCCGAATGGCGACCGACAGTGTGCAGAAATCACGACGATTCTGCTGTGCCTGTTTTAAGGAGGACGTCCAAGTGCATAAGGCTATTGGATTCATCGCGTGCGTTTCGGTGATGGCCGCTTCGCTGTATCTCTTCAGCGGCGGTGACCCATCACGCGTCCTGTCAGCCCAGACCGAGTCCGAATCACCGGACAGTTATGGTTCGGTTGCCAGACGCTTCATGAACGACGCCCGACAGGCGGCGAAGCAGGGCGACGTGCGTCAGGCTCGGCGGCTTGCCGAGACAGCTGCCTCATTGTCGGCCAGCTGGCAACCCGGCGAACAGACGCCTCAAAAGTTCCTTGCCGGACTGGACGGGAACGCCGGGCAATCTGACAACCCGTGGGATCTGGACGCGGCCTCTGCATGGCCCAGTCTTGATTCTGAGGAATCAGATGAAGCTGCCGCTGCTAACCCATTTGCGGCAGCCAGTGCAAGCATGGCAGGCAAAGAACCGCTTCCGGAAGACGCCAGCATCGGACTGATCAACAAACACCAGGCTCAGAAGCTGATGCAGGAAGCGCACAAGGCTCTGGCTGCCGGAGACACCGCAGTTGCCCGGACGCGAGCTATGCAGGCGAGAACGTTGAACGTTGCATGGGGACTGTGGGACGAACGTCCCAATCATCTGCTCTCAGAGATCGATCGTGTTGAAGGAACCACCACATTCTTCGCTGATGGCGCTCCTGCGGCCGATGGAACCACGGCCGGTTCTCCGCAGAATGCCGACCAGAGTTATCTACAGGCAAAATCACTTGTTGAAAAGGCGCGGGGCGCTATCGCCGCAGGTAGGTTGCAGGAAGCCAGCGATCTTGCGAATCAGGCTGAAGCACTGAATGCATCGTACGGCCTGTTTGAAGACAGTCCGTTGTTGGTCAGGAAGGACATTGCACGGCTTACAGAACCGGGCGTTGCCCCGACCGGAGTCTTTCCGGAAAACGGTACTGGCGTATCGACGGCATCGGCTGACGAACAAACCGCTCGCACTTTGGTCGACGAAGCTCGGCGCGATTTACTGAAGGGCAGACTTGCTGCTGCTCGTGACAAAGCACAACAGGCTCAAAGACTGAATATTACCTGGTCCCTGCTGGACGATCGTCCAGCGCTCATTCTTGCGGAAGTCGATCTGGCTTTGGCCGGACAGAATCGTCCTGGGCAGTCTGACTTTAATTCGGTGGCAGCCAGCGAACAGCCTTTTCCACCGACCTACGAAGATTCCGCAGCTGATCCGGCTTTCGGGACTTCTGATTCAGGGTTCGGTAACCCTGCACCACGCGGTCCGGTCGACGTGACGCCGCAGCAGGCCCCCAATCCGTTCGCCAGTGAAAACGGATTTGCCACGTTTGAAAATGCTTCCCCTGCGGACGCAGTGTCTGTCGTTGATCCAACGGGCACATCTGCGGAAGCTTCGATGCAGCAAGGCATTGCCCTGCTGTTGAAGGGCGACCGCGTTGCTGGCCGGGAAGCTCTAACACAGGCATGGAGCAATGCCGGGCAGCTGGATGCGGGACGACGTCAAACGTTGCAACAGGTCTCTGCCAACGATGGCGTGGCTTTGACCTCAAACTCCGAACCACAGGAACAGACAGCTCCGGCGATCACAATTCCAGGTATGGATCCCATGGTGGAAACCGATCCGCTGGAAAGTGCCACAAATCAGTTGGACGTTCGAATTACACGATTGCGAACCGAAGTCTTAAACTCCGTCTTTCGGGCAGAAAAACTGAAGGATCAGAATCCCACCGAGGCCCTGGAGATTCTGGACAACACGCTCGCGAACGTCGAAGCATCGGATCTTCCGGAAGAATCGGTGAAGGTTCTTGCCAGCCACGTCCAGCGAGCTCAGCAGAATATTCGCACCTATATGGAACAACGCGCTCCGATTCTTGCCAACGAGGAACGCAATCGAAATGTCAAGGAACAGATAGAGAGACAAATCGATAATCAGATCCGCATTGAACAGGAGTTTGCGGATTTGACCGGACAGTTCAATGATTTGATGCGACAGCGACGGTATGCCGAAGCGGAACTCGTGGGGAAGAAAGCTCGGGATCTGAATCCCAATCTGCCTCAGGCGGTGATTATGGTCGAAAAGGCCAAACTGCAGCGACAGATCGCCTTCAATGAGCAACTGAAAGAAGACAAGGCAGCCGGTTTTCTTGATGTGATGAACGACGTCGAACTGTCGGCAATTCCGTTCGGCGGCGAGTACGAACTCGGTAAGAGCTGGCTGGAACTGTCGAAGCGTCGTAAAGAGAAGTACGGACATGCAGACTCCCGCAGTCGCACTGAGAGCGAGCTCAGGATCGAAAAGAGTCTCGGTGAAGTGATTTCACTGCATTTCCACGACGTTCCGATGACGGAGATTATTCGTCACATTGCCACAACTCACGGGATCAACATCGCACTGGATACTCGGGCGATCGAAACAGACGGGCTGCTGCCGAATCAGGCGGTCAGTATCGACGTAGATGGCATTACTTTGCGAAGTGCGTTGAACCTGCTGCTTGATCAGGCGGGTGGTCTGGTCTACGACATCGAAAACGAAGTCCTCAAGATTACCAATCGTCTGGAAAAAGAGTCGAAGTATTCTGCTATTGTCTACAATGTTGCCGACCTTGTGGTGCCGGTAAGTCTGGATCGAACACCTGGTGCATTTGATAATCCCTCAATGCTGGGCGGCAACGGCTTCACTGGTAGCGGACTGTTCCAGGTAAATGATGACCTGACTGTCGGCATCGGGGGCAACGGCATGCCGCGTCGAGGTGGCACATCGGGACCCAGCAATGATCGCGGTATCGATTTTTCAAGTCTCATCGACCTGATCACCACAACTGTGGAACCAGGAACCTGGGATCTGGACGGTGGTTCCGGACGTGCCGAGGGCAATGAGAATACGCTCAGTCTGGTTATTCGCCAGACACCTGCTGTGCATGACCAGATCGTTGACCTGCTTGGTCAGCTGCGAAAACTTCAGGACCTTCAGGTAACGGTTGAAGTTCGCTTCGTCAGCGTGACGGACCGATTCTTCGAGCGTATCGGCGTCGACTTTGACTTCAATATTCAGGATAATCTGGGTGATCCTCCCGGTGTGCCGGCGTTCGGTTCTACCCAACTTCAGTATCCGGGCGGCGGCGGTCAGCAGGGTGGTCAGCAGGGTGGTCAGCAGGGTGGTCAGCAGGGTCAGCAGGGTCAGCAGGGTGCTGCCACTGGCCTGTTTGAAACGCTTCAACGAGCTAACTGGACACGAGACGACTTCAACGGTCAGGCCGTGGGCCTGGCCAGTCCCGATGCGTTTACTGAAGACTACGACATTCAGTTCCGTCAGGGTTCATTCGAGCTTGGCGTGCCGGACTTTGGCAACTTCAATCCGGATGCCGGAATTCAGGTTGGCATGGCTATCCTGAGTGACCTGGAAGCATTCTTCTTCATTCAGGCAGCACAGGCGGATGAAAGAGCAAATATTCTGTTTGCTCCGAAAGTCACCCTGTTCAACGGACAGCTGGCAACTATTACTGATGCGACCTCACGGCCGTTTGTGATCGGATTGATTCCGGTAGTCGGTACCGGGTCCGTCGGCTTCCAGCCGATCATTCAGCCTGTTTCAGAAGGTATTAACCTGACGGTCGTTGCTGTAATCTCTGCAGACCGACGATTCGTACGATTGTCTCTTGCACCTCAGTTTAACAACATTGTCGACGTCTTCACCTTCTCCTTTGCCAGCGGTGGTGCCGGTGGTGGTGCCGGTGGTCTTCAGGGTGGTCAGGGTGGCCAGCAGGGTGGTGGTGGCTTTGGTGGTGGCCAGCAAGGTGGTGGCCAGCAAGGTGGTGGTGGCATCGGCGGTCAGGGCGGTCAGGGCGGCCAGGGCGGCCAGGGCGGTGCAGCCGGTGCAGCCGGTGGAACCTTGACTGTGCAGCAGCCAGTCGTGGAACAGATCAGTGTGTCCACAACGGTTAGTGTACCGGATGGAGGAACCGTGCTTCTTGGAGGCATTAAGCGGCTACGTGAAGGCCGCAATATGGCTGGTGTACCGATTCTGAATAAGATCCCGTACGTCAGTCGATTGTTCAAGAACAGCGGCGTGGGCCGAGAAACGGAAAGCGTGATGTTAATGGTCACTCCGCGAATCATCATTCACGAAGAGGAGGAAGAACTGATCCTTGGAACTTCGGGGCTCTAACCGAAGGTGATGTCGGTTTGGCCTTGCGGGACCGAACTGACATTCATCCCGTCCGGTACAGGTGCGGTCTGTCCGGACGGGACAAAGCCTTTTTTATGGAGTCGTTCCTCGCTGCTCTTTAGATTCTAAAGTGGCAGTTGTGGGGTCCGGTCGTCACGAAATGCGGGTTTCGTGACGACCTTTTTTTGCGCGCTGACTACAGACTGCCGTGAGTTGCCTCCACACATCAGGGCAACAGTATTCCCGTTCCTTATCTGCCCTCCGCGCACCTGTCATCCGATCACTGCAACAACCGCAGACAGACGGCGACACAATCTCACCGCCAGCCACTACCACCACGCGCCCTCGCCACCGTGCATGGGCAATACGATGCGGTTTGTCCACGCAGCACTTCTGAGTACCGGCCGCCAGCGCCGGAAGCAGTTCCGTCAGTCGTGAATCTACGGTTAGATCTATCTCAGGAACTCGTATCATCCGCGACGGCACGCCACCAGCACGGGTATGGTGGCTCGAGTTAAGGTGGTCTCACCGGGGAACCTGGGCAAAGGTGGCTCAGTGAATTGCAACCGACAGAAATTCGCGTTGTGCTCCGCAAACTGCACCCACACGTCCTGTGCATATTGCGTTTTTATCCGTTGCCATATGATATACCAATCCGACCAAGCAACTCATGGCACGCAAGGCGAGTGACATCATCATGGCTTCTGTAAGAGCAGGATTCGACAACCTCTTCACAATTCCCGTCGGGCGCAGGCTCCCCAACAGCTCAATTCTGCTGATAGTTTGCCTGGTACTTGCTCCGCCGACCAGTTCGAACGCGGTGTTCGGCCAGGATGCCGTCAACGGGCTGTCGGCCACCCTCACGCGTCCCATACATCCAATACTGATTCGTAACGAACACGGTCCGCTGCTGTGTGTTGTCGTCCATGTTGATAGTGGTGTTGAAACGCAGGCGAATACTCTGGCGTTCAAACTTGACGGCACCGACGACATGAGCGATCTCGAATCGCTGACACTCTACGACACCGACGACCAGGAAGCGTTCTCGTCGACCACCCGTTTGGGCGAACCTGCGATGCCGGCGGCAGAAGTCACTTTCCGCGTGGATCAGCCGCTTCGTGCCGGCAAAAACGTGTTCTGGCTGTCGTGCCGCCTGAAGGCCACAGCCGCCCTGCACCACAGGATCGTCGCGGCGTGTTGGTTCGAGAAGATCCCCCTGATCGAACTTCTCGAACCAACACGCCGGGTCGCTGCCCGGGATGTCTGGCAGCGCGAGATATCGCAGGACGGCGCCGATTACCTGGAGCGACTTCGCCGGGGAACTCCGTTCGGAACCAACAATTTCGATCTGAAGGGGCTACGAGCGGGCATAGGCACGCGACATGAGCCGACGGTCCCAGGCGGCAGGCTGCTGAAAGTGAAAGTCGGAGACGTTCCCTGCGAATGGGTTCCTGCTCCCGGCGCCGATCCTGATGTTCGGCTGCTGTATCTTCATGGCGGCGGCTGAGTCTCGGGATCGGGAGGCAACTAAAGCCCCGCCGGCTGCGGCCGTGCTTCAAGTTTACTCACTAATCCCGTTATCCAGTCGTGTTTGCATTTTTCGGATAAGCCGGGATGCACGACGCAGTCCGGGTTGCCTTCCCTCAGCCTGACGCCGCCAGCGGGCGGCCCTGGTGAGGCCCACCAGCAGTAGTCCTGAAACACCTTCCTTAACGGCTGCATCTTCCACTTCTTCACCTTCGCCGTCTTTATCAGCCACTCCATGGGACGATGACGTTGTCCTGTCGGAGGGTGTCAGTTGGTCAACGACCGGTGCCTTCTGCTCTGACAGTATTCCGGCGGTTGGACGTTCCGTTTGTGACGTCTCTGCGCCGGGACCGTCCGTGTCGATCTCATGGGAGGGGCGAACTTCAACCGGCTGTTCAAATTCCAACTCCTTGAGCTCGTATGGCTCAAAGGTCTGCGGCAATTCTTCCGTAGCGGGTCCCGGACGTCCGCCCGTGATTTCGAACTTCACGATCGGTCGTTCGATCTTCTGTCCATCGGTTTCCGTAATCAACCAGACTTCATACCCAGCACCATCCGTAAGCTCCGGGTTGTCGCGAATGAAATCCTCGAAGCTCCCACGTTTGGAAATGAACGTGTTGTCTCGAATGATGGAGATTACGATTTCGGCATCCGCGTCCAGTTCGAACTGACGTCTGATTTGCAGGTACACTTCTGTGCCGACAGCAGCGTCTGATGCAGCCCCCGCACCAAACTCGATATCGCCCGGGATTTTGGACACGATGGCCGAGAAGATCTGTGTCTCAGCGAGTGGGGTTTCTGTTGTGGGTCTTTCCTGAGGAGGCAACGCAAGGAAGCCTGGTGCCGGACCGGTCAGGAATTCCCATTCTGCCAGGCCAAGCGGCGCACCTGTCGGTGTTGGGTCCAGGTTTCCGAATGGCAGCTGTGCAGCTTCCTGGGAAAGGCTCCTCAGTGGGTTTGTGTCTGTGGAACTCAATAGAGCCAGAGCCGCGGTTGTCGGAGCAACCGCCTGCCCGGTCGCATCAATGACCACAAATGCCCCCGGTGCGCCCAAAGGGTCAAAGGCAGGAACGTCCGGTGTGGCCCCTCCCCAAACGTTGATTGATTCGTGCTGGGCAACCGAGAAACGCACGCCGATGAGCCCCGGGTTCACTTCCCGTCCGTTGCGATCATTTGTTGACACGGTCAAGTCGAAGGCTGCATACAGGTGAGGGATAATGTAGTCCTTGCCGCCCTGGTCGATGTGGAAGATCGTCTTGTCGGCATCGTCCAGCGAGAATTCAAACTCGTCCGGGGTGAGCGTTGGCGCCGCATCTCCGGCCGGTCCGGATGCCGTTAGATCCGTCAAAGTTACAACGCCCCAGTCGACCACAACTTCCAGATTCTCTTCACCGGTGACGCCAAACAGCAGGTTGAGTGCCCCCAGGAACTCACCACCGACAGACGTCAGGCTGCCTCTCATGTTAACGCTGTCAGCCAGAGTGACGAATGCAGCGTCGTTAACGGTGCCTGTTGCCGCGAACGCCGTCGGGCGGGGTACGATCTGTTTGGCAACACCACCGTCCGTACGAACCTCAATGTTGTTTCCCAAAGTGACGCTGCCGCTGCCGCTGGCTGATCCGGCAATGATGGTCAGCTTGTCACCGGTTATGTCGTCGAAAGACCCTGCGGCTGTGTTCTCATCACTGCTGATGATTGTGTTGTCGGCTAAGGTGACGTCGCCGTTTCGGCTGATCAGCGTAATCGTTTCGTCGACGCTCGTTGTCAGTGAATTGTGAGCGGCATCAATGCTGCGAGACACGGTCAGGTTGCCGCCTGAAGTGATGTTGATGTCACCCGCGTTACTGTCGATGCCGGCCGTCGTGGGGAATGCTGGAAAAACTGCGTTTCCGGAAACGACGTCAATCGACAGATCATCGGCATCAAAGAACAGAATCTCACCTGCCACCGTAGTGTTTCTGATCGCCAATACGTCCACATCGTTCGCCGCACTGCCCAGAGCCACATTCCCAGCGATCCCCGCCAGGTTAATCCCAAGATTACTGGCCACGATGCGGCCGGCCGTTGTCTGACCAACTGTCCCTCGAGAAACAATCAGTAGATCGTCCGTGACATCAACCGCGCCGCGGAACGTCACACTTGTCGACGCGTCCATGACCGAAAAACTATCCACCACAACTTCGCGATAACTCTGCACCGCACCCTCAACAACGATCAAATCGCCGCCACCGCTGAGGGTACCGGACAGGGTTATGTCGCCGGCCGTCGTGGAATCCAGTGTTAAGCCGTGGCCACCGGTGTCGATTGTGGAGCTAAATGCCAGACCGACTCCACTGAGCGACGTCGTGGCACCCAGCGTTACAGCGTCATTGTACGTCTGTCCGCCTGTGGTGCTGACCCCGCCACCGTTGATGGCCAACGTGCCTCCGGCATCCGTGGTCAGACTGCTGAGTGCTGTCGTACCTCCAACTGCACCTGAGAATGTCGTGGCACCGCTAACCACAAGGAAAAGATTCTGAGCACCATCAAGTGTGGAACCAAACGTAAGATCAGATCCCGTCAGCGTACGATCGCCTCCTTCGATCATCACCGCTCCGGTGTAAACCTGTTCTCCGGTGGTGGTCACGTCGCCGCCGATATCACTGGTACCGCTGATGGTGACGGTGGTCGCTGAGATGGTGGATTCGCTGTCAATATGATCGGCCGCCAGATCCTTTACGCCCGACACGGCCGCCGCGAAACCCGCTCCGCCGACGATCGTGACATCAAAACCACCGCCCGCCAGTGTGCTGCCGAAGTCGATACCTTCGGCGTCCGCGTCGGTATCCACGCCGGTGTAAGTCACGTCGGTCGTTTGAGTGACTGCACCGTCGAAACGGACCTCACCTCCGACCGTAATGTCGGCGCCGATATTTATGTCCGGGGCAACTAGCGTGATGCTGGCGGTACCTGAGCCGGTAATTGCTGCATTGATCGCTATGGCTGTGGCTGCTTTCAGTTCAAGCAGATTCGCACCAGTGAGCAGGGTATTGACTGCACCAGCGGTGATAATACTGTCCGCTCCAGTGAAGTCAGCAGCGGCATCATCAAGGTCGGTCAATGCCGTGATATCGTCCATCGCCACAGAAATTGCCCCATCAATGTCGGGCGTAGCCGCCTGTACAGTAATGGTATCAGGATCGAGCAGTAGAGTTCCATTTGTTCCGTCAGTCAGGGAAGCAAGACTGACGCCGCCATTAAATGACAGAAAGCCCTTGCCTGAAACTTCAGCGAATCCTCCGTTACCGTCGATTGCTCCACCTTGAGAATCAATGTGACCGTTAAACAGAGTGGTGTCGTCGGCCCAGACAATCACCGTACCACCATCGCCTTCGGATACGGCATTTGCCTCGATCAACACATCTGATCCGATGAAGGTAATGCGTGAGTTCATCACGTCGGCATTGCTGCCCTGAAAATCACCTCCCACGAGGATTGTTCCACCGCCCGTTTCTCCGGAGGCGCTGATATGGGCATCTGGGAACAAACCGACTTTTCCGCCAAGCAGATGGACTGTCCCCCCTGCGGACGTCGACGATGAAACGTTGACCGTGCCGGAGACCGACAACGTCCCGTCGGCACCAGCTTCCAGAATGACCCGACCACCCTCGCTGCGAACAGTTGTGTCGGCGTCGACGTCGATGTCGCCAGTAGCCTGCAGGTTTGCATTGGCTGCGGTGCTGTTCCCGACCAGGTGCATACTGTCGGTTTCAGTAATGCCGATATCACCACTGCTGTTGAACTGCAGACTGCCGAAGTGGAGTTCATCATTAGCGCCGCCACCCAGCGCGATGTTCGCTCCCGTGAAAGACGCGTTGCCGCCCACGTCCATGGTGGCGCCGTCAGCGTCGGTAATATCTCCGCCGGCTGTGACGGTCAGGGTGCCTGTCAGCGAAAGGTCACCCAGTTCAAGGTCGTCGTTGTCGGTAACATCCAGGCTGATGCCATCTACAGAGAGTGTGTCGAAATCAGCTCCGGTCAGGTTGATCACGCCGCCTCCGGTAATGACCAGGTCGGACACGACGAATTCGTTCAGGCTGCTGACCGATGCCAGTTCACCGGACAATGGCGTCACCACACCATGTGTCGGCTGCAGGGTCTGCGAATCAATATCAATCGCCGTGATCGGTGTCAGCTGCGCTTGTGAATTGTCAATCGTCAGCGTCCGACCGGCGTCCGAAATCAGAGCTCGACCGGACAGTATGTGGGGATTCTCCGGGTCCGCAAACCAGTTACCTTGCTCCAGCTCAAATTGAAAACTGTCCAACGTCGGGCCGGATTCGATGACCAACGCGTCGCCCATGTCGAAGCCGTCCATTTGCAGAATGCCGGCCGCCGTAATGCCGAATCCGGCGTCCAGTAACTGGCGTTCCTCCAGCCGCATGACGCGCATCTTCCCCGTCGCCCCGATATTTGTGGGCGCACGGCGACCGAGAATGCGTTTCCGCAGACGGCAGAGAAACCTGCTTAGCGACATGAATTCCGCTGGTCTTTTCCTTTCGATGGGCAGCCTCAAGACACAGAAGGTCCTGACGTTAGTTGTGGCCTGAACCGGAACAGAATGCTAATACTGACCCATCTCGTTTTCCGCTTCGAAAAAGCCCCTCGAGTGACACCCCTGCTGGATATGCCGATCAGGAAGCGTGCCATCGATACGGACGGACGTCAGAGGAATGGATTATCGCAGATGTTCAGGTTGAACCAATGATATTATTGGTTCTGGAGCAGGGTAATAAATCACGCGATCAGATATGTGCAATGTTCGTTGCGGGCTTGATTTCTTGTGGTTGCATGAATTCGAGAGCGTTGTGTGCAGCGTCTGATGTTTTTGGGACTATTCCGGGCCTTCATGATCGAATGAGCTGTTTCAGTTTTGAAATCACCATCTCAATCGCGCTCAGGTTCGGACTGCAGGGCAGCAGGAGAATGCCTTCGGTGCCGGCGGCCTCAATCGCCGGGCGAACACGGGAGGACTCATGACTGCTCAGAGTGCTTTAACAACAAGGCCGCCAGGATTAAGAGCGGGGGACAGTAGCCACTCACAGAAGCCGGTGAAAGAAAGACCGTCGATCGGTCCCTCAACCACAGCATATTCGCGGTCCTGTTCTGCCGCCCGCTGAGCGTTTGTTCTTGAACGAACTCCAGACAGGCATGATTCCTTCCATGTATGACGGACATCATTGACAGAACCAACTGACCGCCTGGAACTTTTCCTATCCGTGCTCATCCATCACGTTACTCCGTCAATGTGGACGTCTTCGGCTACGCGACGACCCTGCTTTGACTGGTCGGCTCACTTCGTGCGACTGACTCTGCCCTGCGACCCGCGGTTCAAATTTGCTGTCTTTGTCAGAGTTTGACAAAAAATCAGGAATATCGCGCCCCGTCGCGGCCCGAATTCGGCCCTGTCATATGGAGCGACATGCGCGAAGGGCCGTATGAGACCTCGTAACCGGTGAACAGAACACCACCCATGTGTGAAGGGAAAGCTGATCATGAACGACTATTACGAGACGCTGCTATTCGCGCAGGGAACTGTTGGAGGTACCAACATATTTGTGGCATTCATCTGCCTGACTCTCTGCCTGTTCACTCTTGCTGGCATGAGCCTGACGTTTGCCAGGGCGGGCAAGCCTGGCTGGGGAATTCTGGTTCCAATTTACAATACGGTCCTGTTGCTGCAGATCGCCGGAAGGCCTGTGTGGTGGATCTTTCTGTTTTTTATCCCTGTGGTCAATGTTGTGGTTCTGATTGTTGTTTCCGTCGACATCGCCAGGGCCTTTGGCAAAGGCCCTGGATTTGGATTGGGGCTGGCTTTCCTGGGTTTCCTTTTCTTTCCAATCCTTGCATTCGGCGGCGCCGAATTCGACCGGTTGGCGGTCGCTGGTACCGCTCATACTTCTACTAACGTGGAAGGCCAGCGGCCAGCGATCGCTTCCGGTCAGCCGGGATCCACCTCGAAGGGCATCGTGGCCACCAAAGACTGTTTTGCAGGTCTTGGTGTATTGGTCATCAGGAATTTCCACGGTCGCGGAATCAACGTCGGTATGGGGCGTGGCAGTGCTATCCTGGACAAGCACCTGGCAGCACTGATCCCACTGAATCTAAACGAGTTATACCTCAGTCGCACGCAACTCAGCGATGCATCGCTGCCGCAGTTCGAAGCCATGGTTCAGCTGCAGGTCCTGGATGTGTCGAGCACGAATCTCAGCCGCGATGGCATCAGGCGGCTCAAGGAATTACTGCCTGATGCAAAGATCTTTGGCTAAAGCAGTCCGGATATCTGTGAGAGTGAGCCGCAAGGCGCTAGCCGCGGGTGAAAACACTGCCAATTACCGGCGGCTAGCGCCGTGCCGCTCACAACGACAGACGTTTCCGGACAGGCTGCCAGAGCAGTCTGCAAATTGGCGGAATCAGATTCGGCTCGTGGCCGCGGTGGACGTCTGCCTAATTGCCATCGTGGCCATTCCGCATGTCCGACGACCACATCCTGTTTAGACACGGCGCGCCGACCATTAGAACGTCGGCATCACGGGCACACATCGATGCGCCCTGTTTTCAATTCTGTTTCAGGAGTCAACCATGAGTGCAATGAAGAGCGTTTTCAGCGGTGTCAATTTGGTCTATATCGGACTCTACCTGATTGTACTCGGGTTCGTTGCGATCATTTTGGGCGCGGGCCTCGCAGCTGCAGCGTCGCCTGCGGCACTGCTCTTCATAGGCGCAGGACCGTTGATGCTGATTGTGGGTACGATCATGGGACTGGTCGGAAAAATCAAGTGCCTTTCTGTGCCCGAGACCGTCCAGACGACGGGGGTGATCTACACGGCTGTTGTGTGCGACGTGCTGGTCCTGCTGATCACCGTGGCAGATTGGTTTGTTGTATTGCCGACCATCGTCGGCACTGCGCATGGCTGCATGGCTATACTGGCGCCCGTTCTGTTCGTGGTCTTTCTAAAACGAGTGGCAGCCCACGTCAAAGATGGTCAATCGGAAAAACGTGCTGGCTTCCTCCTGAATCTCTGTATTGCGAATGTCATCGTTATGGTTGTCGGACTATTCCTCCCACCTCTGGCAATCGTCGGCCTGATCCTGATTCTGGTAATGTTCTTCACATACGTACGCCTGCTGCTCAGTCTGCGAGTGTCGTTGCGTGTCGCCTGATGACCATCCTGGTAGTGTGTGTGCTCGCACGCGACACGATGTGTTGAACAATGATCAGACCTGGTTCGCTGGAAGAGGGGGGGCAGGTACCAAAAATGCAGAGCACCCTTCGAGCCGTTCCGGTTTTTGGTATGCTCGACAACACGCAGATCACGAATGCGGGGTTGGTACACCTGAAAGGAATAACCGGACTCACGTACCTCAGTCTCCGTCATACACCGATCACCGATCACCGATGCAGGATTGGTCAATCTCAAAGGTCTTGGGCGTCTGAAAGACCTTATGGTGTCCAGCACAGGAATCAGCGATGCCGGGCTGGAACAGCTCGACGGGCTAACCCATCTGAGTCAGCTGCTTTTGAGCGACACACCGATCACGGACGCTGGGCTGGATTACCTACTCGTATTGGATTCAGTTCGCGAACATCAGATAGCGCAAGTCGTACCGGTTGCCGCATCAGGATGCTCGGTTTCCCCCCCCCGTGTTAACCCCTACGTCAGCGTCGCAAGACAATCCTGTTGTCAAAACGCAACCTAGGCTCCCAGGGAAGGAACTCACTCTCCGTCTGCCAGACACACAGCACAGGAGTGCCAGTAACAGGCAGACGTTCTTCATGGATGCGATTGAATGTAATTGGACCGACGCATGAATTACCACAAATGCCGGGCATGGGGGCAAGCCCCTCAATTAATCCAGAGGGTCCTCGCGACAGTATTGGTCACGATAATCGCAGTGATGTTCCCGCTTTCCGTTGATCGCATGAGGCTAATTGCACTGGTAGATCGGAACGCCACTCTGCAGGCATTGACTGCAAAGCTCGCTACTGCATCAACCATGACTGCTGTCGAAACAGAATGTGAGCTTACCCTGGCATCAGGAGGAACTCTGGATGACTCGTGACGATGTGCCATGTGTTACTCGCGGCATAAGAAAAACGTTGCTGGGTGTCGTTCCTGTCGTGATTATCGCGGCTTGCTGGTATTGCATGCCGGAGAAAGACGCGTTTGGAATCTGGATGGACAGATCTCCCATCAAAGTGGGTGTTCTTCATTCTCTTTCGGGAACCATGGCTGTCAGTGAAGGCTCCGTTGTTGATGCCACTCTGCTGGCAATCGCGGAGATCAACGAACAGGGCGGCGTCCTGGGCAGAAAGATCGAACCGGTCGTGGTGGATGGCAAGTCGGACGGGCCAACATTTGCCCAGGGAGCGGAGAGGCTGATTGTTGACGAAAAAGTATCTGCTGTCTTCGGATGCTGGACATCCGCCAGCCGCAGGACAGTAAAGTCGATATTCGAAAAGCACAATCACCTGCTTTTTTATCCGGTTCAGTACGAAGGGTTGGAAGCTTCCCCGAACATTGTTTACACGGGGGCGGCGCCGAATCAGCAGATCATCCCCGCCGTGAAGTGGTGTATGGACAATCTCGGAAGCCGAGTCTTTCTGGTTGGTTCTGACTACGTGTTCCCGCGAACGGCCAATGCTATCGTCAAGGACCAGGTGGTGGCACTGCGGGGAAGAATCGTGGGTGAAGAGTATATCCTGCTGGGCAGCAGCGATGTTCACGGCGCAGTACAGGCGATCAAGCAGGCGAAACCGGACGTTATTCTGAATACGATCAACGGCGACAGCAATGCGGCATTCTTCCATGAACTTCGTGCCGCCGGAATCGGCAGTCAGGACATTCCAGTGATGTCGTTCAGTATTGCGGAGAACGAGCTTCGCAGCCTTCCGGACGCAGATACCTTAGCGGGTGATTACGCCTGCTGGAACTACTTTCAAAGTATCGATAAAGACGAGAACCGCCGATTTGAACGGGCCTTCAAAACCCGATACGGCAATGACCGAGTTACCAACGACCCCATGGAAGCCGCCTATTTCGGTGTGCACCTCTGGGCCCAGGCGGTACAGGAGGCAGGTTCTCCGAGAGTCGCCAAGGTTCTCACGTCGATCAAAGACCAGAGCATCGTTGCACCAGAGGGCATGGTCTGCATCAGCGGCGAGAACAACCATACGTGGAAAACGGTCAGGATAGGTCAGATTATGGAGGACGGACAATTTGACATAGTGTGGAGTTCGAACAAGCCGATTCGCCCCGTGCCTTACCCGGTCTATCGATCACGGTCGGAGTGGGACACCTTTCTTCAAGGACTTTACGTCGGGTGGGGGAACAAGTGGCCAATGACGGTCGGTCAGGAATTCAGCGTTCCGGTTATCGCTAATCCAGGGAATCAACGATGTTCGAACGCTATTCTTTCATGCAGCCTGGAATGTCCGCAAGACTGGCATGCTGGTTCCTGCTGCTGGCAGTGGTTCCCCTGAGCGTCTTCGGCTATCTGGTATACAGAGACTCCGTAACAACGATGGAACACGAGGCGATGAACAGCCTTGTCGTCGTGGCCAACGGCAAGGCCAGGCAGATCGACAACTATCTTCGCGAACGGCAGAGTGACGTTGCCACCCTGGCCCGTACACCCATTATTGCCACGGCAATCGAGGACTTTGAGGCAGCGTTCACGAACACCGGAACCGACTCACCCGAATATGTCGCCATCGAGGAATCGATCGGCCCCTACCTCACGTATTGGCAGGAATCTCTGGGGTACACCGACGTCTTCCTGATCTCCGCCGATGGTGACATCGTCTGGACAGCAAAGAGAGAGGGCGATTTCGGAACGAATCTGGATACGGGCGGTCACCGCGACTCTGAGCTGGCTCGAGTAGTCGACGGGGCTCGGACATTACTCTGTGCGGATATTTCGTATTTCGAGTATTACCCACCCAGCGATGCACAAGCAGCCTTTCTGGCCGCCCCTGTAATGAAAAATGGTCACCTGGTCGGTGTGCTTGCGTCGCAGATCAGCAATGACAGACTGTTTGATCTGATGCAGGGACACGCGGGTTTGGGTGAAACGGGCGAAACACTGGTGGCCGTTAATTCCGGTAACCACGCCGTGCTTGCCAGTCCCTTAAGACACGATTCCGAGGGTGCCTTCAGAAAGCGAATACTCATTGGATCAACGGACTTCACACCCGTACAGAAAGCTGTCCTGGGGCTACGAGGATCTGGCATGGCTCTGGATTACCGTGGTGAACGGGTGTTGGCAACATGGAGATACGTGCCTGCGATGGGATTGGGCATGGTGGTCAAAGTTGACACGGACGAGGTCTTTGCCCCAATCGAAAAACTTAAGAGCCGAATTCTGACTGCCGGCTTTGTGTTAATGCTGGGAGCCCTGGTGGCAGGCACGTTTGCCTCACGCTCCCTCGCCGTTCCCGTCATTCAACTGGCAAAGGCGACCCGAAAATTTGCGGCTGGTGAGTTGAACACCAGGGTTGCCGTTGGATCACAGGATGAAATCGGCCAGCTGGCCAGCTCCTTTAATACCATGGCATCCCACCTGGAACAGGCCATCGGGCAGAGGGACACTGAAATCAACGAACGCCGACAGGCAGAAACAGACCTCAACGACCACGTGATCGCCCTGGAATCAGCCAACAAGGCACTGGAACAGCTCAATATCAGCACAGAAGCCGCCAACCAGGCCAAGAGCGAATTTCTGGCCAACATGAGCCATGAAATCCGCACGCCGATGACCGCTATCCTCGGATTCACCGACCTGCTTCTCGATAACCTGGATAAGGCCGAGAACATCGACGCCGTTCGCACGGTCAAAGACAACGGCAACTATCTCATAAACCTCATTAACGACATACTTGACCTGTCCAAGATTGAGGCGGGGAAAATTGACGTCGAACGTATTGAATGTTCCGCTCACGAAATCGTTGCTGATGTGGCATCCTTGATGCGAGTGCGTTCGGCCGCAAAAGGATTGCCCCTTGGCGTTCGGTTCGATGGCCCCCTACCACAGACGATCCAGAGTGACCCGACTCGTTTGCGTCAGGTGCTGATCAACGTCGTGGGCAACGCAATCAAGTTTACGGAAACCGGATCAATTCGGATCGTTACTCGCATGTTGAATGAAGCAGGTGAAGAACCGCGACTTCAATTCGATGTAATCGACACCGGCATCGGCATTCCCGATGGGGCGATCGAAAAACTCTTTCTGGAGTTCACCCAGGCAGATAATTCAACCACCCGGAAATTCGGCGGAACGGGGCTTGGACTCACAATCAGTAAACGGCTGGCGGAAGCTCTTGGTGGCGAAATTTCTGTCAGCAGTAGCGTTGGCAAAGGGAGCACGTTCTCCATCACGGTTGCCACTGGCCCTCTGAACGACGTGCGATTGATTCATGACGCTGTGGGGGCGGCCGCCGAAACAGCAGATGTGAAATCTGTTGACAACTCAGAATCCAGCCTCACCGACTATCGCATTCTGCTGGCCGAAGATGGCCCGGACAATCAGCGATTGATCGGGTATGTGCTGAAGAAAGCAGGAGCCGCAGTCACCCTCGCCGACAACGGCCAGGTCGGATTCGACCTGGCGACAATCGCTGAGTCAGAAGGTCGCCCGTTCGATGTTGTTCTGATGGACATGCAAATGCCGGTGCTGGATGGCTATTCAGCCACGCGCCGACTGCGAGAGAAAGGATACACTCGTCCTGTCATCGCTTTAACCGCTCACGCCATGAGTAGTGACCGGCAGAAATGCCTGGATGCCGGATGCAATGACTACACAACCAAGCCTATCGATCGCAGGAAGCTGATCGCGCTGGTGGCGAGTTATGGCGGACGCACAGAAGCGGCTGCCGAAACACCGGTAGTGGATCAGGCCACCTTTACCGAACTTGTTTGAGCATGTGGTACCCGTTCGACATCAGGAATCTGCACCGATCAACATGATCGACGGAACCTGTTCCGAAAAACGAAACAGCATTGCCGGGCCTTCGCGACACCTATCGAGCGAGAAGTGCTTTCACAAAAAGCGGTGACGCAACTGGCCCGCCAGCTTGTGAAGGCCGTGCGGGGAAACCAGATAGTTCTTGAAGCGATATGGTCATGGGGATCGCGGGAAAGTAACTCTCGAAAGTCGGCGGACGATCGCCGTGACTGTATTCAGCCTGCACCCGGTCGATTTCTCCATCATTCAGTCGCTATCCGGACGTCAGGTGGTTTCCGTGCATGTAACCATCCGTGTCCTCAGCTGCTTCAGGCCGCGTTTCAGCAGGCCTGCTACGGCAGTATTGCTGCGACTCATGCCGTCAGCGATTTCTGTAACCGGCATGTTCTCGATATAGCGCATACGAATCGCTGTCTGCTGCGCATCGGGAAGGTCCGTGATCGCCATCTCAAGACTCTGGCGCGACTCATTATCCTGAGCCTGCTGTGGCGGTGAAGATTGCCTCTGCCGCAGCACGTACTCGAAGTCTCTGGGTTCTGTTCCCTCTTCAGCGAACGATCGAGTTCGTGTCACAGTCCGTTTTTGAGCGTGGAGATGGCGATCGATTTCGTTGAGGACGTTGTGGTGCAGTATATTGCGTGTCCATGCATGCCATTCGGCTGCCGTACGTCCGCGGAATTCACTTAGACTCTGACAGACTTCAAACAGTGATTGCTGAACAACATCGGAAGTGTCAACGCGTGGTTGCAAACGCGAACCCAGCCGGCACCTGGCGGTTGTGTGCAGCGAGTCTGAAATTGCCATCAGAAGCTGCTCTACTGCGTTTAAGTCTCCCGTCTTTGCGGCGGCGAGCAGGTGCTCGCATGTCTGTGTATCCATAAGCCGTCCTCCATAGACCTCGAAACATCGCACTGGGCACACTGCCCTTGAGAATGTTCAACGAAGCCCGCGCGGTGACGGATCAGTGTGGAATGACTGTTTTGTTTGTAAGTGATTTCTACTAAACGATTAACGTCAAGTTGCAAGTGCCGGGGCCGGCCTCTTTCTTGTGGTCCCCACGGGGCATTGTGCCCCCATCAGAGGTGCTTGATTTCCGTCACATTCCCACACCTTTCGGCGGCAACGATCAGGTGGCTTGAAGAAGCAAGCGGCACGGGACGTGCCTCAGGATGTAACGCGAGGCCGCCAATGGCCCGGCCAGCCGATCATAGCACGAAGATCGATGCACATTCTGCGAGCGAAGACTTACGGGAACGGCTGATGCTGGTCACGCCAGTTGTTCTTTGAACACGGCGGCACCAGCGGCGACAGCGTCGTCGATTTTTTCAACCAGCCTGGCACCGGCTTCCGCCATGTCCGGCCGGCCGCCACCGCCGCCGCCGGCAATCTTAGCTGCTGCTTTCACCACATGGCCCGCATTCAATCCTCTTTCCCGAACCAGCGGCTTACTGGCCGCCGCGATCAGTGCCACTTTCCCGTCGATTTCAGCAGCCAGAATAACAGCGACCGGGCTGTGTTTATCACGCAGTTGATCCACGAAATCGCGGAGAGATTCGCGAGTCACGTTTTCCAGTTTTCGGGCAACGATTTTCACACCACCCACGTCTTCAGCGGTAGCGGCGACGTCCCCGATCGCGTCAGAGACCGATGCTTTGGACAGATCGCTTAACTGTCTGTTCAGCTCTTTCATCTGAACCTGCAGCGCGTCCACGCGGGCCGGCAGGTCTTCCGGCTTATTCGTTTTTAACTGTCGCTGCAGTTGTGCGACCAGCTTGTCGGATTCGCGACCCTTCCGCAGCGCCTTCGGCCCCGTGACTGCCGTGATGCGGCGAACGCCCTTGGCGACGGGGTCTTCGGAGGTGATGCGGCACAATCCGACCTGCCCGGTATTCGCAAGGTGCGTGCCACCGCACAGCTCAACACTGAAGTCGCCCATCGTTACGACTCGTACCTCGTCCGGATACTTTTCGCCAAACAAAGCCATCGCGCCGCGTTCGCGAGCCTCCTTGATCGGCAACAGCTCGGTTTTCACGTCAGAACCATTCATGATCTGAGCATTAATGATGTCTTCGACATTGTGAAGTTCATCGGGTGTCAGGGCCCGTTTGTGAGCAAAGTCAAACCGCAGCGCATCGGTTTCAACCTTCGAACCACGCTGCGTCGCGTTCTCGCCGATCGTCTGGTGCAACGCGTGGTGCAATATGTGAGTGGCCGAGTGAGCTCGTCGAATACCACGACGCCGCTCTTCGTCAACTTCGGCAGTCACCGTGTCGCCCACGGAAAGACTGCCGTTGCGCAGACGCCCTTCCAGAACAAACAGCGTTTGCTGATGCTTCTGGCTGTCCGTGATTTTGACCTCAACGTCATCAGCGACCAGCCGCCCTGCATCGCCCACCTGCCCGCCGGATTCGCCGTAGAATGGTGTACGGTCGAGAACGATGCCGACCGGTCCGGAAAAGTCTGCCGGGACTGCGGCAACTGTCTGATTCTCGACAATCAGGCCGACCACTTTGCACTCAGCTGTCGTTGAATTGTATCCGACAAACTCAGTGTCGCCCTGTTCCTTGCGGAGTACATCGAGCGGCCCCGCTGCCATAACGGAGATCGTCTTGCCGCCTCGGCTGATATCTTCGTGCTCATTCATGCGTTCCCTGAACGCCTTCATGTTGACTTTCAGATTGCGGTCTTCAGCAATGGCTTCCGTCAGTTCAATCAGAAAACCGTCTTCGGTGTGCAGAGTAAACGCATCGTCTCCGCTGATGACTTTGTTGTCGTTTGAACTCGCCGCATCTGCATAACGGTCGAATCGGCTGAGGCCTCGGTCGATTGTGCCCAGGAACTGTTCTTCTTCTTCCTTCATGCTGTGTTGCACACTGTCGACTGTCTCCGCTATTTCCGGGTAGGCCCCCTTCATCACGTCGACGACAGCAGGTACGACTTTGTATAGGAAGGGTTCTTTCCGTCCCAGCAGATATCCTTCCAGCAGGGCTCGCCGTACCAGCTGGCGAATGACGTAATTTTCTTTTTCCTTATCGGGCATGACGCCT
This sequence comes from Fuerstiella sp., assembly GCA_024230215.1. GTDB lineage: Bacteria > Planctomycetota > Planctomycetia > Planctomycetales > Planctomycetaceae > Fuerstiella. The sequence goes on along the minus strand of JAAERP010000151.1, from coordinate 13,228 downwards.
TCGTGCATGGCAAAGGTGGCTGCACGAACGTGGTCAGCGATCCGACGTACAGCTCGACCTGTCGGCGCATCGAATGCGTACTTCACGCCGACAACTTCGCCGGCTGCCAGACACAGCGGTTTCAGCACGTCGTTTTCGAAATTACTGAGAACACCCTGCAGGACAGCTGCTGTTCGTTCCAGCCCCATGCCTGTGTCGATGTTCTTTGACGGCAGCGGACGCAGGTTGTCGGGAGGGTCGCCGACGCGGTTGAACTGCGTGAAGACCAGATTCCAGATCTCGACATCGCCGTCCACGCCGGGCGGATGGTAAAAGATCTCGCTGCACGGGCCACAAACTCCGTCAGGACCTTCGCTGGGGGCGCTGGCGGGCCAGTAGTTTTCGTCCTCTTCCAGGCAGGCGATGCAATCCGGTGACACACCAACTTCATCTTTCCAGATGTTGAACGCTTCTTCGTCAAAGCCCCATTTGCCTTTGTACACGCTGACGGTCAATCGGTCCTTATCCAGCCCCAGCCACTTTGAATCGGTCAGAAACTCCCAGGCCCAGTGAATCGCATCACGTTTGAAGTAGTCCCCAAACGAAAAGTTGCCCAGCATTTCGAAAAATGTGTGATGGTAAGCCGTGACGCCGACGTTGCTGATGTCGCCGGTGCGCAGACACTTCTGGCAGGTTGTCGCCGCTGCGAAGTCCAGCTTGCCGATTCCCATGAATTCGTTTTTGAACTGGTTCATGCCCGCGGGGGTGAACAACACCGTCGGGTCGTCCTTAGGCACCAAAACGTCGCTTGGTCGGCGCACGCAGCCCTTGGTTTCAAAGAACGAAAGGTATTTTTCGCGAAGTTCGTCGGTTTTCATTGTCTGGAATCAGTTCTGAACATTCGATGTGCATAACCAACGGTTGATCGTTGTATTGACACTGGAAGCCGGTCTTGGTTCCGGGCGGCAGAAAAACGTCAGGGTAAATCCACCAGGCGTGCGTAATCCCGGCCTGCGCAGCGCCGCCTGTGCTGCGGAAGTTTACACAAATACTCTCAGACTGCACGGTGGGCAGCCCGAAATGTCGGACACGAAACCAATGGATCCCCAGCGCACAGAAAAAGCCGCCGAAGAAGCACATCGGCGGCCTGAGTCTGCTGAATAGAAAAGCAGACGACTATCCTTTCGCAGCGTTTGGCTTTGCACCGTTAGCCTCAGAAGCAGCCATGGTGGTCGGGGCGAAACCACGTGCGGCCAGCACTTTGTTGCGGATCTCTATCACGGCATCCGGGTTTTCCTCAAGGAACAAGCGAGCACGGTCGCGGCCCTGCCCCAGCTTGTTTTTGCCATAACTGAACCAGCTTCCGCTGCGGTCGATGATCTTGTCTTCGACTGCCAGGTCCAGCAGATCCGCTTCCATGCTGACTCCGCAGGTGTTGTACATGTCGAATTCCGCAATGCGAAACGGTGGAGCAACCTTATTCTTGACAATCTTCGCCCGCATGCGGATACCGATCTGCACGTCACCGTCCTTCAGCGTGGCGATACGGCGCACATCGACTCGAGCGGAACTGTAGAATTTCAGGGCACGACCGCCGGGAGTGGTTTCCGGGCTGCCGAACATCACGCCGATTTTCTCACGAATCTGGTTGATGAAAATAACGGTCGTTTTGGATCTGGAAATCGCCCCCGTCAGCTTTCGCATTGCCTGACTCATCATGCGAGCCTGCAGGCCCACGTGTGTATCCCCGATTTCGCCGTCAAGTTCGGCTTTGGGTACGAGTGCGGCGACCGAGTCAACCACAATGAGGTCAACGGCGTTCGACTTGATCAGCATTTCAGCGATCTGCAGAGCTTCTTCGCCGTAGGACGGCTGACTCACCAGTAGGTCATCAAGATTGACACCAATTTTCCGCGCCCATGACGGATCCAACGCGTGTTCGGCGTCAATGAACGCTGCAATACCACCTGCTTTCTGGGCACTGGCGATCGCGTGCAGCGCCAGCGTCGTTTTGCCGCTGGATTCCGGCCCGTACAGTTCAATGATTCGACCACGTGGGAATCCTCGACCTCCAAGGGCAATGTCCAGCGACAATGCACCCGTAGCAATGCCCGGAATTCCTCCCGCGTCCGCCACCGAATTGAGCTTCATGATTGAGCCCTGACCGAACATTTTTTCGATCTGCCCAAGAGCATTGTCCAACATTGCTTTGCCGTCGCCGCCTGCCGGGGCAGCTTTGGCAGCCACGGCTTTACCTCGTGATTTTGCCATCGTTAGATTTCCTATCCTTCAAAATCGGTTTTGGTATTCCCTGATCCCGCGGCTACCTGCGACAGCGGTAACGTGGGGGGACAATATGCGACCTGTAAAAATCGGGGGCCACAGGGAAGGGGTTAGTCTGCGGCGACCAGCTGGTTCAGAGTAACAAACTGACTTCCACTTAGGAACCAATGCGAAATCGGTTTCCGGCATTGCGACAGATTGCAGCCTGCCCTGGACATTGCGTACAAGACGCGTTCAATCGTCGCTCTCAGCCAGCTTTTGGGAGATCGAACGCAGGTGGACCCAAGTGAACAGACCGGAGTCGTGTGAGTCGGACCAACGGAATTTCAGGGCGTAGTTTCCAGTCAGTGAGACATCTTCGGGATGGATCGATTCCGAGACGTTGTCCTTGTCGAGAATCTGTCTGCCGGTGAATTCGTCCACGCACGCAGCGCAGCGGCAGTTCTGTCTGATCGTTCGAAACGGAATACGAGACACATCGTCGTCCGTCCAGACCAGTTCCAGGATTCCGGCATCCTTGAGAACGCGTATGTTCTGAGGCGTTTCCATTATTCTTCAGGCTCATCTTCTTCGGACTACTCGTCCGTAAAGGGGTCTTCCACCAGCATTTCAACAAACTCATCCAGTGAATCGGTGATAACTTCAAAACCAACAGAGTGGTGATCGAACTGCATCACACCGGCCACATCCTGATCCACATCGATACAATAATAGTCGCCTTCTCCGGTTTCGCCGATGATCATGAACTGGTCGGGCCAGAAAAAATCCGAACCGTCCGGCTTCAGAACAGAATCAACACGAGCTTCACGATTGATTTCCAGAACGCATGCGGGATCACAAATCAGCTCTACGTCAGCCACAGTTCCTTCTGATGTTGAATCATCGATAGCGCGATTAATGGACTTTAGCACTTCCGGATAGTCAATAAGCAACCTGAGGTATTCCTCGGGCGGGACATTGCCGACCAATTCGGTAATCTGATCCAGGATTTCCGGAGTCATTAATAAACCTGGATTACGTAAATCCGTCAGTCCTTGCCATCGTGTTTAACGCGTTCCCAGTACTCATCAAAGTCAAAGTCCGGGCTGTTGTCCAGGTCGTGGCACTTTCCGCACATGCTTTTCCTGGCCTGATCCAAAGTCACCCGAACTTCTCGTCCGGCAGCATCCAGATCATCGGCTTCGACTAGTTCAATGTGTCGACTGCCGGGACCATGACAGTTTTCGCACTGCGTTCCCGCCATGAGTTTGTGCAGCGTCTTCTCGTCTTCGTTAACGGCGAATCTCTCATTCAGGAAGCCGGACTGAAACCGAATGTACTCGTTCGGATCCCAGCCAGTGACATGACAGGCCAGGCATTCGGGGTCAAACGTGCGTTTGACACCATTCAATCGTTCATGTCCGATGCGTTTGTTGACTGGGTCCAGACTCTCAAGGGCATGAGCGTGTCCAGTATCTTTCCAGACGTCCATCGCACTTTCATGACAACCTGCACACGTGTCCGCACCAACGAATTCTGCTCCGGACGGATGTGGGGCTCCGACCGCATCGGACAGTACGATCTGTTCTGACTCAAGACGTTCCTGGTACGTCTGCATCAGCGTGATCATGGAAGGCGTTTCGTCGAAGTTATCTCGTTCAAGGCTGATCAGCTTGTACCGAAATGGTGTTTCCTTGTCATTTGGGTAGACGCCAAGCACTCCCACGTACTTCCCTTTGCGCCCCGTTTCAATCAGTAAAGTGTCGCCGAACTTCGTCGGCGGCGCCGTGGGGTCAGGGTCACCGGTCCCCTGTGCCGTCACGACTACGTCAAACTGCGGAAACTGCTGTGCAAAGGCTTCGGATTCTTTTACGCTGGCCTGTGAAAGTAACACGCGTAATTCAACATGTTTGTCGTCGAAGTCAGCGAGGACCTTCGTTAGTACCGGTCCCGGTGCCTTCCATGTGATATCGGGATGAGGCAGAACCTCCTTCTGAAGCTCGTCCGACATCACGGACGTAATCCCAACCTGCAGACCGCCGGCTTCAACGATTGTACTGGGGACCGGCGTTCCGAGGTCCGGAACACCGAAGAACTCAAGGTTGGCGCTAAGGAAATAAAGTGGGGGGAGGTGTTGTGACAGCAGATAATCCGGCTGCATTCGCAGTTCTTCGGGGCCCAGTCCAATCGCGATGTAGTTGAGTTCCTTCAGAGCTGCGAGGGTTGTTTCAAACTTGATCTGAGCCTGGCGCGACGTGCGGCGACTTAGTCCTCCAACGTCCAGTCCCCGGACGGTCCACCCTGCGTCCTTCAGCTTTTGTGCGAGATCAGCCCGGCGGGACATTCCGCCAAGTTGACTGGATGTGCAACCACAGGGTTCGAAATAGCCGTGTTGTTCACCGGTCAACAATAAGGCCAATTGAGGCTGTGGCCACTCTTCCCAGATCGGAAGTACTGCGACAGACGACGGGGCCTCAACGGGGGACCGTCGTTCTTCCTGTGGTTGTTCTGTCAGTGGTTGTTCTGTCGTCGAAGCCGTCGAAGGGGACGGCGTTTCCGGTTTGACCTGTGTCCTGGTCTGTTGATACAGGAAAATCGCCACACCGGCAATTCCAGCCAGCGCGAAGAGACGCATGGCTCCGTTCCGTTTACGTTCTGACTGGCTCATGCCGTTTTCGCCACCGCTCAAATTCGTCCAGGTCAGGAAAATTTTCCGTGAGACAACCTTACCCACTGGGTTGCAGGCCGTGAATAGCAAACTCAGGCTCAGCCAGCCCGCAAGGACAGTCACAACGAAGTCGCTTACGCCAGTAAGCCGCTAATTCAAAACGCCTTGAATGACACCTTTAACCGGATCGCCTGTCCTGACGGGTGGTTCGTCTGAATGTCGACCTTGCCGGGGGACGATTTATCGCGTTCCGTGCGAGGTATACCTGCTGGGATTCGGATGATGAGTTTGTGTCGGGACCGCTTGCCGGCAAGGCTCGTCCCAGGCCCCAATTCCGCTGTGACGAAACCTGGTGACGTGTCGATAGACGTGGCTACAAATGGATCTGACATGTCAGAGGTGTCAACCAGCAGAGTCAGTTCGGCCTGTCGTCCCTTGTGCGTCGGGAATTGTCCCAGTTTCAGCCCGTTGACAGTGCTGTCGAATGTCACGCCCGGCGTCGGCAATATCTTAATCGGCCCTGCCTTGTGCGCTCTCACCGTTACCTTGATCGGTTTTTTGACCCGGTCAAGCTTAAGTACCAGGCTTTCTTCCATGAATCCCGGAGGCATGTCGGGAGAAACCGTCAGGTCAATCGTGTAGCCACATCTTGCCTTGTGTTCGGCCAGGATTTCCTTAGCCGAAGGTGTGACGACTGTGGAGATGTACGGGGATTCGCAATCGATGGCAGTGATTGCGAAGTCCTCAAACACGCGTGAGGCAATGAATGCCTGCATCGTTCCCCCCGATTCCGTACCCAAATTGCCAACTGTCCAGGCTCCTTTGGGGAAGATGTCGAGTTTCATATCCACGATCCCCATGACAGAAATCCGGATTTCCTCGTTTTTTGGATCGTTCGTGTAGACCATGCCACCGTGCGAAAACGAATCATCCTTCATCTTACCCACCCAGCGAACGAGGAGGCTTGCCTCCTCACCCGGCTTGACCGTTGTGCTGGAAAGCTCAAAGGCCGTGCACTTGCAGGTTGGTTCTCCGGCCAACAGGTGCAGATCGGCGTCTCCCTCGTTGCGGATGACAAATGAATGCTCCCGCTCATCACCAACCGCCATGCTGCCAAAGTCGAACGTTCTTACGTTAGTGACTGCCGATGGCCACGGACCCTGCTTAGAAGGAATCGGGGGGGCACCATTGTTGCTACCATCTTCGTGATGAGCGTCGGCGTGATCTGAGTGGTCGTGTTTCGCGGCGTTTTGAGGGCCCGACGCAGCCTCTTCGGCACAACCGCAGATCAGCACGATCCCTGCACCAGACAGGAAGACAGCAACTAACAGAATCTTCATTCCTACACCCTTTCGACCGAAATGGCCTTCCAATCCCAGCCGATGTCCCAGCACTCAGTCGTCTTTGCCACTTCGCTGAATCAGCGTCAGGCGTTCCAGCTGTTCTGTCGCAAGATACTGGTCGACGTGTCCCCAACTGCGATTCACCGTGTCGATTTCGGTTGCCCTGACGGCTGCTGTTGCGGCGTCGGCAAGCAGACCGACGTCGTACTGAAAATCAGCCAGTTCAAACCATAGTTCTGAATTCGACGGATCGCATCCAACGGTCCGCTGTAAATCCCGATGTGCATCCATCAACAGATCATTGTCGCTGTCGCTCACACGTCGAAACGAATTTGCTACCCGACTTCGGGAATAATAACCGGTTCCGGCTCGCCGATCTGCATCAATTACGTGATTGCAACTTTCAAATACCTTATCGAAAGACTCCTGCAGTGCGTTGTCAGGCGACTCACGACCAGTCTGCGCATATTGCGCCACAGACCGCTGGAAGTCATACGCCAGCGTTTGCATCAGCTGTTGGCGCGAATCGACCGAAAATGGATCAGACTCCGTAGCCCGATTCAGGGCATCCAATGTGCCGTTTCGATCCCCCTGTGTTTTTCTGACGTTTGCCAGGTGCAGTTGATGCTGGGAACGCTGCACGGGAATCAGTCCAAAACGTATCGTCGACACTGTCGCGGCAAGCAAAAGCAGTGCCGCCAGCAGGCGGACGCTGGTTGTCATTCCCCGGACGGTTCGCGCATTCGCCGTTTGCTTAACTGCACCAACGGACTGGTCAGCGCCGAATAGGGTCAGAGCTACCAGTAACACCAGAAAAATCCCCAGCACTGTAATCTGCAGCCCGCCCGCCCCCAGCAGATGAACAACAAGACAAGCCAGTGCCGCAGACGCAGCGGATTGTGTGAAGAGTAAACACCTGGCAATCAAGGGCGTCAACAGACATGCCGCCACTGGCACCATCAACAACGCTTTCTCGGATCCAATTCCATCTGCCCACATGTTGGCCCCGTTGATCCAGCGCCAAAGCAGGTGCAGGCCCGTGCCCGCAAGAATGCCCTTCACCAATGGCCAGGGAATTTTTTGTTGACGTTTTTCGGAACGGAGATCACGGATCCGGAACTGTCTGGTCGCTGACACGCAGCAAGCCAGTAGGCACACCAGACCGATCAGCCCGACCAGCCCGGCGGAACACCAGACGTCCAGCAGGATGTTATGCGGATCCAGGATGTCTTCGCTGGATTCCACGGTCTTGTGGCGCAGGTACATCTGCCGGAAATTTCCTGGCCCCGAGCCAAACACAGGGTTGTGCCTGATCACACCAGCCGCGCCGGTCCAGTACAATAGGCGAAACTGCAGGGACCGCGGTGCCTCCACGGCCACTTCTCTGTCAATGGCGCCCGTGGCAATGCCAATCCCCAACGTGACCGCCACCAGAATACTTGCGCCCACCGCGAACCTCGCCAGTCCTGTTGCCGACTTTCCCAACCGTTGCCGTCCGATGAGAACCATGGTGCCCACAGAGCAGCCAACCCAGGCGGTTCGGCTTTTCGTCAGCAATAGGCAGTATGCCAACACAAATATGCTGACGCCGATCAGGCACCAATTGAATACTGAAATCCGAACCTGTCGCTGCAGGCTCTGCAGCACGCCCGCGACCAACAGTACGACGACGACAGCCAGAATACCTCCCAATGTATTCGCCAGTGCGAACGGTCCAATTGGTTCACTACTGTCCAGCAATCGCCGTTCAAACAATTGTCGTGCAGACCCACTCAGTGGAATCTTCAGTCGTTCGAACTCATCCTCCAGCTGCGACCGCTTAAGTGAACTTTGAATGTCCCTGTTCTGCAGGACTGTGTCCAGTTCCGACCGTTGCTGCTGATACCATTCTGCGCGCTCAGCGAAGCTGATGTGGTGTTGCCAGATCCCAAGCACCGCCGTACCCACACCCAGCCCAATGACCAAGGCGACAATTGACTGCAGCGACCTTTGATGTCGCAATCTGCAGGCGATGGTCAGGAAGACGGCAACGATGGCAGACCACTCAAATGCCAGGTTTAACGCGGCTCGCCGGTCACCGTGAACGTGAAAGACGTTCCAGGTTGACAACCAGAATCCCACCAGCAACAGAACCATGGATGCAGTTCCAGCCAGTTGCGTGCGACTGAACGTGACGTCGTCATCAGCAGCGTCTCTACGCCGTTGCACGATGACGGCTATCAACGCAGTGACCAGCCACAGGACTGTCAGATGAAGTCCATCACCATTGATTGCACCTTCCGATGGCCAGAGTACGCTGGCCGTCATCATCATGCAGAACAGTATGACGACGGAGTTTCGCATGTGGAGCAGAATCTGAAATGGCGCGGCGGGAAACTGGTCAGGGAACGTCAGTGTACGGGAGCCGGTCTGGCAAAAGAGTGCTTCCGGAATGCAGCAAAACGTTCATTTGAAATCACCCGGTTGTGGCCAGCCTGCATCAGGAAAGCACCTCGGTCGATTTGTTGAGTGAAGTTGTTTTTTCTGTCATCGGATCAGGCGTCTCACAAAGGACGTCGGTGATGGAACGGCGACCAACGGTTTCCAGAATGGACACGATCGACAGAACACAGAAGATCAGGGCGATGATCAACCATGCGCCTGTCCAGTCAGCGACCTTGTACAACAGCAGACCTCCCAGCCCCGTCATCAAAGTTGCCAGATGAATGGTGAGAACTGCTCGAGCCGGCCGCAATCCAAGTTCGACCAATCGGTGCGAAAAATGACTCTTGTCCCCGTGAAACGGGCTGCGTCCATCATTCAACCGAATCAGAATGACTGTCACAAAATCGTAGAGTGGAATAGCCAGGATGCACAGTGGGGCAAGAATGACGTGTCGGCTGCCAGAAGTTTCGAACTGATAGAACGTTCCGCTCACTGTCAGTGTCGCTAATAGAAAACCGATCAGGTTGCTGCCGCTATCCCCCATGAAGATGGATGCGGGTGGACGGTTCCACCACAGAAAACCACTTAGTGACCCGGCCAGCAGCAGCAACGCGAAGGCCACCGCCCAATGTGGTTGCGGAACCATCAACAGCAGGATCCCGACCGACAGCAGGCTGGCAATGACTCCAATACCCGCTGACAGTCCGTCCATGTTGTCCAGAAAGTTCATCGCGTTTGTCAGTACCATGATCCATAGCATCGTGATCATGATGCCAATCCACGGCTGAGCGACAAACACTGTTGCTCGCACTCCCGACTGTGTCACACCGAACGCCACCAGCACCTGAACGCCAAGTCGAAGTCGCCATGACAGATTCCAGCGATCATCAGCCAGTCCCATCGCGAACAGTGCAACTGCTCCGACGATAACCCCCAGCGTCTGCCGACGCAGATCAGCGTCGTTGCCGATGCTGTTTCGAAGATCTCCAAGTGCCGAAGACGCATATCCGACAAGGCTGCCGCCGAAGGTCACCAGGAACACTGGCACCATTAACCCAAGGAACACAGCGATCCCGCCGCCCATGGGCGTCGGCGTCACGTGGACCTTTCGATGACCCGGCTGATCGACCAGCCCCAGACCTGGGGCCAGCCGGCGAATCAACGGCGTCATCAGTAATGACGTGATGAATGCGGCACCAAATCCTGCCGCGACAAACGTAAACATAACTCTGCTTTCGAATCGCCTCTACGCAACGTTTTGCTTTGAAATCCGAGATTTCAGATCCTCTATTCGAAAACAGAAATCACACTGTTCGAAATCCATCCATACGCGGCATTCCGGGCATTTGAAAAGGTCAAACTGGTCTTCGTCGACATTCTGCAGTCATTAGTCACACCAATACGTTGTAACTTTGGCCACGGCACGGGGTCATGTAATGGTCCGATTGCAGAAAACGCTCCGTCTTCCGGACCGAATTGTAGTTTTTGGCAGTGTCGACCACGTGTGGAGAGGGTGGTGGCGTCGGTTGCAAGATGTTTTGAGTAAAGGGGTTATGGTTAATGTTCAGATATTTCAACATCTTTGGCGCGACACTTGCCAATACTTGTCATCAGAACGAGACACGAATCGTTCAGCAAGAATCAAATTGAAAAGGAGAAGAGCCATGAGAACTCAGATTACTCCAAAAATAATTCGCCGACTGGTCGCTGCTGATGGCTACATGGAACTTAATATGCCTGGCCGAGCGATCGCGGAACTTGAAAAGGTCGAGAACGCTGGTCCATTGGAAGGTCCACGTCGGCTGCTGATGGGGATCGCTCTGAAACGTTTCGGCGATGAACAGCGGGCGATTCCCCATCTCGAAACGGCGGCTCGCATGATGCCCTCTCCGGTTCGGCGGTTTGCGTGGAGTGAACTATCGAGCTGCTACCGTAGTATGGGCAACGAAGAACTGGCCGATTTTGCCGAAAGACTCGGTGGTGAAAGTGACTACGAACTGCGGATCGCCCTGCCTTCAGCGGAGTTGACAATCTCTTCGACCGAGTCTTTTTCCGAACTGATTTGACGTAAACACTTCGTCAGCAGGCACTCATACCAGAATTTCTCCTGAGGATCCCGTTCACGACCGGGATCCTTTTTTGATGCGCGGTGTTTTCAGCCCACGTTGCAGGCCGAAGATCATATTGGCTCGGCTGTGCGACCAAAGTATCCTACGCGGCCTTAACTAAGTTACTCTACCTTCGTTCGATGGATCGAACATATGAATAAACTGAACCAGGTGTCAGCGGCAGCACTGCTTGTTGTCGTGCTTGCCAGTGGTTGTCGAGGTCGACAACATGCGCATGTTCTGGCTAACACTGATCAGGATATGATCGGCAGCCACGAGGCGGGGGCCGAAACATGGAAGCCACTGATCGATGAGTCGGTCGCTCGAATGCTGGGCCGGGCCTGCAGCGATGTCAGGACTGTGTCGTTTACCGAATTGAATGGTCAGCCGGTACGCAACGTCTGCTTTGTGGGCGTTGAAAACCGCAGCATCGAGGAGGTCGGCGACTTCCGTGAGCAGATCTATGAACACATCGATGCGTTGATCGGACAGTCGGACCAATTCCGCATGATCAGTCGCCGTTACGTCGAGGCCGCCATGGCGGAATGTCGCTGTCGTCCGGACGTACTCGTTCTGCCGGAAAAGCAACGTCAGTTGCAGGCGGTTCTGGAGCGAACCGACCAGCCGTTTGATTATCTACTGTTCGCGCAGATCACGTCCGGGACGACAACGAGCAACAAGAGCTACCAGCGAGACTACGTGTTGACTCTGGAGCTGCTGGATATTCACTCTGGTGAATCACTGAAGGAACGCGCGACGTTGCGGAAGGGCTATCACAAATCGAAGCTTGGCGAATTGCGTCACTACGGAAAATAGGGCGTCGTCAACGGTTTGCGTTTGGCCTCAACACAGTTCGGTTTTGGTGAATCTGGCCCTTGGGCCACGCGAATTCGGATGGTGTTGTGATGTCAAAAAAAAACGTACTTGATCAGTCTGCTCCACGTGGCCCGGACGGCCCGCGTTCCATGCGAATCTGCGTCTCTTTCTCATCCTGCTACGCAGGCATCTGCTGCATCGTTCTGTTGGTGTGTTGTGGTTGCGGGACAGCCACCAGGCATCAGTTGGCCGCTGTCGCCCGGGTGGACAGTGGCACGCCGGAAGATGCGCTGGCAGAATTCGACAAAGCTGCGGCTGCGCGGGGGGCTGACAGGGACGTCATCGCCATTGATCGTGCCTTGGCGGTTCTGATGACCAGGCAACCCACGGTCGCAGAGGCATCATTCCGTGAGACTCGCAAGCGTCTGGATTTTCTGCGGCAAAAGGATCTGCGGGAACAGACGACGGCCATGATTTCTGATGACAAAGCTGTGGCATGGTCGGGCCGCGAGTTTGAACAGAGAATGGTCGATAATCTGTTGATTCTGTCGAGTTTGCTTGGCAATCAGCAGGACGCATTTGCGTACGCAGGTCAGACGACGGAAAAGCTTGCCGCAGACCGTCAGGAGCTTGCCGTATCGAAGACCGAGCCTGATGTTATTGTCGTCGGCCACTCTGAAGAAGATGAGACGCTCCCCGCACCGTCACGGTTTTCCGCGAATGCGTTGTCAGCGTACCTGAATGCTGCCATTCGTTCCGAAAATCCGATGGACGCGGACCTGACTCAACGAGCCATCCGACAGGTTGGATACTGGTCGTCGTCGGAAGGAGATGATGTAGACAGCCAGCCGACGCCAATCGTCACTGCCAGCTTTGGGACGAACAGTCAGCAGGGAAACGGTGTTGTGCATATTATTACGTTCACCGGTCGTATTACGGATTGGCTGCCCGAACGGGCGGCTCCGACTTCTGCAGCATTGCTGATTGCCGACCAGATTCTTAGTGCGGTGGGTGACCACACATTGCCGCCGACCGTGGCACCTGTGCAGATTGCGAAGCCGGCCACACGCGTCAGTACGCATCCGCTGACAACCGTTGTCCGGCGTGGGCAGGACCGGCAGTCTTCTATTCGCAGCCGTGTCCTGGTGGATCTGAATAAGGCCGCGTGGGACTCATACGACGCTGATCGCAACAATCAGATTGCGCGAGCCGTTTCACGACGAATCGTCAAGAAGGGAGCTGTGTACGCAGCAAAAAACCAGATGTCTGTCGCCGGCGGTTCAGGCACGGATCTGTTGCTGAATCTCGGCGGGATCGCCTGGGAAGCTCTGGAAAAGCCTGACACACGGCACGTGCATCTATTGCCCGAGCGAATCGAAGTCGTTCAGGTCGAACTACCCGCGGGCGATCACACGTTGGAAGTTTCATCGGTTGCGGAAGGCGGACAGTCGATCGAGCCACCACCGGGAACAGAATGGCAGCAGGTTCCGGTTCGCGTCGACGACGGCCGCAACACTTTCGTCCTTTGTTTTTGCTCCCGGCGATCAATCGTCAACACGGTGGTAAGCAACGAAACACCCTAGTGCATTGTCACAGCCAGGTTTTAGGGTTGGCGAGGAAAACGGGGT
>JAAERP010000150.1 GCA_024230215.1 Fuerstiella sp. | reverse complement strand
GAAGCATTCGCCGGAAAAGGGGGACAGGTACCAAAAATGCAAAGCACCCTTCGGGCCGTTCCGGTTTTTGGTACCTGACCCCGTTTTCCTCGCAAACCCTAAAACCTGGTTCTGAAAAAGCACTAGAGCAATTTACCTGTTGTCGTGGACCATACTGGCTGGTGGGAGTAGCGAAACTGTTATTAAAAAGCGTTCTGCGCAGCCACAAGTCAGCGTGAAACGCTGTAGCTTCCGAGGCTGTGAGGCCGACATGAACCTGACGCTCCTGGTGATTCTGTGAGGATCAGAACAGAGGAACGGCGATGGCGAACACAACAAATAGTCAACAGCCTGGTGCAAACGGCGTTCACCCGAAGTATTGAAACGACCCTTCCATGGCCGAACCGACACCTGCCGAATCCACTATTGCCGATCGTCGCAAAGCGGACCACATTGTCGAGCCCCCGACAACACTGCGGAATATACTGCGGCAGGTGGGCCCCGGACTGATTATCGCGGCCAACATCGTTGGATCCGGCGAACTGATCATGACTACGAAGACCGGTGCGGAAGCGGGCATTGCGTTGCTGTGGCTGATCCTGCTGGGCTGCGTGGTGAAGGTCTTCGTCCAGCTTGAACTGGGCCGATTTACGATCAGTCACGGTGAAACGACTTTGTCTTCCCTCAACCGGGTTCCCGGTCCTCGCGGTGGTCGCGCGAACTGGGTCGTGATGTTGTGGGGACTCATGATGCTGACCACAATCGGGCAACTTGGCGGCATCGTCGGTGGCGTCGGTCAGGCTCTTGCCCTGACGATTCCCATCACCGGTGATGTGAATGCCGCAGTACGAACGCCGGCAGAGAATGACATTCGGGCTTTTGCTGACTGGGAGTTGTTTCAGGCTGGAGAAGCCCCCGTTAACACACCGGGGATCGCCGCAGAACTAGCCACGCTTTCGTCTGAGGCGTTGAAGATTCAGGAGTCCCGAATGGGATGGGTGGGTCGTGACCTTGAGCAGTTGGGTACCCGCGGCGTTGAATTGGTTCGCCTGGCAAAGGCTGGTCAGCCACTGCAGGATCCAGAGGGAAACAGTCTGACCTCGTTCAACACCATCGATGACAGGATCTGGGTCATCATTGTTGGACTGGTGACGGCCGCGGTGCTGTTTGTCGGTCGCTACAAGCTGATCGAACGGTTTTCTGTGACGTTGGTTGTTTCGTTTTCCATCATCACCATGGGCAACGTGATCGCTTTGCAAGTGACAGACCGCTACGCAATTTCCACCGACATGTTGCTGCAGGGGCTTAGTTTTGGGTTTCCGGATGTGCCCAACGCCCTGGTGACTGCCTTCGCAACGTTTGGCATTATCGGCGTGGGGGCCACAGAACTGATCAGTTACCCATATTGGTGCCTTGAAAAAGGCTACGCTCGTTCGGTCGGCCCCCGCGAAAACACGGACGCCTGGCTTGGTCGAGCCAGAGGCTGGTTTCGAGTGATGAAGTACGACGCGTTCGCTTCAATGGTGATCTACACCATCGCAACCGCAGCCTTCTTTCTGATGGGCGTGGCGGTCCTGCACTCCGAAGGACGCAACCCCGAAGGCAGTCGCATGGTCAGCACGCTGGCACAAAGCTACGTGCCGATTTTCGGCAGCTACGCCCGCTGGCTGTTCCTCGGCGGAGCCATCGCAGTATTGTATTCCACATATCTGGTGGCCAACGCCAGCAATGCTCGCATGGTTTCCGACTTTCTAAGTGTCATCGGCCTGCGTAAAAACGAAGCTGATTCTGATGCCCGTAGAAAGATGGTCGCCATCTTTTCGGTCCTGCTGCCGCTGGCCTGTGTCGTGGCGTATCTCGTGTTCCCGGAACCAGTGATACTGGTGGCTATCGGTGGAGTCACCCAGGCGATCATGCTGCCAATCATCGGCTTCAGTTCCGTGTACTTCCGCTACCGCGAAACGGACAAACGACTTCGCCCCGGAAAGCTGTGGGACACCTTCCTGATTGTATCCTGCGTCGGATTGCTGACGGCCGGCAGTTGGGGCGTCTATAAGACGCTGCTGAAGTTTTTCGGGTAGAGGGCAGGGTGCCCTCTGCAGCACCATTCACTTGATCTCAACCAGCGTTTCCAGCGAACGAGCAAAAGCTCCGAACACTCCCTCGCTGAACAGGATGAATCGGACGTCGCGCGGCTGTTTGTGCCATTTCTGAAAGTCGATGCAGGTTTTCAGAGCAACGTTGGCCGCCAAATCCAGTGGATAACCGTAGGCGCCGGCACTAATGGCGGGGAATGCGACGCTGCTGCAATCGTGGTCGACAGCCAGTTGCAGACACTTTCGGTAGGCCGACGACAGCAGTTCCGGTTCGCCTTCTCTGCCACCGCGCCACACCGGCCCGACGGCGTGAAAGACGTGTTTCGCCGACAGCAGCCCCGCCACAGATTCCACGGCACTGCCCGCTGGACATCCGTCAGCATGCTTCGTCTTTGTGTCGTTCATGATCGCCGGTCCGGCCGCGATGTGGATCGCTCCATCAACACCAGCACCACCTGCCAGTTCCGAGTTGGCAGCATTTACGATGGCGTCGACCGTTTGCTCAACAATGTCACCCTGCAGCAACTCCAGAGTGCAGCCGGACACATTAACCCGCATTTCCGATTTCCTTTTCAATTTACCGGTGCGTGCATCGTCTCCGCACTTCGGATGCAGCAATGCGTTATTGACGACTTAGCCGCTCATAATGGTCGGCTAGTTTCCACTCGTACTCAATGTCAACGTTTGAAGATTCCAACGCACTGGTCACGACAGGAGTCCTATCGGCCATGGGAACCATTGACGGATCCGTCGACGTGGTGAAGAACACTCCATTCGCACTGTGAAAATCAACCAATTCTGTGACGATGGCCAGCTTCAGCTCACCCGCCGGCTGAAGCTCTCCTACAGCATCACTAAAGCTCACAGTACCGGAAGTGGAGACCTGAATGGCGCCAGTATCTTCAGGAATAGTGATCTGAGCTGACAGCGCTACAGCCCCGTCTTTGTTTTGTATTCCAAGCCGTCCGTCCGGCAGACGTACGAATGTGCCGCTGCGCGTCAGCAAATCGCCAGGCTCCAGCTGAAACATCAGCTCCGGATTATCGGCAATGGCCATGTAGAACGGCTGCTGACAGGGATGCACTTTTCCAGGTTGCAAATCGAATACTTCACGGGGTTGCAGGCCGTTCAAAGAATCAGCCGAACTCGAGAATGACTCAGGATGAGTGACGATGCGTCGTCTGCGGTAGCCCGGTGTGTCCGCCTGCACCAGATTCTCTCGAACGATCATTGCAGCAACATCAAAAGGCCCCTGCTCGGTGACGGGCGTCGTCCGCAGCTCGCCAATTTCAGACGGGACGTTCGAAAGATAAGAGTTTCGAGGAAGAATGGATGGCAGCCCCTTCCGCTGTTCCAGCAGTAAATGCAATTCGTCCAGAGGAACATTTTCGTAAGCGTCTGTCCAGCCGGCCACAGCTTCATGAGACAGACCCGGAAAACGTTCTTCAATCAGCGTCCGCACCTGTTTCCGGGATGCCTCCAGCGAAGGCCGCTCACGCGAAGCAATTTCGGTTGTTGCTGAATGGCTGATGTCAGCGAACTCATCAAATGAGGCCAACAGGATTTCATTGTCGGCTCGCCCGCCGAGCGTTCCTGAGGCAGCCGCAGTGACCGAACGACCCGTTACAAGTTCAGCTTCGGGGCCATGCGGCATTGTGACGGATGTCAGCGCCGCGTCCGAATCGGAAGGAAATTCGACGGCCCTGGAAGAGCTTTGGGGCGACAACACCCAACGATCAGCAAGTGCTCCCAGGCCAATGGCGCCGACAAATATCAGAATTTGAAAAGCCTGTTTCATCTGTCGGCCTCCTGCCGGTGATTGCACCGTCTTCGACGGTCTGTTCGGGTTGTCGCTCGGGAAATGTTGATCCGTGTTCGCCCGTCGTGACAAAGATGACAGCAAAACCGTGCGAAGTCTTCAGATGAGACTCGATGGTAAAGCACACCAAACGGTCGCGGCAGTCTACTGGTAGTGACGTATTTTCAGCAACCGGAAACACAAAAACGCTGAGACGCCGCGCGGGACCACAGCCGGTGCGAATCAACACTCTGCCCGAAGCTGGCAGCCAACGTGGTGCGTGCTTGCACGCACCACGTTGCAGGACCGGGACAATTCGCCCCAGGACCGGTGCTTGCAAGGACACATCCTACACGCTGAAGCGAGGAACTGCCGTCCGGAATGGACGCCAAACTCAGGACTCGAAGAGACATTACTGCGGGGCTTTGAATTCGAATAATGAAAACACAAAATGGACCATCAGTGTGAACAGCGTCGACCACAGAATCGTCCGTGTGACGCCTCTGCTGATGTCGGGCGCCGATTGTTTCGGAGCAGCCCCACACTTCCATGAGATCATGGCGATGCCCACGGCACAAACCAGCAGTTTCGTCACTAACCAGCCGGTCCCCTTGTAGAGAACGGCCGCAGGCAGTCGCAGTTCACGGTGAAAATGAGCGTCCCAGAATCCGATGCCTTCCGTTGCGTGAGTCGAAAGAAAGGCGACGGAACTTGTGATACTGGCGACCCCGTAGCTTAGAAACGTCAGCAATGGCGTGCCGACCAGAAACGCGTACAGGATCGGCGTCCGTACCGATCGCAACGGATCCATGCCGATGGTCTTCATCGCGTCAAGCTGATTTCCATACACCTTGCTGCCAACGTCGGCCGCCACAGCCGCTCCGGAGCGTGCCGCAATCAGAATCGTGCACAGAATCGGCACTAAAAATCGGTACAACGAAAAGCCGGTGGCGTGCAACAGGTTTTCAATCAGCAAAGGTTCCGTGTATTGCCGGAATGGCAGATAGCGAAAGATAAAGTCCTGTGCCACAAAACCGATAATCATGCCTGCGATGGCGATATAAACGCACGCCGACCAACCGGCCACAAGATTCAGGTAGTGCCAGGTCAGACGGGCACCCCAGCGAAAACTTCGCCACCGCGGCAGCAGAGCGATCGGAAGCAGAAGACACTGTTCAAGGAACTCCCCCGATGCCGCAAACGCGTTCCGGATGGGAAGGATCACTTTCTGCAGCAACGGTAGATCCACGTGTGCTGTGTCATCTGCTTCCGGAGGGACTCCCAGAATCTCCGACAGCCGACCCCAGTCTTCACGGGGTAGTTCCTGCAGGCTGCGATCGTGGTGATTCAGCACAACCACGTGATCCGCGACATCCACCAACGTGGCATAGTCGTGAGTCACAATGATCGACGTTCGTCCAAAACGAGTCTGCGTTTCACGAACAAGTTCTGCCACCTGAGCGGCGGTATTGGTGTCAAGTCCGGACGTCGGTTCGTCATACAGAACAACGTCTGTCTCCATCCCCAGGGCTCGGGCGATGGCCAGACGCTGCTGTTGTCCTCCGCTGAGGACCGAAGTCGGGCGGTCTCCGGGAACGGCAAGTTCCTTCAACAGTTCCCGGGCCGTTCGGTTCGACGATGCGGCGGCCGCTGCCTGCGAAGAATGTTCGATCGCAATTTCGATGTTTTCTGCGGGGGAGAGTTCGTCAAACAGGGCAAAGCTCTGAAAGACCACGGCCACCGGCTGATTGCGATGATCCCGAAACTCTTCGGATTCGCCGTTTGTCTGAAAACATATCTGCCCCGAATACGTGATCGCTGCGTGTTCGCGGTCAATCAATCCGGCAAGAATACGAAGCAGCAAGGATTTGCCGACGCCGCTGCAGCCAAGAATCAACGTGAGTTTGCCGGCCGAAAAACTCACAGACGTATTGTCCAGCAGCGGTTTTCCACCGGCAGACAGCGAGAAGTCGCTCAGAACAATCTCTGTTCCTGCAGACGGCGATGGCTGCGAATCTTCGTCGGACGCCTGTGTGGACGTATCGGGCTGCGGTGTGTTCAACTGCGATTCTGCCATTGCTTCATCCTTCAACGAGTCGGCGTTAAAGGACTCTGATCCTGTCCACCGAAACCCATCGGATAGATCATCGGCGTGTCTGCATGGACGATCTCAATGGGCTGGTCCGGAACAACGTCGCGTTCTATCGGCACCATCACGAACCAGCGGCGATCTTTATTCAAAATCTGAGATCTTAGAATACGGGAAAACTCGGGAGTGATTCCCGTTTCCCGCGTACCAAAGATCAGATCGCCGATCTGCCGAACGACTGGTTCAAGTCGATCTCTAGCAAGGCCTAACGCTGCTCGGGTCTCCTGATCTTCCCGATACGCTTCCATTTCCAACCGCAGTGTCTGATTCTCAACGACGGCCTCGCGGACAACTGCCTTGATCAGTTCATGAAACTCAGGATCCTCCGCCACTCGCCGCAGGTTGCGTTTCAGGGCAGCTTTGACCTTCGGATTTTCCATAGACCGTTTGACGATGTCTTCGGTGACCTGAAGAAACTCTTCGCTGCGTGATCGGAGTTCGGGCAGCGCTATTTCGTCAATGAAACTCTGGAATTCCGCCTTCAATGCATCACGTTTGGGCAGCGGTGACCTGTCGTACAGATAACTGTACGTAAAGGACAGCAGCGACACTCGCTTCCACAGTGCTCGGCCGACTTCTTCGGCAACCGGCCGTGCCTCGTCCTCTATGATCGGCAGAATTTCATCGCGAACAAGGGGCAGGACTTCGGCCTTCAGAATCTCCGTTTCGTAACGATCGCCTAACTTCCGAAACTCCTCGCGGTGGTTTCTGAGAATCTGCGGAATCTCCGCCTCGACGGCTTTCATGCCCTTATGCAGCCCTTCCTTCATAACAGGCCGCAATCGGTTCATAATCTCTTCCTGATGAGCCTTCCACTCGTCAGCAATCAGCAGCGAAATCGCCTTCTGCCGTTCACGAGGAATCATGGTCATGACGACCCAGTCCAGTGACATTGGTGTCGTGTGATACTGCAACTGAAAACGATCGCCGCAAGCCGCGACCGCATCTTCGTAAATCAACACTTCGGTTGTTTTGCTTACGACAGGTGCGCGACTGAATTGCCCGTTGATATTCGTTGCCAGACCAACCTGCCTCCATGTCCCGCTCTTTGACTGCAGAAACACCGGATCCCCCACAGCGACCACCATTTGACGATCGCAGGCGGCCTGCGAATGACGGTACTGCCCACTCAACCAACGGGTAACGCCCGAAGAAAGTTCTGACACATCACTGGCCTGAGCGGCTAATTCCGTGCGCAGAACGTACCAACTGCAGCCAACCGCAGCGGCCCAGAACAGGACTCCAATGATGACATGACGGTTTTTCATCAGGAATAAAAACCACGGACAAGGAAACGAATCGCACCGACAAAGGATGATCGAAACTCACTGGTCCGGAAGCGTGTCTTGTACTTTAGATGGCCCTCTGGCGAAATATGTTCTGCCAGGACGTACTCGGCGTAGCAGTTGTTCGCCAGCGAACACAGTTTATTGGCAGAAACGTGCGCCAGTGTAGCGACCGTGCACAGAGCTGGACACCTGGTCGGCAAGCGGGCCAGCCACGAGAACGCCACGGTCCCAGCCTACAGCTTCGTACAGCGCGGACTGTGTCCCTCCATTCGCCCCAAACCAAAACGACACTGCGACCGGCTCCATGCTGGCTCGGGCTGAACCAGAACGCCTGCAAATCGGCCGGTCACTTAGGTCCACAAACTCTTAAGTCCACAAGCAGCACAGAACCATGTCGTGATCAGTTTGCCACTGGCGCAAAGCTAGCAATTTCTTTCGCGTCCTTGCCGTTCCAGACCCGCAACACACCATCCTCACAGCCCGCCGCCACGATGGCGCCATCGGCGGTTGTGGCCGAACAGTAAACGTAGTCCGGACAGCCTTTGAATTCGCGAACAGTACCTCCGTTGCCGGCTCGATGACGGAAGACTCGCTTGTCACCACTGCAGCTGATGAATTCGTCTTCCATACCGATGAATGACAGTGACGTCACCTGCTTCTTGTATGTCGTAATTGTCCGAGACTGTTCACCGGTTTCCGCATTCCAGACTTTGATGGCGTTGTCGGCACCGGCACTGGCTAAAGCCGTCCGGTCACCCTTCCAGCTGACGTCCATGACATGATGAGTATGGCCTTCATAGGATCGAACATGTTTACCAGTGGAAAGTTCGAAGACCTTGACAAACTTATCGGCAGCGGCCGATGCCAGAAGTTTTCCGTCGCCAGAGAAATCAACGCCGTAAACCGTATCGCTGTGTGCGTCTTCAAACGTACGCACGAGTTTGCCGTCCGCGACGTTCCAAAGAGTAAGTTCGCCACTGCGGGACGCTTCGCCGCCACCGACAGCCAGAGTGGTTCCGTCTGGTGAGAAAGCCAGTGCCAGAACTCGATCGGCAAAAGCCGACGGTTGGCCTTCTCCCTGAGGCCCAAGAATCTGTTTCAGCTTCCACTGTGGAAAGGCATTCACGCGTGCGACCTGCCCGTCGGCCTGCTGCAGCAGCAGGCCTTTGACTCCCCCTGCCACAGACACTGGCTTAGCAGCTTCCGGCAAAGCTGCAGGAAACACGTCCACAGCACTTCCATCGCTGTTTTTCCACAGACGCGTGGTTCCTGCGTTGTCGACGGTCGCGACGAAGGACGTTCCGATAAAACCAGCAAACTGGCTGGTAATCGTTTGCTTTGCGGCCGCGTCAGACGTGGCTTGCGATTCGGTCGACGTTTTCGCTTCCTGCTCAACGGCAGCCAGCAATTGTTTGCGTTCCGCCACGCGGGCTTCGGCTCGTTTAATGGCCTGTTCCGACAATTGCTTGCCCTTGTTGGCGGACTTCAAAGCGTTGTCGGCGGTCGTGACAGCGTCTTTGGCCGTTTGTTCAGCCTTCAGGGCCGCTTCCAGTGCTTTCTTCAGAGCCGCGTCTTCGGGCTTTTCCTCGCTGGCCTTCTTTGCGGCTGCTGTTTTGGGAATGGTCTCGTCAAAACTCTTCTTTGCTTCCGTCACGGAGGCGGTCGCTTTCTTGAGTTCTTCTTCTGCTTTCGTCAGAGACGCTTTTTGTTCGGTGACTCGCTTTTCGTCTTCGGTAATCTGAGCTTTCACAACGGTCACTCGTGCATCGCGAACAGTCTTGTCCGCGGTGCGGTGCACCAGTGTTCTTGCGGCCAGAAGATCGGCATTGAGCGTCGCCAGAAGTTTGCCGTCCGCGGCATTCCAGAGTTCCGGCCTGCCGTCGATTGTGACAGTCACGACTCGCTTTGCATCCGTGGAAACGGCAGCATGGCTCAGGGCAGTACCACTTGAAATGTTGATCGCAGGTTTCAGCGAATCGGTCTTCCGAAGTTCAACGGCCTGTCCTTCGATGCGGCACAGCAAAGTTGTACCAGCCAGAGAGATCTGACGAATTGCCCCTTTGTCGGATTTGACAGGTTCTGCGGCAACGAGCGTTTTTGCGCCAGCATCAAATATCAGCGGGCGAAGTGCTCCGTCTTCCTGCAGCACAACCAGTTTGTTGCCGGCGGCGACAAACACGGCTTCGACGGTTTTCGTACCCAGGGGTCCGCTGGTAGCCGCGACGGCTGCGTCTGCACGATTGATCAGTTTGACAATGCCGTCAGCAGTGCCAACGGAAACCCACTGATTCTCCGGGCCGTTGACGCCCAGCAGGGTGATGGCTGCCGGGTCATTGCCGGGAATCTCGCTGACGACAGCATTTGTGCTGAGGTCGATCACGCGGATCACACCGTCCGCCTGATGAACGGCGGCCAGAGTACTGTCCGCACTGGTCACTGTCCTGACGGTTGTGTTCGGCAGAGCAATCGGCGCGATGGTGCTGTCGATGTCGCGGCTCCACAACTTCACGACCTGAAACCCGGAGGTTGCCAGCATTTGACCTTCGGGATGGAAGGCAATGGCATGAACATAATCCCGGTGCGCCGTCTGCGAAGGAGCCTTATCCCTGACCAGCGCCGGATCAATCAGTGAGGCAACATCGTCCTGCACTATCAGATCATAGATATTGACCGTGCCGGCTCGCCCCGCCGCCACAAAACGGCCGAACGGATCGGCGTCGACCGAGTAGATAGCTGTCAACTGCGAGTTAATCGTCTGCCACTGCATGTTTGCCGCGGACGCTGCAGCACCAGCCCTGGCCCCCTCAAGAATCCACTGCTTCAGCAGGCCCACCTGCCGGGGCGTCAGTTTCTTTGCCTGAACTTCATTCGGCCAAGGTGGCATTTGCGACTCTTCTATTCGAGCGGCAACCTGGTAAAAATAACTTTCTTCCGGGTTTCCGGGAACGATTGACGGGCCGGCATCGCCACCTTTCATGATGGCTGCGGCATCTTCCAGATTCAGCTCACCTTCGGACTTAGCCTTGTTGTGGCAGGCGATGCAACTGGCCTGCAGAATGGGATAGATGTCGCGTTCGAATTCCACCGGACGACCGAGTTTCACGTCTTCTGGTGTGATCGATTTTTCTTCTTCGTCAGCGTGTACGGACGTCGGCGCCAATAGCGTGGCCGCAATGGCGCACAGCGTAAGGCACCAGTTTTTTCGGCTCGAAAGTTTCAACCTACGAAGCACATCCTCGATGACATGAGCTCGCAGCCTGAAGGCCGGATCGGCGAGGACTGACGTGCTGAAAAATTGTTTCATTATTCTGTCACCTTCAGGGCGATAGGAGCGTCAAAGTGGGCGACGCGGCCGTTGAAATCGGCCGCAGTCGCTCGAACAACCGCGTTCGCGATGTCTGCCGGAGCAGCATCCGCAGCGGCGGAAAGGGAAAGCGTGGCTTCCGTTTTGTCAGCAGGAATGTCGACCGTATTGGAAGTGACACCTGTTGTGCCTTCCGGCAACACCACTGCCACTTTCACTGGCCCGACAAACTTATTCTTCCGCGTCAGAGTTACTTTCACTTCGACAGAAGAGCCTTTCTTAATCGCTCCCTTGTCGGGGACGGCAGCGACAATCTTGCCGGGAGTTGTGTGCACGGTCAGGCGTACAGGTATTGCAATGGTACGGACGTTGATGTTCTTTGGCTTGGCAGCCGCTGCCGCCTTTTTCTCCGCATCGTCAGCTGCCTTCTTCTCCGCTTCGCGAGTTTTCAGAGTCTTCTCGGCGGCAATCACGGATGCTTTGGCCTTTTCTACAATCTGCTGCTGGGCCGTCATTTGGGTCGTGGCGTCTGCAATCTGTTTGTTCTTTTCAGCAACCAGTTCTTGTTTCTGAACAATTTGTCCATTCACGCTGTTGATTTTCGCGACGAGCGCCACCACCGGCTTTGCAGCCTCATTGACGGCCACCGCTGCCTCCTGAACGGCTTTGATGGCGACGTCCAAATCCTTGCCTGCCGGCTGCTTATTCGCCGCAGCGGCGCTAAGTGTTTCCTGAAGTGCAAGAAGTTGTTTCGCGGCCTCGGCCTTGCCCGCCACGGCGGTTTTAAGATCCGCCTGGGCCTTTGTTTGCGCAGCCTGCTCAACCTTCAGCTGTTCGCCGTACGCCTTCAAAGCAGCTGCCAGTTCGGTGATTTTTTTTGCTCCAGCGTCAGCAGCGGCCCTGGCATCGGCCAGAACTTTTTGCTCAGCAGCCAGCTTCTCAGCGGCCTGGGTCACCTTCACCTTCGCTCGCTCCACCTGCCACGGATTGCGGCTGTAAGGCACAGCGGCGGTCGTGTACATCAGCAGTGTCGCCGGTCCGACAGCGGCACTATCCTTGAAGAAGAAGCGTGCCACGGCAGAGTCCTTGCCTTTTTCGATCGCGATTTTCGGCACATCAACATTCTTAGGCTGACCAGCAAACGTGATGTCGACCTTGGCGTCAAAGCCGGCTCGACGAGTCAGTTTTAAAGGAATGAGCAATTGCTGATCCTGGGTCATTTCAGCCGTCACCAGCCCCGGCTGAATGTGGAACGGTGCCTCGTCCTTCATCACGCTGACCAGCAACGTCCTCGATACCCGGCCAGTCCGCGGCAGCCCGTTGACTCCGGCGTGAACGAGCGTGGCAATCTTCGCCGCGTGCTCCATCTTTTGATCGCTACCGGCTGACGTACCGATGATGCGGACCGGCGCAACGATTTCGCCAACGTCTGCGGTTGCGGCAAGGACCAGTAGCGTGGAAGTGGCCCCGGCCTGAATGGTCGTTTCGGCAGCGGAGATCCCCTCCGGCAGTCCTTCGACTCGCAGTTGAATCTCGGCACTGTGCCCACCAGTCCGATAAACATAGACGGGCACCTGATAGGTGCCCCCCTTGCGAATGCTGATCGCCCCTGTACTGGGCGGTGCTTTGCCGTCTGCAGACGCGAAGGAATCAAAGACGACGACATGGAAATCAGACGTCGGTTTGCGAATAGACAGTGCGTACGTGAGATTCGGGGCTCCGCGCGACGCGGCAAATCGATCCTTCAATCGGATCTGATACTGCCCGTCCGCAGGTGCGGTCAGCAGAAACGAGGGATCGCTGGTCAACGTTGGCAGGTTTGCTCCACCGGGATTCTGTTTGCCTTCATCGACCCGAGCAAGCCGTTTCAGAGTTTCTGTGCCGTCGGCGGCCTTGACAACCTGCTCAACAATCAACATCGGATCTGCACTACTGCCAAGGCGTTGAGCCAGGACATCAATCTGCCATGGCTCACCCTTCTTTGCATCAAAGCGGAAGACGTCTTCGTCAAGTTCCGTGGCGAAACTGCCAGCAACGTCGACAGGCAGCGACAACACCTGCCCGACTGTGGGGTCTTCAGTTTCAACGACAGCGGCCACACCTTCACTGCGAACGGCAAACGGCAGCAGATTACCGTCAAAGCCGGAGTAGATAGCGGTGTCGACAGAGGCAGCTGATGAATCCGTGCCGACAGTTTGTTCCTCCGGCACTGCAAGCTTTACGGTCACGTCTTTCTTCATCAGTGGAACGCCGTCGAGTATCATGTCAGTCGGCTGGC
This sequence comes from Fuerstiella sp., assembly GCA_024230215.1. Lineage (GTDB taxonomy): Bacteria > Planctomycetota > Planctomycetia > Planctomycetales > Planctomycetaceae > Fuerstiella. The sequence continues at coordinate 107,630 of JAAERP010000150.1, read as the reverse complement.
CCTCCACCAGGTGACGACCGTAGATCGTCACGCTGGAATCAACGTTGGCCTGCACGACCTGTGGCCTCGCAAAGTCGACGACCGATCGGGAATCGACGCTCAGCCGATAGCCATAGTCGTTGCTGCCGCCGTAGACCGTATCGTGGATCTTCAACAGCAGAGTCTGCTCGGTGGGACTGGTGTAGATGATGACGGCATCCTGCCGCTTGCGTCGCCGTGACTGGGCAACTCGGCGACCTGCGGCATCGAACAGTTCCAGCACCGGCTGCATCAACGAACCCAGCACTGCGGCTTCTGAGCGAAAAACGATCGTTTGATTGGCCTTTGCAGCAACCTTAAACGTGTCGACGTCCGCAGCGCTGTTGGACCGAGCATTCACGATAGTGTTCAGGCTTACTTCCTGTGCCTGTTCCTTCGTGTTGTTGGGCTCTGCTTCCTGAATTTCGGGGATGGTGTCCACGCGAAAAATACGTGGATTGCTGACACCAAACAGACCTCGCAGCCGAATATCGTAGAGTCCGGCTGCCAGCGCAGGATCGACGGACAGGGTAAACTGGTTGGCGACCGGCCTGCCATTGCCATCCAGCTTCGGCGCGGCCTTGATGCCGGCGTGGCTGGTGACCAGCTCACTGGCTTCGTCAAGATCAGTGCCAGCGGTCACGGTGACATCCAGACTCGTGCCTCGCTGAGCCCCCGGAGGGAACACACCAGTGATCCGAATCTGCGGCAGCTGAGCGTGAGCGGTTCCAGCAAGGACCAGGGAAAGGCCGAAGAGCAGAAGTCGTTTCATGGCGTTTCGGGGGGAGGGAGGAGAGAAGGTCAGAAGGTTGTGCCGTGGAGGCGAAGTACTGATTGTTTCCTGTTTCGTTTAGCCGCGTGGACAACGCCCCGCGTTCCGGAAGGCAGGGCAAATCGGGCGGCTCGTTGGGCACTCGGCCGGACAACACCGTGCATTGCGCGGGGCTGATGACCTCGTCCTCAGACTGATAAAGGCCACGCCTGAACGCCACGCAAACACAGACGCCCCTGAAACAATCCGGGACGAAACCGCGCGTCCCGCCGCAGCCCGGCGATCAATGATTGAACAGGAATTCTTTCGTGTTAATCAGGGCCCAGAGAATATCTTCGTATGCGATCCGAGGATTTTCTTTGTGGCGACCGATGTAGTTGACGGCGACTTCCATTTCGTCCGGTCGTGGATTGCGAGCGAAGACTACCTGGTAAAGTTCCGTCATGCGGTCTTCATTGCTGCGTTCTGTATCCGCCGCCAGCTTTGCGGCTCGAGCTTCGTTCTTTGAAATCTTGTCCTGAATCTCTTTGCTGTTCAGCAGGTGCAGACTTTGCGCAAGATTGGCATCCTGGCTGCGTTCGCATTCGCAGGCCGTGTCCCCCTGAGGCATGCCGAACACCTTAAGAAAGTACGGGCCGTTGGACGAATCCACCAGCTGCAAAGCATGCGTCCCGGCCGGCATGCCACCGAATTTCTCGGACGTCATGGTCACCTTGTGAAACCCGTCGTACAGAGCTTCCGCGCTGAGGCGGCGAGGGTAATACCGACTGAAGTTCTGCTTGTCGTTCGCATTGTATTCGTTCGGCAGCGAACTCAACTGATATGTCCTCGAACGGCAGATTGTCCGAACGAGTTCCTTCAGATCGAAACCGGATTCAATGAAGTGAATTGCGAGACCGTCGAGAAGTTCCGGATTTGACGGCGGATTCGTTGCCCGCATGTCATCTTCCGGCTCAACAATGCCGCGATTAAAGAAGTGTTTCCAGTAACGGTTCACCAATGACTTCGCGAAGAACGGATTCTCCGGAGCGCCCATCCAGTCCGCCAGTTGCACTCGCGGATCCTGTTCGGCTGATATTTCCAGCGGTGCACTTCCAAGGCCAGCCGGTTTTAAAGCTGCACCGGATCGGGGATTGCTGGCCGTCGCAACACCTTCGTTGTGAAAAATCTGGCGGTCGCGAAAACCTCCGGCAACACCAGGAATGGCCTTCTTGCCAACACGGTCAAAAAAAGCGGCCAGGCTGTAATAGTCGTTCTGGCTCCACTTTTCGAATGGATGATGATGGCAGCGAGCACACTGAATGCGAATCCCCAGAAACAGCTGGGCCGTGTCCTCGACCTGTTCTTCCACCTGATCAACTTCGCGGTACCACGTAACAGCGGGATTCATCAGTGGTTCGCCCGACGCCGTAATGATTTCCCGAACGAATCGGTCGTACGGTTTGTTCTCGTAGATATTGTTCCAGACCCACTGGTGAAACAGGTGCGTGCCGGCCGCGTCCTCGCCCTTGGACTTCTTGTTGCGAAGGATAAAGTTCCACTTGTTGGCGAAGTGGTCGGCATATTCGGTGCTGTCCAGTAGTTCGTCTATTAACCTGTCGCGTTTCGCCGGATCAGCACTGGCCAGAAATCCTCTGACCTTCGCATCGGACGGAAGAGCTCCCGCAATGTCCAGAGACACTCGACGCAGAAATGTTGCGTCGTCGCTTTGTTCGGCTGTTGGAATCCCCAGCAGATGCAGTTTGTTGAATACGGCCGTGTCGACAAGATTTCTCGCTTCCGGCATGCTGGAAGTATCTGCGCCCAGCGGGATGGTCGCGCGAAATGTACTGACCTGTCCCTGATAGCGAGCCATAATTGCAACTTCGCCAGCCAGGTCGAGAGTTGAGACCAGACCTGATTTGCTACACTCGGCCATTTCAGTATCGTTGGCTTCATACAGAGCCATCCGCGTCACGTCTTCAGTTGTCCCGTCGCTGTATGTGGCAATCACGCTGATCTGCTGCTCACTGATTTGCGGCATCACCCGCGACTGAGGATAACACTGAATGGATGTCACGTATGGATTTTCAGGCGAACCATAGGGCATCCCCTGTTCGATCCACCCGATCAGCATGCGGTATTCGTAGCTGGCAAGATCCATCCGCTTGCCTCCGCCATGAGGCGAGCGTCCAACCGATTTCGTCATCAACAGGCTTTCCGATGGAGCACCTGGAAAGATGCGGCGCCCCCGGGATTCTTTGCGAAGAAACTCAAAGTCGTCTTCGGGATAAAAACCCAGTAGCGAAAGCCTGAAGCCGTTCTGGCCACTCGCTTTTCCGTGACAGCCTCCGCTGTTGCACCCCAGTTTGGTAAAGATCGGAACAACCTGGTTGCGAAAATTGATCGGCAAAGGGTTCTCGAATCCACTCACAACAACCTTCAGTTCCACAGAGTGATCGCCCTGCCGGGCCTTGATGACGGCCTCTCCATCAGCCAGCGGCGTCACCAGTCCGGTATCGTCTATCTGCAGTATGCCTTCCGGCAGAACGGAAAACGTTGCTGTACGAGTCACGTCGATTTCGGTGGTATCGGCGGAGTGTGTGACGAACAACTGCTGTCGAGTATCGCGACTGCGGATCTGAACGACGCCGGTGTCATCGACGGGGCCGATTTGCAGCGGCGTGTCAGCATCGACGTTCGGCGTGCTGACTGCACAGGCCAGAGCGAAAAAGACGAAGCGGATCTTCATCATAAATTGATCTCCAGGTGGTGAGCACGGCATCATGCCGCATGGAGGCACGATGAGGGAGAACATAGTGAGACAAAACGCACAGTTCTGCAACCTGACTAGGGTATTTGCTGAGCGATGAGAGTCAACACACTGCATTGGCGATCTATTAATGGCTGCGAAACTAAAGAACTGACGCGTCAATTGCCGTTGACTTTCCGGGCGAATCTGCACGCTTTTTCTATCACAGGCAGTGCCGTGTTGTCGATTGACGGGTCGCCCGTAGAATGATTCGTCTGAGTCCGGTCTCTGACCGGACCGGTTATCAGCGTTATTGCCGAGTTACATATATCCTCTCATGGCTGGAATCTCCGACCGCAGTGTTGCGGCTGAAAGCTCCAGCCAACGGTGGTTTTACACTACCAAACTCCATCACTTTATGTCGGAAATGGTGTCCCGTGCCGTTTGAAGCCATCGAAAACGCGCTGTCCGCACTCAAGCAGGGTAAAATGATCATCGTGGTGGACGATGAAGACCGCGAAAACGAAGGAGACTTCATCTGCGCTGCAGAGAACATCACCCCGGAACAGGTTGACTTCATGCTGCGGATTGGCCGCGGCACGATGTGCGTGCCCATGTCGGCAGACGAAGCAGACCGCCTGCGACTCAAGCCTGTCATTGGCGATTCCTATAACACGGCTCCCCATAAGACAGCATTCCTGACAACTGTCGACCATCTGGAAGCGGGCACAGGCGTCAGTGCGGACAATCGGGCCAGGACGATCAAGGAGCTTGCCAATCCGCAGGCGGAACCGGAAGATTTTCTGCGCCCAGGTCACCTGTCTCCACTGATGGGGATGGACGGCGGTGTATTGCGCCGAGCTGGTCACACGGAAGCAACAGTCGACCTGATGCGACTGGCCGGTCTTCGTTCGGTTGGTGCAATTATCGAAATCTGCAGTCAGGGAGGCCACGGGATGGCTGACCTTGCGGAACTGGAAGCCATTTCGGCGGAACACGACATTCCCATCATCACGATTGAGGAATTGATCAAGTACCGTCGAATGCGGGAACAACTGATCACTCGGGTGGTCGAAGTGAAGATTCCGATGCGAGATTGTGGTACGCCGCGCGTGATCGCATATCAGGTCACACACGAAGACCAGGAACCGATGGCGATCGTCTGGGGCGATCTTACAAAAGTAGATGCACCGCTGGTGCGAATGCATTCGTCCTGCTTCACGGGCGACGTCCTGAATTCACTCCGCTGCGACTGTGGGGACCAACTGCAAATGGCCATGCAGATGATCCACAACGAAGGCGCCGGCGCAGTCGTCTATCTGCCGCAGGAAGGCCGAGGGATCGGTCTGCTGGCGAAACTGAAAGCCTACAGACTACAGGACACAGGCCTGGATACGGTCGAGGCGAACCACAAACTCGGCTTCAAGGCCGACATGCGCGACTACATGGTCGGCCTGCAGATCCTGAAGGATCTGGGGCTGCACCGAGTCCGCCTGCTGACAAACAATCCCAAGAAGACCGAAGACTTCGTCTACAATGCAGTCGATCTGGAGCTGGTCGCACAGGTGCCGATCATTGCTCCTGCACACGAATGCCGAAGCACTTACATGGCCACAAAAAAAGAAAAGATGGGCCACATCCTGCCGGATGATGTCGTAGGGAATTGATACCACGCTGCGGACAAATCCCCGTCTTTCCGGAAAGAGCGGAACTCCCGATTACCGTTCCGTAGACAGATGTCCCGCCTGCTTATCCGGCGTTTTCTTACGCCTTGTGTAAAAGTACTTCTCGACCAATTCCCTGGGCGGTGGCGGCGTCAGCAGTGAGACGACGAAGCCTAACGCGAACGACATCACGATCCCGACCACAACCGGATCGAGAGAAAACGGTCGCATAGGTTTGGTAAACCCGTCTCCGCGAAGCCAGCCCACGACGTACAGTGAGAGGTGGCACAGAAATCCGCCCAGCATGCTGGCAAAGGCGCCCGACGTTGTGATGCGTTTCCAGTACAATGCCAGCGACATCGGCGCCAGAAAACAGGCCGCCAGTCCGCTGCCGACGTACACGATGACGTACTGCAGGAACTGTGGCGGATTCAATGCCGCGATGACAACACCGATACCCACAACAATTGTGCAGGCATAGCTCATGCGTTGCAGAGTTCTCTGAGAAGCGTCAGGGTTCACGTTCCGTTGATAATAGTCGCGGACGACTGCCGAAGAGATCATCAGAAGAAAACTGTCGACAGTGGACATCACCGCCGCAAACGGTGCGGCCACCAGCAGACCGGCCAGCCACCCGGCACCAATGTTGGACGTCAGTGTCACGGCCATCTGCGGCATAATGCGATCCGATTCGACCTCCATACCCGGCAGCAGCAACCGCGAGCAGCAAAAAATCACAACCAGCGGAAAGTAGATGAAGGAAAAATACATCGCCACCGAGGCAATGGAAATCCGCAAGGTGCGAGTGTCCTTGAAAGCCATCAGACGAACCATACTGCTGGGCTGGCCGGTGCCGGAAATCGCCCAGTAGAAGAACATCGAAAACGCCAGGCTCATTGGCAGCATACCGTCCATCTTGGTGGCGTCCGGGCCGGGAGCAGTCACGTAAACTCCCGGACGTGCGTCGCCAGGATAGGCGGCGGGTGTTGAACTTCGGACTTTGACAATAGTTACAGCGTCCTCGAAACTGACATCCACTGTGTTGGATCGTATCCGTTGCTGGTCGCCCGCATCGACAATTTCTATTCCTGAAACCGTTGCTTTTCCGGACTCATCGAAGACGGCCGCGTCACCAATCCGAAAGATCCGCGAAGGCGAATCCTCTGTCTGCAGCCACGCTCCCTTCGGGACGTCCAGGTCTTCGACATCCGTTCGAATCGCAATCTCGGCCCGATGAGGCGGAACCATCCGGGCCAACGTCTCGGTAGCGTGTTGCAGTCCGCCGACCTGGTAAATGGCCAGTGGCAGCATAATGATCACGCCCAAAACCATGACGATGCCCTGCATCACATCGGTCCACACAACCGCGTGAAATCCACCCCACGTAGTGTAAATAATCACTGCCACGCCAAACGTGATCAGGCACAAAAAGTAGCCCGGGTCCAGACCGGCCAACACCTGTGAAGACTGCATGAAGTCTCCGACGATGCCACGGAGGGACTGATACGTTGCGTTTTCTCCCAGCAATGTCTGCAGGATCATGCTGCCGGCCTTAAACTGTCCGACCAGATTGACACAGGTAAAAAACACCAGCAGGGCCGTAGCCAGAATTGCGAACGACGCGCTCTGAAAACGGTCTCTCAGAATGTCCGGCACTGTGATCGCGCCCGTCTTTCTGGCAACCTGATTGATACGCTTTCCCAACAGGCCCATCGTGCAGATCGGAAAGATCATGTAGCTGGCAATCCACAGCGCCAACACCCAGCCGTGTGTGTAGATCAGCGATGGAAATCCCGTAAAGGATCCTCCCGATGCGCTGGTGGCAGCGAACGTCAGAGCCAGCGCCCAAACACCAAGACTGCGACTTCCCAGGAAGTACTCGTTCAGAAAGTTTCGATTTTTCAACAGGCGACTCGACAAAGCCGCCAGGCCGAACACCGCCAGCGTGTATAGACAAAAAGTGACCAGGGCAGATGATCCGGCGGCGGCGAACATTGTCGGTGCGTACAGCAGTGAGGATTCAAACATGGCTGCCTCCCTCTGCTGATGCACTCGCTGATGCTGCGGCATCGGTCGCGGCACCTTCACCGGCACCTTCACCGGCATCTTCTCCGGCATCTTCTCCGAGATCTGCGTCTTCCATCACGAAGAGACAGAACCAAATCGTGACGACGTTGGCGATCAGCCACGGAAGCGCTATCCCCCATGCCACCCAGGCCGGGATTCCCAACACAGTAGGGAAATTGTGCGGATCAACTGTTTCTGGATAACCGAAGCTCAGGCAGACGGTCAACGTCCACGCGAAGCAGGAAAGCCACATCAACAGGATCCAGCGAGCTTCGCGGAAGCTGGCGACGAACAGGGGATCCGGTTGAAGGTCCGGGTCGGCGTCCAGCGCGGCGGGGATATTCACGGCAGGCCTCAACTTGCGGAAGATTGCAGCAGAAGGCTGCAGATTGCACACACTTCTGCCACGGGCGTCAACCGGGTGGGCCAGAACGGAACCTGCAGCCTGGCTGTTACGCCCCGGAAATCTCAGCCGGAGATACGGCCCGGTGTTCCCGTGCGGACAGGTACGCCGCATCGACCAATGCTACCGTGGACAGGTTTTCCCGGCCGCTGCAGGACGGTTCCGTGCCGGTTTCCACGGCTCGAAGCAGGTCCGCCATCGGCCCGATAAACGCATCCGGAAACCAGACGGAATCCCAGCGAGGCTGTTGCCATTCGTCCGACTGCGTTGTCGTATAATCCAGAGTACTGGGCGTACGATCAGGGTAATCAGGCCAGCCAATTGTTCCACGAGCCATCCCCGTCGTCCCTTCAACGCGCCAGCGAATGCCAATATCGCTGGCTGCCCCCTCCCGCGCGGGCCCGGCCCACACGTCGTCCCACGATGACGCTCTGGCTCCGGAATCATACTCCAGAATATACAGCGCAATGCCGTCTGAATGTTCGAACTGCCGCGACGTCCTGGGATCCGGCCGAACACTCGCGTAAATTCGATCCGGTTCGCCCAGCCAGTATCTGAACGTATCGAGATGATGAATGCTCATGATCCGCAACGTGACCCATCCCTGTCGCTGCTGCCACGGCATCCAGTGTGGAATCGCCCGCATGTCGATTGTTGCCAGCACCGGGTCACCGAGTTGCCCGGTGTGCAGCAAATGATGGCAGGCCCTGACGGACTGGTCGTAACGCATATTTTGATTCACCGCCAGTGCGACACCTGCCTGTTCACACAGCTGAACAATCTGCAGTGCTTCCGCGAAATTTCGGCCCAGGGGCTTCTGAGCAAGAATGCCTTGCAGACTGTGGTTGCCAGCCAGGGCTCGGCGAATGGTGTCGGCCTGAATATCCGGCGGCACGGCTACGTCAAGAATCTGCACATCCGAGCGATCGCAAAGCTGCTCTACGGAATCGCAGACCTCCGGAATCGAGTGCCTCGCGGCCACAGTTTCGGCATTGCGCCTGGTGCGAGACGTAATGGCAACCGGATTAAGTCCATGCTGGCGATAAGCGACAAGGTGGCAATCGGCCATGATGAAACCAGAACCCACGCAGCCGATTCCGGCCGTTGTATCGACTGGCAGTTCCACGTTTATGGACTGTAGCAGTGTCTCATCGTTCATAGCCTGAACTCCGGATACACACTGGGCAACCCCGGGAGGGGGCGATACGGTGATTGAGGCAGCGGCAGGCGTCCGGTGCAATTTCGCTGATGCACATTTTTTCAGAATGCATCAACAGGCAATAATCACGACGGCAAATCTTCCTGCGACGCCTCTTCCTGCGACGCCTCTTCCAGGGCTGCCAGCTGAGCCTTGCGAGTCATTCGGTAAAAGCTGATGCCGAAACCGGTGAAGATTGTTGCCGGCATGCCGATCATGAACAGAATGCTGTACATGTAAGCTTTGGGGCGGTTGCTTTCGGTCTCGTTGGCAAACTTGCAGTTCGGGCAGGCCGCGGCGTCTGACATACCGACGGCAGCAAAACTAACCAGAATGGCAGTCAAAACCAGGCACTTCCGCAGGATATGTCGCATCAAACAGGCTCACAGGTGAAAACAACAGGCCCAATACATCACTGAATCTAAACACAATTTCGTCATTTTGACAGCGTCAACTCATGTGCCAGAGGACGATTCTCAGTTGCGAAACCTGTGTTTCCGGAGTCTTTTCAGCCCGAAAATGGACGCCTCTAATGGGTGCCGGAAGTCAACCCGGGTCCGTCTCAAGACCGATCTCAGGCCGGTTAGGCAACCGATTCGGCTGCGTTTTCAAGAACTGCTCGGCAGCGCAAAGCCTGCCCCATTCGACTTTCAGCGCGGTGCGGAGGCGAGCAATGACACGGTCCACTGAGATTTGCTGCTGCCGATTTGTTCACCTGGCTCATATATACAAGAAACACAGAATCGACCACCAATCTGTCGAAAAGTGATGAAACATCGGCACGTCCTGCGTGTCTCCAGCGAAGAGGACCTGCACGACAGAAAGCCGACAGGATCAAGGATGCGTGTTGCAGATTTCTGCTGCCGCCGGCGTATCGGACGATCATGCGTTTTGAAAACAATGGCGAAGCTTCACAATTGAGTGGGGTCGCACCGGTTGACATCCGAAATCTATGGCAGGGGGATTCTCCGTCGACACACGTTGTCGGGAGAATATCGAAATGGGCGGTGTGTCGAGGGGGGCCTCGGACAAGGCTGACACGGTACGCATCATTGTGTGCTGTGCGATTGACAATCGTAACCAGCCGGTTCCGGGAGCTATCGACACAATGGGAATTGTCTCGGTGTACTTTCACAAACTCTACTTGTGCGCAACCGTGCTCACGCTTGTGGCGAGTCTCAGCGTCACTGCAAAGGCTTACGCGGCACCGCGACTGGAAGACCTGGCCCGGAAGGTCGGCGTCAGGATTCTGGCAGACGCCACGTCCGCAAGAGACGTTCTGGAATCCACAAAGAAGAGGATCCCGAATGGGAAAATGTCCAGAAATGCTCAGGCCCGCGCAACATATATTCTGGACAACATGTCGCAGTATCGCCGGATGCCGAGCCTTCAATATCCCATCAATCCCGACATCTACCAGTATCTGATCAATCACCCGGATGTCGCCATCAGCACATGGCGCGTCATGGGCATTTCCACGTTGCAGATGTGGCAGACAGATGAGTTTGAGTACGAAGCGAAGGCCACGGACGGGTCTACGGGGACAGCGGATGTGCTCTGGCGGGACGGCAATCAATGCTTGTTCATCGTCAAAGGAAAGTATCAAAGCCCACTGCTGCCCGGATCCATAGAAGCATCGGCGCTGGTCTGGCTGCAATACCGATTTGTCAGAGCCAAAGATGGTTCGCTGATGGTCAATCAGCAGGTCGAAACGTTTCTGCATTTTCCGTCCAGTACGATCAACGCCATCGCAAAGCTGACCTCACAGTTGACCAACGCCATTCTCGATCGAAACGTATTTGAAGTATCGCTGTACGCTCGAATGATGGCGAAAGCAGCCGAAAAGGAACCGGAATGGATTGAGCAACTGGCCCAGCGGATGGATGGCGTACCGCCCGAACGACGTGCGGAACTGACATTAATTTCTCGCAGTCAGAAGCGTACGTCGGCAGTCACGCAACCGGTCTCGAACAGCCGGACACTTCCTATGCAGCAATTGCCCATGTCGGGAGAATTTCACGTCTTCGAAAAGTCACTGCAGCAGGTCATCACGCATGTACCGCTGGTGCCGAAGCCGGTGCAACGCGAATCTTTCAACAGTCCGCAGATCGATTCAGGTCAACCCAACACTGCCCGTCCGTATCAGTTCATCGCGCCAAACGGCGGAGCAACGATCACTGAAAGAAAGCCCCACACTCGACTGGCAGTGCAATACGGAAACCCACTCCTGCGATCCGTGATCACTGAGATGCCAATGCCAATCGCAAAGGATACGGCGGCGGCGAATGAAACCGAAGAAGACTTCCGGCGAAGCTTCGACTCACTTCCGGTCGGGCCGAAACGCATCGAGACGCCACAGTCGAAGCCATTCCAACCAACTGCGACGTTGTTGCAAACCGAGAGTATACCCGCCACACCAGCGATCGAATCCGCCCGCCCATCCGATTCACATTCACAGCAGTCGGAAGAGCCGTTCGCCGAATCCTCTGCGTCGTCAGATGCGATGACGCCTGGAACAGACACCAAGCCACCGGACGCGAAGCCATCGGACGCCAAGCCATCATCCACAGATGACATCCCGCGGCCTCCGGTTGACGTCGACTGAATCAGACCTGCATTCCGCGGCCCGTGAGGAAAAGCGCCAATAACGGTGCACCACCGTTCTGACGGCGGGGCCCATAAGAACTGCAGTTCATTGTACAGGGACAGGGTCTTCCGGCAACGTGGTCTTCACCGGACGACCTACTCAAATTACGCGGCCGCCTTCAACGTGCGGGATTGTTGTGCCCAACAGATCCAATCGGTGATTTCATCAAGATTGGGTTTCTTAGCGCCTCGGATAATCCGCTTACCTTCGCTGGTCTCTGAGAACGGGCCGACAAGCGCCAACAGGTCGACTGGTCGTTTTTGTGAGAGCTGCTCAACCTCGTTGATGCCACATGCGACAAGGATCTGAGCACTGAGTCCGCGAAGTCCGGGGACCATACACACCAGGCGAGCCTGAGATTGCCACTGTAGAATGGTGTCTCCTGAGACACGACGATTGGCGAGACGTTCTGCCAGGGATTCGGCGGTCGCATTCAGCAGATCGTCGACCGTATAAATTCCTACAGTCGCAAGCCGCTGAGCTGTCCTGGGACCGATGGACGGCGCGGCATCCACATCAGCCGATCGATTCAAATAAAACGTCTGCTCTCGCTTTCCAGTCTCCTCGTCATGAACTTCAGCCTGGGCTGTTCGATAGGACGCAGAATGTCGCGTCAGCCTCTGCCGACGCCGCTGCTGTCTCTGATCACGCAGACGACGGGCGTCCGTGGAAAGTCCCGGGCGCCTTTGCCGACGCGTCGTAGCCTGACCGCCGGAAAGACTCGGTCTACGTTGTCGAAGTCGGGGCGTCCCGTCAGAAATTGTTCCCAACGGCTGTCCGCCGCCAAAGTCGGATGAGCTGACGAAGAATCGGGAACGCGTACGCCGTGCGTCACTGAGTGACCGTGAGTGCTGAGACCAACGGCACCAACTGATAGCCTGCTGCCGATCAAGTGTTCGACCGGATCGGCGAAATCGTGCTCCCGCCTGACTATTCTGAAAGGCGGCAACCACGTCAAACACGGCCTCCGGACGCATTCGGCTTAGTTCCACCGTGCTCTGAATGCCGGACGCATACAACAACTCTGCGTCACTGCGGCGGAGCATTGGGATCTCAGTGGCAAGCTCCGCCTGACCTCTCCACGACCGAATCCTGTCAGTGCTGATCGAATAGCCTCGATCACGAAACCGCGCCTGCTGTTCCGTGACGGACATGGAAAGCAGTTCGTCGATGCTATTGATTCCGGCTGCACGAATCGCCTCAATTTCGGCGATGGTCAGCCCGGACAGATCTTCGACCGAGCTGTCCACCTCAAGATAGAACAGCCAGTTCGTCTGTTGGCGGGGCGCCGCCATTTCCACAACAGCCGACTTCACGTTTGTGGTGAGTGGCGCAGGCGGCTCAACAGCAATCGCTGCGATACTCGTTTCCCGCTGTTCCAAATGCCGAACAGCAGCATTCTTTTGCGCGAACAGATCACGTACTTCCCGTTGGCACGTTAAGAAAATGATCTGCTGGCCATCCGCAGCAACGTCCATCAACAGGTCCACGACAGCGGACGCTCGGTCGTCGTCGGTCATTATAAAGACGTCGTCAATCAGCAAAGGCGCCCGCTCGCTGTCTTCCGCCCGATACTGAACAAGCGCCAGCCGCAACGCGAGAGCCACCAGATCTCGTGTACCACGACTGAGTTGCTGCAACGTCTGATGACCGGTCGATTGCCGTGTTGCCGCCACGATCGCTGTCCCGCTCACGTCGACAGCCAACCGATAACAAGCACCTTCAGTCAGTCTGTCAATGTAGCCGGAGGCGACTTCCAGCACATCCGAATCCCGGTATTGCCCAAGGCGGTCAATGACAGTCCGCAGACTTGTTTCCGTTTGTTCCAGCACACGCCAACGATCATTCAGCAAATGGAGCCGGGCATCCGTCTCGGCAATTTGCCCCTTGATTCTGTCCAGATCCTCAAGGCAGCCGGACGATCGCAGCAGCATTTGAAGTTCCGTCAGACGGTTTTCATGTCGGCTGATTTCGTTCGATATTCGGCTCTCTTCACGATCGAATTCATCCAACAACAGCTTCTGTCGGGACAATTCCGCTTCGAGGTCGATGCCCGAAGTGCAAGATGCTTGATCCGAAGCGGTGCTGCGAAAAACAGAATGCGCCGCTGATTCGCAGGACGAACCATGCTGTTCGCTGACAAGAAGAACGTTCGCACTACGATTGAGTTCCTGGCTCAGAGCATCGATCTGCGCCTGTATGGCCGCCGTCACCTGATCGATATCCTGCAACATCTTCTGCCCACGCGATGTTTCCAGCGAGACCTGTTGAAATGCCACGGCGGATGCATGCCTGGTCATGTATTCGCAAAGCGAGAAGACTTCGCTGCGGATGTGGCCCGTGATGATTTCTCGGTCAACGCCGTCCGGATTGATACCGCCGTCAAAGATGTCGACTTCGCTGACCCCCATTCTCTCTTCCAGTCGGGCAATGATGGCATGGATTGATTCCATCGTGTCCGAACCATGAGCCGGTGCCGCAGCACAAGTGGTCGTCAGCTGCGAAACTTCACGCTGTATGCCGCTACGAATATCTGCCCAACGCTGCGTTCGAGCGACCAGCTCCGAAATCTGATCTTCGATCGGCTGGCGATTCAGAGCGACCGTATTCTGCTGCGGCAGCTCACCCAGCAGTCGTTCAAGTCGTCGGACCTCACACGTCACGCCCTGGATTCTGGGATGCAGCTCTTCCGCTGAGACTCTCAGTTGCCGCAGTTCAGATTCGGTGCGTGAAATTTGCTGCGGGACCTCGGGCGGAAAACGTCTTATCTCGGCCAGTTTTTCCATCAGCTCCTCCCTTCGGCCCTGCAGGTCGGCTTTCCTGTGACGAAGGCCGGTTTCTGATCCAATGCCCTCACGTTCCTGAACAGCCCGCCTGACAGCCATCTCGGCGCGATGAATCTCCGGTCCCATGGAAACACTGACGTCGTCCAGACAAAGTCGTGACAACAGATCGAAGCGAACAGCCTCGTGCTCACCAACGCTGAAGACCTCACAATAGGTGGTCTCATTGGCCCATTCCGGCAGATCGCCGTTGTGGACAGTGACCGGCATACCCGTCGCCAGATCTACCGTGGAAAGTTCTGTGGCAATTCCATGGCTGCGTTCGCGGGTCAATCGCAGTGATCGCCCGCGCGATTCCAGAGAAACCGCACCACCAAACCGCCCATCGTCTGCATGAAACGCCTGGTGCTCCGCCGAATACCCAAACAACAAACCACGCAGAAAATGAACCAACGTGGTTTTTCCTGTGCCGTTGCCGCCATAGACAACGGTCAGCCCCGGGGACAGATCCCGCAGCTCTACGTTGTTCAAGACTCCAAATTGCTCGACATAAACATCAAGAAAACGCATGGCACATCCTGTCTACTCGACTGGCTGAAACTCAAACTCCACTGTCAACACCGGGAACCCGAACCACGGATTCCTGCCCACGACCACACGATTAAACTTAGCGCGTTCCGACTGGTGCTTTGTCACAGCCCAAAAGTGGGGTTGAATCGTTCGCCGGAAAATGGGTCAGGTATCCGGACAGCCTCCTAGGCGGCAGACCGAAGCAGACTTAGCCCAGTCACCATTTCTGATGAAAGACCACACTCCGCTTGCGGGTGAATACCCAGACCACTGCCATCAACAACATCAAGATCGTTCCGACCGCCGGTTACGACATCGAGGTACTGCTCAACTGCCGCACCTGGTGGTGCTGTAAGCTGCACGACGGAATCCTGGCTAAAGCGTATGCTTCGTGGCCAGAAGCCGCGGTGCCCTCCCTGGAGAAACTGACGCAACCGAGACAGCAATTTCAATTCACTCAGGTCCGAAACGCCGTTCAGGTCCGTCGTCACGCGAGTCTTCAACACCCAATCGACAATCACAGTCTGCGTGCTGCGTCGGTCCAGCGAATGGGACGTTCGACTGATCTCGGCGATCAGCCCGTCAATCGTCGAAACTTCCGGAAGTGAAAGCTCTTCGGTGGTGAAACGAATCACGTCTGTCGCCAGGAATGTGGACTGAATTTCACGCGTTGACAGATCCACTTCAACAAGGACGCATCCGCAGTCGGCAGCTTCTTCCGGACTGACCGACTGGACTGGCCCTGCGGAAAGTGCCAGACACCCATCAGTCGTGCGACGATCTGTGTTTGCCGCCACTGATACACGGGGAACCGCCTGGTAAACGATCCGGTTCGGGAGACTGCAACCGGGGTCGTTTCCGATGGCAACTGTAAAGGACGTATCCGGGGCGGTCGTTGCAGCAACTGATTGCAGTCTTATGCCACCGCCGACCTCGTGCTGAACGCCAATGACCCCTCCCGGACGGACGACCACATCACAGACATTGCGCAATGCCTCGGCTGAGGTATGAGAGTCGGCAGCGACGACAACCTTGATTCCGCGGCACCGCAGAGGCTCGAACTGACCGGCAAGCCAACGGCCGATCGTCTCAATATCTTCGTCAGACTGGGCCACACTGCCCGCGATCAGCAGAAAATCCGCTCGTTGAGAAATCGTCGTCTGGATGAGGTTTCTGACGGCCTGTCGCACGCTGCCCGTCGCCAGCCGCCGAAGCCAGTCGGGCGAATCTGCAAGTCCGCCGATTGGCGTGTCCAATCGAAGAAAGTCTGAATGAACAAACCTGACTTTGGCCATCGACGCCTCCCTGCATTCACTGGCTTGCACATACGCACAATGGTGCATCACCCCATCCATCCATGAAGGGGACTTTCTGTGCTGAAAATCGCAAGTTAGCTGATCGGCGCAGAGTCGCATAGGCCATTTCGGCAGTTTCCGCCGGACTTGATGGCTGCTTCCGTGTGGAGATTTCGTTGAAAAACACAACATCCGGGTACGGACAGACCGTGGCGTTTCGTTGATGTCAGAGCCACGGGTTGCTCTTTGTTGGCCAACATTGGAGGAAGTCCCCAAGGGGTAAAAACCCGAGGTTTGGCGACATCCTCCGTCCTCGCCCGCCGCTTGGCGCATGATTAGACAAAGAGGCGAAAATGAAACAGCACGGAGGATTCGGCAAACTCGGAAGAACAAAACGGTTACGTCCGAGGTGGAACTGACGCGAACGAACGGGCTGCAGTGAACAACTGCTTGTTCAGTCGGTCGCGAAAGCGTCGCGCTGATCCGCTCCCTGAGCATGGATGACAAAAAAAAAGCCGCCAGCGGCAGACTCACCCCCTCGATCCTCATGGTCACAGCACGACCCGGCAGGTTTTCGAGAATGACCAAGCAACTGAAATGACTACAACAACGAGACGACACATCGCGTCCACGACAAGGCCGTCCACCAACGAAGCCCGAGATCAGCTGATACTGGACCACCTCGGATATGTGAAGCATATCCTTGGCAAACTGCTGCATCAGTTGCCGCGTGGAGTGGATGCCGAAAATCTTGAATCGGCTGGCGTCCTGGGTTTGATCGAAGCGGCCTCGCAGTATGACCCCGGTCGCAATGTCGAGTTCCGGACTTTTTCCTACCGCCGAATACGCGGGGCGATTCTGGACGAGTTGCGCAGAAACTGTCCGTTGTCGCAGCAGATGCTCCAGAAGATCACGACACTCAGGCAGCTGAAAAATCAGTTTCAGGGAACCGTCAGCGTTGAACAGCTGGCTGATGCCTCAGGGATGTCGGTCAACGAAGTGAACGAGTGCATTCAGGGCTCTCGGCTGACGCGACCGGACAGCTGGAGCGACACTGTTCGGGTCAGAGGCCACATCGGTGACAACGACAGCCCAGGCGAACTGGAAACTGCAGAGATGCAGCAGATTCTTGCAGACGGTATTGAATCGCTCCCCGACAAGATGCGGATTGCCATGGCTCTGCACTACAACGAAGGGCTGAAGCTGAAGGAGGTCGGCGAGGTCCTTCAGCTGTCGGAATCACGCGTATCGCGAATGCTTGACGGTGCCAGAACGCGACTGAAGGAATATGCTCGACGACGAGGATATTGATCGCCGCCGCAGCATGGACCACAGCGATACACGTTCAAACATACGCCCGGTGACCGAGTCCGGGTAACCGGACACATTGACTGGCGCCACCGGAAATGTGCAGCTCCATTCCAAGCAGCCTCTACGCGTCCGATTCCACCAGGACCAGTGGTACAATCTCACCCGTATTCCTGATGCGGCTATACACCGTTTCGTTGTCCGTGTGGTATCCCAGAACCGCCCGCAGCGTTTCGCCACGACGCAGACTTCGGTACAACAGCAACTGCAACAGTCCGATTCGCACGCGGTACGCGGCGGCCTGCTGAGGCGTTACCACCTGTCGATCTTCGGTCACAGTCAGCCGATTCCAATCTGCGTCAGCCGCACGTCGATCAGGATGCCAGTCGATCACCAGTGGCAAAGCGACTCCGCCAGGGCTGTGAGCCTGCAACACAAGTTCAGAGCCGTCCTGTTCGCAACTGCCCGAAGCATTTTGAATGCGGTCGTCGTCCAGCCAGATCGGCACAGCCCGCAGCGAAACGCATTCGCCGTCCAGAATCAATTCCCGCGTGATCGGGTTCGTTGCGACATCAATCCCATCGGCGAGTGACAGACGGCTTTCGAATAGGATCTGCGCACTGGCGTGCGGCGTCGTGACCGTGTCCGTAAGAACTGCAAAATGCTCTTTCAAGGCGAGCATCACATGCCGCACATGACGCAATCCATCCATAGATCCGGCTTCCAATTCCGCAAAAGCAACCTCATTATCGCTGAACCAGCATGTGCAGACCCAATCGCCGGCTGATTCACAATCCGTACCGTCAACCGCGATGTGATGCTTCCAACCACCGCCGATGATCAGACTGCCCAGGGCAGAAAGCTGAATGCCGGGTGCAGACTGGCCCCAGTCAATGGCCATGACGTCGGCATCAACCTGCATCGTGTTTCTCAGGACTGCTGTCGTCGCCCAGTCAGATTGCCCGCTGAGGTTGGCGATCCATTGTTTCTTATCAGCCTTCTTCCCTTTGGCCTGTCGCCTGCCTCCGTTCGCCAACGCCGTGACGAATGATCCGAGTCCCGTCTCCGCAGCTGTTTTCGTCAGCTTCACCGCAGTTGCCAGAAGTGTGATATCAGACGGAATGCCAGTGCGATCAGGGCGATTGTTTGCTGCGTCGGAGCTGACAAAGCCCTTGGACGTTGCCAGCACAGCCAGACGCTCAAGTGTTCTCAACCAGCGCGTCGTCGCCTTTCCATCTGCCCAGGACTGTTTGAACGATTTGCTCCAGCCAGACATCCGCACGAACGGCACCAACCACTGTCCTGCTTTCCGGGCAAGAGCAGCATCAAGCGTTCCGTCCGTATCCGTCGAGGCCGCCAGACAATCGGCGATGGCCTTTACCGAAACGGCCTGCCACTGACGTGCCGATTTTTGCGACGCCAACACCAGACTCAGCAGGAATGGAACTTCGGCCTGAGTGACAATATCGGCAACCGCAGGTAGCACTTCGGTTTCGTCCACCGAGTCCGGTAGCGCGGATGAACAGAACTCAGTGGTGTGGATTAGCGCCAGGCGGCCAAAGACGGTGGCCAGCTGCTCGCTTGAGAATCCATCGGGGTATCGCAGCAGCGTTTCACAGGCAACAAGGACGAATGGCGCTGACACCCGTGACGGACCGACTGCAATGGCGACAAGTCGGTCGATCAGTCCGCTGCTCCGACCAGATGCTCTCATCCCGTTGCACAACTCGCGATCGACGTTGGCAGAAAACACGTCAGTCGACCAAACCGCGACAAATGGTGCATCGCCGAAAGTCTTTTCGAACCGTTTTCTGTTCTTTGCATGGGCATTGAGGAAAGCCGTGCGGAACGCGTCAACATCGCCCGCGGATGCGGCCAGTTTCATGGCGCCATCACTGTTCCTGCGAAACGACAGTTTCGTGAGAGATTGAGACGCAGCATCAGACATATTCAGCGTTACCTCCGCAGTCATTCTCGAATTACTCTACACGTTCCACTTCGCGGCCATCCGTGTCTTTTCGGCCAGGACTCATTCGCCTCGAACACATCGCAGCCGATTGTGTTCTATCCCAGACTCACCCGTTCTTCCGGGTAGCTGAAGCGCCCCGTCTCACCCGGAACCGCCATCGCCAGCAACAATGTAATCGGACCGACTCGGCCAAGAAACATCACCACGCAAATGAGCAATCGCGACGGCATGGACAGGTCCGACGTGATTCCGGCAGAAACTCCGACCGTGCCAAACGCGCTGGTGGCTTCGTACAGATGATCCAGAAAACGATCCGGCTGACGCTCAAACACCACCAGCAACCCGGTGGTTGCCATCACAATGAAGATTCCCACGGCGATCATCGACAAAGATCGCGATACCTGCGTGGTCGGAATGCACCGGCCAAAGATCTCGACACGACTGCGGCCTCGCAACACTGCCAGAATGTTCAGCATCGTCACGGCAAGAACCACAGTCTTCACGCCGCCCCCGGTCGAACCAGGGGCGGCTCCCACAAACATCAGAAAAATGGCCAGCAGTTTGGTCGCCGGATTCATTGCCTGGTGATCGACTGTATTGAAGCCCGCCGTGCGAAATGTCACCGACTGAAACCATGCATCCGCAAACCGCCCGACCACAGAATCACCCGCGGGTGCTTCCAGTGACTCAAGAACGAACCAGCCCATCGTCCCGACCACCAGCAACGCAACCGCAGAATACAGCACCAGCCTTGTATGCACGCTCAGTCGCGGGCGCTGTCCATCCACGTGAAACATCGAAGCGGCAACACGGCGGCGCAGACGCACGGCCGCAAATCGCCAGAGATCATGAATAACGGCAAAGCCCAGGCCGCCCAGAAGAATCAACACGGTCAGCGGCCCCCACACCTGCCACAGCGTGCCCATCCCCTGAAATCCGTCGTCCCGCAATGAAAACCCGGCGTTGCAGAATGCGCTGACGGAATGAAAAGTCGCCTGCCAGACACGCTCCCGCAATGGCAGGTCTGGCCACAGCCCCTGCAGCAACAGAGCACCCACCGCTTCGACTCCCACCGTAAACAACAGAATCGTCAGCAACAGCCGGCGAGAGCCCTGAACTGTTTCCGCATCCAGCATGTCGCGCAACGTCCGAGCTTCGCGAAACTGCATCCCCTGACGACCGCTCAATACTGCCACGAAGGCCCCAAACGTCAGTATGCCCAGCCCCCCCACCTGAAACAGCCCGAAAATAACGGCGTGCCCGGTCGGACTCCAGTAGCTTCCTGTCGGTTCCACGATCAGCCCGGTGACACAACTGGCACTCGTTGCCGTAAACAAAGCCACGTTCCAGTCGGCAGATTCGTTCACGCCGCCGGCCGATGGTGCTCGGCAGACGGGCAACTTCAGCAGAAGCGTGCCCAGTGCAATGACCACCAGAAATGAACCCACCAGCAACACGGCAGAATTCTGTGTCTTCGCCGCCAGACTTCGACAGCCGGAAAGAACGCTGAAGACAATGACGGCCGCAAGCACGATCTCCGTCCAGATGCCGACGTTGAGTAAGTTGCCGGCAGCATCATCAGCAGCAGACCAAAGCCAAAGCAGCCCAACCGCCCACAAACCGGGGAAGACAGGGCTGGCCGAACGGATCGCCGTGGCGAAGTTGCTCTGTCTGGTTTCCAGGATCAGCCGCAGGCAGCGACACAGCGAAAAACAAGACATCGCCGCCAGTATCAGCCATGTCATCTCCTTCACTCGAGCTGCAGAAACGCCGGTAAATCCGGCATGCACGACCAACACCACCGCCCCGACCAGAATCGCGGTCACTTCGGAGCGGCGCAGTCGACCGATGACATCTGCCCACTTTGGCAAGGCAAAACGGTCATGCAACACTCCGGTTTCGGAATCGTGTTCCACCATCGACTAAAATCAGACTGTCAGAACAGGTTGATCACTCACTGCATCAAACGTGGTTGAACCAACAAACAGACACCCGGCGTTCGGGTGACGCTGCTGCTGTTCCGGTTCCATGTGCTCGACGGCCGTCGTCAGCAACAAGTGCACGCGGCCCTCAATCGTAACCAGCTGAGGACAGGTGACTCGGGGGGATCCGGGGCAGGTCCACACCGCTTCTACTGCTCCGGAATCCAGACCGTACTGTCGAGCAACACCGCACTCGGGGTCAGCGGGGTCATAAAACGCCACGATCAGGCTGCGACCGTCCGGAGTAATAATCATGCCGTCCGGAAAAATCTGCTCCGACGTCACGTCCACCACTGAGCTCGGTTCTCCGACCGTGCCGGAAGCCAGATCCAGGGAAGATCGAGTTATCGTCTTTGATGGAGAATCGATATCGATCAAAGCCAGGTTGCCATCTTCCTGCTGGACGACAGCTTTGCCGTTGGAACAAATCTGATCGTCACGCAGTTGAATCAGTGAACGGTCGTGCTGTCGCCAAAGATACAACCCCGCCTTTTTTGTCTCGAACTTCAGATCCTTGCAGCCAAAGATCAGATTGTCACCGTATATGACTCCGTCGTTGATAATCGTGTTCTCAACGGCACTATCCACACCGCCGCACAATTCCGTCCAGGCATTTGTATTTGTGTCGAACAGCCCCAGAGACCGTTCTACTCCAGCAACGAATACGCCAGGCTGACTGGTTGGAAAAGCAAATCCAGGGCGGCCGGGCAGGTCAAAACACTCGTTGCTTCCGGCGACAGGATCAAGAATATTGATCGAGCCCGCCCCCGAGTCGCCGCCATGCTGAATGGCAACCCAGCTGATACGACCGTCGTTCAGCGAATACGGCCCTTCGGGCAGAAAACGCAAAGCATCAGAATCCGGTCGGAACAGAACCTGGCATTCCGTCATAATTGTCATTCCACAGTCTTCCGTTGCTTGTTGCTGCCTGGGGCATTGTCACAGCCCAAAAGTGGGGTTGAATCGTTCGCCGGAAAAGGGGGTCAGGTACCGTCAGCAGCCGAGTTACAGTGTATCCGGCACGGAAGGATAGTCGGCCAGAAAAAAATGACCAGCGGCAGTGGCTTAGCGCGAGGCTGGATGTTGAGTTTTCAGGATCAGAGAGGTTAATGTGGGCTTCGGCCCGGGGATATTCAACAGTCACCATTCACTTCCGCACGGGACGTCAGGAATGAAACGATCAACGTTGTCGTTTACCCATCACCCTGAGACGAGCAAGCAGGGTGGGGCCGGATACTCGGATGCCGCTCCTTGCGGGTAGCCCGGGGTTGCTCGCAACCTATGGATGCCGCAGGCCCGGGAGGTGGTGACAGAACGATCCTGCAATCAGCTCGCGTGCATGGCGTCCAGCGCATTCATGGCGGCTTTCTGTTCGGCCTCTTTCTTGCTGCGGCCCCATGCGCCGCCAAATCGCTGCTCGCCAACTTCCACGGCCATGTGAAACTCGCGAGCGTGGTCGGGACCTCGTTCTTCGACGATCACATACTGAGGGACAAGGCTGCCGCCACGTTGAATTTCTTCCTGCAGCAGACTCTTGTAGTTTTCAGCGTCACCTTCCAGACAGTTTTCGAGTTCCAGCGCGAATGCCCGCAGTATGAAATCGCATGCGGACTCGTATCCACTGTCCAGGTACACAGCCGCGATCAGCGATTCCACCACAGCCGCTTTTAACGAATCCGGAATCGCCTGCAGCCCCTTGCCAACAAAGATCATATGTTCCAGTTCAAGCCTTGAAGCCACCTGGGCGCAGACCGCCCGACTGACAAGGTGTGACTTTTGCTGCGTCAACTGGCCTTCACGCCGTTCAGGAAAGTGCTGATAAAGGTATTCGCAGATGACCATTCCCAGCACTGCGTCGCCCAAAAACTCCATTCGCTCGTTGCAATCGAGACGAGTCACGGCACAGGAACTATGGGTCAGCGCCCGCCGCAACAGACTTCTGTCACGAAAGTCGTAGCCAATTCGTGTTTCGCACGTCAGCAGGATTCGCTCGCGGTCAGTCTGGGTCAATTCGGCGTTGTTGTTGTTGTTGTTGGACACGTGGATCCGCTGCTTGAAAGTCAAAGATGATGTCCGAACGACAGCCAACCGTGGGAAGCAGGAATTCAAATCGCCAGACCGTCACCGCCAATCATAAGTCGCATAGCGGATTGAACGAAACAGGCACCAACGAAAAAGTGGTGCTCAGTCGACGTTTTCTCAGCGAATTCACAAAAGTATCGAAAATGACGCAGATTAGGTCTTGTTGTAACAACACACATCAACCGCCCAACCAGACGCTTGACACGCTGGCTGTCCTGAAAAATCGATAACACGGCACGAGACCAAAAGACCCTGCGGACTCACGTGCCGGAGTGGTCGCGAAGATACGGCAGTTTTCGCCAGCAGAGAAACAAACCGGCAGGCATACGCTCCTTCCAGCGGGCATAACTGCTGATTTACTCAGGTGCACGTAGATTCACGCCAGCATCTGGCAGGCCAAATCGGGAAGGCCGTCTACTGGACATCCTCGATTTGTCATAGAACGCCCACGTGTTGAGAGTTTTCCTTTTCTGAAAAGGGATTCTGTCACGCGTTAAGTGGTGTTTTTCTGTCTGCAGTTTTTCATGGAGGAGCGACGCATGTCACTCTCAGAACAGTCGATCAACAACACCCAGACAGCGGTAAGCAAATCGCCGGATTCCGTCACTCCGTCACCGAAAATCGTACTGGCAACAGCCTATCGCATGGGGGCAGAATCGATTGCCTGGTGCCTGGCTGGCTATGGCAGCTTTCGCGATGTCCAGTCAGTGGACTCCGTCAAAGAACTAATAGAGGCAATCAGAACGCAGCAGCCGCGTGTCGTTGTTCTTGGTGAGAAGATTGTCACCGAGGGCTTTCGAGAGGTATTGAGCGAACTTGCAGTAAAAATGGGTGAGACTCGCGTGGCCGTCTTCGCCGACTCGCTGACGGACCGACAACTGGATCTTGTGGCCAACATCGAATTGCGGGGCTGCTGTCCCGTAAGGACAACATCGGGACGCTGAATGAACAGCTGGTGCGAATCGCATCCGGCACAAATGAGTTTTCG
This sequence comes from Fuerstiella sp., assembly GCA_024230215.1. GTDB lineage: Bacteria > Planctomycetota > Planctomycetia > Planctomycetales > Planctomycetaceae > Fuerstiella. The sequence goes on along the minus strand of JAAERP010000150.1, from coordinate 83,153 downwards.
CCATATCTGTCCGACCGCGTGGAACCGGGCCGCAACGGAAGCTTCAGATGCGTTGCCAGCGTTCATCTGAGAAAACTCACCGATAGACAATGGGACGTTCTGCTGCGAATCGCGCAAGGACGGCGAGTATCGGAGGTTGCAGATGAATTGGAAATCTCGTCAAAAGCAGTGGAGAGCCACAAGTACCGGATCATGAAAACGGTCGGCGCCACTGACCGCGTTGGTCTGTGCCGATGGGCGATTCGTGAAGGACTGATCGACGCCTGATTGGATTTGGGAGTCTCCGATTCCGCGTTCCGGGACGTTTCACATCCCGGAATATAGATGGCCGCCGTTCCGGGACTTTGCGCAACCCAGGCACGCACGGTGTTTTCCAGAAGCCCTGCGTTCGATCTGAGTCGTACCGCCCCATGGCACGTGGGAATTCGTAGCTGACCCCCCGCGACGCTTGCATTGCACGTTCCGCACGCTAGAGTCTGCGGCTCACTGGCAACTTCTGCGTTGAGTTTGCGCGCCGCCTTCGTCAGTTTTGCAGGGCGGCTGGAAGTTGCATGAGCGGCTTGGTGCCGTTTCCCCGTCTCAGCGCGTTGTCAAAACAAGTATTTGTCGGAGTCATTCAGAATGTCTGTTAAGGTTGGTATTAACGGTTTCGGTCGTATTGGACGCATTACATTTCGAGCTCTTGCTGCTCGAGCTGACGAATTTGAAGTAGTCGCCATCAACGACCTGGGCAATCCCGCAGACCTTGCCAATCTGCTGAAGTACGACAGTGTTCACGGCCGCTTCAACGGAACCGTTGAAACCGATGGTTCGAACCTGATTGTCAACGGAAAGACCATCAAGGTCTGTGCCGAACGAAATCCCGGTGACCTGCCGTGGAGTGAACTTGGCGTGGATGTTGCTTTGGAATCAACCGGCTTCTTTACTGGTCGGGCTTCCGACGGTAAGCCCGGCTTCGATTCGCACCTGTCCGCCGGTGCCCGCAAGGTTGTCATTTCCGCACCAGCCAAAGAGCCGGACCTGACGGTCGTACTGGGTGTCAACGACAGCCAGTTGACTGCCGATCACAAGTGCATTTCAAACGCCAGCTGCACGACAAACTGTCTGGCTCCAATGGTCAAAGTCCTGAATGACAATTTCGGTCTGCAACACGCTCTGATGACCACCTGTCATGCGTACACCAACGACCAGAAAGTTGCCGATCAGCTGCACAGCGACCCTCGTCGTTCGCGTGCCGCAGCCATCAACATCATTCCAACGTCCACTGGTGCAGCCAAAGCAGTCGGCCTTGTTCTTCCGGAAGTCGCCGGCAAGCTGACGGGCTACGCTCTGCGAGTGCCGGTCGCAACAGGAAGTGTGACTGACCTGACCGCCGTACTTGGCAAGGACGTCACGGCTGACGACATCAACGCCGCCATGAAGGCTGCGGCTGATGCCGAGTTTAAAGGCATCATGGAGTACACCGAAGACCCAATCGTTTCCAGTGATATCATTGGTAACACACACAGCTGTATCTTTGATGGATCATTCACCAGTGTCGTTGGCGGCAACATGGTTAAGGTCATCGGCTGGTACGACAACGAATTTGGTTACTCAAGCCGGACCATCGACCTGATCAAGAAGATCGCTGGTCTCTAGAGTAGAGCAGATTACTTATTATCGTGAACGATACTGGCTCGTGGGAGTAGCGAAACTGCTGTTGGAAAACGCTGTTCGGGGCCACAACTCAGCGTGAAACGCTGTAGAGAGTGCGATTCGTTCTGCTGATTCGTTCTGCTGATTCGTTCTGCTGATCAGACGTCCTGACCGTTCAGCGGTCGACGATGTCCAATACAAACGTCCGTCGAATTTACGACGGGCGTTTTTTTTTTGCGCGCAGACCGGGTGCGCTACGCCTTGCGGCACTCCTGCTGAACGTATTGCGAAAACTCGCGAACGACGGCAAAGTGCGATTCCAGTGTGTCCGCTGACAGCGAGCTGTCATGAACAACCTCCAGACGGCGTGCCAGCTGAACAAATTCTGCCGTGTCGATTGAAGGCACGGTCAGATCAAGGGCGTTTCCTCGCACCATCCGCAGGCAGTCAATCAGCTGCCGCAGAAAAACGTATGCCGCCTGCGCCCGATGAAACATTGTTTCTGAGACCAAACCAGTCTGCCAGGCAGCCGTTAACGCTGCCATTGTGTTAGACACTCTCAGAGTTTCGTGTTGTTGTCCAAAAGTCAGCTGCAAGGCCTGGACTGCATACTCACAATCAACCAGACCACCATCGCTGAGTTTTGCATTGACGGTGCCACCACGAACCAATTGGCGGACCTGACGTTCCCGCATCGCTCGCATGGCTGGAAAATCAAACGAGGCCATGGAGTAGATCGTCGAATGACTGGTGTCGACAACCAATTTCGCGAACTCGAGGTCTCCACCAACACATCTGAGTTTGACCTGCGCCTGCCGTTCGAAGGGCCATGCATCGCCATCGCACGCGTAGTAATTCTGAAACGATGCCAGACTTACGGCAGCCGCCCCTGCCTGGCCGTATGGACGCATGCGCAGGTCAATTTCAAAAATCCCCTTGTACCGGGCCTCCACCAGTTCAGTGACCCGGTTCACCAGCCGTTCAAAGAAACTGACACCGGAAAGCGGCGACTGACCGTCGCTGCGACAGTCGTCGGAAAAAATGAGAAACATTTCAATGTCGGAGGCAAACCCCATCTCCACGCCTCCGAATTTTCCCAGCCCGGCGATCGTGAATTGACATTGTTCATTCGACTCGGTCCGCGGGACCCCGTGCGCCAACGTCAGCTCCTGCCACGCCACGTCGCAGGCCGATTCCACAACGACGTCCGCCAGTCCGGTAATCTCATTTGAAAAACTCCCAAAGGGACCGCAGTGTCCCAGCACATGTCGGAGATCAATCCGAAACAGATTCCGGTCTTTGAACTGATTCAGCGTCGCAGCCGGGTCCTGTGTGTCCTTCATCTGCAGACGAAGTTCGTGGCGCAAATCGTCTTCTGAAACAGACTGAGTCAGTCGCTCAGAATCGGTCAGCATCGGCAGCAGATCATCAGGATGGGCACGCAGAAAGTCCTCCCACAAATGCCGACTGACTCCCAGGACACGACTGACTGCACGCAGGACTTTCGGCTGCCGCAACGACGCCACTTCGACCCGCCAGTTTTCGTGCGTCAGAATGCGCTGCAGCAAATCACGAAAACGGTACAGAGACTGGTGAGGATCACTGTTGGAGGGAAGCCAATGAGTAAACTGCTTGATCAGTGTGACGGCCGTTCGCAGTTCCTCAACTCGCGACTTCCGGTCAATCACCGAACCATCAGATTCCGTCAGATGCAGAATGTCGCGAATGCGCCCGTCGTGGGTACCGAGGTCGGCTCGGAGAATCCGGAACCCACACAGGCTGAGTGCGTTGGACAGTTCAAACAGAAACCCAAAACTTTCGTCGGCCGCAATTTCCAGTCGAGTCAGCCCTGTGGCATCGACGTCCGAGATTCCAAGGCTCTGGTCGGCCTGGGGGGCCATCTTCCCGGACTGCTGCTGAACCTGATCACAAAACCTGTCCACAAGTATTCTGCGAATGGCTTCCTGATCACCGAAGCGTGACAGTTCCAGCAGTTCGTTCAGTGACCGTTCCAGTTTGCGGGACATGGCATGGTCGCTGCCCGCCCCGGACGGATCAGCCGTTGTCGCCTGCACAACAAAGAATGCTGCGAAGACGTCGGCAGGCAGGGGGAAACCGATGTGATTTCCCAGCGGTCCGACAGCCGTGCTGCCCTTGCGAATATCAAGTCCATCCGAAAAGAACACAGCGCAGATCATCGACAACAGTGCCTGCACATCCGGACTGACAACGGTCACCAGTTTCAGGTCGCCGGATTCCGCCAGTGACGCCACCTGAACGTGACACGCCTTCCCGTCGCAACGCTTAATCTCAAACTCCACGTCAGTAAGCAGGTGCTCATTCCGGGACAGGTAGTACCGAAGGTCATGGTCAGCAGTTTCGGCGTCCGTCTCCGGCACAGGATCGCAGGCCGCGGGAAGACTGTGAAGACGCGGCGGGCGAATCTCGAAATAGCGGTCAAAAATGGCGCGCACTGCATGTCGGTGAGCATCAAAACGCTCCAGCAACTCTGACTCATTCGGGTAGTCCAGCCTGCGCGCCAGCCAGTATTTTTTCGCCTCGTCGACAGGCAATTCGTGAGTCTGCAGGTTATGCATCAGCTGCAGCGAATGTTCGATATTGCGCAAGAAGATGTAGCCTTCGCGCAACTGCCGAAAATCAGAGACGTCAATGACATTGAATTCGGTCAGCCTCACAAGCGCGTCCAGCGTATTAGCGCTGGCCAGTCTGGGCTCGGACTTTCCGTGAATCAGCTGCAACGCCTGAACAAGAAACTCGACGTCGCGAATCGACCCGGAACCGAGTTTTACCTCCGATGTCAGTTTTCCCGAACGACGTAGTTTCTCCTCAATCCGACTCTTCATACTACGGACGTTGCTCATCACTTCTGATTCTGACGCAGAAAACAGAAGACCAGGCGTTTCTGCCAGAAACTGCTTTCCCGGACCCTCGTCTCCGGCAATCAGGCGAACTTTCAGGAGCGCCTGCTTTTCCCATAGTTCGGCATGATTCTGCAGGTAGTCAGCATATGCAGACGGTGTACTCACCAATGGACCCGCGTCGCCCCACGGCCTCAGACGCATGTCGACTCGATACAGAAAACCGGTACTCAGATTGTCGCTGAGCCCGTCGATCATGCGTCGCGCCACGCGTTGGGCGGTCGGTGAATCTGCCTCAGCAATCAGGATCAGATCGATATCAGAACTGTAGTTCAGTTCCTCACCACCGTGTTTTCCCAGCGCCAGTACCGAAAATGGCGGATCATGGACACCAACCTGGCGGCAGGCGATGTCCAGGCAAACCTGAACCATGGCGTCCGCCAGCAAGGAAATCTGCAGCGTGACGAACTTCAGGTCCAGCAGGCCAAAGGCGTCACACATGCCAATTCGCAGAATCTGGCGTCGCTGAAATCGCCGCAGCCACGTCAACTGCTCTTCCGGTTTCGCCGCTGCGGACAGGAACGCTTGCGCCTGTTCACGAAATTCCTCCCGCGACTTCATTTCCGCGGTGCGTCGTTCGGTGGACAGTTGCCGCAGTGCTTCCGTGTCACTCAGCAGCGTCTGTGTCAGAAACGAGCTGCCGCAAGCCAGTCTCGCCAGCACCTCCAGCGACCGGGGAGTTGCTTCAAACAATGCAAACGCTTCACGTTGCGATGCGCTGTTCGTGACAAAGGTATCGGCTGCTCGAATGACCGCCTCAGGATCAGGAGCTTCCAGCAGGATTCGGTTCAGCGTCCTGAACCACAACGGAACAGATCGGATTGTCGGCGTTGGCTGTGCCTGATGGTGGAACAATGATGTTTCGCGGAGCCGCGCCAGGCACTGACTGGCGGAATCGGGATCTGAGTACCCAAGCTCCTTCAGTAAACGTGCGTTCTGAGCGATTTTTGCGGCGGTGAGGTTGTCAAAACGAGGAAACATCGTAGAAACGCTGGCGAACCTGTCGCAGGACAATCAGTCGATTGGTGGCAGAAAACGTTGCGAAACCGGTGACGGAGGTTTTTCCGTCCAACACAAGAACTCTAACGACGTCCCGAGTCCTAGTCATGATGGAACCCAGCCGAGAAACTCTGGAAACCTTCGAAAACCCGTTTCCCCAGCGAAACTATGTGATCGAAACGATTGCTCCTGAATTCACGTCCATGTGTCCGAAGACCGGGCAACCGGACTTCGGCACGCTGACGATCACGTACATCGCGGACCAGCATTGTTACGAATTAAAGTCGCTAAAACTGTATCTGCAGCAATATCGAAATCACGGTGCGTTTTACGAAAACGTCACGAACACAGTCCTGGATGACCTTGTCGCCGTCACAAAGCCACGGTGGATGAAGATAGAAGCCGCATTCACACCGCGCGGAGGAATTCGGACAACGGTGATTGTCGAACACGGGCAAAAGCCACAATAACACGGGTATCCTGAGCCAAGCCAACTGGCGCTCGGAGGCAAGAGCGGCTCCCGCTGGTGGTTGGTTTAACTTATTTGCAGCATATTTTCGTAAGTACACGCAGCTCACAGGAAGAACAATGGCCAAAGCATGGGGCGGACGATTTCAGCAGGACACCGATCCGCGCGTGGAAGCATTCACGGAATCGATCAGCTTCGACAGCCGACTTTACGAAGTCGATGTCCGGGGTTCGAAAGCGCATGCCACAATGCTGGCCAGCGCGGGACTGATCACAGACGTCGAACGCGATCAGATCTGCAGCACACTGGAGGAAATCCGAACTGAGATCGAAGCCGGTAACTTTGCGTTCACGGCAGAACTCGAAGACATTCACATGCACATCGAAAGTGCGTTGATCGAACGCATTGGTGATGTGGGACGAAAACTGCACACCGGACGCAGTCGCAACGATCAGGTATCGACCGATCTGAAGCTGTTCGTGCGGGATGCTGTTGATTTGCTGGACACGCTGCTGCTGGACTGCCAGAAAGCCTTCGTGGATCGCTGCGAACAGGACAAGGGCGTCATTCTTCCCGGGTACACGCACATGCAGCGTGCTCAACCGGTTCAGGCCGCTCACTACTGGCTGGCCTACTGCGAAAAGTTCAAACGCGATCGAGAGCGGCTGGCGGACTGCCGGAAACGAGTCAACATTTCACCATTGGGGGCCGCTGCGCTGGCGGGATCTTCGTTGCCCATTGACCGACAAATGACAGCCGAATTACTGGGCTTCGAGTCGGTCGCCGCCAACAGCCTGGACGTCAGCAGTGACCGGGATTATCTGGCGGAGTTCGTTTTCTGTCTGTCGCTGATTTCAGCTCACCTGAGCACATGGTGCGAAGAATGGATCATCTGGTTCAGCACTGAATTTGGCTTCATCAAGTTGCCGGACGCTTACACCACTGGCTCGTCGATCATGCCGCAAAAGCGCAATCCGGACGTGCTGGAGCTGATTCGAGGCAAGACAGCTCGAGTGATGGCAGCGGTACCGCAGATCCTGATTCTGATCAAGAGCCTGCCGATGGCGTACAACCGAGACCTGCAGGAAGACAAACTGGCAATGTTCGATGCCTTTGACACGGTCAGAGCATGCCTTGAACTCACGCCATCCATCGTGGCCGGTGCGCAGCTTCAGCGCGAGCAAATTGCGTCTCGCCTGGAGGACGGTTTTCTGGATGCCACCGCGCTGATGGAGTACCTGATCAAAAAGGGCGTTCCGATGCGGACCGGACACGGCACGGTCGGCCAGTTGGTCGCGAAATGCGAAGGCGCAGGCTGTCGGCTGAAAGATCTGTCGCTGGAAGACTTGCAGCAAGCGTGCAATCTGATTGAAGCCGATGTCTATGAGGTTCTGGGCACCGAGAACGCCATGAGAGCATTACAGAGTTTCGGCTCCGGTGGAGCCGAACGTGTCGCCGAAAGAGTGGCCGATTGGCAGGCAGACATCGCGTAGCGATGGGAGTTCCCAGCGGACGACGGCACGAACGTCAGTTTCCAAATCCCATCACGGTGAGCCAGCGACGGCCCTTGGAACCACGTTTTTGCGAGGCGTCAAGGCCCCCTTCAAGTAACCCGTCTTCGCTGATCGTCATGCCCAGTCCGCGAGCGTTGGCCTCCAGTTTTTCGCGGGTGGCTTCCAGCGTGGACAACTGCCGAGATATGCGGGCACGCTCAAGGCACAGATCCAATTGACCAAGCCGTTCCTGCTGATTGAGTGTCCTGAGACTTCGCTCGACCCTGTCTTCCAGCTCTTCCGGCAGTCCATCTTTGATGTCCTTGAGTTGCTCAGGCGACAGCGTCTGCTCTGACCGAACGTTTCGCAGCAGACGCTGGACGAGCGTAGACATCAGGCACTCGCGGTCAACGAGTACTGGACGCAGTTCTGCATCCGACAGACCGGCGATGTCCAGTAACTCGGGAATCTCAAACGGCTCTTCGGGTGCGGACGCTTCGAGAGTCTCAGTGTCATCATCCGGCAGGGGTGATTTCGGCGTCTCGCTGCTCTCATGGTAATCGCTGCGATCTTCAATAGCGTCGCTGCGGCCGGGACTTTCCTCACTCAGGAATGCACTCTTGATGTCGTCCCACGCACTCATCGATGTAACATTGGGCTCATTCGATTCATTTGCTTCATTCGATTCATTTAGTTCGGCGGCGTCACTGTTCCCCTCGTGCTGTGCATGTTCATCATTTCCTGAGGCGACGCCGATGAATCCTCATCACGTGCTCCCGCGGAAAATTCGGCGGACGATCGCGTAAAGCAATCCTGGAGTCCACTCACGGCCACCAGGATCCCGGCAATGGCCTGATTCTGCTGAATCACGGCATCGCTGAACTGCAACGCCAGGGCATTTGTACCACTGGAGATCTCAGCCTGTAGCCGTGCCAGAGATTCGGAATCAGCACCACCAGGCAGGTGACCATCCTGTGCTGCCGCCAACTGGTGCACTCGTGCATCCATTTCATCCAGCCGACTGAGAATCCTGTCAGCGACGGTGGTGTGACTTTTGAGTGTTGAATCGACGCTCGGCACGGGCTGGCCTGGCCTATTCGGCCGGTCAGACTGGCTCGTCGGCACCGGACGGCCATCACATTCAACTTCGTTGGCAGATTGATTCGAGATGGGCATGGTACAGTTTCGGGGACGATGGCATTCTATGCTGTCATCACATGTCAGACTTGATTTGACGTCGAATCAACATGCTGACAGCTTTCACTGCGCCGCAGCGGTATACTGTCTGATGTTTTCAAAGCAGGCAGTCCCCCTTGGGGGAATAGGGTTATCCGAATCATAGTTCAGTATTCGCAGCGAATTCGTTCCGTAGCTCTGACGCCAGGGTATTCTGGTGTGCCCCCATTCCTATTCTGCGGATTGAAGCGACTTTGCGCCACTGCATGGGGTGGACCAGAGACGGTCCAGTCCGAGACTTGCGACAATAAGTGAGATGTCGACGTGAAGAAGCTGATCCTGATCTCACCCGGCCTGCCGGCTGGCCGTGTCGAATTCCTGCCATCTCGCCTGCCCGTTGTGCTCGGACGCAGCCACCGCTCGGATCTGACGATCGATGACGATTTGCTAAGCCGGCGTCATTCCGAGATCCTGATCAACGGCCGTGACCAATTCGAAATCCGCGACCTGGATTCAACCAATCTGACAATCGTCAACGGTCATGACGTCACTTCGCATGTGCTGCGCAACGGAGATCAAATCCTGCTGGGCGATACGGAGATCAAGGTCGAAGTCGAAACACCGGAGAATGACCAAAACGAAAAAACCACACGTGATCTGACAATGCTGCCTGGAGACGCCAATCAGCGAGGCGACGATCAACCGGAAGAACAATAAACGGTGGACTTCGATTCCAGACACCGCGATGATCTACCTGTCTTCACCTCAGTGAATACGATTCGACGATGAACCTGTGCCTGAAGGGTTTCCACGCTCCGCGTAGATCACGATTAGCGGCCTCACTGCGTCGCGCCCTTGTCTCAGTCTGAGAGGGAATACGGGCCGAAAACGGACACGCAACCAATCACGCACTGGCAGGTGTGGAAACAGATATCGCGAGGCAAAAACATCGTTATTCAGGCATTTAGAGACCTATTCCGTGCCCCCATCAGACGCCCCGTACGCCACCCGTCCTTCGCGGGAGAGTGCACGGTCGATTCTGTCAGGGTTAAGCCGGCGACAGAAGTAATGGAGGATCGCCTGCTGCTGACAGCCGTGCAGTCGTTTTTTCCGGTCGACGGTGCCGATAATGTCGGCGTTGATACACATCTTGTGCTGACATTCGACGGCAACATTCAATTGGGCACGGGCAATTTTGTCATCGCACGTGGATCCGACAATTCCATCTTTGCTACGTTCCCGGTGGCGTCTTCCTGGGTAACAGCTTCGGGACAACAGGTTCTGCTGGATCCGCCGGGGGACATGGTTAACTCGACCGAATACTATGTCCAGATCGATCCGGAAGCCGTTACTGACATGTTCGGCAATTCCATCTCCGGCATCGATGGTCCGTTTTCATGGCGGTTCACAACGATGACAGACGTTTCGGTTGTTCCGTTCTGGAACGGTGACGCCACGTTCCCGGCGTCCGAATCCGGCACCCATAACCTGCTCGGCGGCCCCACAGTGTCATCGAACAATATTAGTGTCATACATGAGACAAGCACGATCCGTGGCGGCACGGGTGCTATGCGTTCGATTGTTTTAATTGGCGAATCCGATTTCGGATTTTTTGGTTCGGCTCTGGCCGGTTTCGGTCCCGCGAGCGGCAATCCGTACATCGACACTCGCGATATCTCGCAATTTGAGAGCCTCAATTTCCAGATCAGGAATGAGACAGGAGCTCCCTTCACCCTTCATGTGGAAATAAAAGACTACCGTGAGCTTACCGGGAACGGCGACGATCATCGCGCATCAGCTTCATTTGAAATCGATACGGACGAGCATTGGAAGAGTCTGAGCGCCCCCCTCGATCTGTCGAATGCCGCGTGGGACGTCACCGGAAACCCGGACCTTTCACGTGCACGACAGATTCTGTTTGTGATTGAAGCGACTGGCGAAATGCCCGTTGGGGGTTCTATCCTGGTGGATGAGGTCAACTTTGTAGAACCCGGAGGCCCCGTATCACTGAACTCGGTCACCGACCAGGCATTGCTGGAACGGTTGACCGAACGAACATTTCGCGGCCTGTGGGGAAGTCGTGATCGATCGTCCGGGCTGGTTCCGGCGGTCAGTACGTTTGCAGATCAATTGGGGCTGAATACAACGGCCATGCTGGTCCGAACCCTGCCTGGTGCTGTCCGCCGTAACTGGATATCAAGGTCGGACGCAGAGAGCTACGTCACTCGGTTGGTGGCAACGCTGAACAGCGTGATGGACAATTCGCAGTATCTGCCGCCGCGAACACTTGATCGAATCACTCTGGAACCGACCGGACTGCGTGAGGAATCAGTAGTTGATGCAGCGTTCATGTTTCTTGGACTGACGACATTCCGGGCGATGTCGGGAGTTAGTTCCACTCTCGCGGGCAACGTTAACAGCCTGCTGGATCGTTTTGACTTCCGCCCCTTCAGTTCGAACCAGGGCTGGCGATTTTCTTTTCGTTACGACGCTGGCGCACGCACCGGCCAGCTTAACCCGGGCACCTACGACGGCTATTCCGGAGAAGTCTATGTCATTTCGCTGGCAGCACATCTGGCGACGGCAGGCCATGTTGATATCACAACACAGTTTCATTCCGCCGACCGTGTGCTGGCAGATCTGGGCAACAACAGCGTTCAGTATCTCGTCCACCCGTCCACAGATTTTCGGTCGCCTTTTCTGCAATGGCTGTTCCCGATCTTCGTCGATGTCCAGAACCGAGGGGACACCACTCATCCCGATCCTGCGTTTGCCATTAATCCGCACCAGAATGCAGTCCGGTACCAGCTGGATGTCATTGAAACGCTGACAAACCGCGGCCTGGCGCTGCAGCCGGACGCGGCCGACGACGGCACAGGAAACCGGTACGTTACTCCAAGCGCATTCGAGAGTTTTGGCGCACCGTCGCTCACGATGCCGTGGTCTGCCGGATTCGGCCTGGCAGCAAATCCGGATGTTGCCACCAACACGTTGAAGAGCTTTCTGCAGCAGAATCTTGTGGGACCATTTGGACCAGTGGATTCTGCTCAATATGACAGCCCGACCGGCGAGCTCACCCGGTTCAACGGTCGATACGATCTGTGGAACACCACACTGTGGATGAGTGCCGCCGTTGAATACCTGTACGGTGACAACAGCCTGCTGACCGAGCAGCCGGAAGTCGTTGCCGCCCTGAATCTGGTCTTTCTGCTCTCAACGAACACACTGCTCGGAAATGTCGATGGCGATATGGATTTCGATGCCAACGACGCATTCCTGATTCATCTGGTTCAGTTATCCGCAACAGATTTACAGATTGACCAGTCCAGGGGCAGCAGCACATTGACCGCAGCTGAGATCCGCACAAATATCGTCCAGTTGGGGTCAGTTGCCGACGTCGACGGTGACGGAGACTTTGATGCGAATGATTCGTTCCTGATTCAACTCGTGAAACTCGCGGGGACGGACGGACAGATCGACCAATCCAGGGGCAGCAGCTCACTCTCCTCAGCACAGATCAGGGCGAACGTCATCAGCCTTGGAGACTCCCCGGCCACAAACACTGTAACATCACGGACTTCGCAGGTTGTGCAGCCTGTCGTGGCCGACACGCTGCAGAACAATAACGCGGCCAGGACTCACAGTTTCATAATCCCTGCCGACGCTTTCAGAAGCGAACTTTTCACAAACGATGAACCTGAGAATGAAAACTTGCCGTTGCCGAAAGTGAATGACATCCTGCCGGCCGCTGACACAGCATCTGTCTGGGAGCATTTCCGGCACTGGGTCGACGCGATCTGACAGAAATCCATTGTACGACGGTCGTTGATCGCTGCGACGCAGGGTATCGTTCTCCATCCGGCACGATCTGATGCCGGCAGCTGGAACAATGATCGCTACGACCCGACACTCGCTCTGTCACAGAATACCAACGATGAAATACGGCTTCCTCGCTATCGGCTGCATCGCCGTCATGGCCCCGGCCAACGTCTCCAACGCCGACGACTGGCCCATGTGGCGACACAACGCCGGACGAACCGGTGTGACAACGACGGAACTTCCTCCGTCGCTGCAATTGAGCTGGGTGCGGCATTTGCCTGTGATCACTCCGGCGTACCACAGCAGTCGATTGCAGTTTGACGCCGGCTACGAACCGATCGTCGCGGGTGGCCAGATGCTGATCGCGTCGTCCCGTACCGATTCGGTGACCGCCTACGAGACAGCCACCGGTAAAGAAACGTGGACGTTTCGCACAAACGGACCAATTCGCTGCGCACCGGCGGTCTGGCAGGATTCCGTTTGTTTCGGCTCAGACGACGGGCATCTGTATTGCGTCGAACTACGAACCGGCAGTCTGCGGTGGAAGCATCGCGCGGTTCCCAGCGAGCGGCGGTTGCTGGGAAATCAACGCCTGATCTCTGTCTGGCCGGTCCGCGGAGGACCAGTCGTCGCAGATGGGCAGGTGTACTTTGCGGCGGGCGTATGGCCGTTTGAAGGCGTCTTCGTATACGCGTTGAATATCGATACGGGGAATGTGATCTGGCGCAACGATCGACTGGGCTATATGTTCGGTCAGCAGCCGCACAATACGCAGGCCATCGGCGGACTTGCGCCGCAGGGATATCTTGTCGTAAACGGTGATCAACTGGTCGTTCCCTGTTCGACAGCATATCCGGCCGTACTGAACAGACTGACGGGCAAGTTAGTCGAATTCGAACTCCCTGGTCCCGGACGGTTTCCCGGCGGTTGGTTTGCAGCAATCGACGAAACGTCAGCCAGGGCGATTCGGCGGGGAAAGATCACGTTCGACGACGTCGTCAATCGCCAGTTGCACGAAGACAAACTCAACACGGGAGATGGCGTTTCAGGAATCAGCCGTACGATTCGCATTGGCGAACGATCGTTCCGGTTCGACGACGGATTCGACGGTGTCGACGGCACTATTCATTCCATGATCTCGGCGGACGGTCGACTGTTCGTTTCAACCCGCGAAGGTCGCGTCTATTGTTTTGCACAGACTGAAGAAGCAGAACCAGTGGCGACAACGCATTGGCGGCAACCGGTCGCGAGACTGACGACCAAAGAACAATCAACCGTACTGGCCAGACAGCTGCTGGTCGAATCCGCCGGACCACACGGGTATGCCTTTGTGGTCGGTATACACGACGGATCTCTGGTCAAAGCACTGCTGCACCAGTCGAACTATCACGTCGTGGCGATTGACAACGATCGCGCCCGTGTCGAAAAGCTTCGTCGAGAACTGGATCACGCCGGAGTCTACGGCACACGAGCCGCGGTGATCGACAGCGATCCGCAACAGCTGACACTGCCACCATACATCGCCACAATTGTAACAACAGAGACGCCTGATAAAATTGCCGATTCATGGCCCGGACTGCTGCAGACGCTGAGGCCGTTTGGCGGAATTGCAGCACTCCGAAACACTGTAGAGCAGGGCACTGACGGCGTCGGCATGCTGCAATCATTAGAACCCGGCAACTTCGAGTTATCACAACTTGACGGGCAGACTCTGATTCGGCGAGTTGGCGCGCTTCCGGGGACTACCGAATACAACGGTAACTGGAAGTCGAGCGCGGACGAACTGGTCCGATTTCCATTGGGAGTCCTGTGGTTCGACGACACTCTGGCACATTTCAAGAGATCACCTCAGCCGCAGTTCACCAACGGCGTCATGATTTCCCGGCCAAAAGACTGGCATGCGCCACGGATCAATAAGGACTACTCAATCGATTATCCGCTGCTGCCACCCGTGTTGTCGGATATTTACACCGGACGCGTGCTGGACAGTTCAGAGCAGGCAGACCTGCGAGCAAATCTGGCAGAAACCGACCCAACAAAGCCGGAGCCAAGTCAGTATCGCCCGCCGCATCAGAAGAACGACTGGAAACCGGAGCAGCCGGTGGCAGGCGAACGCATCAATCCGCTGACGGGCAAACCGGAACCAAGAGCCTTCCCAAAAACGTATGGATGTGACGGTGGCGTGGATTATGGATCATTCTACACGCTGCGGGCTGGCACTCCGGCCTTCTACGACAAGACAGCGGAGAGCGGCACTGTGTTCCTGAGCGGTCCCCGCAGCGGATGCACAAACAGCGTCATTCCGGCGGGTGGGTTGCTAAACGTCCCCTATTTTTACGAAGGATGCACGTGCAGCTATCCACTGCCCACCGCGATGTCGCTTGTTGCCATGCCTGAAAACCACGAACAGTGGTCGGCGTGGGGAGACAGCGAACCCGGACCGGGCGAGATTCAGCGCATAGGCCTGAACTTCGGAGCTCCCGGTGATCGAATCACACGCAACGGAACACTGTGGCTGGACTACCCGTCCGTCGGTGGCCCATCCCCAAAGATCACCGTCGAAACATCGCCCGATAAACCATCGTTTGGTTATCGCCATAGTGTCTGGATGAAGGCTGGCGGAGAATGGCCGTGGGTCACGGCGTCAACGGTCGAGGGGCTTGAACAGCTGACCCTGCACAATCTGAAACCCGGCAGGTACACCGTGCGTCTGTTCTTCGCGGAACCGAACAATCTGATACCGGGTGACCGAGTGCAGACTGTTTCTCTACAGGGCAAGGCTGTCCTGCGTGACTTTGACGTGCGTTCCCAGGCCGGCAGTTCGATGCACGGCATCGTCCGCCAGATTCAAGACGTCCAGGTGGAAGACGTGCTGATTATGAATCTGTTGGCGACAAAAGGACAGTCGCTCATCAGCGGGCTGGAAGTGATCCGACAACCTTGATTCGACGGGGCGGTACGATTCTGATCAAAGGGGACAGTGGCACCGGCACGGAACTGGAGAAATACACGGCGCCAGCGAAATCAGAGTCGGGGCCGCGGCTGTGACGGATTCTGCCGAGCGGTACGGCTCTTCTGAAGTTCCGCGTCGTACACGTTTACAAGTTGCGTCAGCTGATCCTTCTGCTCGTCCGGTGCGAGACTGTGCGCCTGCTTAAGCCACTTTCCGGCGTTAGCAAAGTCGCCGGACTCTGCATAGCTGGCGGCCAGCGTGCTGAGATGTGACCAATCCTGATGGTCGGTCAGTTCGCACGCCTTTTGAGCATGAATGACAGCCCGATCGGGATCGTGAAACTTAGGATCTTCCGAGGTTGCCAGCAACCACGCGTAGTTGTCGTACGCACGCGCGAAGGCGGGATTAAGCTGCAGTGTTTTTTCGTAGTCGTCCTGCGCTTTCTTCAGTTGTCCGAGTTGAACGTGCGCTGCCGCGCGATTGTTATACGCTCGAAACAAGTCCGGCTGAATCGCGATGGTCCTGCCCCAGCTTGCGATGGCTTCTTCAAACCGGCCCTGACCAAACAGCATGTTGCCGTGATTGTACCACGCTGCCGAGTGATCGGGATCATGATTCACTGCGTTGCTGTAATCGGCGATAGCCGCGTCCACATTTCCCTGCCCGGCATTGCAGTTGCCACGGGAGTACCAGAAATCAGGATTCTCAGGATCGATGCTGATGGCTTTATCCAGGTCTTCGATGGCATTTTCGGGACGGTTTAATTGGTGTTGCGCCAGACCGCGACGGTAGTACAGCTGAGACTGCGCCGGATCCAGCGACAATGCTTTGGACAGGTCGTCAACGGCTTCCGTCCAATGTGCCATTCGGTGATGGATCGTTCCGCGGCGTGCCCACGCCTGCGGGTCATCCGGACGATTATCCAGCAGTTCCGACAGATCGGCCAGTGCCGATTCAAGTGCGCCACCAGCCTCCTTAAGACGAGCACGTTCCGCCAGCGCTTCAGTGTGTTGCGCGTCGCGTTCAAGAAGCAGATCAAGATCCTGCAGGGCGAGTACGTCCAGACCAAGGTTCAGGCGACTTCGACAGCGGTGCCAGAGTACGTCGTCATCTGAATTGTCGGCCTCCAGAGCGACATCGTAGTCCAGCAGGGCTTCTTCAAACTGCTCTCGTGCGAAGAATGAGTCAGCTCTGATGATGAGAGACTCGCGGTGCTGCGGATTTTCGTCAAGCACCATCGTGGCGTCTGCCATAGCCGCATCCAGGTCGCCCATACGGCGAAACGCAGTTGCACGAGCCATTCGTGCTTCGACGTTGGTTGGTTGCAGCTCCAGAACTCGAGTGAAGTCTCGCACAGCAGAGTTACGATCACCGCTGTCGACGAAAGCGATACCACGTAGTTGAATCAAGTCCGGCTGTTCGCCACGAAGCCGCAGCGCCTGGTCAAGGTCTTCGATTGCCTGACGAAAGTCTCCCAGGTTCGTATGAATCCTGGCACGCAGCACGGTCGCCTCAAAGTCGTCATCCTGTTTCGCCAGAACATAGTTCAGATCTCGCAGAGCCGCCTCCGATCTGCCGGTCTGCTCAAGGGCACGAGCTCGCATGAACACCAAAGATGTGCTGGCGTGTCCACTTTCCACGACTGGCGACAGGACTCGAACGGCTTTGTCGGGTTGATCAAGCTGGGTATACAAATGCGCCAGTCGTTCGGCGATGCGGTAATTGTCCGGCTTGTACTGCAGCAGGCTGTTCAGGTCTGATATGGCAGCATTGGTCTCACCAAGCGTGAGGAACGCGTCTGCACGTGCTTCCATCGCCTCCACGTTGGTATTGTCGATCAGGCCAATCTGCGTCCAGTCGGCAATCGCCAGAGTCCATTGAAACTGTTTCTGTAAAGCCAATGCCCGCTGCTTCAGCAACACGACATCGTTGGGACTGTGTTGCAGTAATTCTGACAGGTCCGTTGTCGCCTCGGACCATTGACGGGCGGTCAGTCGAAGCTTCGCTCGTTCGCGTAGTGCGTGATGCTGATCCACGCCCAGTGAAATCATCCGGGTATAAGCTGTAACAGCTGGTTCGTGCTGCTTGTTATCCCTCAGAAGGTCCGCTGTGAATCGCAGGACTTCAACGTTGTCCGGGCAGTCACGGAGCAGTGCCTCAGCCGCGGTCAGAGCAGCCTGCGGCCGATTGTGTTCCGCCAGCACGGTCGCGTAACGAAGCCGTGCGTCGGCGTGTTCCGGTTCTTCCGCCAAAAGCAATTCAAGTGCTGCAAGACATGCCGGACGATCGTTATTGCGGTAAGCTTCCAGAGCTCGCTGGTACATCAGCTCGCAGTCCAGCTCCGGGTCCGGAGTATTGAAAGTGGCCGTGCCGGAATCAGTCGACGACTCACTGACCGGAGGCGATATGCTTCCGACCACGAATCCGTTCGGTGGTGTCGTGGTTTCAGCCTCCGTGCGACGATGTGGGGAAAGATCGGCGTCAGCCGGTTCACGGATGTCCGCCACATCAGTTGTTGCATTGTCTGCGGCTGCTGCTTCCTTCGCCGCCACCGCGAACGGATTGTCCGTGTCGTCGGCAGTTGAGAGCAACAGCTCGGTCGTCGGCAATAACATTGGCACCGCAAGATCTGCAGCAGAAAGCTGCTGGCCATCCGCGGGTGCCGGCACCGGCTGCGAAGGATCCTGCAGCAGAGCAACATTCTGGTCGATCGCCTGCTCGTGACTGTCGGTGTCCATCGGGAACAACGGAAACGACCGGGTCTCACCATCGTCGGTGCGAGCAACGTCCGGAACGAGCGATGCCGCCTCAGAAGGCGACGCTACCACGGCTGTATCTTCGGTGGGGAACAGTTTGAACTGACGCGGCAACTCAGTTGTCTGAGTATCGCCGGACTTCGGTGCCGGGTCGACATCGATCTTCGATTCTCCGATCGGGAACAAACGAAAGCCCTGCGAAGATGCCATCTGCGGCTCTTCCATTATCTCCGGAACACTCACGGTAGAGGCATTCGCCGCCGCGTCTGGTATGGCCGCGGCTGGCATGGCTGCATCTGATATGGCCACCGCGTCACCCATTGCGGGCAGTGTTGCGACCAAACGTGCATTGTCCACTTCCTGTTGAGTCAGCAGAAGTGCATCGCGAACCTGAAGGTTGTCCGGTTCCAGTTCCGCGGCCCTGCTGAGATCATGTAATGCCTCATCCGGCTGACCAAGACTGTTCAGAATGCGTCCACGGTGATACCAGGGCAGACTATCTTCCTTTAGCAGGCGGCAGGCGACAGTGAGGTCAGCAAGAGATCGTTCCTGAGCTCCGTTTGCTTCATGCGCGAGACCTCGATGCAACCAGATTTGTCCGTTTCGGCGGTCCAGACTCAGGGCGGCACTAAGCGTCTCGACAGCCACCGCCGGAGTGTCCTGGGTCTGCAGAATTCCACAGTGAAGGTGAGCCTGAACATGGTTCGCATCAAGCCGGGCTGTCGTGGCGAAATCTGCGAGGGCCTCCTCACGGCGCCCCAGGTGCTCACGGACACAGGCACGGTCATAATGAGCGTCGGCCGCCTGCGGATTTAGTCGAATGGCCCGCGACAGGGCATCCAGGGCGTCGTCGTGGCGATCCGCCGTGCGGTACATCGTTCCCAGTGCCCACCAGGCGCGGTCCCAATCCGGTTTTTTTCGTGTCGCCAGTTGCAGGTCAGTCATGGCTGAGTCCAGATCCTCCAGCACGGCGTACGACGTGCCGCGCAGATAATACGCTTCCGCAAAATCAGGATTCAGGGCGATGCTGCGAGTCAGACTCTGCACCGCGTCTTCGTAGCGTCCGTCCTGCTGCTGCTGCAGCGCTGCGCGCACAATATCTTCCGACTGATTCTTCTGATTGGAACATCCTCCCAGCAGCGACACAGTCAAGGCCAGACCAAGACTTGCTGCCCAATGTCCAAACGGCGCCCGTACGCGGGGTCGCCTGGCAGACGGAACATATTGACTTGAGTTGTTCAATCCAAACATTTTGCACCTCAGTGACGACAGTCTGTCGTTACCGGTTCTGAACCTGCTCGCTGACTGATTGGACAGTCTTCGACTTACGGGGAACGATCTACGAATCCCAAGCGCGAACAGTCTCCATAGAAATTGCCTAATCTGCATCATCGTCATTTTGCGACGAACAGTTGTGTCCCGTTCAGACCGGATGAACGTTTTTATCGGTCTTGTCAGCCCAACCTCACACACACAAACCGGCAGTATCTGCTGCATCCCGGCTGCACTCGTGCTGACCGAAACAATCGTCATTGTGCCATGCAGCTTGCCAAATCCACGCACTCGCTGTAATTCCGGGGGACACACCGTCGCCTGACGGTTCCAGGTCAGCATGCCTACAGGACTCACAAAGCAACATCCGAAAAAATTGAATGACGCAGGTAATGCCGAAAGACGTCTCCCCGACAGGAGACACCGTTCGCCTCTCATGCCACAAGCACGTCAACCTGTGACACCCTCCAAACCGGAACGGAAACACTCATGGATCTTTCCGCAGTCTTTTCAGACGATCAGATCGCCGTAATCGGTTGCTTTGTGGCCCTGACCGCGTGTGGTCTTGTGGCAGCAATCAGCTTTCAATTTGGCCCCGCTGGAAAGGCAACTGAGCAGAACAGTGCGAGCCTGAAAATGGACGTTGTTCACCAACGCAACCCTGATCGCTCGCAGAAGAAGGCGGCGTAATCTGCCTCTGCAGTGGCCGGATTGGTCCGTGCAGTCACTACTGCAGGACCCGAATTCCCAGGCAAGAAAATCATCCTTCCAAACAGACAGCATGTGCAGGTGAGCAATCCAGCGGCGATCTCACATCGTTGCGTGACCAGCATGTCGCAACGTTTTCAGCGATTCAGCCACTGGAGTCACTCTGCCGGGGGCAGCTTTTTTTGCGGTCATTCTGAGCTGAGCGAAGAGTCTCATTTCTGCGACCTGCAGACCGAAGCCGCTCGCTCCTCGCGAGCTGACAGTCGTCACGGTGCTATTGTTCTCGAAAACACATAATTCCTATCGGCGTTTCCGGCAGGGGACCAGGACCCGGAAACCACTGACAAAAACCGAAAACCGAGGCGGAAAGGATCGCTGGCAGAGCAGCAATTCTGGTGTGATGCGTCTTGCGATTCGGGTGCGACCGGGTCCATAATGCCACAGCATTCCACTGAGAAGGATTACTTCTGCACACCCAACCGTCACCGGTATTACGGTCTCTCCCCAAACCTCGGCAGCCATGCTCAGTGAGCCAGCGACTGTCGAATCCATTTGAAGTCAGAACCCGGTTTTCAGTCCTATGAGAAAAATCAAGCGGCGTCTCAGCAGGTGCCCTGTCATCCTGTTTGCTTTTCTGCTGGCTATGTGTGCAGAGTCAGTTAATCTGCCGACGGTTCACGCAGACGAAGACCGCGACAAGGCCAGGCTCTCCGGCGAGACGCTCCTGCTGTATGGTCGGGTCGAACGGGCACTCAAGGATCTGGACGGTTTTCTGCAGGCGATTGACTTCGAGAATTCCGCAGTGATCGGCACCAATTACTTCGCCGTATCCGTCGGTGGAATTGATGCCATTCGAGATCTGGAGGAAGGTCGCGGCGTTGATCCGGAAACCTACGCAGCGCTGTACGCCGGATACGCCAAACCAGAAGTCGCAAAACACCTGAACCTGCAGAAAACGGAAAGTACGACCGGAGCTCTGGTTCTCAGGATCAAGGATGCGGATGGCCGGCTGCGTTACAAGGGCACAGCAGTTCGCCTCTACTCGCCGACGCGCCTGCGGTCACTCTTCCAGCGTCGTGAGAGTTTTCGAAACGAGAATGACCGACAGCGTCGGGCGGTGTTCGGATTGTACGTGTTCGAACGCCAGCAGCGGCTGGGGCGCATTCGAGACGATTCGGATCGAACGGAAGTCCAGGAACTGTCGGATCGTTATCGAAAGTTGCAACCTCTGCTGAATGACCTTGATGCAGCGCTGAGGGGCGAAGCCGTAACCAGCTCTGTAATCGCAGGATCAAACAGTCAACACTTTTTCGGATACTCTCTGGGCGGCATCGATGTCCTGACCGACTTGAGCGAACGACATGCAGTTGACCCGGAAACACTGGCTGCGATTTATGCGGAACAGATTTCGGACGACTACGTAGACTCATTTCAATTCCTGCCGAATGGTAACGTCGAATACGACGGAGAGCAGATCAAGCTGTACTCCGCCGACTATCTGGTCGAATGCTTCAAGCGACGCGACCGATTGGTGCTGCAGTCTTACCTGCGATAGAGCAGTTTACGAAATGACGGAACCGGTTCCAGGTCGTGGGGCAGCCGTTCTGCTATCAAGACACGTAAGACGCGGCCATGAGTCAGCGAAAGTCGCTGTAGTGCCGCTGTTCGGCCCAAACGGTCGCCACCCCTGTCGCGGAGCGGTGCATTCATGCCGCAATCAGTGTTGCGTTCGCCGTCTACATGTCAGGCGGAAGTCATCTGCTAGAATCGCCCCACAACCTGTCACTGCTCAACACAGTCACCTGTATCTGGCAATCGGATGACGAAGTAATCGCAAGCGTACCGTCGGTCATGACTGGCTCACTCCACGACAGTGCAGTGCCTGTCAACGAAAGGTCAAACGCTCTTTGGCCGGTCACCTTCCACCGAGGAAGATTGTCACCTGCGACGATCATTTGAAGCCCCCATTCACGGAACAGGTCGGCAAAAGTGCGTCCCGTAAGTTGCTCCAGACGCTGGATCGCCCCGCCGGATCCAGCCATCAGATCACCGATTGCGTGCTCCGGCAGTCGCGACAGAACGCTGTTCAGAAACAGGCAGCCTGCTGCCCGCGAGGGGCCGCGCCGCAACGAAAGCGACGTATGGTGATCAGGAACGACGACCGGAAATTCGGCTGGCCGGCGTTTGAACTCTTCCAGTCGCATCGCCATGTTACGACTGCGAGGATTGACCTGCCGTTCGACGTAATGGGCCACCGCTTCATTCAGCCATCCGGGCAGTTGCACATATTCTCCCTCAGAACACAGCCCGGAAAACACGGCCAAATGCGTTAGCTCGTGTGCCAGAATTGCATCAAGTTCGCCGTCGACGGGCACTTCGCCACTTAGATAGATGATGTCGCCACCAAATTCGCCGGGCGCAAAAACATCAGAAGCACGGACACACCCTCGGACCGGTTCACTAGCGGTTTGCCCCGATTCCCGCGTCTCCAGCCGGGACAGCACAATCGTCAGATATCCGTCACAATCAACGTCTGACACAGCACCAACTCGGCCTGCGACAAATCGGATCAGCCATCGCTCCAGCCGTTCGACGACCGCGATGGCCAACGACGCCGACGAATCGTTTCGGTCCGTGGCGTAGACTCGTACCTGAGCGCCACGGGCAATTTCGTGGGCGATAAGGTGCCGATCACGCACGCCGGCTGCTGTAAACAGCGGTACAGCAAATCGACGTACGCCGGCTCCGTGTTTCTGTCGGACGAACGTCGGTGACGGACGGTCCTGGGTACTCGTCGTGTTTCCGCTCATAGCGGATCCGGTGAAGTCTTCGCAATCGGCAGTGCAGTCAGTCGGGGCTGCAACGGACAACCGGTCAGGATTGGTGCGGTTACAGCTTCCGACGGACGAAATCCGCTGACGCGGCTGGGGGCTCATAACAGACGCTGCAGCTCCGGCGACGACGCATTCATCAAACTGACGTTCACGTTTTGGATGAGCATCGGCTGGAGACCAGCTTAAGCTGACCTGATGGCGGTCGGCCGTTCTGTCGAGACTGCCAAGCATGACGGCATCACCGGTCGACAGTTTCAGATGTCGCGTCTGCAGGCAGGTCGCGGTCTGTGGCAACGCGGCCTGCCTGATTGGCGATGTCGACGGTGTGGGCTGCAAACACAGCGTCAAACCTCGAGTCAGAAGACCCAAAGTCAGCAGAAAGCTCAATCTGACAAGCCATGCCCCCAACGTCACGTCCCTCCGACAGCACAACGGACCCGGCGGCCATGAACACTGAGGCGCACTCCGTCAGCCACCCCGATGAAACGCCGCGGTTCCCACTCGATGTTCCGCGTCCCCCGCCAGTAACATCGAGAAGACAGCCCTTCTGTCTTGATAGAATCGTCAAAGACGACCCAGAGCGATGCGGGCGTGCATAGAGATGTGGGCTGCGTTCAGGCCCTTAGGAAGTCGCCAGCCCTTGCAAAACTGCGTACTTCCGCCGCAAGAGCTCCAGCGGTTGCCATCGGACTGGGTAAACAGACCCAGTAGATCGTCGAAGAATCGGATTGCAGCAGTGGCGCAAGGAAATCCTCACTTGGTGACTTTTCCCAAGACAGCGTCTCGCCCGTCAGAAGCAGGCAACTCTGTCAAAAGACGGGGCCACATCGTCTTTTTGCAGGAAATTCCATTCTAAACCGTCCGACGACGGTTATATGATACTGCGCATATTCTGCGTTCCGGGATGCAGACGTCACGTATCCAACAATGATCCGCCAGAATTCGGTCCACCGAAAGGTTTTCTCATGCGGCTTTCGAGAACTACCGCCTTCCAATACTGTCTTTGCAGTCTTGCAGGTCTCGTCGCCATATCTTCGTGTCCTGCAGACACTGGCACTGCGGCGCCGGTTGTGATTCAGCAGTTTGGGGATGCTGACGGACAACACTACTTCGCCCTGGCCGTAACTGCTCCGCAGGGACAGGTGGCTCAAGTCGACCGACACATACTGCTGATCGATACGTCCGCCAGCCAGACTGGACGAGTACGTGAATCCGCTCTTGGAATGGTTTCACAGGTTCTGGCACGACTTTCCCCACAAAGCGAAGTTCAGATCTTTGCCGCTGACGTTTCCTGCGAAAGCCTGACTGAGGGCTTTGTGGGCAGTGCGTCAAAAGACGTCAACGATGCTCTGCAAAAACTGTCCATGCGGACTCCGCTTGGCACAACAGATTTAAAAGTCGCATTCCGCACATTGCTGGAAAGCGTCGCCCCTGGTGGCCCGACGTCAGTTCTGTATATTGGCGATGGACTGACATCCGCCAACACTCTGCAGCAGGACGAGTTGAACGAACTTGTCGAACAGTTCGTTGCAAAACGCACTTCAATTCACTCGCTTGTGATCGGCCCTAACTCAAACAACGAATTGCCCGCCATTCTTGCAAACCTCACGGGCGGCACGGTGGCAACGCCGGATCACGGACAGCAGCAGGACAGTGCCGCCAGGTCTGCGGCGTCCCTTCAGACCGCTCCTCTGAGCGTACGGTCGTTTGCCGTCGATGGCCGGTCTGTCAAATCCGCTGGCAACGGCATGCACATGCTAAGGTCCGACCGACACTGCATTGTCTTAGGCAGGGGGCAGATCAGGGACTTCGCAAAGCTGACCGCCGTGACTGACTCTGGCGCAAAGTTGTCCTGGAACTCAGACCTCTGTCAGCATTCAGCAGGTGGTCCGGAACTTCCACACCTCGTGAATCGCGTAATGAATTCGAACGGTGTTAATGCACCGCTTGCCAGTCTGCAGCTCCTGGCAGACGGGTCAGAACAGTTCGCAAAATTCGTCAGGGATTCGGTCGCCGCCAGCAATTATCTGAATCGTCGTGGGCGGACACGTGAAGCGACAGCGATTGCTGAACGGGCAGCGAAGATGGACAGTTCAAACAAAGAAATAAAGGCGATGCTGACGGCCCTGCAACAGCCACAGGCAGTGCCACTAACGGTTCCTGGCGCCCAGACCTTGCCCGACTCCGGGACGGCACAAACTCAGGACCCTCTGACTGATGTCGAAACAAGACTTCGACTTGAGGCTCAGATTCTGGCGGCTCAGACAAACGCTGCGATCGATGACGCCCGCCGGATAAGTTTCGACCAACCGGACTTTGCCACAAGCAAACTGAAAGACGTGCTGGAAACGATTCAGGCATCTTCAGACATCAGTCCCGATGTTCGCTCGGAGCTGGAAAGACGAGTCATCGCGTCACTCAGCAGTGTGCGGAATCAGCAGCAAAGCAATGCGCTGAAGAGCAAACATATCGCCCGTGACGAAGCCGTCCAGGAAGCTCAACGCAAGCTTCTGGCCGAACAGGACCAGGAAGAAGTTCGTTTATCGATACTGATTGACCAGGTTCGTGGCCTGCTGGACCGTGCGGCACATGGTGACATCAACGGTTTTGAGGATGGCGAAACAGTGTCGCGGACCGCCCTGGACCTGAAGCCTGGCAACGGCCCCGCAACGCAGGCGCTGGTCATGTCTGAAGCTCAGGGACAACTGAGTAAAGCCTATCAACTTGTCAATCTGCGACACGACCGGTTCCTGGCAGTCCTGTATCAGGTGGAATTGTCTCACGTACCGTTTCCGGATGAACCACCGATTCAATACCCGCCGGCAGATGTTTGGCGTGCTCTGACGTTGACTCGTGTTCCCCGATACGAATCCTTCGATTTAAGAAGCGAAAAACCAGTCGAAAAATGGCTGCGACAGATGCTCAACAAGCCTGTACCGTTGCTGGACTTCCCAGGTGATACTCCTCTGAAGGAAGTCATGGAGACAATCTCCACTTACTATACAACAACTTACGGTGACGAAGGCGGGTCGACAGGGACCGATTTCCGTATGACGATCTGGGAAGACAAGGCGGAACTGGAACTTGAAGGCCTGACCTCTTTGGATGATGTCACCGTCACCGACATCAACTTTGAAGGTATCACCCTGCGGAATGCCCTGAAACTGATCTTTGAGCAGACTGTTGAACCGGAACTGACATACGTCATCCAGAACGAAGTCTTCATGATCACAACACTGGCCAAGGCTGAGTCTGACGACAACCTCGTGACTCGCGTCTACCCGGTCGCGGACCTCGTCATTCCGCCCGTTCAGCTCGGCGGCGGCGGCGGACTGCAGGGTGGCGGTGGGTTCGGTGGTGGTCAGCAGGGCGGCCAGCAGGGTGGCGGTGGATTCGGTGGTCAGCAGGGCGGCCAGCAGGGTGGCGGCGGATTTGGTGGAGGCGGTGGTCAGTTCAGCGTTCCGCCGGAGATCACAGAAATGCTGGAGAACGCCGCAAAGGACGGTATCTCAATGGATACCGTCAACAACCTCAAAAAAAAACCACTGTTCAACTAGAGCCCGTGCCCGAATCAGGGGTGCGTCGTAGTCGGTCGCCATATCGACTGGTTTCGTATCAGCCCGCGAAGCGCATTCAGCAGCGACCGGATCAGGACGCCCGAACCAAAAAGCGGGTAACGGAACTGCTGGCTGAGGTTTCCCGCAGCGATGAGCCATTGCCCGTTGCATGGGACAATGTGCTTAAGAATAAGCGGTTTAGTTCCGACGATCTGCTGGCGGCCATCGGCAGGCTCCACGACAGAAAGAACTACGAGAGTGCCATCGAAGGGATTCAATCTGCGCTCCGTAACGACCAGGCCCAGACGTGGATGTACGACGTGCTGGCTATGGAAATGAAGCTGGCTGATCGACCACAGAAACAGATCGATCGTGTTTTGCTCTCGCGAATTGACTTCGCTGCCGGAAACGAAGCCCAGATGCTGGTCACAGCATCGTATATGGCACGGTTTGGCGCGCACGACCAGGCGATCGCGCTCTGTCGAGAAGCCGCGAAACGCAATCCATGGCAGCCCACCACGTGGGGTCTGGCACGACGTATCGCAGACGGCAGTCAGAAGGCCGAAGCGATCATCTGGTCACGTGTCGGCACAATGCGTCACGTCTGGAACGACGGTTTCGAAGACCAGCATGCCGAGGCCGTCACCGTTCTGCGGGACCTTGAACGCAACATGACAGCGGCCGGAAATCCGCAGATGGCCAGCAATGTGCGCAATGCGTTGCAGTCAGCAAACGCCCGCGACCTGCGAATCCGCATTTCCTGGGTCGGTGACGCGGATATTGACCTGGATGTCATGGAGCCGAATGGGCAGCGATGCTCCCGAAAGTCCCGCCTGACATCAAATGGCGGCATGTTGATCCGGCAGAGTGTTGGCGGCAAACAGGGACGACATACCGAAGAGTACGTCTGCGTCGAAGCCCCATCCGGTGAATATGAAATCAACATTCGCTATATCCTGGGCCGTGTCATCACTGGCAAGGTCAAAGTGGAGGTCGTTCGGTACCAGAACACGGACCACGAAAAGACGATGTCGCTGGCAACCGAAGCCGTCGAAACCAACGCGACCATTAAGGTCATGGTCGAACAGGGGCGCGGCCCGGCACAGAAGTAATCCGAAGCGGAAAAGCCTACAGCGATTCACGCTGATTCACGGCCACGAATGATGCGTTTCAGTCTGAGAAACCGGCATGCCCGCAAGCCAGGTCGGTTCACGAAGACAGGTGAATTGCCTTAACGCCGTTTCGCGCCTGGCCGGACAAGTCCAGGCAGAATGTCGGCGTCCAGTTCTGCGGTCAGGCCGTGTTCCAGATACTCCCACGCAATGGCGGCCATGGCGGCATTGTCGGTGCACAGTTCCAGCGGTGCGATTAACAGTTCGATACTGTGGCGTGTGCACATTTCAGCAAGCTGTTCCCGAAACAGTTGATTGGCCGCGACGCCGCCGCCCACACACAGTCGCTTGTAATTCAGTTTTTTCAATGCCAAACGGCATTTAAAGATCAGCACGTCGACGACCGCCTGCTGAAACGAAGCCGCCAGGTCCGGTACAATCTCCGGCGGTGTATGCGTCAGCTGATCCGGCCCTGGTAATCCTCGTGCTTTGTACAGAACCGCCGTCTTCAGCCCGCTGAAACTGAAATCGACTCGGTCCGCACGCATCATCGGACGCGGCAATTTGAAGGCCGTCGGATTTCCAGTTTCCGCGGCTTTCTGAATGGACGGCCCGCCGGGATATGGCAGGCCCAGAATTCGAGCCACCTTGTCAAATGCCTCCCCGGCTGCGTCATCCGTCGTCCCTGCGAATAATTGGCTGTCCGTCGCTGATCGACAGTCGTACAGATTTGTGTGTCCGCCACTGACAACAAAACCAACCGATGGATACGCCGCAGACTCTGTCCCCATGCCACACGCATAAATATGTGCATCGATGTGGTTGACGGTGATCAACGGGACACCCAGACTCATCGCCAGGGTCTTGGCCGCAGTAAATCCGACCAGCAGAGAACCAACAAGCCCCGGTTCAGACGTGACGGCAATAGCCGACAAATCACTCAACTGACAGTCCGCACGGGATAATGCTTCGTCCAGCACCGGCAGTATCCTGCGTACATGGGCACGAGACGCGATTTCGGGAACTACGCCACCGAATTCCTGGTGTAATTCAAACTGCGACGCCACGACGTTCGACAGTACACTGCGATCCTCAGCAACAACAGCTGCAGAAGTTTCATCGCATGATGATTCGATTGCCAGGAGCAGGCGCAAGAGATAAACCTATGGGAAGTGACGTGAAACCATGTCGGGCTGTGTGCCCAACATCCGGTGGGCCTCGCATGGTAGCGACACAATGACACGACAACATCCAGCATGCATGCGCGCGGCACAACTTTCACGAAAGCAGACTTCTCCGGGCGGTCAATTCTCTTATGATGGGTTGGGCCGTCGTCCCCTCCTGCTTCCTTCCCCCCGGAAAGCTAAACGCAATGTTTCGATTCCTCCAGCCGGCAACTGTTCTGGCAGTCGCTCTCACAACGTCAACACTTTTCTTACAGGCAGCCGACCAGGAAGCGGCCAGTGCCCCCAAAGGGGCCGTAACGCTCAAAGAGGGCACCTGGAAGGACGTTACATCGTTGATTGCGGAGCATCCTGGAAAGATCATTGTCGTCGACATCTGGTCCACATCGTGTCTGCCATGCATGAAGGAGTTTCCAGAACTCGTCAAACTGCAGAAGGCCCACCCGAAACAAATCGTCTGTGTCGGCTTTAACATCGACTACGTCGGCATCAAATCCAAACCACCGGAATACTACCGCCCCCGAGCAGAGAAGTTTCTGCAGAAACGCGATGCTGACTTCCCCAACTTCCTCAGTTCTGTCGATGCCGTTGAGATTTTCGACAAACTGGACCTCAACTCCATCCCCGCCGTCCTCGTTTTTGGAAAGGACGGAAAACTGGGCAAGCGTTTTGACGACACGCTGCTGAAGCCAGGCAAAGACGAACCCTTCACCTATCAGCAGGACATCAACCCCTTTATTGCCACACTTCTGAAGAAATAAACGGAGTCTTTCGTGGCTGAAAAACGCTCTAATCGATGTGGTCCGCTTCAGTAGTGGGTGTTGTACTGCCGGACCTGGCTTGTCCGTCCCGACCATATCGAGGATCATTCGCAACAAAGAAACATCACATTTCACGGGCAGGGCAGCGCACGGATGCGATCGCCGTCAGACAATTTGCTGCAACTAATCTCTGAGCTGCAACTCTGTGATCAGCAGGACGTTGCCGCGTGTGAAGCGACGGTGCGACTTCTGTGTCGTGATCTTCCGGATTTCGATTCCGTATGGATTGACGCTCTGGCACAACGACGCGTTCTCACGCCGTGGCAGGCTGATGTACTGCAGTCGCCGGACCCTCATCAACTGCGTGTCGGACCATACGTGCTGACAGAGCAACTGGGGAACAACACCTTCCTGGGAAGGAAGATTGATTCGCATGACACAGTTGTCGTCTATCGGCTGCCGGACGCGAATTCAGAATCAGCGGCATACAGCGATCGCGCCCCTGGCACTTTGATACAGCGTGCAGAGCAACTACGCGGCACTTCGCCGGTCGCAATTGCGCTTCCGTTCGCGTTGACAGAAACGGAAGCGTCTGCCCCCCCGAGTGTGGTCAGTGAGTTTGTCCCCGGCTGGAACGCTGATGAGCTGCTGATTCGCGGTGGACGACTGCCCTGGCCCGTTGTGGCGGAAATCGGTCAACAACTACTGACAGTGCTCACATGTCTGGAATCGCACGATCTGTACCATGGCGAAATCGTTCTACGAAACGTCAGGCTCAGGCCGGACGGCAAGGCGGTATTGGTTGCTCCGTTCGTGGCACGACAGCAGAACCCGTTCACTTCGTTCACAGAATCTCTGACGCTGCGTGAAATCGAAACCATCGCCCCTGAACTGGTCGCCACTGGCAACAGTCCTGATTCGCGTACAGAAATCTACGCGGTGGGTTGCGTGCTGTGGCAGCTACTCACATCTCGCCCCGTGTTTCCGTCCGCCGATCCGGTAACCCGGCTTGTCCAGGCGAAGGCGAACGATGTTGACGACGTGCGTGACCTGGTACCCGATTGTCCGGACTGGCTGGCGCGAGCAATCCACAACTTTACTCGACGCAGTCCCGAACTTCGGCCGCAGTCATTCCCTGAAGCCAGCGACCACTGGTCATCACATGCAGGTGTCGGCTGCCCGGCCACCAGAAGACTGTGTCACCGCTTGCCGGACCGCCGACTGATCAGCCAGTCAAAGACTTCTGCGGAACGGCCCTCGTCGCGCGTTCGAGTAATCGGGACCGTCGTCGCCTCAGCCGCCATGATCTGTGGGTTCGTTTCGTACGGCATATACCGAGGCCTGTTGCCACTCACACTGATCATGAATCACGGCGATACGTCAGCGAACTCTGAACTGCAGGGGGCCACGTCAGCGGCATCGCCGGCGGCGTCACTGGCCGATGTCAGCCAGCCGGACGCGAACGGGGTTTATGCCATGCCCAAACCGGATGCCGCAGGTGTGGTAGTATTACAATCGGGCCAAACCTACCGAGCCGCCGACCTTCTGTTCACCGGAGTAATGCACATCGAAGCCAGTGGTGACCGGCCAGCCTCAGTCGTCATCACACCGGCCAGCCCCTGGCGCGTCGAAGCGTCGCAGGTGTTACTCAACAACGTGCGCCTGTTCATACATGATGCGCAGCCGCCCGCAGTGAACGTCAACACGGCCATTCTGTGTACCTGCGACGTGCTGTCGATGACGGATTGTGTGATTGACACTTCCGCTGCGGATGCCGCGACCAGTTGCGTCCACTGGAGCGCCGCGTCGGGCGTCACCAACGTGATTTCCATGAGGAACTGCGTGTTTTCAGGCGGCAGTTATGGCATGTGGCTGTCAGCAGTACCCGATCGTTGCACCTTGACGAATACTCTATTCATCAATCGCAAAGCGGCACTTCGCTGCGATGTATCGACAGCAGGCAACGTGTCGCCACGGCTGACACTGTCACAGGTTACGCAGGCAGTCGGCGACAGTTTTCTGGATATTGTCGCGGAGACCCAGGCGGTCAAAAGTGTTGCGGTGCAGTTTCTATGTGGCGAGTCCGTGTTGGCGCCGAGTGAAGCCCTGTTGAGAATTGCATTGCCCGCCGGGGCTGATTCTCAGGCCATCAAGACCGAATTTCTGCTACCGGAACGAGGACACCCAACCGTCGTTCCACCAACGGTTGATCCGGTCGTCTATTTCGACCGTTCCCTGAACCAAATGGTCCGACTGGCCGAATCTCAAATCGTTGCAGAATCGCTTCTGATCGCCGAACCGATCTTCCGGAACGCGACCGGAGATTTGACAGGATTTCAGCAGTTCGAACTGCTGGACTTCGAAGGCCCCAAGTTGAGCCAGCAGATGCCGGGCATCGACGCTTCAGCGTTGCCGACAGAAACAGATCGAATGAGTCGACCAACTCAGGCAGACTGATGGCAGGGACATCGGGCCGCAGGGTGAGTCGAGGAGCGACCTGACACTGACACTGCGTCAGTGAATCAACGTCCGGCGATCACCGGGGACCGCGACGACTGCGTTGCTGCTGCATGTTTCGCTGCCTTCTTATCTGCATTTCCCGCGACATTCCCTGCATCCGAGCTCCCGGACCACCACCGAATGCTCCTCCCCCCGGCGGGCGACCGCCTCGACTGCCTGCCGTTCGACGCGAACCTCCGTCACGATCACGTTCCAGAGTAACTCGATAGGTCTGGGACACGGGCTTGCAGAACGTTTCTGCGTCGTCGCACGCGAAGTACCTGACCTTGATCACAATTTCGTGCGGTGCACGGCTGGCCCCGGCAGCAACGTCGCACAGATCCAGCAGGAACTCGCGGGGATCTGCGTCAGCGTCGACTTCAACGTCCGGGCCTTCGCCCGAATCGTCGGCCACAACAATTCCCGTCGTGCTTTCAACCTCAAAGACAACAGGCATCGCTCTGTTGTTCCAGTGGACCTTATACAACGGGTCCAGAAAAAAGCCGAGATAGAGTTGGCCGTGTCCGGTGCGGAAGAAATCAGCGTCAACTTCAGCACGTAGCTTCACGTAGAAGGGTTCACTTGATGCTTCCATGATCGGTTCGGTCAGCACGGGCGTCATCTGCCCCGGCAATTTCACGCGGTCAACAATGCCCGTCGCGGCAGTCTTTGGCGACGTCAGTGGTTTCATGTTCAAATCAGCGATCGTTGTCTCACGTCGAACTGACCCCACAAGTTCTTCCAGATCCGCTCGCAGGTCACCTGGATTACTCCACTGGCGAGCCACGACAAGATTGCCGTCGGGATCGAAAACGAACTCCGAATTCGGTCGGTCGCCGAGTGCATGCTTCAGCGCGTTATCCATGGAATCGCAAATCCAGTTGATGCGAGTTCCCAGCTTTTCCTTAGCCTCAGCCACATGCATGAGTCGCTCATCCAGCGTAACCGGGGCGATGTAGCGATTGGTTTCCGGATGAGCGAGTGTCTTGTAGACGTAATAAAATGTGACGCCCTTACCCGAGTAATCACGTTCAACCGTCTCCAGACCGGAGACGTTTCTGAGAAACGGTGGTCAGGTCAGACAACCAAAAACCAGCACCGCATATTCACCTCGCAATTCACTCAACGAAAATTCCCGACCGTCTTCGTCGTAGACCACTACGTCCGGCAGTTCGGATCCCAGTTGAGGAAGTCCGCCTCCTGGCTGTGCCGAGGCGACACTACCGCACAGCACTGTGATGGCAAAAAGAACTGTTGCCCGCATGCGTTCGACTCCTGAATGACACGTTTGACAACGGTTCAACCCCCGCGATGGAGTCAAGTGTCGCATGGATGTCCAGTTTTCCGCATTGGTTTCCAATCACGTCGGACAGCGGGCTGTCAGTCGATGCACGGCGACAGGTGGGCGGTCAACAGACTATTCTCGCCTCTGACACAACATTCCTGTCGCGTCGTGACGACTGGGGCGAAAGAACATCGCGATTGATGTTAGACGTAAAAAGAGCCCGCCGGACATTGCCAAGGTGCAACATGACCAGGCAAATCTGGTGTTCATGCCGTCAACACCCGCATAACCGGACTGAACATGAAGTCAACGGCTCAAAAATGGGCTCATTCAGGGGAAACCAGCAGACCGTGACCAACCTTTATGAGTGGCGGCCAGCAATGTCCGGAAGTGTTCGGTAGATTGCCGACGGCAAAGAGATTCAATCGAGAACAGGAATGCCTCGTCATGCCAAGTAAAAACAACCTGCGAAAAAAAGCAGTCGCTGATGCCAGGGTCCAGTGGACTCTGGCCCTGCGAGTCATCCTGCACTTCTTTGTTTTTGTCTGTGCAGGGGCCTTCTTTGGCCTGATCAATCAGTTCTTCAAGAATCCATTTGGTGGCCTGGCCGCAAACGTGAACACATTCTGGCAACAGAGTGGTCCGATGCTGCTGGCATTGGTGTGCCTGATGCCGGTTTTCATTCGTGACACACTGACCCTCAGCAACAGAGTAGCCGGGCCAATCTATCGACTCCGTGAGAACATCAGACGGATCGGCAACGGTGAAGAGGTGCCTCCGCTGAAGTTTCGCGATAAAGACATGTGGGACGACGTGCCTGAACTTTTTAACAGGATGACCGAACGTCTGCAAAGCGAAGCATCAACGAATCAAACACACGTCGACGCGAATCAGCCGCCGGCGTCCGTATCTGTTGCAACCAAGCCTGAACTGGTCCAGGCCTGAAACCGCACCGTCCTCAAACCCAAACATCGGAAAAGCTGGCGACATGCAGACTCATGTACCGTATGTCAATTCCTGCAGTAATCGTCGAGGCACGGCCGCAACAGAACTTGCGGTGTGCCTGCCGATCCTCCTGGTGCTGATCATTGGGACCATTGAAGCGTGTTCGATGGTCTACCTGAAACAATCACTCAGCGTCGCCGCGTACGAAGGCGTTCGCGTGTCTGTCTCGCCGAATGGTAATTCGACTGATGTTACGACGGCGGCGAACCGAATACTCACAGCTCGAAACGTTAAGTCAGCAACCATTACCGTCTCCCCTGCCGATTTTGCGACTCTGCCAGCAGAAACATGGGTTTCTGTCCGCGTCGCGGCTCCGGCCAATGCAAATTCCATAATTTCCGGTTTGTTCTACGACGCCACTGTCGTTGATGGTGAAGCCACCATGATGAAGGAATTCTGAAATGATGATTCAACGAGAGGCGGGAATAGAGCACAGGAACCGTTGGGGAGCAATGCTGCCGCTCATCGCAATATGCCTGCCGGTGATACTTGCATTCTCGGCATTCGCGATAAACATCGCCTGGATGCAATTGACTCGTACTGAACTGCGTACAGCGACGGATGCGGCGGCCCGCGCCGGCAGTCGCATGCTAAGCCGCACTCAGGACACTGATGTCGCCCGAGCGATCGCGACGGAAGCCGCAGCGCGGAATACCGTCGCCGGAAACTCACTGCTGCTGGCTAACACGGACGTTACTTTTGGTATGTCGGCACCGGACGGAGCGGGATCATGGTTGTTCACCCAACAGCCGGAGGACACTCACGGCTTGAATGGAGTCCACGTCACGGGCCGACGAACCTCCGGATCGACATCCGGAGCGATTCCCATGTTATTCACGGGGTTCTTTGACATGGGTCACTTCGAACCCGTCAAGACGGCCGTTGCGTCTCACATGGATCGCGATGTCGTTCTGGTGCTGGACAGATCCGGCTCAATGAGAAGATGGACTCCTGGCGGAAATCGCTGGCTGGATCTGAAGGCAGCAGTGGCGGCTTTTCTGAATGCCCTGACAACGACACCGCAGGATGAACTTGTGGGCGTCGTGACATATTCCACCACATCCACGCTCGACGAAGACATGACGCTCGACTATGCCCGGTTAATGACCACGATCAACGCACGATCCGTTGGCGGCGCGACCGCCATTGGACTGGGACTGCAGGACGGCATTGATGGAGTAACGGCTCCTCTGTTTGCCCGTGCCAATGCCGCAAAGACAATCGTCGTGATGACCGACGGCCAGCACAACAGAGGAATCATGCCGGAAACCGTGGCCCGGACGGCACATGACACTCACGGAATCACCGTCCACACCATCACTTTCGGCAGTGGTGCAAACCAATCGCATATGCAGACCGTGGCGCAAGATGGAGGCGGTCGCCATTGGCACGCAGACACGCAGGCGGGATTGATCGCCGCCTTTGAAGAAATCGCCAACAACCTGCCTACACTGCTGACCGAATAAGCCGTAGTTCCTGCCGTGCGGTGACTGCCACACGGATCAGATGGAATGAGGAAACTGTCATGAAACTCACATTCACGAAACGAACGAATCGTCGGTCAGGACCGACGCCGTGCCGGCGCGGAGTAACGATTGTTGAATTCGCTCTGGTCGCGCCCGTCTTCTTCATTCTACTGTTCGGGGGAATCGAGTTCGCAACGCTCAGCACAATTCGAGCGACATCACACAATGCAGCCTACGAAGGTGCTCGCAAACTTGTGATTCCCGGGGCCGATGTCGCCGTCGGAATAGCCGAAGCCGAACGGATCATGAGTATCATTGGAGTGGACACTCTGGCTGTCACCGTAACGCCGAACGTGATTACGCATAACACTCGTGAAGTCACCGTCAGCATTTCGATTCCGTATGACGACAACGCCGTCTTTGTCCCGATGTTTACCGGCGGACTCATCATGGTCTCCAGCACGACACTCGCCACTGAACGCTACGATGGAATCGTGGCCGGCCCCTGAATGATCCTTGTGAGGCCGGTACGATACGGAATCAGCCGCAACACAAGCTCGAAACGCCAGCGAATGGGTCTCTCGCGTTTGTATCAAGAACGGCAATATCGCAGGAGTGCTCATCAGCGGAGCAGGTGCTTTCCGGTCGAAGACGAGCGTAACACACTCGTAACAGCAGCACTTCCCGGCGCCTTCGTCGTCGACAGCTCTGAATCCGGCCGATGGTCAGCTCGGCCGGCCGTCCGGCGCAGAATCCTCGAAGATCTGGCGCCATTCAACGAACTGCATAAAGACCATTTTTCGGCCCCCTTTCCGGCTCGAACTACGATCACGCGCTGCCTCCCGGATTCACTGCGATTTGAAATCGAATGTGTCGCCCTGATCCCGGCAGCCCCTGAACAGTAAATCCGGGCCAATGACGCTGCGATTGCCAACACTTCGCAAAACGATCTCAACACCAGTTTGAGGTCTCAGGGTGTACCTGATAAAAGTCCCCTCTAATTAACTGCGCCAACCTGAACGCAACACCCAAAAATGCCAAATACCGCTGCTGACAAACCTCGCTGGAGATCCACCACAGTTCTTGCCGTACGTCATAAGGGCCGCGTTGTCCTGGGGGCAGACGGGCAGGTCACGTACGGCAACACCATCATGAAGTCGGACACAAAGAAGCTTCGACGAATGCTGGATGGCAAGGTAGTGGTTGGGTTTGCCGGATCCACGGCCGATGCCTTTGCTCTGATGGAACGGTTCGAAGAAAAAGTGAAAGACTATCCCGGCAACATCGCTCGGGCGGCTACGGAACTGGCTCGTGACTGGCGTACGGACAGGGCATTGCGAAAACTGGAAGCCATGATGATCGTCGCCGATGCGGAACTTTCGCTGCTGCTGACGGGGCAGGGCGACGTGGTTCAGCCAACTGATGGCGTCGTGGGCATCGGGTCCGGTGGTCCTTACGCAACGTCGGCCGCCAAAGCACTGGTAAAACACTCCGACCTTTCCGCAGAACAGATTGTTCGTGAGTCACTGGCGGTGGCTGCAGAAATTGACATCTACACCAATAACAACGTCGTCGTCGAAGAATTGGAATCGGCAACGTGACTCGAAACTAAGCCGCTGAATCTTTCGACCGACAGGCGGTCCCACTGCCGTTTCAGGAACGCCTTCAGACCCGCTGCGACACAGCCGCAACCAAACTTCAGCAGACACTCTGAAACGGCTTGCCGGCTCTCGCAAGAGCAATACCCGGACGCGTACCACGCCGGTTTTATTCTTCACAAACGCCAACTTCACGCCAACTGAAAAACATGTCAGAAAACATAACCCCGTTGACGCCTCATCAGGTCGTCGAAAAACTCAGCGAACACATCGTCGGACAGGACGGCGCCAAACGAGCGGTCGCCGTAGCCCTCAGAAATCGCTGGCGCTGGCAGAATCTTTCTGAGGAGATGCGCAAGGAAGTCACGCCGCGCAACATCCTGATGATTGGCCCGACGGGAGTTGGTAAGACCGAAATCACACGGCGATTGGCCAAGCTGACGAGTGCTCCGTTCGTCAAAGTTGAGGCGACCAAGTACACAGAAGTCGGCTACTACGGTCGCGACGTGGAAAGCGTAATCCGTGACCTAGTCGAAGCCGCCATCGGACTCGTCCGTACAGCCAAGCGAGCCGATGTGGAACAGGAAGCAGAACGTGGCGTTGAGGATCGTCTATTGGAACTTCTGGTACCCTTTGAACCGTCCTCATCGTTTTCGTCGACAGACGACGCCGAAGAAGACGCGGAATCGCAGCAGTCCAAACACCTGCGCACCGTCGAGAAATTCCGCGACATGTTGCGAGACGGAAAGCTGGAAGACCGCATGGTCGAACTGTCCACGGAACAGCGAAACTCGCCCGTGCAGGTGTTGACCAACATGGGCGGCATGGAACAGATGGATATGGACCTGCAGGGCATGCTGGACAAAATGATGCCCAAACAGAGTACGTCACGAAGACTTACGGTGGCCGATGCTCGCCGAGTCCTGCATGAGCAGGAAGTCGAGGCTTTGCTGGACAAGGACAGCATTCAGGAAGAAGCCATCCACCGCGCCGAAGAAACCGGCATCGTCTTCATCGACGAGATCGACAAAGTCTGCAGCAGCGGCGAAGGCAGTAAGTCTGCGGACGTCAGTCGTCAGGGAGTTCAGCGCGACCTGCTTCCGATTGTCGAAGGCACGACCGTGCAGACACGGTATGGATCTGTTTCGACCGAGAAAATCATGTTCATCGCTGCCGGCGCATTTCATCGGTCTCGGCCGTCGGACCTGATGCCCGAACTTCAGGGGCGATTTCCTATTCGAGTGGAACTCAGCGATCTCACGAAGGATGACTTTGTGAGAATCCTGACCGAACCATCGGGTTCCATTACTCGGCAATATGTCGAATTGCTGGCCGTTGACGGAATCACGGTTGAATACACCGACGACGGCCTTAATGCGATTGCCGAAGTCGCATTCTTCGTGAATCAGACGACTCAGAACATTGGAGCCAGGCGTCTGCAGACGATCATGGAACGCCTGCTGGAAGACGTCAGCTACGAAGCTCCGGAATGCGGCCGCAGGACAGTCGTGGTTGACGAAGCCTACGTGAATGGCAAACTGGACGACATCCGCAAAGACGAAGACCTCAGCCGATTTGTCTTGTAGACAAACTGCGGCACGGGGCGCTAAGGCCGGCCCCCGATCGGTTTGCGAATATCATTGATTCGGCAGAAATCGGCCCATATCCCTGTTCGACGAAATTCCGGCCCGCGTTGCCAAACCTGTAGAGCATGTGACTTAATCAAAACGGCAGCGGCGGCTCGCCACCCCCACGACAGGTCCTTGAGCCGCGAACTATGCCCACAGACCCCGAAGCATTTCTGTATCCTTCACTTTGAACGGAAACTGCTGACTGAACGGATGCTCATCGATGCCGGCCAATTCACGCAGCGCAACATGTAAGTGTTCGGGACGAACGCGGAGGCCGTTTCCTGGATCGAGTGCCAGTGTCTGAGCGTCGACCGGAACTGGAAACTGTTCAGCATCGGTGCTGCCGATGACTCGATTGCCCTGAATGCCGGGCCCCAGAAACATGATTGATCCGACTGACCAGTGATCCTTGCCGTCGCCCTTGTTGTAGCTCGGGGTGCGCCCCATTTCACTCTGAATGACCAGAATCAGTTTCTCGCGAATCTGAAGATCCTCGGCACGACGCAGCAGATAATCAATACCGTTCAGAAAACGAGGCAGCAGTTTCATCTGACCTTCGTCATTCCTTTGATGACTGTCGAACTGGCCGATGGTCAGGTTCGCGGAAACGCAGACACCTGCTTTGAATGACGCCAGTGCAATCTCGGCCTGCCGGGAGAGTGGATCTTCAGGAACTGATTTCGGAATGTGCGGAGTAATTCGCGTTAGTGACTTTGAATTCCACTGGGCCGCGTACAGCATGCTTTCCGCTCGCCGACGGCGTGGCAGATTCGGCAGTAATGTCCGCCGTTGCTGCTGTTCGCCCAACGCCCTGTCAATGTGGTCACTGACAAACGCATCGTGGTAAGGATGTCGGTCAATCCCCTGAACAGAATCAGCATTCGCCAGCAGTTTCAACGACTGAATGTACGGTACGCGGGCCATCGGTACCAGGTTACCCGTCGCTGAGTAGTTGCCGAAGGTCAGAAACGACAGAGGACATTTGGGTCCGCGGCATGCAGCGACAAGAGCCGCGAACGTGGGATACGACCGACTGTCCAGATGCCCCGTGGCCATGTAGCGACTGCAGGGTGCATGATTGTTAACGGAATAATCCAGACCGTTCAGAACCAGCAGTTCGCGGGCATATTTTGTAAAGAAGTCCTTGTTGCTCATGCCTTCGGAAATGTGTTTGGACGTCGGTGCGAAATGAATCT
Organism: Fuerstiella sp.; assembly: GCA_024230215.1. GTDB lineage: Bacteria > Planctomycetota > Planctomycetia > Planctomycetales > Planctomycetaceae > Fuerstiella. The sequence goes on along the minus strand of JAAERP010000150.1, from coordinate 42,806 downwards.
CTCCGTCCGTCAGAATATCGCCTTGCTGGTAAAGACGATTGATGCCATCCACACCTTTGGGATCCATCAGACACGTCGTATCCCATCCACCGGATGCATTGCATACAACATAATACGGACCGTCATAACCGACCGTATCTTCCCTGTCATCGTTGGCACAGGCCGCACCCGGCAGAGTCGTCGGCACGACCAGTCCCAGCCCGGCACTCGCACACCACTTCAAAAAATCACGACGCATGTCTCGCGCCCCCTATTCGTACAGGAAGTCAGGCTGTCGCAGCAGGTACGTGACAACAGCCCGCCAGGCACGCAATGTGTAATGTGGATCAGGATCGCGTGGGCCTTCCTGGCCACTGCTTTTGCAGAAGTAGCTCTCCACCTTTTCAAAACGACCGCGTGATGTCGCGTCTGCGACAATGCCCGAAAACAACCGGTATGTCTGATCCACCTCCGGATCATCCGGATTTTCGTATCGACCAAGGACGTGCTGGTGCAGATGTACGATTGCCGCACGAATCTTCTTCTCTGCTGTCGCGTCTGCCGTACCGGGAAGAACGTCCGGTTCGATGCCGGGAAACAGGCGACGCTGATCGGGCGGCAGAGAAAAATCGGCAGCCACGTTCTTGCAGGCGACATCGTTTGCCAGAATTCGCTGCAGTGCTCCAACCGCACCGCTGGGTTCCGTCAACCGTTCGGTGACTGCCTGCGAATCGATCCCGCCGTACAGAATGGCATAGCTGTCATCCAGCCGTCCCCAGGATTTCCCGAAGACCGCCACAATTTTGCGTTCAATCTGCTCCGGGCTGAGCATCCTGACGACGCCAACATCGTCAAGTTCGGCCAACCGCTCTGACTTAAACGATGTCGTCGAGACACCATCGGCTCGATAGAACGACGAAACAACCAGTTCCTGAAAAATCACCTTCAGATTGAAGTCCTTCCGGCTGAACGTTTCAGCGGCATGTTCGATGAGTTCACGCTGAGCCAGATAGGCCGTCCGCCGAGCAGCAAAGGCGGAATTGTCGATATCATTGGGCGGCAGCAGGACTTTTCGCCCCATCAGAATGTAGTAGACGTGTTCTGCCATGGCGATCGCGAAACGAGGATCCGTCACCGTATTTTGTCCCAGCCACTGCAACGCCCTCCCGCGTTCGGTTTCCGGCAGATTATGACCTTCTCGGCCCGGATCAAATATGTCCGTGAACCAGCCGTCCTTCCGGGGACCGTAGTGCCCGTCCACGTTGTAATAATCCTGAAACAGACCGGCGATCGGGTCAATCGTCCGGTGACAGACAACGCACTCGGCCGCCTGCATCGTTGGCGTTTCGTATTTGGCGCCAATCGCGGCCGCATCACTAATCCGCGGTGCCAGATTCATGATGTCGACGCCAAGAAAATGCTGATAATACATTCTTGCCCGCAGGCGGTTTCGGTTGGTCTCCGTTGTTGGATAACGGCGAAGATACTGAAACATGCTCAGCACACCGGAATGCGGATAGTTGCCGTCGGCTGTCGGCTGCACACTGCCATCACGATGCTTCAGCGCTTTCAGCTTTGTCGGAATGTACTCGAACGGATCGTCCGGATCCTGAAACTCAGCCTGCAGTTCGTCATACATGCCGTAGCCACGCGCCGTATAGGGCGACACCATTGTGTAATCAGCGGTCAGAATTTCGCTGAAGGGACGGTTCTGTTCGACGATGTAGTGCAGAAGTTCCAGCGGTTCACGACGTAACGCTTCGCGATACTGGTCAGCCAGCTTGTATCTCGCCCGCTGCCGCTCCTTCTCAGGAAGATGCTCAAGACTGTGTTTTTGATACCAGTGCCGCGTTTTCTCAAAGTGGCTGTATGACAGCACGGCATCGCCGTTTCCGGCGTAACCCAGTGTCAGGAAGATGTCGTTGAATCCCTCCAGTAGCCGCTCGTAGAAGGCCTCTTCTTTCATCAGCTCTGCGAGTAACGCATCGAAGGCGATCAGTCCCTCGGCCTCGACGGACTGTTTTTCGACGCCTGTCGGCAGTCGAGCGGCCAGCGACAATGTGATACGTCGCAGTAGCCGCTGGTCCGACAGCATGTCAACGCCGTCAAAGAACGACGTAAGATCATCAATATCCGGAGTCTGGTCAGCATGTGTTGCCGTCGGTTTCCTCTGCACGCTGCGGACGAACTCTTGCAGAACTCGAAGTTCGGTCGACTCCGCCTTCACCACCTCGCCGCCACCATGATCCAGCCCTCCGGTTGCCTTAACGATCATTCGTGAGTCACCACCTTCCTCAGCCACCGTCGCCATGCGGGTAAACGCATCACAATTCTGCGTCGCCGCTGCAGCGCGTTCTGCCACCGGAATTCGCGACACATTCTGCAGTCGAAACTCACTGTCAGCCGCATCACCGTCGGCGACGTGACACTTCAGGCAGATGCGTTCACCCACCTTGATCCAGGACTCGCGAAAAGTACTTTCGGCCGGACAGTCGGAAATCTCCTCAGCAGCGGTATGCGTTTCGTCAGCTCGCGCGTTCGTGCAGATACCGAACGGCGCCGCAACGCACAGCAGTAACGAAAAAAAAGTTCGAACCATTGAGGATGCTCGGGCAGGGCGAAAGTGGGATACAGAATTCTAGCCGACGCCGGAGTCGTTGCCTAATTAAAACACGCACTCGTTGAGTGCTGCCGCAGGATATTGTCGACCCGTCCGGGTGGCCGGTAGCTGGACTGAGCCTGCGAAGGAAACCCCGAAATCTCGCTCCTTCGTTGCCGCACGGAAGTTCACGCATGGGTGTAAGAACGGTGAATGCACAGAAAATCAGCAACCTAAACGTCTATTGCAAACCCTTTCCGCGGTTCACGACTGACAAAGTCTTGTGCCTGCTCATCGCCAATGATCCGCTCTGCTTTCGGATCCCATTGGATCCTGCGATTCAGTCGTGCAGCGATCCCCGCCAAATGGCATGTGGACAGTGCCCGATGATGGCTGAAGACATCTGAGATCGGTTCTTTCCGAGCCACGACCGCCTCAAAAAAGTTCCGGAAGTGATCGACCAGCGGACGGTTCTTATAGGCTTCTTCCAGAGCACCGTCCGGCAGCGGATTCTCTTCCAGGTCCTCGACGGGCTTGCCCGTCAGCCGGCCACGATTCACAGAGATGCGGCCTTTGCTGCCTTCAAACAGAATTCCATTTCCCCGGTCATGCCGAATCTCAATCTCCTTGCCATCCGAGAAACCCGCCTTGATCAAAAACTCGGTCGCCGTGTTGTACCGCGAATCGTCCGTTGGATAACCATCTTTGAACAAAACAGGATGCTTCACCATCACAGGATCGATAGACACCGGTCCGGTGTCCGTTTTACTCAGTCCCCAGGTTGCGATGTCAACATGATGCGCGCCCCAGTCGGTCAGCTTTCCACCAGAGTATTCGTACCACCAGCGGAATTCGTAGTGGCAACGTGACCAGCTTTTGGTTTCTCCGTTGTCTCCCGCCAGATGTCGGAAGTCGACCAGCGGAGCGGGCCCGAGCCACAGGTTCCAATCCAGACTCGAAGGCGCGTCGGCCGTTGGAATTTCAGGGCTGGTCGGACCACCTCCAATGCTGACGGTGGCTTTTGTGACTTCACCAAGGCGGCCGGCGCGAATCAAAGCGATTGCCCGTATGAAGTTCTGGTTGCTGCGCTGCTGAGTGCCAATCTGCACAATTCGCCCTGTCTTTCGACAAACGTCGCACATCTGACGCCCCTCGGCGATCGTCAGTGTCATCGGCTTTTCGCAATAGACATCTTTCCCGGCCAGCATCGCTTCGATCGCGATCTTTGCATGCCAGTGATCCGGCGTTGAAATGTGAACGATGTCGATATTCTTGTTGTCCAGAATGGCTCGATAATCCAGGTGGCTGGTGGGCACATGGCCCGTCCATTCTTTTACCAGGCCGGTCGCGAGTTCTCGACGAAACGCATCGGCATCACAGACGGCAACGTAATCTCCATACCGACGGAAGTCCGGTGCCGAACCATATCCACCATTCAGTCCGGTCGCCTTCTGACACCAGCGACTTCCGGTACCAATCGCGCCCACCCGAGGACGATCGTTCGCCTGAAGAAAACCCTTCGCTCGCTGGCTTCGGTTCAGAACAACGGTGGCTCCCGCAAACGCCAGTGAAGTTCTTAATGCATCACGACGTGACAAGCTGTTGGCTGCCATGGTGGATCAGTTCTTTGTGTTGGTATCGAGAGATTAAACTTCCTGCCAGTCGTTGATCGAACACACAGCAGGAGGTACGCATGGTACAGCGGCGCAAGCACGTTGAGAAACGTTAACAAACCCCGCCGCGCAAAGGACAGGGTCGGGAGTCTTTTCCCAGACTCCGCATTCAGACGCCGGATCACTATTCAGGTCCCGCGTCATTTACACGAGCTGAACAGATGGTGAGGGAAAAGACTCCCGACCCTCTGGCTGCACACCATTGTACAAACATTGGTGGCCGGTGTGTGGCAAGGAGGATGTCGTCAGGCTATGCTGCGGTCGTACTGAGGACAAAGCCTGCTGCGCAGGCTTTGTCCTGACGTTTGGGCGATCACTATAAGCAGGAGAGCATTCATGTCGAAACAGACCACACAAGTTCCTCGACGTCGGTTTTTACAGAGTACTGTTTCGGCAGTCGGCGCGGCTGCGATGGCGCCGATGTTTATCCCCAGTTCGGCCCTTGGCCGCGACGGTGCTGTCGCTCCCAGCGAACGAATTATCGTAGGTGGAATTGGTATTGGCCGCCGCGGAGGTTACGACCTCAGCTGCTTCCTGCCACAAAAGGATGTCCAATTCGTGGCAGTCGCCGACATCAAGAAGAAACGTCAGGGGGAAGTCAAGAAGATCATCGATACCCATTACGGCAATGAGAATTGCGTCACCTACCGCGACTTTCGCGAAGTGCTGGACCGCAGCGATATCGATGCGGTGCTGATCGCCACCGGACCAAACTGGCATGCGACAGCTGCGATGACCGCCGCCAAGGCCGGCAAGGACATGTACTGCGAGAAGCCCGTCACGAAGAACATTTCTCAGAGCCTGATTCTGGCAGAAACGATGCGACGCACCGGGCGTGTGTTCCAGGCCGGCACTCAGCGACGCAATCTGCCGCACTTCGCGTTTGCCTGCGAACTGGCTCGAACCGGAAGACTTGGCACGCTCAAGAAAGTGTTTGCACACCCGGCGGGGATGCAGGCCCTGATGAGCGGCTGGCTGGTTCCGGAAACCGAGCCCGATCAGAACGTCGTCGACTGGGATATGTATCTTGGACCAGCTGCGTGGCGTCCGTTCAACAAGAAGCTGCTGGACGGATTCAACTTCGAGAAAGGTGGCGGCTTCGTCGGCGCTTTCAAAGGCGGCGGCGTTCTGGAATGGGGTTCTCACTGCGTGGATCTGTGCCAGTGGGCCGTCGGAGATTGTCCTCCTCCTGTCGAGTACGACGCACCAAAAGACGGCGAGTTAGTCGCGCGATACGAGAATGGCACAGAGTTGATCTTCCGCGAGAAGGGTTGGATCCCGTTGGGTTCATGCCCCGTGCGGTTCGAAGGCGAAACCGGCTGGGTGGAAGCGGGCGACAGCGGCAAAATGGTGTTGAGTTCGCCGGAGCTGCTGGCTGGCAGAACGGTCGACGAAATTGGCGGCTATCCGGCCACGTTCCACGTGCGAGACTTCCTGGACTGCGTGAAAACTCGCAGCAAGCCGAAGGGCAACGCCGACGCTGCATGCAACGCACACATCGCCTGCCATGCGGCCAATATCGCTCTCCATCTGGACCGTCAGGTGAAGTACGACAACACGACGCACACATTCATCAACGACGCACAGGCCAACCGAATGCGATCAGAGGCACTGAGAGAACCGTGGAGACTGTAAGGCTGCGAGCCATCGCACTGACATGCTCGCCCCTTCGGTACAGAACCTCATTCACAACGTTCTCTAATTTCCGGACCTATATCATGAATAAAACTCGACAGTTCACTCGCTCTGCGTTATTGCTCGTCACCCTGATCGTCGTGGCCACCGCGACGGCCCGAGCCTTCGACGGCCCCGACACATCACCTGAAAAAGAAAAAGAACTGCTGGCGGTGCTTCGCTCCGATGCTCCGGCGTCGGAGAAAGCCATTGCCTGTAAGAATCTGGCAATCTACGGGTCCCCGGCAGCAGTCGCCGACCTGGCAAAACTGTTGCCTGATCCGCAGTTATCGTCGTGGGCCAGAATCTCGCTGGAAGTCATTCCCGGGGAAGCCTCGGACAAGGCGTTGCTGGACGCGGCCGAATCACTGAACGGCCGACTTTTGGTTGGCATGATCAATTCGATCGGTTTCCGTCGAAACGCCAACGCGGTTGAATCATTGACCGCGAAACTGCAGAACAGTGATGCGGACGTAGCGTCAGCTGCAGCAGTCGCGTTGGGACACATCGGCAATGCTGCCGCCACCAAATCATTGACAGCCGCACTGGCGACGGCTCCTGCTGACGTTCGCTCGGCAGTTGCGGAAGGCTGCGTGCTGTGCGCCGAACGGTTGCACGGCGAAGGCAATGCTGTCGCCGCCGCCGAGATCTATGACCAGGTTCGTACCGCTGACGTTCCCATGCAGAGAATTATCGAAGCGACTCGAGGAGCGATTCTTGCTCGAAACCAGGACGGCATCCCGCTGTTGCAGGAGATATTCCAATCACCAGACAAGAAACTGTTTCAGCTGGCGTTGGGCACGGCTCGTGAATTCCCCGGTTCTGAAATCGACAAAGCACTGGCGGCCGAATTAGGTAACGCCACACCCCAACGAGCTGCGTTGATCGTCCAGGCCATGGCCGACCGACCGGACACAGTTGTCCTGGCCGCCGTGGTGAAAGCCGCAGGGCAGGGTCCGACACAAGTGCGAATTTCGGCCATCGACGCACTGCAACGTGTTGGCGACGAATCGTGTCTGTCGGCCCTGCTGAACATCGCAGTCAGCGATGACGAAGATCTGGCAACGGCAGCTCAACAGACGTTGGCAGTGCTACCCGGTCAGGACGTCAACAAGGAGATTGGAGCACAACTGCCGACAGCCACAGGCGATACTCACAAGCTGCTGCTTCAACTGGTAGGTCAGCGACGCATTGATGCAGTGAACGAAGTCGTGAAGGCGCTGGACAGTTCTGACAAGTCAGTGCGTAGCGCCGCCCTGATCGCTCTTGGGGAAACCGTTTCTCTGGAACGACTGTCGCTCTTGATTTCACAGGTCGTTGCTCCGAAGCACGCCGAAGATGCGGCGATTGCGCAGAAGGCATTAAAAGCAGCCAGTGTCCGTATGCCGGACCGTGAGGCCTGTGCCGCGGAATTGGCGTCGGCAATGGAACGTTCCCCGTCCGCAGCAAAAAGTACGCTGTTGGAAATCCTCAGCGACGTTGGTGGCACCAATGCCCTGCAGACTCTTGCCACAGCGGCCAAGAGCGGCGACGACCAACTGCAGGACACCAGCAGCCGTCTGCTCGGCAAATGGAACAGTGTAGACGCGGCCCCGGTTTTGCTGGACCTGGCAAAGACAGCCCCGGCAGAAAAGTACCAGGTCCGCGCACTGCGAGGTTTCATCGGTGTCGCACGGAAGTTCACGATGCCGGACAAGCAGCGTGCTGAAATGTGTCGGAATGCCATGAACGCAACACGTCGACCCGCTGAGCGCAAACTGGCGCTGGACGTGCTGATACTTCACCCGAGCATTGACGGACTGAAGGTAGCTGTTAGCGCCATGAAGGTCGCCTCGCTCAAGGACGATGCAACTGCAGCAGCGCTGGCGATCGCTCAGAAAGTTGGCGGGAAAGGCATCGACGTCAGTGCACTGATGGCGACAGCAGGTCTCGATGCGGTAGAACTGGAGATCGTCAAAGCACAATACGGTGCGGGGGCAACTCAAAAGGACGTCACTGCCGTGCTCCGCAAGGGAGCCAGTAACACGCCGATGATCACGCTGGTATCGGGCAGTTACAACACTAGTTTCGGTGGCGACCCGTCACCGGGAGTCGTGAAACAACTGAACGTCGAGTATCGCATCAACGGCAAGGACGGAAAGGCATCCTTCGCCGAAAATGCCCTCATCATTCTTCCAATGCCAGAATGAACATTCCCGTGCAATTCGTGTCAAGCACGTGACCACGGGCTGACGCCCGTGGCTATGTGCTGCGGACCGTCCGGGACCAGACACAGAAAGGCAGAACGGATCCAGGAGCGCAGCGACGCCGCTTGGGCAATGTGATGAATGCGAGGCGTGACACACGCAACGGACGGGAAGTGCCGGAACAGCGCTTCGCTCGGTCGCGGCCTACGTGCTGCGGCCCCTCCGGGACCAAACAATGTCGGATCACGATGTTGAGTCAAGAACGAAGCAGAACACATTCTGCCTGCGATGGAACGGTGTTTCGTCCGGCGGTGCCGCATTGCCGGCGATGAATCCACCCCACTCGACCGCCGCGTCACCCCAATGGGCCGTTCTCACGCGTCTTAACGCCACGTCCCGGGGATCGCGGATCACGGTTTCCTGAACTGTCAGCACAGGACTTCCCAGACTCATGCCATCGTTCGGATCGGCGAAACGAAACTCCAGCACGTTGGCTTTGCGGAGGCCCGCCGCGGGAATCATGAACGAATATTCCCGGCGAGCATCCGGATCGAGCATTCCAACCACCACCCCATTGAAAACAACGTCGACTCTGCTGTCTGGTGCTTTGTGAGTCGTCCAGCCGCTTTCTGTTCCGACCGAGAAACTTAACAGTGCCCCTGCCTGAATCGGTGATTGGTTGCGGTCGTTGGCAACGACGAATTCACGAGTGCGAATTTCGCCGCTGCTGCTTCTGACACGGAATGTCAACAGGCCGTCCGGCAACGACGTGGAGTCCACGGTCGCCTGATACACAGTTCGATAGAACGGTCGGGCGACTTGGGTCATCGGCACCCAGTCAGTACCATTCAGCGAGTATTCCAACGTTTCGTTCGGCCGGGGCTGAACCAGATGAGCCTTCAGGTCGATTTGCCCGTGCAGCGGGGCGCCGACACGATGTGATACGATCGCCACGCGTTGTCCCAGCCCTTTATAGAACTGTTCCAGTTTCTCTCCCTTCACACGGTAGATCAGATATCCCTGCGGTGACAGGTCCGGACACAGCTGTTCCGCTTTGGGATTCCACCAGCAACCTGCCAGAGCTCCTCCGGTACGGTATGGTACGGATCGCATCTTTTGAGACACGACATGGATGTCGCCCGTCAGTTGAAGTCGAATGTCGTGCTGTGCGGCCATCGGGGCAAAGTCGGGACAGTGTTCGCCGAGATCCGCTTCGGACGTCGTCACCACGAAGGTACCGGCAGACCGGTGTTCCATGTCCTGCCTCATCCACTCGGCATGCATCGGTTGAACCTGATTGGTTGGGTACTGCAGGTCCTTTCCGTTGACGGAAAGCTGTCGCTTGCCGAGGTGGTAGCCGAAGTCGACGGACACAAAATGGATCCTGCCGTATTCGAACGAAAAGAAATGAGGGCCCAGGTGTTCCCAATACAGCGGCTTGCCGCAACGATGATCTCCGCGAGGAAACTTGTCCAGTCGATACGACGAATCGGTATGGTCTCCCGAGACATTGTAGTGGGGCATTGCCAGGTGATTCATGATTCCCACATAGTTGCGGAAGTCTGCCTGACCGGCGGCAGGTGTACTCAGCAACGCCTTGTTCAGATTCAAGAGGTCGCCACTATTGACGACAAAACGCGGCTGCGGCGTCAGAGCATTGACCTCACGCACAAAACGGCTTAGCCCCATCAGCGATCGGCGGTTTTGTGAAACATGTGTGTCCGTCACGTGCACGAAGATGTATTCGTCTTCGTCCACCGGGACAGGCTTCAGCTCAAAATCGACGCTGACCGCCAGCGGTTTGTACCAGGATCCCAGCACGTCATGTTCGGCAGGACGAGTAATATAGATAAACACAGCGTGCTGGTTGGGCTTCAACGTGTAAGTGCCTTCTGCGTCGGTCGCAACAACCGTGTATCCGTCCGTGACCGATATGCCTTCCGCTCCCAGGATTCCTGCTGGTGCATGTAGAAGCACACGCCCGGAAATCTGCGTGGGCACGGGGGCATCGTAGTTTGGTTGAGGCGTTTTCCTCAGCAGCAGATCAAGGATATCAGAACCGGACTGCCCAGACGCCGCGTCCTGGCCGATGGACACACTGATCGTCAACTGAAGCAGCAGACTGTTCAACAGAAACAGAAGGACGAAGTTCGGGCGCATAATGTCATTCCTGCCAGCCGGGATGATCTGAAACAACGTTGAAATCCTCGTTCCCAAATCCCGGTTTGGGAACGCATCCAGTGTGCTGATCGATGGCCGCAGGAATCTGCTGAGTCCGTCGATGGTCGCTCCGAGTGCAGCGCAGCACCTTGCCATCAATGATGAGCCGCGACTGTTTATCGAGTTGTGGTTTCAGACCCAGCCCCTTCGTGACCCACCGCATCATAGCCTCCTCCAACGTGTCCGGGCTGATGGTATTCATCAGATCACGAAACGTGTTCGCACACGGTGGTCGCCACATGCACCTAAGGCATTCCAGACCTCGATCGGCAAAGGACGAATCCCTTGTGCGACCGCTTCGTAACTTTGAGAGTTGCAGAGCATTGCACTGGTGGTCACGGCCAGCATGGACGTGTGAGAATGACGCTGTCCCTGTCGCCCGTGTGGATAGGGAACCTGTTGCAGATATTGCATCGGCCCGGTGGGTGATGAAGTCAAAATACACCTCAATGCAAGCACTTACGACAATTTCTCAGCTCGAAGACACCGAGCTCACTATTCTGCCACGCTTACTGCAACAACTATGCCTTCATTCTTTGACAGGCCGCAGTTGCCCAACATGTGTGCACGACAGGACTGCCGCTGGTAATTGCCGGCCACGATGCTCATTCAGGACCTCAACGTCTCTTATTTTTGGGGCCATCGCACCGAACTCGACAGGTCCAATGGTGAATTAATTCGAGAACAGCTACGATGTGCCGCGAAAACGCCAAATATACAGCAAAATATAGCAAAGCCCACTAAACTTCGGAGAACGAGATACTATGCAACAGGCGAGATACCCAGGCATTCGAGTGGTTTCAAATGGCAACCACCTTGTTGCATATCACACCGAAGCCAGAGTGGCGGACGCCGGGATATTCTATCCGATCACGCCTTCAACTGAGATGGGTGAGCTGTTCCAGTTGTCCTTTGCCGAAGGTAAACTCAACGTTTTCGGACGTGCCAAGATCGCGATCGAAGCTGAAGGAGAACATGCGGCCCAGGGGGGGGCAATAGCATTTTCTGCGACGGGCAAACGTGTCGTCAATTTCACATCCGGGCAGGGCATAGTCTACGGAAGTGAGCAGTATTATCATGCTCCAGGCAAGCTGGCGACGATGGTTCTGGAAGTGGCGGCCCGCGCGCTGACCAAACATGCGCTCAATGTGCATTGCGGTCACGACGACATCTACGCCGCGCTGGATACCGGCTGGACTATGCTGATGGGCCGCGACGCCCAACAGGCTGCCGACCAGGCGTTAATTGCCCGCAAAGTCGCAGAACTGTCTCTGACACCTGCGATGAACATCCAGGACGGCTTTCTGACGTCACACCTGGAACGAACCTTCTTCATGCACGAGGCGGAATTGATTCGGGAGTTCCTGGGCTCTCCGGATGACGTGATTCCCTGCCCGACGGATGCCCAGCGAGAGCTGTTTGGTCCGTCACGAATACGTGTGCCGTCGATGATCGATCTCAAGAGGCCGGCACTTATCGGGCCCGTTCAGAACCAGGAACACTACATGAACGGCGTTGTGGCTCGTCGCAACAACTTCTGCGAGCCCATCCTGGGAATGCTTGAAGAAGCGTATCGTGAATTCGGGGAACTGACCGGCCGGCACTATGGTCTGCTCAGTGAGTACAAAGCGGATGGGGCTGACACGGTCTTCCTGTCTTTGGGATCGGCCGCTGAGAACATCGAAGCTGCAGTCGATTACATCGAGCAGGAACACGGCGAGCGCGTCGGATCAATCCACGTCAACGTGCTGCGACCGTTTCCGTTGGCGGCCATCGCCAATGCACTTCGCGGCCGAAAGAACGTCATTATCCTGGAACGCACAGACGAAGCACTGTCCAGCGACAATCCCCTGGCACGTGACGTTCGCACCGCGCTGTCCCGTTCTCTGGAGGTGCACAAGTCAGGAAAGACTGACGGCCATCCGGCAATTTCAGCAGACCAAATGCCACGGATCTTCAGCGGCTCGTACGGTCTGGGCTCACGAGACTTCCGGCCAGAGGGCATTCTGGGCGCTTGGGAATATGCCACCGGACGTTCCAAACGGACGGATGGCAGGTGTTCAGCGGACGGAGAAAACTACTTCACCGTGGGTATCGACCACCCATACGCGGTACAAAGCAGTGAGACTCCATCGTTGCTTCCGGATCAGACGATCGCCGTACGACTGCATTCCATCGGCGGCTGGGGCATGATCACGACGGGCAAGAACCTGGGCGCCATTATCGGCGAATTTGGTGATTACCTCAGCCACCGTGATGGCGCAGAAGACGCACATGGACAGCTGAAGGAAGTCCTGCATGTCAGTGCCAACCCCAAGTACGGATCCGAAAAGAAAGGTGCTCCAACAGCATACTTCCTGATGGTCGCTCCCGAGCGTATCCGAGTGAACTGTGACCTGCGGCACGTCAATGTGGTCCTGTGCTGTGATCCAAAGGCGTTTACTCACATGAACCCACTGGACGGCATGGCCGACGGAGGGGCCTTTGTGTGGGAAAGCGATGAATCACCGGAAACGGCGTGGACACGGGTTCCCCAGGAAATTCGCCAGGAAATTACCGACAGAAAGATCCGGCTGTTTATTCTACCTGGATTCGATATCGCGAAGGCCGCCACCGACCGGCCGGACCTGCAGCTTCGTATGCAGGGGAACGCATTTCTGGGAGCATTCTTCCACGTCTCTCCATTCCTCGAAAACAACGACATCAGCAAGGAACACTTTAACAAAGTCGTTCTAAATCAATACCAAAAGAAGTTCGGAAGATTCGGCGACGCAGTCGTGGAGTCCAATATGGAAGTGATGACACAGGGTTTCGAACGCGTCCAGGAAGTACCATACGGTGACGTTGATGCGGACGATGCCTCCACGATGCGAGGGACACCTCTGTTACCGGTTGTCAACACCTGCGGCACTGACGGTCGCGGCTGCGGCACGGGCGACTGTTCCTGCGAGCCGGCACGTAATAATCTGCAGAGCACATCCTACTACGATCGGGAATATCGCAGCGGGCTGGGCTATCATCAGCCGGCCTCTCCGCTTTCCGCCGTTGGTGTTGTGGCCGCAGCGACCGGGGCAAGCAATTCAAAGTACGTGGCCCGACGCGACACACCCGTCTTCATTGCGGAAAACTGCACGCAGTGCATGGCCTGCATAACAGCCTGTCCGGACACCGCCCTGCCAAATACGGCACAGGACATCAGCACTGTCCTGACCACAGCAATCGACAACTACATCAGCGATTCATTTCACCGGGAAATGCTGACGGGGCTCGTGCCGGAACTGGAGCCGAAGGCTCGGGACATGATGCGAGATGCGGTGAAGGAGAAAAAGGACCTGCCGTTTGTTCAGATCATTGGGACTCTCCTGAAGGAGCACGGCGACGTACCGGAAAATGCCAGAGAAGAACTCATGGCAGTCCTGGAGCTCGTCCCTCTGGCCTACCGAAAAACCAACGCCATCTTTGGCACCCGCGAAAAGAAGGAACCGGGGGCCGGAGGCCTGTTCTCAATCTTCGTTTCCGATCTGTGCAAGGGCTGTGCGGAATGCGTTACCGAGTGCGGTGACCATGAAGCTCTGGTAATGCGTCACGACAGTGAAGAACAGAATTCGCGAGTAATCGGAGCAACAACCTTCATGGACCTGCTTCCGGAGACTGAGCAGAAGTATCTGGGAATGTACGACAACCACGCTCCACAGGATTCGCGACCGGCAACGCTTCGCAACCACTTGATGGTACAACGCAATTACCAGGCACTTTTGTCCGGCGACGGAGCCTGTGCCGGATGTGGAGAGAAAAGCGTACTCCGCGCTGTGGCAACGCTCACAGAGTCATACATGCGGCCACTCTACCATGACAAAGCCGATCGACTGGAAAAGAAGGCAGCGATCCTGGAACAGGAAGGTGCCGAGCGACTGGCCCGCATGGCGGAAGATGACCCTGAACAGTACGCACTCCTGATGCGAGCCCTGACTCACATTGTGATGGGACTGGGCGGTGAGACGGACGAAGACACGTCGGCGCGGATCGAAGCATCCTCACCGGTATCGAATGAAGATGTCGCCAACGCACTTGTCGTCATCCTGAGGCAGGAGGCACACAACCATCGAGACCTTCAGGCCGTTGACGGAGCAACCGCCGACGGCATGAGTGTCATGGCGATGGGTGCTCACACCGGCTGCAATACGGTGTACGGCTCAACCTCTCCTTCCAATCCGCATCCATACCCATGGATGAACTCTCTGTTTCAGGACGGAGCGACTGTCACCTGGCTGATCGGCGAGAGCTTCATTGTTGATCACGCCCGTCGTTCAGTGATTCCGGAGCGTCTTACAGATCTGATCACGGGCGTTTCGAGCAGTCCGTTTTCCAAATCTGATTACTTCGATTTCTGCCACTTCACCGATACGCTGATGACAGATCTGGAGATTCGGGAATTGCCCAAGGTGTGGGCCATCGGTGGTGATGGAGGAATGGGAGACATTGGGTATCAGAACGTATCCAAAGTCGTTCTTCAGAACCGTCCCAACGTGTTGTTGCTGATGCTCGACACTCAGGTGTATTCGAATACCGGCGGCCAGAATTCGGACTCCTCGGTGCTTACCGGCGGATTCGATATGAACCAGATCGGGGCAGCCACACAGGGCAAACTAACCGAACGAAAATCGGTCGCTGAAACTTTCACCTCTGGTCACGGATCGGCCTTTGTCGCGCAGATTTCCATGGCCGATCAACCCCGCTTCTTCAAGGCCATCCTTGATGCTCTCGAGTATCGTGGAACGGCCTTCTTTCAGTGTTTCACGACCTGCCAGCCGGAACACGGCGTCGGTGATGACGTAGCGACAATTCAGGCGAAGCGTGTCCGAGACTCCCGCGGAATGCCTCAGTTCGTCCACAACCCGCAGACCGGTGAATCGTACCATGACGCGATAGAGCTTGCCGGTAACCCATCCCCCGATCGCGACTGGCGCGAAATCAAGTCGAAATCAACTGGCAACAAGTATTCGTACACCGCAGCACACTGGGCTTTCACTGAAGCTCGTTTCCGTCGCCACTGGAAGAAGGTGGACGAAGCGGATGTCAGCAAATCGATTCACCTGGACGATCTATTGGCGTGTGTGACGCAGAATGACGTTGTCAATCGACGTTTTCTGAATCCGGACAGCCAGGCCTTTGTCCCCGACTGGGGAGTATGGAGCGAATCAGAAACAGAAAACGGTAAGCCGTTCTACGCTGTGCTGTCTCGGCAAATGGTGCTGTTCTGCATCGAACGCCGTAAAGCATGGCGACTGCTGCAGAGCAAGGCCGGTGTGGTAAACAAGGACTACGGCGCCCAACGTAAAGTCCTTGAACTACTTGAAAAAGGCGAGATCGAACGCGACGACGTGCATCGTCGGGGAAGAGAGCTGCTGGCAGAACATCGCTAAAGTGTGTGCCCGGGGATTACCTCCGTCTGCAGAGTCAGCCGGAGGGCTCCTCTCGTGGCGGCGTCTTTTGCATCCCGACATGCCAGCGTTGCCGTAGTTCACCTGGAACAAAGTTCCCTGATCCCTGCGATGTCGATTGCAGCGTTCGCGGCATGTTCGACGACGGGGACGCAGGATGCACTGAGCGCCGGGACTATTCTCTGAGCAGCATTTGGATTTCTGTAAGATACTTGACAGGGTTTCCCCTGAAGATCATGCCTGGCCCCTTAACATAAATCTCACGAGTCGGCATTTCAATCTGGTGCCCCTGCTGTTTCACATGGTTCAGAATCCGGGCATACGACCGGCCCAGTTCCGCGTATGGCCCCTTGTGCAGGAGAGACACACACGGACCGCCAGCCAGTTCCCGCACGAAGATTTCGCCTGAGCTGATGCCCTTGCGAACCGGCATACACACGTCGAATTCCGCATCCTCCTCCTTGTATTCCGTGTCGTAGTGAAGCAGGAACGGCTTACCGCAGATGTGCCGCCCGAAACGTCTGCCGATTTGGGCAAAGCCCTTGCCACAATCGCTGTATCGTCCCTTCATGTGCACGCCGGCGACGACCATGGCATCCACTGTTTTTTCTTGAACTTCAAAGGTTGCTTCTTTCATGGCGACCCGTGCCTCTCTTTCTTCAATAATAATCTGATTAAGTGTTCGACTGATCTCCCGGTATGCCTGCAACTTCTCGTGTATGGTGCGTTTCTGCCGTTCCAGGTAATCCAGAATATCGGCCTCTTCGTTATAGCAGTTCAGAATCTTCGCAATGTCGACGAGTGTGAAATCGAGTTTGCGAAGTTGTATGATGACCCGAGCCGTTTCAATCCTGCTTTCCGCGTAGTAACGGTAGCCGGTCTGATGATCGACGCGCGACGGCACCAGAATTCCCTGCTCGTGGTAGTAGCGCAGCGTCTTCACACTCAGGCTCGTGATTTTGGAGAACTCACCGATGCTGAACAATGTGACTTTCCTTCAATAACCTGAGGACCGGAATCGTTGTCCCGGGCATCGTACGGCCTCCAGCAGGAGGAGAGTCAACAGGAAAAACAGAGAATACTGCCCGACGACCACCACCGCCATTCGCCTGTTCGGTCGCCTCGTGTTTATTCGATAAAGACGAAAGTACAGCAATCCGGTGGTAGGATTCACCATAGTCTCCCATCCTGACTATGCGCCGGCGTGCTGGAGGTCATCGTGGCACGTGTGTACAACATCGCGGGCTGAAGCGGTCCTCCGTATTCTCTGTGCGTAGTTCGTTTTTCGCGTTCCCTGCGTTTCATTCCCGGAACAGCATAGTGTAGCTTGACTGGTTCGAAGAGCGGGTGTTTGTCGGGATCCGCAATCCTTCCGATCTTCCCTGAGCATTGCTTCCATGGTTGTGAATATTGAGTACATATGCGACGCTAACAGGAGAACTGAGGGAAGAAAGAGTCCGGCGGCCCGGCCAGCAATACGTACGTTGGCATCAGATGATGCTTTGGCGTTCGACTTCAGTTGTGCCCGAGATGAAGTGCAGATTCGTTGCAGGCAGAGTGAAACTCCAATGAGCGAGAGATTTCGGATTGTTTGCAGTGAATGTGACAAGAAACTTGCCTGCCCGGCTTCAGCCGCCGGTAAGAAAGTGCGTTGCTCATCCTGCGGGGCCACGATCCGTGTACCCGACGCTGACGGAGCAGGGACGCCTCCTGGAGACGCCTCGGAAAAGAAGCGTCGACGCTCATCACCAACCGCCAAACCCTCGAAGCGCCGAAGGCCGGCTGACCCCGACTTCGACGACGACCCCTATCAAAACACCGTGCCTGATTCGCCGACAGGCATGCCTCCGCGGGCCGGGAAAGGAAGAACCTCTGCTCGCAAGAAGACAAACAAGTCGACTGCGGGCGATCGACATTGGTCAAAGAAGATGCAAGTCGGATTTGGCATTATGGGTGTTGCAATTGTCTCCAATGTTATTCAGACCGCGATGATGGGACGCCCCAACATGACCACAGCCGAAGGAAGAGGGCAAGCCGTGGGACAGGGCCTGGTGACCGTTGGCGGCTTGATCTTTGGACTGGTTATCGCGATCCGGGGATTCCAGGCTAACCGCGCGGAAAAATGAATCAGAATTCGTTAATGCCTGTGATTTGATTGCAGGGAACGCGCTGAGCACCAACATCGGCACCGCGTACACCTCTCCTGATCGGGCCGGGGCATCATGTGTGTCCGGAGGCCACACAACCAACGTTGTCTCCGTCAGGAGCGCTTCGCTGCGTACGCAACCAGGCGGATTCCGCCCGGTTGCGTCTCACGCTGACATGTGGCCGCGAAGAGCGAGTTTCAATCGCAGTTCCGTCACTGCCACGAGCCAGTGTCGTTCACGACAATAACTAAACTGCTTCTTCTAATCGTCCAGTTGTTCGTACAGCGGCAGGTGTCGGTAATAGATTTCCAGCAACAGTAGTTTCATGGAGGTGGAATACAGACGGCCACCTCGTTTTTCCCAGTTGTCGGCCGGGTTCCATGTACCCGCCATGTGGCCGTCCTTGATCTGGGTGTCCACAACCATGTCGCGCAGAGCCGCGTTCCATTCCTGCCAATAGTTGCCCTGCATGTGATACATCACCTGAGTACCGTAGTACCAGTAATACGACGTTCGTCCCTGTTTGACGTCAGGAAGCTGAGTCAGAAGATAGTCGGCACCTGCTCGCATAGCCGCGTCATTGCGACCGGTCCCCAGAAACTGCAGGCACAGCAGGCCTTCGGCTGACATCGCCGGAGACACAGTGCGATTGGTGTAACCAAACTGCCCGCCGACAGGCATGTTCCCTTCAACGGATTTCAACCAGCGTCGAATGCCCTCATGCGTCTCGATCGGAACATCAAGACCAGCCATTTCACCGCTCTTCAACGCCATCATCTGCCAGCCTACGACGGAAGTATCGCCCGCTTCACCGGGGTTATAGCGCCAACCGCCTGTCTTTTTGTTTTGTGCATCGACGATATATTGCAGTGACCGTTGGGCGGGTTCGCGGAAGTCCGGATGCTGCGTCATGCCAAACGCTTCACACAGCGCGATGGCCGCGATCCCCTGGCTGTACATCTTCTGCCTGTCACCAGGCCCCAGCAACTCACCATCAGACTTCTGGTGATCGATCAGCCATTGCAGTCCCGCCGCCACGACTTTCGCATAATCGCCGTCAACATGCGTGTTTCCCGCCGCGAGCAACGGTAACAGAGCGAGACCGGTTGCTGCAGTATTCGACACTTCGGCTCCTTGTCCGTTGCATGTCGGGTGCTTCCCGTTGCAGTTTTCCTGAAATCGATTCAGGCTCCAGCTGCCATCGGTGTTCTGATGTTGAACCAGCCACAGCAGGCCCCGATTCACGGCCTTTTCAGATTCTTCTGTTCCACCGAAGAGTTCAATATACTGCTTGCGAGTGTCTCCCTGGCGCAGCGTAAACATTGATCTCAGTCCAACACTGTCCGCAGCCAGCGACACCGCACTCGCCCTGGCGAAAGGACGATCGAGCTGACTGGCAAGCTTGTGGAACGCAGGCGGGGCGCTGTTGCGTTCCAGACTGATCGCGCCCACTACGATTCGTTCCTTGATTCGACTGGACGGGCCGGTCATCTTCTGTGGCGTGAGCGGTGCCGGGGCTGTCACTTCAGATCGATCGATCACCAGCAGCAGGCTTTCTTCGAACAGTTCACTTGATTCCGAACTGTCAGCAGCGTCGCTCCGGGGCAGCGTAACTTCTTCTGTCTCAAGCTCTGCAATACCAGCGTGATGGTCATGGATGGGAGACGGAGCTGTTTCCTGCGGCCGAAGCGTTGGCATCTTCGCGGGATCCGCCGGGCGATTTTCAATGTTGGAAATCGGAGCATTCTGGTCCACAAATGGCTGTGGCTCACGGCGTTGGCTTCGCTGCCCCGAGGTCGCGAACGGAACGGGCGTCGGCGTCCTCGCATCCACCTTCGCGACCTCAATCAGCGGGGTTGGCTCATCCGAAACACTCTCTGTCGCCTCTACCGGTGCCGCAGGCAGGACAATGGATTCCGCCAGTTTCAAAACGTCCGGAATGTCGGGTATGGGCGCAACGCGCATTTCCAACGGGTTTGAAGGCAGCGCGGCGGCCTGTTGTTCTGTCCCAATCCGAACCGCCGGTGGAGCCACATTCACCAACGCGGTGGGACGCACCGTCGAAGCCGTGGGATTGTCGATATCAAAGCGGACAGGCTGTACCAGCAGTATCGTTCGAGGCATGTCAATCTGCGTGGCAACCGGCCGTTCTCCGGGCCTCCTGACTGGTTCCGGAACCACGGACGTCTTCTCCAGTTCCGGAACATCCGAAGCCGTCACAGGAGTCGGTCGCGCCAGCGCAGGCATGGGAGACGACTTTGCTGCCGGTCGCTGCGGTTGTGCACGATTCGAAGGCATAAAAAGCAGCTGCCTGGGAGACATTGTGCGGGCAACGTCCAGCGAAATCGCGGGCAGTGGACTGTCCGTCCTTTCGGGTACACTGAACGTTTCGGTTTCCAGCCGCATAACATCCGGTTGTGGCATATTTTCGAGCGACTGCAGATCCGCCAGCTTTTCGTACGCAGCACGACCGTCTTCATGTGACTGGTGCTGATTGTCGTCAAATAGTTGAGTGGACGCTTCCGCATCGAACGTCTTTGACGTGATAACATCGATAACCCTCGGCAGATTCCACACCGCCAACACAAACAGAAGCAGCACGTGAATAATCACACTTCCGGCAAAGAATCGGGTGGCTCCGGCGGCCTGCAGGAATCTCTCACGTGTGGCAAACAGAATTGCGGCCAGCAAAAGAACCATCAGCGCAATCAACAGGCCGTACGGCCAGACTGCAGAAACGGCACGCAGATTCGACGTGTCCCATCCGGACTCAATTCTCACTTCATCGGCACGACTCAGAAGCAACCGTTCGCTTCCGTTTCGATGGGCTGAAAAGACGAGCGTGAAGCCTTCCGGTGACAGTGCAGGCTCTGTTTCGTCGTCGACCGTGTTAATTCCCGGGCCAAGATTTTCCGGAGGCGTCAGCGCTGCACCAGAAATATTGCTCCGAAACAGATCGAGGTTCCGGATTTCTCTCCCACGAACCGGACGGTCGGACGCAAAATACAGAAACGCTCCGTTGGACGACACAAACGGAGCCCCCTCGTTGCTGTCCGTCGTGTTGATGGTGTCGACTGCGTCAGCGGATTCCCAGGACGAGTCGACACTGTTTCGCACGGCAGCGTAGATGTCAAATGTCGTCGATTTCCTCTGTCGAAGCGTTCCGCTCCATTCATTATTCGAGTTTCGGGAACCATTGGCTTGCTTGATGCGGTTCGATGCGAAGTAGAGCGTTTGACCATCTGGCGAAATCGCCGGATCGTATTCGTCCGCGACTGAGTTGACGGGGTGGCCGGCATTAACGGGCGGAGTCCATTCTTCGTCCCGCCATTCCGAAACATAAATATCGAAGCCACCTGTGCCGCCAGCTCGGTTGGAATACAAAAACAGTTTCCGTCCGTCGGCCGACGGGATCGCACCGACGTCATCGGCCGCAGAATTAAGTGCGGTAACCGGTTTGCCTGCCTGCCAATCGCCGTGAACCAGTCGACTGCGATAGATATCAGCCTGGCCGCTGCGGGATCGAAGGGCAAAATACAAAGTTGTCCCCCCATCAGCAAAACGGGGAGCAATCAGCGAAGCGTCGGGAATATCCGTTGGCAAAACGGATGACAGCTCGTCCGCCGGACGCCAGACAACACGTCGCTGCGGCACCGTGTTCAAATTCGCCCAGCGTCCAACTCCGTCAATGGGCACGACGCGGCCACGAGGTTTCGGCACAACCCAGACGGCAAAGATCATGAATACAACGGCCGCGGCCAACTTCGGAGAACGCAGCCATACGTATCCGGCTTGAGCGGCTGTTTCAGCTTTGGAGCTTAGAGTGTGTTTTTTCAACGGACGACTTCATCCTGTTTCAACATCGCCACGGTTGTGCGTATATCGGCCTGAATGGACACGGGCAACACAGGTGAAGACGAGTCCGAATGACTCGGTACGCCCTGTCGTGTATCCCTGTATTCATCCGCGTGAATTCGTGACAATGATCCTGACTCTCTTAACGTTCCTGCAGTGCTGCGATGCGATAATCCATCCCGACCTCGTTGCACAGCCCCATCACACGGACAGCGTGCTTCAGCGCGACGTCACCGTCGCCACGAATGAGCGCCGACTGGTGTGGATTGTTTCTGTAGGTTTCCCGAATGATCTGGCCGAGCTGCTGTTCGTCTACGTCCTGCTGCACAATCCTGTAGGTGCCGCTGCGCAATACGTTGATAACGAGTTCCGGGGTCATGGACAGAGGCTGTGCCTGAGTGACTTCCGGCAGCACGACGTCTAATTCACGCTCCTCCTGATCATACCGCGTGGCGACCAGAAAGAAGATCAGCAGCAAGAAGACGATGTCAATGACGGGCGTCAGATTAGGACCATCAAAGTCGTCCGTCTCAATCGGCAGTTTCATGGTGTGCTTCGTTTCGTGATAACTTCTTCATGATTGACTCTCGGTCCCGTACTTAAGTTCCGGACCACAGAGCCACGAATCTCCGTTTCGCACGGCCAGAGATATTCTCATTCAGAGCAGATCATCCGCTGATTTCCACGAGCCTATCCTGTTTCCGAGTCCCCGCCGGATCTTCCGCTTCAGGTTTTTGAGGCGCGATCGCGACTCGTTCTTCCACACGAGCAAAGCAGGGAAATGTCGACATCAACGCAACATCGATTTCACGAAAAAACCGCTCAATCTTCCCGTTAAAAAACGCCGCGCACAGCAGCGACGGAATGGCAATCGACAAGCCGGCAGCGGTTGTAACCAGAGCCATGTAAATCCCCTGAGCCAGCATTTCCCCCTTGCCAAGTCCTGCCTGGCTGGCCGTTTTGAAAGCGATGATCATGCCGACAACCGTACCGAGCAGCCCAATCAGCGGAGCCACACTGCCAGCGACTGTCAATGGCCGAACTCGACTGCGGAGTGCTCCCATTTCGCGCACTGCGGCGTCTTCCATCGCCTTCTCCACCTCGGGCAGAGGACGACCGGCCCGTTGCAGGCCGGCCGCCAGTATTGTCGCAACAGGTACATGATGACGATCACAGACAGCCTGCAGATCCGCCGGTGTGGACCGATCGCCGTCAACCACACGTTTCAGTTCGCTGATTATCTCAGTCGGAACGATGCAGACGCGACGCGTATTCACCAGGCGTTCGATGGCCACGGTCACACTGACCAGCGAGAACAGACCGAGCGCGCCCATGAACAGGAGTCCGGTGAGCCCGGTATCCAGCATGAGTGACAGAATGGAATCATCAGCAGGCGGAGCTTCCACGGTGGCTTCAGCACTCGGTGCAACCACTGGCATGTCAGTGGCCTCATCAGCCGACAATAACGGCAGAAATAAAACCAGCATCAAGAACGTCGATGCTGTGAGAACGCGACTATTCCAGAATGACATTCATCGCCCCTTGCATTTTCGATTGATGGATCATGAGGATTGTATCAGCCGTCTTTGGTTTCAGGACCCGGCCTTTAGCCCGGCCAGAAGTTTCGCAGCATCCTTTGCTCGAACATGTTTGGGGAACCGATCCACAACGGTCTGTAACGATTCCCGAGCCTTGTCAGGCATTTGCAGTTCGATGAAACAGCGCCCCGCTTCGAAATGCCCCAGAGCCTGCCACTCCGGATATGGATAACCGAGTGCCGCCTCCAGAAAATGTTCCCACGCGACATCATACTTCTTCTGCGCAAAGGCACACTCGCCCATCATGAATCGTGCCTTTGCAGCGGATTCCGTATTCGTTTCTCGCGTGACTCGTTCGTACATCTGCATCGCCTGTTCGAGCTGGTTCTGATTCTGCAGAGCGAAGCCCAGTCCGTACCATGCTTCGCTGACCTGTTCGAATTCCGGAAACTGTTTCGTCAGAGCTTCAAAGTGCTTCTGGCTGACTGGCCACTGCTTGAGTTCGTTCGCACACGTGCCGATTCGATAAAGTGCGCGCGACTGATATTTCTCAGATTTCGTCTCAATCGACTTTTGATACCACGGCAGCGATTCCCCGTATTTCTTCAGACGAAACATACTTTCCGCCACCAGCCACGTGGCGTCGATGCGCAGATCGCCGTCAGGATGCTCTGCAATCTGAGCCTGCAGCGTTGCCGCTGCTTCGTCGAATCCATCGGTCGAGAACTGCGAACTTCCTTTTCGAAACTGAAGTCGTTCGCGCAGCACCGGGTCTGTTGTCTTTGCCAGTCCCTGATCACTTGCCGCGATCGCGTCAGCATATTGCTTATCACTGGCATGAAACCCCGCAACGCGCAGCCAGCATTCGCCGGCCAGCATGCTGTCCGGAAATTTAGTGGCCAATTGACGAAATGCGCCAGCGGACTCCTGTTGACGACTGGTTTCGGAATATGCAAATGCAAGTTCGTACCAGACCTTGTCTGCGGCGGCGTAGTCGGGATTCGTCTTCAGGAGATCGAGAGCAGTCTGAATCGTCTGATCGTGCTGTTCGAGTCCCGCGTGGCAAAGGACGAGTGAATAGCGTGCATCCAGCGCTGCCTTCTCTTCTTTCGGTTCGCGTTTCAGAAACTCCGTCAAATCACTGACGGCTGCCACATAGTTCTTCTGACGGTGTTCACTCAGACCGCGCAGGTAGTAGGCGTTTGTGGCAATATCCGACGTCGGGTACTTTGTCAGCAGACCAGTCATGTGACTGACGGCTCCTTTGTAATCAGCTTTGTCGAACAGCGCCGATCCAGAGCCGTAGGCGGCCAGCGGAGCGAAGTCACTGTCGGAAAATCTCTCAACAACCTGCTGGAACGCCACGACAGCCGCGTCGAGTTCTTTCTGCTGTACCTGAATCTCACCCAGCCGAAACCATGCGATATCGCCGAATTCACTTTCCGGATACTTCTGATTCAGCTGATTCAGCTCGGCAATCGCGGCGTCCGGCTGATTCGAGTCGACAAGCCCCCTGGCGAGCGCCAGCACGACCTCATCACCTCGTCCCCAGTCATTCTTCGCCTGTCGCGAGGCTCGCAGCGCGGTGATGGCTTCCGTCGGACGTTTTAAGCTGAGATGACTGATGCCAATCAGAAATTGCGATTCAGCCTGCAGTCCCGACTCCATCAGTTTTGGCAGCGCTGCCTTCAGAAACGCGATGCCCGGGTCGTGCCGACCGAGAGAATGCAGACAGAATCCCACGCGGACAAGTGATCGCGGTGTGTAAGCATGCTCCGGAAATTCGCCGACCAGTCGACGATACAGTTCATCGGCTTTCGCAAAGTCAGCCGCGTCTCCAACGATTCGACTTTCGGCCGCGATAAACAGAACGTCGGGCAATGAGGAATGTTTCGCGAATGCGACGTTACCCAGAAACGCATCGCTCTGCTGCTTTGCGTCTGTCAGCAGGTTAAGCTGAAGTGCGGTCAACGCGGCTCGAAAACGTGCGTCCGCTGCGAGATCGTCGTCTGCGAATTCGTCCGCAAACTGAGCGTATAACGTGACGGTTTCCGGCCTCCGCTTTTCGTCTTCGTAGATTGCCTCAATCCAGGTGAACTTTAATTCAGGAACGAATTCAGTCTGAGGCCAATCTGCGATGGCCCTGTCCAGAATCCCGATTGCAGCAGGCGCCTGCTTCAGCTGAATCAACGTCCGTCCGAGCCACCAGGCGGCTTCAGCCGATTCATTCTGCTTCGCATCAACCACGGCTTTGAACGCATTCTGCGCCTGCGGAAACTGGTTCGAAAGAAACCGACATTTGCCACCTTCCAGCAACGCCATGTTAATGTACTCGCTCTGATTGAACCTGTTCGGCAGAGATTCGAACAACCCTGCCGCCTGTGGCAACTGTTTCTGTTCATACTTCGCCCGCGCCTGATGAAAGAGTGCAAGGTCGGCCATGGCGAAATCACTCACGGCCGCTGCGATGGCAAATTCCTTCTCCGCTTCAGCATGCTTCGTCAGTGCAGTCAGAGCAAGGCCCAGTCGCAGGCGACATTCCGCCACCTTGCTGTCCTTTGGGAATTTCTGCAGAAACATGCGATATGTCTGAACGGCCGCGACACTCTGCTCTAATGTCTGCTGGGTCGTGGCCAACGCAAAAATCGCGGTGGGCAGCAGCGGACTTGTGCTGTGCTGGGCGATCAATGTCTGGTACACCGCGATCGCCTCGGCGTGATCGCCCGCCTGAAACACACATTCCGCCTGATAGTACAAGCCAGCGGGAATATGCTTGCTGTTTTTGTGCTGAGACGACACTTTGGCAAATTCCGCCGCAGCCGCGCGAAAGTCATCCGGTAATTGCGATGCCAGTGCCGCGTTGTAGAGTGCCAGCCCCAGATTGAATTGCACGGCGTCGCGCTGCTTGAATTCCTCGAACTGCCGCAGCACCTGCTGAAACGTTCCAACGGCCCTGGCGTTTCCGGTTTGAAGCTGACAGACGCCGAGATGATAGTGGGCATTAGCGATCCGCTTGTCCTTCGCGAACTTCGCAATGAACTGCGTCCAGCGAACCGCCGCCTGCTTGAAAAGTTTCTTCTTCTGAAACCCAAGAGCAACAGCGTATTCGCGCGTCGCGACGGGATCGACGGCGTCTTCCTGCGCAAACACCGGACCAGAGGTGATCGTTGTCGGAACAATCACGACACAGATGAACACACCGATCATACGACGACGTCGGTCGTCAGACATCTCCGCCTCCTCTGCGTTGAGCTGCATAGCAGCGCTGCACAAATCGGACTGATCTGTTAACTGCCTGATGTTAGTGCGGATTCCGGACCACATCAATCAACTCGGACGCATACGGTCCCTGGCAGGGCTTCCTGGAGATTCTTCCGCAACTGCAGGTCGAGTACTGCAGTCCAATGTAGTACGTTCCGCCAATCTTCCCACCGGACTGTTGGCCAGGCTCCCGAGGAGGTACAGTAGCAACACGCTAAACGGGATGCATTCGCGTTACGCATTGCTCACCTGATTCTCTTCGGCACGAGACTACAGCCATGCAGGTACGATGTCCCAGTTGCAACTCAACGATGGAAAGCGTGGACACGCTTAGCAACGAAGGCATGCTTTGTTCGTCCTGCGGCGAGAATTTCAATCTGGCCGGAGACGAAACTCAAATCCTTGAACCTGCGTCTTCACAGATGATGGGGCATTTCCGCCTTCTCGAGATCGTGGGGCAGGGCTCATTCGGTACAGTGTGGCGTGCGCAGGATACTGAACTGGACCGCATCGTCGCTGTCAAGACGCCCAGGCGGAGCACCATTGGCGTCGAAGAAACGAATCAGTTTATTCGCGAGGCACAGGCAGCCGCCCAACTTAAGCACGCTAACATCGTCACCGTCCATGAGGTCGGCCGTATTGACGAATTCCTGTATATCGTCAGTGACTTTGTCGACGGAATGACGCTGTCTGAATGGCTCGGAAAAAACCGGCTGACATATCGTAAATCCGCCGAAATGTGTGTCAAAATCGCCGATGCGCTGGAACACGCTCATCAGGCAGGGGTGATCCACCGCGATGTCAAGCCGGGAAACATCCTGCTTGACGCATCCGGTTCGCCTTATATTGCAGACTTTGGTCTCGCGAAGCGGCAGATCGGTGACATGACGATGACGTACGACGGACGTATCGTCGGGACACCGGCCTACATGTCTCCGGAGCAGGCCACGGGAGGTCCCGTCGATCGTCGTTCAGACATCTACTCGACGGGTGTCATCCTGTTCTATCTGCTGACCGGCGAAAAGCCGTTTCGCGGCAATCATCGCATGATCCAGTATCAGGTGATCAATGACGAACCACCGAATCCACGCCGACTTAACGGCAGCATTCCCCGAGACCTGGAAACGATATGTCTTAAGTGTATGGAAAAAAGTCCGGCACGCCGGTACGCGACGTCGGGAGAAGTAGCCGATGACCTGCGGCGTTTTCTGGCCGGCGAACCGATTCACGCTCGGCCGGTTCGTGCGGTTGAACGGATATGGAAATGGGCCGTCCGTCGTCCATTGGTCGCGTCGCTGTTAACGGCCTTTGTGCTGGCGGTTGCTCTGGGGCTATCGGGAGTGACGTGGCAATGGCAACTCGTGCTGGCCAGCCAGCATCGCCACGCGCTGACACAGCTGGAATTGATCCGGCATGCGGAACCAAGCGCCGTGGAATCAGCCATCGACGGGTTGGCGGAGTTTCGTGAATGGGCGGACCCCGAATTGCGCCAGCTGTCCTCCAACACAGATCTTCCGCCCATCGACAGATTTCGGTGCCACCTGGCACTCATTCAAAACGAACCCGATCGTGCTGCGTATGTCGTCGATCAATTGCTCAATGTCACACCTTCCGGCGCCCTTGATTTCGACGAACTCGCACTCGGAACTCACATACTGGCAAAAGCCGATGCCATCCCGAGATTGCGACTGATCAATCTGGCAACGGATTCAACACAGGAGGACGCGGTCCGATTTCGAGCCCTGTTCATGCTGGCCAGCACTGTGGATTCGGGCCAGCACGACGACAGCGTGACGTGGGGCGAATTGACTCCGATTGCAGTCCGCCACCTTGTGTCCAGAGCAACGACTTCACCCGAGTATTATTCCACGCTGGTTGACGCGTTTCGGCCTGTCCACTTGATTCTTCTGCCCGCATTCCACGACTTCCTGACCAGCGACACAGCAGATCAAAACGAACGGTTCACGGCCGCTTCGATTGTCGGTGAGTACGCGGCAGATCAACCGAAATTCCTTTGCGATCTGTTGCTTGAACTGCGACCGGTACAATACCGCGTGGTTCTGCCGCGTCTGCAGGACCATCGCGAATTTGTCAACACGCGATTTGCAAAGCTCCTGGGCGAACCGTCCGCAGGCGCTGATCAGGAAGACAAAGACAAGTCGGCGGCACGAAAGGCCGTTGCAGCCGTCACGCTGTTACACCTGAACGATGAACCGAACGGTGTCTGGACGCTGTTCAAACAATCACCGGATATGACACTGCGCACACTGCTGATTCATCGTTGTGCCGAATTGGGGCTGCCAACCGAAAAGCTGATTGCTCGTCTGCACACAGAGTCCGATATCTCTGTCCGTCGAGCAATCCTGTTGGCGCTCGGCGAATACGACGACCTGGCAGACGCCATTCGTAACGACCTGCGTTCACATCTGGAAGACTTGTATCGCCTCGATCCGGGTGCCGGGATCCACTCCGCCGTCGCCTGGCTATTGCGGGCCTGGGATGAAGAGCAGCTGGTCCGCAACATGGACGAAGAGCCGACTTTTTCCGAAACGGTGACCGACCGGCAGTGGAACGTGAACTCGCAAGGTATGACGATGATCGTTCTCGATCATCCACCGGTCTACATGATGGGTGCTCCTGAAGACGAGCCACTGCGCACTGAAGCCGACCGCCAGCACCTCCGCAAGGTCGACCGCAAGATGGCCATCGCCACGACGGAAGTTACCTGGGAACAGTTTCAGAGGTTTGTCGCCGAATATCCGCAAAGCGACCACAAACATCCTGACGACTACGGGCCGGATCCGAGCGGCCCTGTCCTCCAGGTGTCCTGGGTCCAGGCTGTCAAGTATTGCCGTTGGCTGAGTGACAAGGAAGGATTTCCTCCCGACCAGATGTGTTTTCCCCCACTGGAGGAATCACCCGAAACGGTGAAGTTTGACACGGAGCTGTCACTGCCGGAGGACATATTGGAACGCTCAGGGTATCGGCTGCCGACCGAAGGCGAGTGGGAATGTGCGTGCCGCGTGGGAACGGTCACGCGACGATTCTTCGGTGCTTCGGATGAATTCCTCGACAGCTACGGCTGGCACATAGGTAACTCATTTGATTCCGCGTGGCACGTCGGAGTGCTCAAGCCGAACGACTACGGATTGTTTGACGTGTATGGCAACGCCTGGGAGTGGTGCCTGGATCGTCACGGCAAGTTGCCACACGCCCACCCGGAGTCGCTTTCCTGGACGTCCCAAAGTTAATAGGCACGACACCGAGAATACTCCGCGGCGGCAGCATGAACAGCCGCGCCGAAGCCCTCCGCTCAGCACAACGCGACTTCATGGACGCCAGGCACAATCGCAACCACAATGTTGGGTTTCGGATTGTGCGGACAATTTCTGCCCCGAATTAACTCGACCTCCCGCCGACGCTGGCGGCCGAATGCGACTCTTCTTTGACGTACAGCGTCAAACTCTGCAGCCCCCGGCAACTGGGGGCTGCCTGACGTCAACGAACATTGGCGGCCGCAACTTCCAGCTCGGCAGTGAAGATACCACGCAGGTCGCCGCGCTCTGAAAGCGTCTTGTTCACCGCTGCGATGGTGCGCGGCGCGACACCTTCGAAGACGACCTGCCCATTCAACGTGACTTTCAGAGGTCTATCCAGATTCAACATCTGGTCGTCCAGCCGTACGGAAATCCCGGGAAGGTCCGCAGCCGTGATCGAGATGTTCTGGTCTTCAAGGTCGGCGCGAATCTTCGCCCGTGCCCTGGCATGTTCTGGCTGAACGGCCAGCCAGTAGAAACGTTGGTGGACGACGTCGTCCTGCTTCCACACGATGCGGGACACGCGGGTATTGCGACGGTGTTCTGCCATCCAGGAAATTGCAGCCGCATCTTCCCGATCCAGCCAGTGGCCTTTGTCGGGGTAGATCTTCGCCATGTGAACATATCCACCGGGATCGGCTTTTCGCAGTGCAGCAAGTTTCTGTTGCCATTCGGCCGCGGTTTTGTTGCGGTTGTAGCTCCCGTCGCGTCCTCCGACGTGAAGTGTGAACGGCAGGTTGCGCAGCCCCAGTGGTGAAGTCTCATTGGGATGCCCGGCCATCATTGCAGCAGCGGCCCAGCGATCGGCCATGCGAGGCGCCAGCTGATACACGCCGTCGCCGCCCGCTGAATAGCCCATCACGTAAACACGATCAGGATTAACGTCCTCAAAGACAACCATGTTTTCGATCAGCCGGTCGAACAGGCCGTCGATGTGCCCTTGGTGCCACAGGTTCCAGGTATTGGTCGGTGCACGCGGAGCAACGTAAACACCTTCCTCCAGAGTATACAGACGCTTTTGATTCTCCCACTGTCGGTCATTCACCTGTTTTGGGGCACCGCCGCCGCCATGCATGGAAATGTACAGACTTCGTCCGGCCGGCGGCCTGTCCCCGAATGTCCTGTAAAAGAAAGGCATGCGGAGATCACCAGACACCAATTCCCGAGCCTGCATCTCAGCAGCCCTTGTCGTTCGAATGGTCGTGACATGATCCTGCCACAGCAATTCTCCTGCGCGGGCAGCATCTTCACGGGTGAGCGGAACCTCAGTGAATGTCTGCTCATCAATTGCGGGCCGACCGCCTGCGTCTATGTCAAGGAACGTTTTGAGTTCGGCCACCGCTGCGTTCGACGGTACCGCATTTACTTCTGTGGTGCTGTCCCTGATCGCCGTCAGCGGCAGCGTGACGGGAGTATCCCGGCGTTCGCCTTTAACTGTCCTTGTCAGAACACGATCTTTATGGCGGACCTCCACGTCGTAGTTCTGGCCCACACGAAGCAGTACAGACAAATGATCATTGGCGTCAAATCGTTCGTCCTTTGTGACACCTTCAAAGACGCGGTTGCCGGCAGCATCTGACAACGTGATTGGGGCAGCGCACCGGTCACCATTCGGTCCGTCAATCGCGAGAAACTGAACTTCCACATGCCCGGCGGGAATCTTCTTCGCCCGAGCCGTGTACCGATCGGTCACATTGACCGCAAAGACGTAGTCAATCGTCGAATCCCAGACCAAAGGAAACGTTAGCGGAGTTCGTTTGTAGCTGACGGCGTAAATGGCATGTTGTGGATCATCTCGTTTAGCCGTCGCCGCGCGACCAACGAACCATGCTTTGTCCAGCTTGTCACCCATCGGTTCGGCAGCACCCGTGAAATGCCAGCCGTCGTCCCAGATTTCGACCCACGAATGATTGCCGCTTTTGTTCGTCCACAACGGCGTACCGGCAAAGCGGGCCGGGACTCCGACTGCGCGGCAGGCGTCGATCAACAGCACCGACAAACCGGTACACGACGCAAGCCCCGTCCGAATCGATTCCAGGGGAGCCTGATCAGCCCGGTTGCGTTTCGTCGAGTAACGGACGTTCAGTAGTTTATAGATATTCTGATTCAGTAAGGCAGCCGCTTCGGCGGGAGATCCAGCGTCCCTGACGAGTGGTAAGAATCGTTCCTGAAAATCCTCTCGCCAGTCATCTCGGCGTTCGTTGATGCTGGCATAAGGCAGTACGTTGTTGAGGAAGATCCGCTCCGGGACCTCATCTTTCCAGCGTGCTTCGTTCCACACTTTGTAGGCCAGTCGCACGTTCTCCAATAGTGTTTCCGCAGCAAGACTGGTCAGATCCCGATCCGGCATCCAGGCGACAAGAAATCGCATGCCCGCACGCTGTTCGGCAGGTGTCTGCTCGAGTGCCTGCTGGATCTGTTCGCGATTGTCTCCCGCCCGCTCCAACGCAGCGGTGACTTCTACTGCCAGATCTTCTGCCAGATCTTCCGCCAGTACGCTGCTCGACACAGAACAGAGCAGGGTAATGACGGTCAGACGGAACAATACGTAACAACGGCCCATGGCTGCGGATCCGAGAAAGATATTGAGGAAACAAATTGAAGAATCAGAGACCGGGATCGCAGTGCAACGACGCACAGGTCATTCAGCCGTCAGCGATTCCCTGGACGTATGATCGTGAACGATCAGCCAGCGACCGTCAATGAGGCGAAACGTCAGTGAAAAATTCCCGCCGATCGGCTCAGCGTCGCGTTTCAGGTGCCAGCGTCCCAGAACCAGTGCGGCGTCACCGAGCGGAGTGACTTCAAGATCTGTAAACGTCAGCAGTCCCATCTGATCACGTGTCGGATAACGCTTGTGATAGCCATCTTTGGTCGCCTGCCAACCACGCGTTGTCCTTCCTCCTGAACTGAACGTCAGGCTCTCTGACTTCCAGTAGTATTCCATGAACGCATCTATGTCACCTCGGTTCCACGCCTCGGCCTGTTTCTCGATGATGGATTTAGTCTGCGTCGCCACGTCTGTCCTCCAGATTCTTGAGTCCTGGCGCACGTGCAGTCGCCGCTTCCTGTTGCCCTGCTGCACGTCAAGATGGGCGTGAAACCCCGCGACTGTTGCTTCCATCACGACACGATTCGAGATGTTATTGAGGTCCAGTTCCTCAAGATTGCCAGCCCAGCGATCATGTTTCTGGTGAAACGCCTTCTGGTGATGATACAAGGTCATCAGCGTCTCACGGGCATTCCACGTAGCGATCGGTTTGAACCGAACGGTGCCCGGCGCAGCCTCTGAAAACTGAACGAACCCCCAGCGTTCGGGGCGATGCATGTCGATGATGCCCTGCGGTGACCAGACCCAGTTGTTCTCCTGCGTGTCTGGAACCCTGCGGTATTCTCCGGCCTTCAGTTCATGCTGCCACTCCACTCTGGAGAAATTCACGCGCCAGTGATCTCCATCACGAGGCGGTATGGCCTGGTGAGCAAACTTGCGCAGCGAGTTCCAGGGAATGGCGATTTCAACTGACCAGTTCCGGTCCCGGTCGGTAGAATCATTCAGCGTGCCGTCAACGTGAACGGCTGTTTTCAGCCCGGGAATTTCCCAGCCATTGTCTGCCTTGCCGCCATTCTTGTAGGGACGGGGCAGGAACAGATCCCAACCCGTGTTGAGAGCATTCATTTCAAACTCATAGTACTCGCGATTGTCGCCGTCAGGGTCGATGAACACTTCGAAGTCATTGTCATGAAAAATGACCGAATCATGTTTCGTCAACGTACCCCAGACATGCGGCTCTTCCAGCAATGCTGCGATGTAAAAGTAATCATCGTCCCAGAGCATCTTCGCCCGCGTACGAAACCGAGGCCGAGGCTTCAGGTCACCTTCGATATCGACGAAGTCATCTGTCCACAGTGCCGACTGCCATGCGTTGTCGTCCAGTTTTCCATCCACGACCACCGAGTGTCTCGCGCGGTAGCAGACGTATCCCCGGGGCTGAATCGTCCGCATCCGTGCCCAATCCTCAGCAGAATCCGCATTTGCCTCACTGTTCATCAGCGGCAACAGAAGGAAACCAACCATGATGACAGACATAGTGAAGCGTAACGCATTCGAGACAAACAGACTTCGACGAAGAGATCCAGCCGAATCAGGCTCATACTGCGGACCAGCAGACATTTGACCAGCGCTTCGCCGCCACTCACGATCCACGGCTGACAGAAACAGCGTTGGGTGAACGGTCCCAACCTCTCGGTGATGATTGTTAAACTTCATTGGTGCCTGTCGAAAACAAAACAAAAACACGACCTCCTCCTGCGAATGGTCAATTGCCAGCTCAGATCAAGAGACACCGATTCTAACGCGTTTCACGCTGACTTGTGGCCGCGGTTCACTCATCTTATTAGCAGAACGGCTACCCCCACGAGCCAGAATCGGTTCCGTCATTTCGTAAACTGCTCCAGGACTGACCATATTGTCAACCAACCTCAACGCGCTCAGTGATCGGTGGTTCCGGCCAATTGGCAACCGATACTGAACGTCAACATCAACACGCGCGGGGCACGGTCAGACGATGTCTGGCAGTTCGAAGCCCCTGCGATGCTCGCGGCCGACGTATTGGTTCGCCTCCGTGTCATCGAACGTCTCAGTCCGGGCGTCCAGCCGCAGCTTTCTGCCCGTGCGACAGGAAATGTTACCGGCGTGGCACATGACCGTACTGACATGACCGGAATAGATTTCCTGGTTCAGTGACTCGCGTTTGCGGCTGCGCACCGCGTCAAGAAAATTGCGAATATGCGCCTGCTGTCCCACGTCGCTGCTGCCCTGCCTGACGACCTTACCTGCGGGATCGTACGCCTTCCACGAATTATTGGTCAGCATGACCCAGCCGTTCTCGCCGTAGATATTAGCCCCTTCGCCGGCGCCGTGAAGTTTCGACTTCGACCACAGCCGCATTTCGTACTGCAGCACTTTGTCGGGATACTCGTAGTTGACCAGCATCGTATCCGGAAACTGCTGATCGTCATCAAAGAAGTACTTTCCGCCGGAACACGAGATCGCGTCAGGCATCCTGTCCAGCCCCATAACGTGACGACAGTAGTCGATGCGGTGAACTCCGTCATTGCCAAGGTCGCCCGTGCCATAATCATATAGCCAGCGCCAGGCACTGCCCACAATGGACTTGTTATGAGGTCGCTCCGGCGCCGGCCCCTGCCAGATCTCGTAGTCCAGATCCTTTGGCGGTTTACTGTCAGGCGGCAGATGTACTTCGCCGTTGCGAGCGGTCTCCCAGGCCTTGCCGTAGATGACCTTGCCGAGTGCACCGCTGTTCACGTAATCGACCGCCTCCTGCAGAAAAGGAGCGCTACGAATCTGCGTACCCATCTGCACCATTCGGTCATGTTTGCGAGCCGCAGCCACGGCCGTCTTGCCTTCCAGGATGTTGTGACTGGCCGGCTTCTCGACGTAAACATCCTTGCCGGCAAGGCAGCCTTCAATCGTCAGCAGAGCATGCCAGTGGTCTGGCGTAGCGACCATGAAGGCGTCGATCGACTTGTCGTTTAGAAGGTCGCGATAGTCATTGAGCAGTTTGGGCATGCGCCCCGTCTTCTGTTTGATCTCCGCGCCTCGCTGCAGGCGGACCGATTCCCGGATGTCGCAGATATGCGTGATGTCACAATCCGGCTCCTGAACAAAGCTCTGCATCACCGAATTGCCACGTCCACGGACCCCAATGCAGGCGACACTGATTTTCTCGTTGGCCGCAATTGCTCCACTTGCCTGCCCGGCAACAAGGCTCAGGCCGAGACCGACGGTGCCGGATTCTTTGAGGAAGCCACGGCGAGTGTTTCGGGACATGGAAACTTCTCCTGAGGAATTGAACGGAATCTTTCCTGGAAGATATCCTCACAGGGCGGCAGGTCAATCCCTGCAGAGAATCTATGGAAAACGAT
Source organism: Fuerstiella sp. (assembly GCA_024230215.1). Lineage (GTDB taxonomy): Bacteria > Planctomycetota > Planctomycetia > Planctomycetales > Planctomycetaceae > Fuerstiella. Next base: position 6,970 of record JAAERP010000150.1, on the reverse strand, counting down.
GTGTAATACTGTCAGTGGGCTTCACCATTCCCCCGGCTGGAAGTGCACAAATGCGCAGGGAGTAGACATAGTCGTTGGTCATTCAGGAACTTACCCGCAAAGTTCATCCAGATTGAAAAGGCGAGTTGCCGTGGAGACAGTTGCCCCCATGGGACCAGCCCACAGAGGCCCCCTCGCGCGGCGATTTCACGCGAATGGCAACAGGAATAGAGGTTTCAGAGCTTTGTACACCGACTGCTTCAGCCCTGAGTTTTTACTGGAAACCGTTCGGCTACTGGGATCCACCGACAGAAAGACCAGGGTGAAATCCCCGAATCTTTCTGTCAGGTGTCACAGCCTCCGTATGAGACAGCGAGGCCGAGAGAAATCGAGCGAACATGGGATCGCAGCTCCTGGCCCGGGAGAGTCAACGGTTCATCTTGCGAAAGGGTAGAGAAATGAGATTCAACTGGAAAACGGTGATTTTGGCAGCTTTGGTGTCGGTGGCTTGTTTCCGCGTGGGTCACGCCAGAGAGATTGTGTTGGTGGTCGATTCTTCGGCCAGCATGAACGGGCAAACGAGTGACCGTGTTCGCCGTATCGACGCGGCCAAAGACGCATTCATCAAGGTGATGCCGTACCTGTCGGAGCATCAGGTGGGTCTGGTCATGTTCGGACATCGAACAGCAGCAAATTCTGAAGGTTGCTGTAGTGATATTGAAAACGTAGTACCGATTGGCCCGTTTTCGTCAGCCGGATTCAGTCAGGCCGTTCTATCCATGCAACCGACCGGCAACACGCCGCTGGCGAAGTCGCTGGAAGTGACACGGGATATGCTGTTATCTCGCAGCAAGGACACCTCCAAGGAGGTCATTGTCCTGACGGACGGAAACGATACCTGCAACGGAAGCCCGCAACAGATCGCCGCTCAAATGAGTCAATTGGGTATCAACGTCAGGATCCACGTTGTCGGTTTCGCGATCAAGCCGAAAGAAGAGGATCAATTACGCAGAATCGCCCAGGCCTGCGACGGTTCGTACCACACGGCCGACAACGCAGCCGCACTGGGACAGGCACTGAAGGATGTTATTACTGAAACTACGCCTCCGAAAGGCCCTCTTGCCCTGAACGCTATCGAAAAAGCACTGGCAGCACGCCTGAAGGACGAGAATCCGAATGTTCGCATCTCCGCTGCGACGGCACTGAAGAAACGTAACGCGGTTGCAGCTGTTCCGATGCTCGTCGAGAGAATCCAGGACGACGTTTACAGTCTGGGCTACGGAAAGACCGCGGCACTCGATGCAATTCAAGTGCTGGCACCGGAAACAGTACACAGCGCTTTGATTGGAGCATTGGATTCCGACAACGTGTACCTGCGAAGCTGGGCATGTGCAAAACTTCAGGAATTTGGTGGTCCGACGTCCGGTGCAGAGCTCAACGCGGTTGACAAGGCACTTGTCGGGCAACTGGCCGATGAGAATCCCAACCCGCGTATCGCGGCGGCCAAGGCACTTCACCATCGCAAGGTCGTTGCGGCTGTGCCTTTCCTGATTAAGCGAATTCTGGACGACACTTACAGTCTGGGATATGGAAAGAACGCGGCGTTCGCGGCTGTCCAGGAGCTGGCTGCAACGAAGGTCGAAGAAACACTGCTAAGTGCGATGGAAAGCAAGAACAGCTACGTTCGTGACTGGGCAACGAACAAACTCATCGGCGAGTGACAGCTGTTGCCCCCGGTGCGTCGTTCCTCGTAGATCATGCGGGACCCTCAGCGGGAACAGCCAAAGTTAGAGCAGTTTTCGGAAAGATGTGGCCGTTCGGGCTCGTGGGAAGCACCCATAGCAGGCCGGAAAACGTTTTTCGCGGCCACAAGTCAGCGTAATACGCTGTAGAACCCGGTGTCCGGTAGGACACCGGGTTTTCCCGTGGTGAGACCAACATGCACAGCACCGACGGACATGGATGTAAACAGGGGTGGTGTATAGTCAACCGCTGACGCTGCAATGCGTCTCGACCACTGCCGGATCAGACCAGGGAAAGGGACAGTAATTTCGCCCCCGCGGCTCCTTGCTCATATTATTGATGCTCACCAATGTCCTCGTTCCACAACTCAGCGTGTTCCAGGATAAACTGTTCCATCAATTGCCGACAGTCGTGATTGCCCGCAACCTGGAGATCCACGCCGCGCGATCGGAGATAATCCTCCGGACCACAGAATGTCTCGTTTTCTCCAATGACCAGGGTCGGAATCCTGTACAGCAGGATCGCTCCACTGCACATGTCACAGGGCGACAATGTCGAGTACAGGATGGCACGACGATAATCTGACGCCTTTAAACGTCCCGCATTCTCCAGACAATCCATTTCCGCGTGCAGAACAGGACTGCCATTCTGGATGCGCCGATTGTGGCCGCGTCCCACAATCCTGTCATCAATAACAAGCACAGAACCGATCGGTATGCCGCCTTCGGCGAGACCTGTTCGTGCTTCTTCAATTGCAGCCTGCAAGTACCGGTCCATACTGTCCAGTCATGATTGTGAAAGACAAAACTGTCTTGTGAGTTGCTCGTCTTGCGGATGCGGTCGAAATCACGGTACTCGGCATCGTCCTGATCATCCGAAGACTCTGCCTGTAGCCTTACACAACACCGCGGAGTTCATCATTGGGTCCTGGCAGCTGACAAAATCAAATGCCGCCTCGACATCACTAATGCAGTTTACGAAATGGCGGAATCGGCTCTGGCTCGTGGGGGCAACCAAACTGCTGTTGAAATGCGTTCTTCGCGGCCCGGGTCAGCGTAATGCGATGCAATGTCATCGCATGACATCGGCTTCATGAGCTATTCGTCCTTCGATCTCTTCCACAAATCGCACGGAAACCAGGGACGCAGGTAGACACGAAAACAGTGACTACACCTGTGCGCGCGTAATCCCCCGATTGCGCGCAAGAGATCAAACATGTTTAGCTCACTCAGTCTCATGCGCCGCAGTGGAAGTCGACAGGAACGACAATCATAGAACTTGGTGGACACTGATTCGTGTTCTCCGTAACGGGTCATCCGAACCTGTTGTCACGGCGATCACTTGATTATAAACACAATCGGCAGCAAGGAGTGGGTAAAAAAGTGGAATACGATGGTGATATTCCACTTTCAGGTATTGGTGGAGCGGATTCCTGTCCGTACAAGTCGTGATGGCTACCGCGATGATTGGGGACACTCGCGCACAAGAAACTCACGGCACGACAACGCGGAGAGCTGCCCGCGCGTTCGCAGGCTGCGTAAACCTGTGTTGCTAATGCGTCACAGTTCTTGTGCCGACCACGGGCGTTCCTGAACAGTGGACTCATGACTGTCGCTCCAACCGAAACAGCATGCTGGTCAACGCGGTGTGATCTGTGCAGTCGCACGGAGTCCGACGCCTGTCACGACATCGTGACATCGCACCGAAATCAAGTCATTGGCGACAATTGCGAGTCCCCTCGACGTTCGTGAATAAAGAAAAGTCCTCGATGGGAGGCACGAAACGCGCAGCTGAATTCGATGTAGCAAGAGCCATGTGAGTCACACGGCCTTCGAGTACGCGATGTGGAAAGTCTCTGCGACGGCGCGGTTGGTGACCTTGCCGTCCTGAATGTTAATGGCTTCCCTGAGTCCGGCGTCATCAGCCGCCGCACCATGCAGGCCTTTGTTGGCTATCTGCAGGACGTATGGAAAGGTCACATTGCAGAGCGCGTAGGTGCTGGTGCGACCGACCGCTCCTGGCATATTGGTGACGCAATAGTGCACGACGTTGTCGACGATATACGTGGGCTCCGAATGAGTGGTGGGGCGTGAAGTTTCCGCACAGCCACCCTGATCGATACACACGTCGATGATCACAGCGCCCGACTTCATCACCTCTAGATCTTCAGCGGTCATAAGCTGAGGGGCTCTTGCGCCAGGAATCAGCACGCAGCCGATAACAAGATCTGCTCGCCGCAACTGCTCTCTGATGCTGTGGCGATCACTGAAGACTGTGTTGACGTTCGCGGGCATGATGTCCTCAAGATATCTTAGCCTGTCGACGTTGGTGTCAAGAATGACCACATCGGCCTGAAAACCGGCTGCGATCTGTGCGGCGTTCTTACCGACAACTCCACCGCCGAGAATTGCGATGTGCGCCGGCTCAACTCCCGGCACGCCGCCCAGAAGAATTCCTCGACCTTCCTGAGGCCGTTCAAGAAATTTGGCCCCTTCCTGGACACTCATGCGCCCCGCCACCTCGCTCATCGGTGTCAGTAATGGCAGGTCTCCGTTTCTTCCTCGCAGCGTTTCATAGGCGACAGCCGTCGTCTTTGATTCCATAACACTGCGAGTCAGGGTCTCGTCGGCGGCGAAATGAAAATACGTGAACAGCACCTGCCCCGGTCTCAACAGGGGCCATTCCGCAGGCAACGGTTCTTTGACTTTCACGACCAGATCTGCGGCAGCAAACACATCTTCATGTGCTTCCTTGATGGTCGCTCCCGCAGATTCATATTCATCTGCCGCAATGCCACTCCCTGCACCGGCTCCCCGTTCGACCAGCACCTTGTGGCCGCTGGCAACAAGTTCTTCGACCCCACTGGGTAACATCGCCACACGATATTCGTCCGTCTTGATCTCTCGCGGAACACCAACGATCATCGTTCACCTCCAGTGCAGCTACTGCGAACCTCTGTATTTGCAAAAAAAATCAGAAACGTCCAGTGAATGTTGACGCTGATCCCCATCATGCGACCGAGTTTGAAACACCAGTTCATTGCGTTTGCTTTCGGCGGGAGAGTCTTGAGTTTGCGGAATCCGTTTCGAGTCCATCGACTGCTGGACGTCTGAAAACGATACGGCGTGATGTCGGCGAAAGGCATCATTGATTTCCGCAACACGTGTGCCAGTTTGTCCAGACCTTATTGCAAAGCCTGTCTTCCGACAACTTTCAACTTCGCGAGTTGAGCAGCGATTTCGCCGGGCGAGCATTTGGAGTAGTCCTTATCGACTTCCAGTTCGACCATTCGGGCAAGCGGTGCAGGCAGTTTCTGTCGCAACGTACCCAGAAACGAGGGGGCAGCAATCAGCACGACTCGACCAAAACTGTGACTCGCTCGTCCTGTCTCGAGTGATTCGATGACCCGCGTGGCGAACATCTGAGCGGTCTTGTGCCTGAAATCAGTTTCAGGGTCACCGGCCTCCAGCGCCCCTGGCCGTCCCCCGAAGTATCCTTGCCGGTCTGAGCAGCACTCGCTCTGCCGCATGGCTCCCTCAGGATTCACCAGAGTTTCAATTTCGGACAGGTCTTTGTTGTCGCCGGGGTCCGCCAGGATTCGCGCACGGCTTCGATCGGCGACTACTATCCATGTGGTGGAGACCTCAGGAGTATGCTGTGTAATGGTCATTTCATTATCTCCGTTGGAAGTGATTATTGGTGACGGGGGCCACAGGACCGTAGTGCCCGAATACAGCGATGCGAAAGTCAGCTTCTGCGATCACCACAGCGACTGTCCGCGCGAACAGGCGTCGGCCCCTGGTTCCGAACGACGGAAGGTAGCGCCACGCAGAACATGGCTGAGTGGTTTCTTTCCGAGCGAATCCCGTTCCTGTCCGGCCAGCTGCCGCGCCGGCACAGCTGAGTTGAGAACGAGGGAAATCGCTGCTGAAACAATCGCTATTCGTAGATTTGTCGTCATCGCTCCACCAGTAGTTCCTTCTTCGTGTAGCACCTTGAACACTCGATTTCGCGTCCGCGGACGGCACGTCTGCCTTTCAGGCGTCCGCGGTGCTCAGTAACAACTGTCCACTGGCCATTACCTGCGTCATCGTGATGAATGATGACCCAGTCGCGGGTTTTTCCGAGTTGATGTGCGCGAGCCGAGTTTGAATACAGGGCTGTGAAGTGCTGATCGCTTCATTCAGTATGCAAAATCGGCAGCCATGCTTTTCCGTTCGGATTGAATCTTCTTGGCGCAATTCGAACCAGCTGTTCCGCCGCAGCACGCCGCCGGTACTGCTCATCGACCCAGAGAAGGTCGGCAACACTCACATCGTCGGCGCCCGAAATGTCTTGTGAGCCATTGTCGAAGAGAGACTCGAATTCGCGTTGTCCGCGTTGAAAACGACCGGCAAGCGACTCCCGCACGGCAAGAACTCGCCGACGGCCCATTCCGGAAACTCCCATTAGTGAGCCACTGTGGGCGGCCTGTTCCAGTTCCTGCAAAGTATCAATGCCTAGCTGCCCGTGAATTCGCGACGCCAGTTCCGGTCCGATTCCAGGAACCGTTGCGAACATGCGTTCCGCCTGCGCGTCACCACGAAGACGATCCAGAACGGAAGAGTGTCCGGTTTGAATTCGCTCTTCCACAACGGCAGCAAGAGACTTACCGATTCCGGGCAGTTCAATCAGGCCCAGTCGACCTTCGTCTTCGAGGATCTCCTGTGCCGACAGGCGAAGGCCGGCGAGTGTGTCCGCGCCTGCGCGGTAGGCCTGGACTCTGAATGAATTCGCCCGCTGAGCCTGCAGCAGATCCGCAATTTCATTCAGGTCACGGGCAATGTCGATATTTGCGACAACGACCAACGACGAGAAGTCGGCCACGCAGCAATCTGGAGGCATTCTGGTGATCATCGAATCGCTCCGCGTCAGGAAGTGGAACCACGACAAAGCAAACACGGTGGTTAATGAACCATTAGCCGATATCAACGGCAAACATCATGCCGAATGTCAAGATCTCCGCGACATGCCGAATCACATACCAACCGGCGTTTCGCAGTCGGGAGCTGGCATAATTGTGTGCCATCGCGTCACACGAAGCGAGCACACTGCTGCCTTTGCGTACAGGGGTGCGCTCAAGGATTACGGTATTTCAGGCGACGAGCGACTTCCAGTATTGATTCCACTGTTTGCTGTACATATTTGCGCAGAGTCCGACCATTCGGTTGACACGTCTGACTCGCCACCTTGCTCCTGTTTGCTTGAG
>JAAERP010000149.1 GCA_024230215.1 Fuerstiella sp. | reverse complement strand
GTTGACCATTGACGCCAAGACCTACACATATTGGTACAAGCGGCCCTACATTTCGACAGGCCCCGTTGTCTCAGGTGTTCAGTCGGAAGGCGTCAAGCGAATCCTCGGCACCGTTCCGATTGAAAAGGATGGATCGCTTTCGTTCTTTGCGCCGTCGGGCATTCCGCTTCATTTTCAATTACTCGATGAACAATACCGCGCTCTTCAAACCATGCGCAGCTTTACCGGCGTCATGCCCGGCGAACGCCGCGGCTGTGTCGGTTGCCATGAATCGCGCAGCAGCACGCCGCAGAGTTACACACGCGTCGCGCTCGCCCGTCATCCCACGCGAATCACACCACCTCCCTGGGGCGAGGATACGGTCAGCTTCGAGCGTTATGTTCGTCCTGTTCTGAAACGTTATTGCAGCGAGTGTCACGAAGGCGATGGCGATGCAACAAAGACGCTCGATCTGTCGGCACGTCCCGGCAAGCTTGGTTTCGACCAAACATATTGGTTGCTGACCGGCAATCCGACCTGGGGCAAACCGTATCGTCAACCGGCCAACGCGCCGCCGGGATTTGGAATCGCGGGCATGCTCATGGTCGAAGGCTACGACACGCGCGATCCGGTCGCGTATCAGACGCCGAAACCCATGACGCGACTTTCCTACAAGAGCCCGCTGATCGATCTCGCTTCCAGCGGCAAACATTACAAGGTCAAGGTTGACGCGCTTAGTTTGCGAAAACTGATCGCCTGGGTGGACACGATGTGTCCGTACCGTGGCGACGAGGAAGTTCGGCAGATCAACGATCCGAAGTTCCAGGGCGTCGACTGGCTGTCCATCAAACCCAGAATCAAGACCGCGCCGCGGGTCATCCGGCCAGGGCCGGTGGACGAGAAAACGTACAGTCACCGCTGACCGCAATCCGCATGGACGAAAAGTCTCCGGAAGACGGTCGGGAGGCAACCGTCAATCGATTTACAAACAGCTTAAACAGTGGTAGCTGAGATAGAAACATTAGTTTCAGCTAAGACAGTCCCACAATTAAAAACAGGAGGAGCATCATGTTAAAGCTTGGCATGCACACGGACAACTGGCGGACTCTCAGCGGGTCCCTTGAGCAGGCGGTAGTTGCTGCCCGGGAACTGGAACTGGACTACATCGAGTTCGGGGTCGTCGACGGACAGGACTTCATTCAGGGACTTGGCTACGCGCCTACTATTTCACTGGACTCCAATCCGATTCAGTTGCGTCGCTATCTTGATGAAAAGGGATTACAAGTCTCTCAGATCGACGCTGGCTTCCCCATCTCGGGACCTCTCGGCGCCGCTTTCGGCGTTCGTTACGCGCAACGCGCCATCCAATTCGCAAGCGCGATTGACTGCCCCTGCGTCGACACGACCGATGGTCAGTTCAAACCCGAGGGCTATAGCGACGAGGAGACCATCGCCATTATCATCCAGAACTACAGGCAGATCCTGGAATGGGCGGAGGATTATGAAATCACAATCAACATCGAACCGCACGGACCCTTTACCACGAATCCGGATATACTTGCCCGGATCTTCGATCACTTTGACTCGCCCTGGCTGGGCTTGAACTTCGATACCGGCAACACCTTTTTCGCCGGCCAGAATCCGCCGGAGTTCCTCGAGCGTTTTCTGCCATGGCTCAAGCACCTGCATATTAAGGACGTGACTGCCAATCTCGCGGCCGAGGCGACGGACGAATCCACGGGTATCGCCATGTCTGAATCGCCAATCGGATCCGGGATTAACGCTGAGAATATCAGCAAGTGTATTCAACTGATGAAAGCCGCGGACTGGGATGGCGTACTATCCATCGAGTGCCTCGGCACCGAAGAGATTCTCGCATCCAGCACCGCCTGGTTGCGTAGTCAGATCGCGCAATAGTTTGATGGACAAGCCAAAACATGAGTTTCAAAGTCTCCCACTTATTCGACCATAATAATGAGAACACTGTTTTCCGGGGCGAAACATGAAATGCATACGAGCGAGTATTTTCATTTTGCCCTTCGCTGCTGCGAACCTTACTGCTGATAATGCGGCCAAAGCGGCAGGGCGTGAGCCCTTGAAGGTTGTGCTCCTGAAGGAAGGGCAGAAACCGGTATCGCAGACCGCACAACCCAAGAGTGGAGTAGTCCAGTGAAAGCAGCAACAAGAACCCGTTGGAAGCTTGTTGCAGATCGCCGTCTCCCGTTCATGGCGGCCGTCGGGTTATTGTCATTCCTCCCGCCATGTCTTGCGCCCGTCCTTTACGGTGATCAGCCAATCTTCATTCGCGCGGAGAATCTAACAGTGCCGCCTTCGACGGGACCCGTGATTCACCTTGAGGTCCAGAACCCGAAGCAGACACCCTGCGACGGAAAGGTCCGGGTCAAGTTCCCCGACGGCTGGCGCGTACAGTCGGCCAGTCAGGCGATCCACCTTGCAGCCCGCGAAACGAAACGCATTCCGTTTGCCATAGAGAAAGCCACCGACCTCAAAAAAAATGGCTATCCCTTTGAAATCACGGCAACGGTTGATGGCAAGGAATTCTCGTTTAAACAGAGCGTCGTGTGCGCCAGCGCGCCCCACGGCAAACCCAAGGTGGACGGGGATATCAGGGACTGGGCGGATTCGATACCGATTGCTTTTGTTCAACAGGGCCGAAAGACGGTTGTGCGGACACTTTGGAACAGAAAGTACTTCAGTGTTTTCGTGGAAGTGGAGGAGGATCAACTGGTCCCTCGCTCAAAAGTTCAACAGGAGGATCCCTTCGACGCGGTGCAATTCGCCCTTTCACCCCGAATCGCCAGGACGGGAACCGCCGGCAAAAAGGCGGAACGTTATGAATTTCTTGTCGTGCCCCTGAAGGGTTTTGGATACCGGGGCAAGTGTTTCAAACTCATCGAACCGGGTCTGGATTTATCTCGGGCGGAGCAACATCAGAAACTGGACGCCCCGGAAGTGGAGGACGCCACCGTGGCGGTCAAGGGAAAAAAGGGACTGACTTACTACGAGGTATCGGTTCCACTTTCCGGAATGACGAAGATTCGCGCCACGGAGGGAAGAGAGTTTTTCTTTTCCCTGCTCGTGCACGACCCGGATGGCACGGGCGTACGGGATTTGGGCAGCGTCATGTGGTTGCCACCCGTCCGCCGCACACCTCTTTCCTGGTGTCGTTGGAAAGGGGCCAAATGGGGGAAGACGATTCCCTTTGACAGCAGGATCGAATGGGGGTTCTGCTCATCCATACATTGAAACCGAAAACGAGAGGAAAAATGATGAACAAAGTGCGCACGTTGATTGGAATTGGATGCCTGCTCGGCTTCACCGCGGGTTGCTTGTCGACCGGTTCACAGTCGCTGACGACTTCACCGGCCGTCGACGATGGCGAGATCGTGATGCGAACAGCCGCGGCACAACACACGGATTCTTTCGAAGCCGGACGAGCAGCCGCCCTGGCCTTGAAAGCGTCGATGGGAACCGTCGAACCGCACGCCCTTATTCTGACAGAGTGTTTCGAGGAGAAGGAACTCAAAAGCCGCGTTCTTAAAGGCGTGGGATCTGTCTTCCCGAAAGACAAGATCTTCGGCTTCGCCACATACGGTTCCTTTTCACAGGGCGGCCCGCTGGACATGGATTCAGTCAGCCTGGTTGGCATCGGCGGCAGTGGAATTTCGATCAGCGCCGTCCTTGAGCCGAACATGGGCGTCTCGGGTTTGTCATTGGAAGAGGACGAAGAAACGCTCATCTTGCGCCTGGGCGCCGCGGGCGAACGCCTGGCGAGACAGCTTAGAAGGACCGGAACAGACCGGCTGTTGCTTCTCATGGCCGATGCGCATTCGCCCAAGAATCAATTGTTGATTGACGGTGTCCAGAAAATCGTGGGCAAGCGGTTTGCGATTACCGGCGGATCCGTCAACAAAAACGCCGGGCAGAGTTTTCTCTACTTCCGTGGCCGAATCCATACTGACGGTGCGCTGGCGATCCTGTTGTCGGGTAACTTCAAGGTGGCTCTTTCCGGCAGGCAGGCAAAGTCGAACGAGAAAGTTATTTCGACCGCGAAAGAAGCCGCCGCGGAGACGCTGAAGGCTTTCGATGACCAGAACGTAAAGCCGTTCGCCGCTTTTGCTTACAACTGTGCGGGCCGAAAAGGAAAACTGGATCGGCTTGAGGACGAACTCGCCGCCATTCAGGATTCGGTGGGAACGTCGCTCCCCCTGTTTGGCAGTTACTGTGCGGGCGAATTCGGCCCCGCGGATTCCACCGAGAAACTTCCCAACGTCCTCAGCAGCGGGCGCGGCTGGCATGTCATGTTTACACTTCTGGGGCGGTAGCAAAGCAAAACGAAAGCCGCTTGCCGCCAAGCATCACCTTTGACGATTGCCCCCCCTGCCGGTGTAGCGCTCAAGGAGACGCCTTGTTCCTAGTCTGGTTCTTGATGTACTCTTGGATGTTCAAGGCCTCCTGTTTCTCCCAGTCCAGACGCCGCTTGTAAACCCTCATGTAGATTTCTTTGTCTTCAGGTTTCATGCCTTCTGTCCATTTCCCGGAATGTGGCAGCGCCAGGTCGATCCAGCATGAAATCTTGTCCATTTCCTCCCGTGTCATCTTCACGTTTTCATGACCCTTTTCCAGCAGGGCGACCAGGGGGCTGCGCGATGAACCGTGGGAGTACGGAGGAATCATCACTGGAACAGACCAGCGTCCTATCCAGTTCAGATACCTCGACTTTTCGGCGATGACCCCGAGTCGCTGATTCGCATCATTCGCCTGGGGCCTGGGCCTGTCCGTGGAAATAAGAACGTGGTAGGACTGGTTCCAGAACTTGCGCGCCTCCTGGTCCCACACCGGCGTGGCCCGCAGGTCTGGCAGCCTGCTCTCACCGCCCTGATGACACTTCACACACTTGGCATTCAGGATGGGCTGGATCATCTTCGGGAAACTGAATCCTTTGCCGGTGATGTCATAGAACGGCTCAAGCGGTTTCACCCCCTCCTTCAGCGCCATGGTGATCGCTTTGTTGGGGACCGCATCATCCTTGTCTTCATGGCAACCGATGCAACCAAAGGTTTCGCCCGGCATCAGTGTCGACCAGGAACGCATCGTTTGAACAACATGTCCCTTCGCGTCGATCGCCTGAAAGTACATCGGCGTGCGGGCGGGAACTTCAAAGGCGGCGGACCCGTCTTCGTATACAGGGGATTCGCCGAGGACAATCTTGACATCCCAGGCGGCCAGGTCGCTGATGGCCGAAGGTCCCTGCTTTCGGCCAATATCAGTGGCCATGAAATCCAGCTTCACAACCCTGACTTTCTTTACTGTGCCACGAGCAATGCCTTTCAGTCCTTGCCCGTGATAAATGTCCTGAATGGTGTAGACGCCTGTCTTCTTGCGCCAGTCCGTGGGATAGGACGGCCGCGGCGGCGCCGGGCGTGGTGCCAGCGGGACGGGCTGGTTGCAGGAAATCGTCGGGTCAGAAGCCAGGAGCACCCGCTCGCCCCTGCTGTTCATGAAGTAGACGCCAAATCTCTGCTGTCCCTGCGGGCGGAACGTCACCAGGTAGTTGTTCTCATCCAGCGGATAGGGGTATTGCCATTGGTCCCCACTCTGCCCGTATCGATCGATCTTGATGATGCCTTCAAGCTTCTTGACCGGTGCCACAAGCGTCACGCCGCTGGTTTCCTGCCGTCCATTGGACGGGTCGATGATGGCCAGTTTTCCGCGCTGGTGGGTATGGTGCCCGGAAAGGACGGCCAGGACTTTTCCCGTGCCCGGAATGCCCCGGGCATGAAGAATTGTCGTGGGAAAGTAGGAGTTGTTTCCGTAGAACTCGGTCTGCTGGGTGCCGTTCGGGTACATCCGGAATAGAGGCTGGGGATAGATCTGGCCGCGGTCATTGTATTCCCAGCGGGTATAGGTAACCAGCCCGGTCTCCGGATGGACCTGGGGATAGTTGCTGTGCACCTGGTCGAATCCAACACGGCGCATCTGCTTTCCGTCCTTGTTCATCAAGTACATGTTGCTCACGCTCACGTGCCAGCAGTCCACGTTCTGAACACACCGCGTGGAGCTGCACATGATGTTGCCATCAGGCAGGTAGATTCCCTCGTAATCGGCGAAACCCAAGCCGGAAGTGAGTTGGCGTACTTTCCGCGTCTCAACGTCCATTTCATACAGGTGGTAGTCATCACCACGCGCCGACTTCTTCATGGAGAAGAGAACACGCTTCCCGTCATAGGACACGTCCGGGTCACGAAATACGCCGTCTTTTTCGTGAAGGAGCACCGTTTCCTTGATGGCGTAATCATCGCCAATTTCCAGCAGGCACAAGCTGGATCCGCCCCTGTAGTTGAACTCCTTTACTTGGCCACTGGGATTGAGAGTGTCTTCGTTACTCACGGCATCCGTGTAGGCGTAATGAGAGCCGCCCATGTCGAAATGCTTGGTAAAGACAATGCGCCTGATCTTGTCCATGTGGGGCGCAAGCAGCTTCGCGCGATCGGCGCCCTGAGTCCGTTCCCGGATCCGCTCCCGCACTTCGTGCGGATCTTGCACAGGCTTTTGGCTGACTAAAAAACCGTCGGTGTTGAGATTCGACCCATCCTCTAGAGAGCGTATCCGAAGCGTATGGGGCCCCTTCTTGCATGCGGGGAACTCGAACCGAACGAGGTTCCACTCCTGATCGCGGGACCACATATCCGTCCCCATGATGAACTCGTCCTGTTCCGGTCCCCAGCCCCCTGTCGGCGGGATTGATTTTTTGACGGTGATCTCGTCAAGCTGTAACTCGATTTCAGCGTTGCCTGCACTGGCCCGCGCATACTTCAGGGTCACGTAAAGCCTGGTCATGACCTTCGGAATCCTGATCTCGTATTGCAGGAAGTCGCCGGCTTTGCCTCCCCAATTGTTGTTGACGATCCTGCCATCGGATGCGCCGGGCATGGCATAGAACGGTTTTGTGGAACCGAGCTGTTTGACGTACGACTCGGCCTCGATCCATTGCCTGAAACCATCCTCGGCCGCGGCGCTTGTCAGTCCGAACGCCATCCACAATGCCACCAACATCGGATACTTCATGGTCTGTCTCCTGTTCCCTGGAATGCATGGAACGCGTGGGCCGTCTTGCGCAGTTTGCGCAATGTCGATTTCCGTGCCGAATCCAAGCAACATCCATGAAAGCGTATGGGTCATGGGAATTATTGAAAAGATAAACAAGAAAAATTAACAGGAGTAAACATGAAAAAAGACAAGCTTGTGGCTAAAAGTATAATAACGATCTTCTTGATTTACAGCACTATCTGTTCTGCTGATGTGAATGCGAAGAAGGATTGATCGAAGTGAATCGCCAAACGATCACCGTTCTTTCTTCCACAAGATTGACCACACGAATCAACTCGAATTCAAAATAATTTTTTGCAGTTGGTTCGTTCTTGAAAAAGGCGCTCCAGTTGGGGAATTGCCTGTGTGAGAACATAAAAGAATTGACTCAAGTCATAGTCCGGATTCCGTGAGGGTCCTATAGACACGGCATCAATGGGGGGTGTCGGACAAATAAAGGTCGGATTTTTGTGAAGGAGCGATATTCCAAGTACACTTCAGGCATAGGAATGCCGATAGTGAAATCGTTT
>JAAERP010000148.1 GCA_024230215.1 Fuerstiella sp. | reverse complement strand
GACGTGGCGCAACTGACCAAGGACGAACCGTCATGAGTCACGAACCAGCAACGCAAAATTCGTTGATTTATTGGCTCTGATCGTGGACTGAACCTGGATTGCCATAATTCCACAGAGATGAAATCGAAGAACTGATCTCACTACTCAAACAACCGAAAGCCCGTGCGGCGCCCAGGCTTTCAAAACAGCCGAGAATGACCGTGCAGCGCGAATCCGGGCGGTTCACTTGTCGATCACAAGAAGCGATCGCGTCGTGGCTCCGCGCGGATCACTCGTTCTGACGTCGTATTCAACTTGCCGCATTTCGGACACACACGTTGGCGAAGAATGAAGCCACCGCTCGGTCTGGTGCGGTAGACTCGTGGCAGCGGCGAACCACAGGATTCGCATTTCAGGCCGCCGCCCGGCAGTTGAAATTCACGCGTCTCATCCACGGCGTCTTCCTTCCGGCAACGTGAAGGTGCGTGGCTGTGTGTTTCTGTGCGACAGGATTGATTGCCCGACCATGGCCATGTAGCCCGCGTCGAGCCAGTGGTTCTTGTAGTAGGTGCTGACGAACTTCAGCACGGTTCCCTGTCCCGCCACGTACTCGGAAACCTGCTTTTCTGCCGTCAGGTGTTTTGCCAGTTCCCGCCGTCCGTTGGGATCCGCTGAGTTCGGCAGCAGCATGGCCTGAGGATGTTTCACGTCGACGCTCAACGAACGTTGCAGCCTTAACTTCCAGACGTCTGCGTTGCTTTCGGCAACTCGGAAATTCTGCATGATGCCGTCAAAGGCCCGCGACATGACGACCACATGCCATGCGTCGCCGAGTATGGGAGCCGCATCGCCTCTTTTTCGGGGAGCGTGATATGTTGCTTTGTGTTGCTGGTAACCGAAACCCAAGGCCGGCATCCATGATTGGTGCCACGAACACGCCTCGTAGAGTGCGTCAGTTTCCCAGTGGCAGTCGAGCAGGACAATATCGGCTGACCGGGTTTCTTCGCTGTCCTGCAGCTTCCAGCCGTAGTCGAATCGTTCCTGCAGATCCGCAACTGCGGCCTGTAATGCTTTGCTGAGATCCATTTCGCCGAAGGGGACGTCCTGCCATCCATAGTCAATGCATAATGGTCCGCCGCTTTCACGTTCGGCAATCACGAACCACTCAAGTTTCTTATTCGAAACCTTGGGTTGCGTCACAGCAAGGCACTCACCGGAATTACAGACGATTGAACGCGACCAGGGCAACGATCGCAGCGATGACGACCACCACGACCACCAACCGTGTCCGTGGCGATGGTGTTGGGGCTGTGAACTCATCGCCACGCGACACTTGCGAAAGCGTCGGTTCGTCGTCGAAGAGTTCATCAACGATCGATCGTCGACTGAGTTGCTGACCGTCTCGTGCGTCCACGATCGAAATCGTATCACCTGCGACTTCCAGCAGCATTCGGCCCAACCGGCCCTGGACATCGCGAGCCGTCATCGTGGAGCTGGATTGATCCAGATCCGCAATGAGCTCGTTCAACGCGCGGACCTGGTCAGACGCGACGGCAACGTCGCTGTTCTTAAGCATCCTGTCAGAAGCGACCATCAGCAACTGCCCGGCGTTGCGGAGATCCTGTGCTGCGGACTGAGCAAAGCTATCGGTACTTTCGCTGCTGCTAAGCCACCTTTGTACTCCGAAATCCGTGACAGAAACCCTGACGCCTTCGGAGACGTACACCGTTGAAGTCGTCAGCGATCCATGGCTCAGTCCCCGGTTGTGAGCGTGTTGCAGGACAGAGGCGATCTGCCAGCCGATGTCTGTCAGTTCGTCCCACGACAGTCTCTGGGCCGCATCCAGCCGTTCGCTCAGAGGAATACCGCGGGGCATTTCAGTGACGCAGAACAATCGCCCATCGTCCTCACCCCAGAACAACATCACTGGCACATTTTCATGCGGTGCCTCGCTGAGAGTCGTGTGATCCTTACGAAAGGCCGCCCGGAAACCAGTCGAAGAAGACATTCTGGCAGAGAACAAAGTCACGCGCAGGTCGGCCGCCGCTTCGGTACATCGAGCACGCCAAACGGTCACATCACCGGAGCCGTCCTGCGACAGCTCTTCCAGCAACTCGAAGGCTGACAGCAACTTTCGGGACATCGTATTAGTTGTTCGTTTTCGGACTGTAATCGAATGTGATCGTTCGCTTCTCAAACGCAACATCAATCGTGTCCTGCGGCAGCCGCAGAGTTGTGCTGTGCCACGACAGACTGCGTCCGAGATCCTGGTCCTGGTACAGCAGTTTGCCGGACTTCACGTCAAAGATTCGTCCGTTGTAAGCGCGGGGGACGAGTTGTTCGGAAGGTCGTTTCAAGAGTATCAGCAGCGGACTGACGGTGGGCATAGGATTGCGGGAAGGATGCAACGCTCGCATCCATTCATGATCGATCTTGGTGGTCCATGCGACGGTCCCTGCGTCGCGATTGACCGCGTACAGCTGTCCATTCACCTGGACCGATTCACTAATCGGGTTTTGTTCGCTGAACTCCTGATCCAGGCATGCGGTCAGTATCAGCCAGTTTTCGCGGCCCGGTCTAAGGTACAGGTATTGAGACTTTTTTGCGACCGGAACTGACACGTCAGCGACCAGCTGCTGCGTGCTGAGATTATAGATCTTCAGCTGGTCCCCATCGGAAAGTACGGCGACATGGCCGTCCACAAGATTGGACACCACAGAGTCCGCAGGAAGTTTGATCGTCCAGGCTATTCGGTTTTCTGCCAGGTCAAACGATTCCAGGGCCGCGTTCACTGTGTTCATTCTTGACAACAGGCAGAACCGTCCGCGCACCGCGATACGAAACCGTTGCTGTTCTCCCGGTTCGAGCTGAAACGACTGGACCGAGGCATTTGAATTTTCGTTCGCCTGAGTCCACCAATCGGGCAGCGGATGGGATGCTCTGAGAGAACCGTCGACGGTGTCTCGGACTTCGACCGACCCCGCAGACTCGCTCAACAGGAGCAACGAATCATCGTCTCCCGCAATAGTGCAGTCAGTGGGAAGACCATCGACTTTCCATTCGTGATCACCGGTCATCGTATTGAGCATGACCATTTGCCGACCGCTGTACACAGGAATGCCGTGCCGTGTGATGGGGCCGGCAGGAAACAGCCCGCTGGGCTGCATGTCGTACTGTGTTGTCCTCTGCCACGCCTGAACAAAGGACTGTGACGACAGGGCGTTGCCCACAGTCGCGGCAATGTTCCGCTGCCACAGAACCTTCGGTGGAACATCAATCGTTGCGTGTGAGCAATCAAGCATAGACAGCATCGGCCCAAGTTTGACGGCCAGCAGATGACCATACGCGCACAGGTAGTTGGCGGACAGTTTATTGTAGGACCGCGTGGGCCAGCGGTTTGTGACAATTTTCGGATCTCCCGTGTCGAACGTCCAACGCAGGCGCCCATCCGCATCGTACGCATGCATCAGCTGTGCCGACATCACTCCGGACGTGGTCTGGGGCTTCAGGAAATTCCACTTAAGAAACCCGCCTGCGGGCCCAAACAACGGGATGTTGTTGTGTACGGAATCAGCCGAATTTTGAGCCGGTCCGCCGGCATGTGCTTCAGATTCGGCAACCCGGGGAATTCCCTGCCAGGGGGCCGGGGGCGACAACTGCACGGCCTTTTGCCACAACTTCCGCACAGCGCCGGAGATGACGGAACTCTGCGGCAGCCTGAAGTCTGAGAAGACAGCTGCGACGATTGGCAGGTCCGTCGTTGAAGGGATGGCGTCGCCGTCTGAATTCGCCCGCACGTCTTCAATCGCTCCCACGCCACTTCGCTGCAGCAGGTCACGAATATTCAGCCAGCGTTCTGACTCCGCCCAGTCTGAGATCAGGACATCGACAGCATTCTGTTCGTCCGCCGGTGCTGTCCTGGAATGAAGGTTACTCATCAGCAGAAGATCGCGAATGGCCGTATCGACCAGCGGTGAAAGTTCTGCCTGCCCTGACATCGCGATTCGGCGAGCGACGTCCGTAAAGTCGGTCAATAGGCACATGTCGAGCCACCAGAATGTTTCCTGCTGCGACGACGAACTTTCAATTCGTTCCACAATCTGCGGTTCCACGATGCGACGCACATCCCGTTGCACTTCCGCAGTCCGCAGCGCCATGGCGGATCGAATGGCGGCCGCTGGAACCCGGTGGCCCCGCTGTGTCAATGAGCCTGATGTGACATATCGGTCACGTGAAGTGGCTGAGTCGTCGAGCATGACGACGATTCGTTCGGCCAGCACGTCAGGTGGCACTTTCGGATCCTGCAACTGGCCTCGTGCCTCCAGATCGTTCAGCCGGTCGAGCAGATGTTGAGCCCTGTTGGCGTGATCCCACTGTGCCGGCAGCGATGCGACATCTCCCAGTGTCATGCCGACCATCATTTGAATCAATCGCGTTACCTGATCGTCGGGCGGCGCCATTTCGGTGATCAGCTGCCGCAGCTTCGGTATCTGATCCGACGTCGCAGCGTAGTCCAGTCGAAGAGATTCCAGTTGCGTGTCGATCAACAGCTGCCGAGACAGGTTCAATTCCACGGCGTTTAACAAGCTGTCTGGATGAACGGCCTCTTCCAGCACCCTCACCGCAGCTGTCACATCGCGTTTCAGCAGGTGACCTGCAGCCAGTATCGAAGCATTCGGCTGCGCGTCCTGAGAACTGCCAAAGCTGCTGATTCTGGCAACAGACTGGGAGTACAACATTCCATCAACAGTCAATAGATTGCCCAGTGGTATACCGTTCTCCAGCGGCTGCACCAACATCGTGCGTCCCGTTTCTGAATCCAACGTGACAATCGCAGGTGCCGATGTCGGCACCTGCAGCAACTGGTCGTTCCCTGTCGCCGTGCCACAGACCATCCCGTCTTCAATCTGCGTTTTCCAGTTCCGTTTTCCTGATTCAATATCCAGCGATTCAACGAAGTTTCTACCGATCAACACGACCGCCCCGGCCCGCGCCGTGGCAATGTGTCGCAGGCCACCGCGGGGTTGCGTCCAGAGTTCCCGGCCGGACAACAGGTCCAGGCAGATCAGCCGATCGGAATCACGCGGTGTCAGCAGCACTCGACCGTTCGCAATTCGTGGAAGTGCATCTCGCCAGTTATCCAGCAGGTCGTAAGTACTGGACTGTTGTGCGCTAAAGGCGTTTCCGACGACGGCCCGGCCTGGTCCCAGTTCGTGTTCTGCCACGTTTGACGGATAACGATACACCCAGCGAACGGAATGGTCTTCCGCAGAGACAGCGATGACCTGTTCGTCGCAGGTGTTGCACAGCAGCAAACCGCGACTGTAGGACGGAATCAGGCCGGCGTATTTTCTGACCGGATGAAACCGGAGTGCATGACGTGGCGTCGCCAGCAACTGTGAGCGAACCGTGCGCAATTCGAACTCACCGCCAGCGCCACGAGGCTCCGTGGCTTTCAGTTGCAGCAGAAAAATGCCCTGATCGCTCTCCGACATTACGTAAATTCGATCCCCCATCACCAACGGCGCGCCCAGAAAATACATCCCTGCCAGCGGGTTAACGGTACCATCTCCATTCGACTGGCCAATGCTTCCCCCGGCTCGGCCCCGCAGCCGGCCGAACAAGTCGTAAACGCGCAGATAGTTCACCGGAGACGCCGCAGAAAGCGGATAGCTGTCCAGATCCACAAACATGGTTTCCGCGGTTGCTTCTTCCACGGCAAAGACCGACGAACCGTCAGTCGTCAGTTGTCCGCCCACGTTTGCGCGAAACCAGTGCTGAAACAACGGCTGACGAAGCATTCTTTGAACGCGTGAAGTATCATCCGTTGCGGTACGACGCTGGGCAGCCAGAGCCTTGCTGAGTTGCGGGTCCAGCTTGGACGTCTCCCAGACCAGTTCTCCGGTCGCACGGTGGACCGCCCGAATATTGGCCACACCCCGATAGATAAGCAGGTCACCCACCAGCAACGGCATCGCCACAGGCATGACTGAGTTGGCAGAATTCAGCAGGCCTGTTGAGAAGCCTTCCAGCTGACCCGCCAGAGGTTCCAGCATCGCTGCCAGATCTTCGTCGTAGACACACTGAAACGTGGAATGAGACCAGCGAGGCTGCAGCGCTGGTGGCCCAACGTCCTGAGGCAGGGTCCGCCGATAATTACCGAGAGGCTGGTGCCAGCCGGAACCCTTCGCTGCTCCGTGGAAATGGGCTTCAAACCACGTTGGGATGCCTGCGACGGAATCCGGTAGTTTGAGAACCTGACCATCAATGGTGACCTGCTGCGCCGGTTGTCTGCGCACAACGTCCGCAAGGTAATCGCGTGCCTCTTCCGGCAATCCCGCTTTCCACCAGAGTATTGCCAGAACAGCCGTCTGTTCCGCCGACGTATCGTTGCGCAAACGCAGCAGCTTTCCGAAATGGAGAGCTGCCTGCAGATACTCGCCCCGACTGATCCGCAGCTGCACGACAGTTTGCAGCGCCCGTTGTGCCGTTGGTGTGAATTGATACCGCAGGATCGCAGCGACCGCTTCGTTCACGTAGGCTGTCTGGAATGCTTCAGCAATCGCGGCGTCCGCCGCCTGAGCGACCTGTTGCCGATACGTGCGTTGGAATGCGTTCGGGGCCGTTTCAAACAACTGTTCAAGTCTTGACCGAGCACCGGCACGAACACGGTGTTCTCCGGGAGCCAGTTGATCTTCGACGTCTGTGTTGATTGTCAGCAATGGGTCCTCATGACGCATCGCCAGTTCCCAGGCCCCGTCAAACAGTTCGGCCGCCTGCAAGAACTGTTCTCTGGCAATTGCGTCGTTCGTCTGAACGATCAGCTGCAGGATCTTCCGCCGCTCCGGATTCTGATCCACATCAGCTGCAGGCTCCTGCGGCTGAGCAGTCGCTGAGGCAGCTGGAAGCACTGCAGCTAACATCCATATTGCCACGTTTAGACATCGCATCACTGAAAATTCCCGGGTTCCCGCAATTTTCAGCTATTATCGCAGACCTGCGTTGACGCGTCCATTGCTCAGTTTCATGGGACGCTACATTCAGGAGTTCAGGATTGTCCTCGTCGACGCGGATTGAACATCCGCGTCTGGTGGCGACGGCAGCATCCGACGGCCTGAGGGATTTCGCGTTCTGCTTCCCTTATGGCGAAATCTGAATATAGCAGCCAGAGAGCCACGTCAGTGGCAATCGCTAGTGCCGCAAATCGTAGTTGACGGCCCACGAGTCGAGAAATCAACGTAGATTACCAGTGAGTTTTGCTTTGTAGTCTGTGTATTCTGCCGAAATCGACAGCGACTGAAGAAGCCTTCCCCCGAAGAATACGCGTGACAAACAACGTGCGTTTTCT
>JAAERP010000147.1 GCA_024230215.1 Fuerstiella sp. | reverse complement strand
TCGAAGATTGAGCGTGTTGACTCCGTTTTGCGTGCATCTACAACAAGCAATACGAATCTTCACCTCAACTTCGCGGAGCTTTTTGCTGTTCTCACCCCCGTTTCAACCACCCGATGAAATATCGAGTCACCCACTAGTTAGTGGGTGTCCCATGAACGAATCGGGAGGGGGAACTGCGGCCGATGTTCAAGGTGATAACGAGGCGTCACTGGGACCTACGTTCGCCACGGGCAAAGTTGGTGCAGGGCTGGACTTCAACGGGCTTGATCACCACGTCCGCATCGCTGATACCCCTTCCCTGGAGTTGGCCGAAGGGACGTTTGACTTCTGGTTCAACCGCAATGACACCTACGACTCGAGTGTCCTCAGGATGCAAAAGATGCTCGACAAGGCGGATGGTTTTTTCACCGTTGCCTTATTGGGTACCGAGGTAAACGGATTTGCCGCACCGTTTAACACTGCCAGCGCTGGATCACTCGGTTTCTACATGTACAACGGAACGAGTTCCCACCTTGTTACTTCCACCCAGACGACCTGGGACGCGGGGACCTGGTATCACGTCGCCGGCACCTGGGGAAGCAGTGGCATGACCCTGTATGTCAACGGCGTGCAGGTCGGCACGAACAGCTACACAGGCGGCTTCGCGGATGTCGCAAATGGTTGGAGCATCGGCGGCAACCTCTCCGGTGCAGACCGGATGACCAACGCCATCATCGACGAAGTGGATTTGTTCGACCGCGCCCTGGCTGCTAACGAAATCCAGGACCTCTTCGACGCCGGCAGTGACGGCAAATGCAAACCCGAGCACGTCGCCGGATGTATCAGCCCTCCAGCCAACCTGGTTAGCTGGTGGCCATTGGACGGCGCCGAAAACAGCGTCACCAGCGACCTGCAGGGCAGCAACGATGGAACCGTCGTCCCGGGGCAACCGGTCTTTACAACCGGCCACGTGGGCAACGGTCTTGAGTTCGACGGTGTGAACGATCTGGTGGACGTTGAGTACGACAGCAGCCTGGACTTTGTGGGCGCGTTTTCCATCGACATGTGGTTGAAGCTGGATGCCGCACAGAGTTTTGATGGATTTGGGATCATCGATAAGTCAATCCATCCTCTTCCCGGGGCCCACGGGCTGGGCCGTTCAAGGTGCAAACACGGTGTCCTCGGGCTGGGTGAACCTTGGCCCGAATCGCTCGTCCATCGCCGGGGAGGTGATCCTGTCGGTGACCGACTCCACTACCTATTACGCGGTTGGTACACATACCGACCTGAGAGACAACCAGTTTCATCACGTCGCGTACACATGGGACGGCACCACCCTGAGTGCGTATCTGGACGGCGCATTGGCGGAACAACGCGCGTTTGCCGGGCCACTTTCGAATAACGACGGTGTGCTCCGTTTCGGTGGTTACAACGTTATGGCTACCCGCCCGATGCGTGGTGCATTGGACGAGGTCGATCTATTCAATCGGGCTTTGACTGGCGCCGAAGTTCTCAGCATCTTTGCCGCGGGGACCGACGGAAAGTTCATACCCGGAATCTCTGGCACGAAGTTCAACGACTTGAACGGCGATGGTATTCAGGATGCCGGAGAACCAGGGCTGGAAAACTGGACGGTCTATCTGGATGACAACAACAGTGGCGCGTTGGATGTTGGAGAAATCAGTGCGATCAGCGACGCCAACGGGGAATACGTGTTAACAGGCGTCGCGCCTGGCCAGCACAACGTCCGCGCAGTTCCGCAAATTGGCTGGGAACAGGTATCGCCCGGGCTTTTCGGTGTATCTGCTTCCTTTGCGACGGGTGCCAGGCCTGCCTCGATCATCTCCGCCGATTTGGACGGTGACGGTGATTCGGACCTGGCGATGGCCAATCAAGATTCCAGCAACGTGTCTGTACTGTTGAATGACGGGGCAGGTTCGTTTGTTGCTGGCAGCAGTCCCGGAATTGGGCTTGCTCCGTTGGGTTTGTCGGCCGGTGACCTGGATGGAGATGGCGACGTAGATCTGGTGGCTGTTAATCGCAACTCAAACAGCATTTCAGTCCTTCTCAATGATGGATCAGCTTCGTTTGCGCCAGCAATCAACGTTGCGGTCGGTCCGAATCCACACGTGGCCGAAATCGTGGACCTGGATGGAGATGGGGATCTGGACGTCGTCGTCGGGAACGTTAACGACAATACGTTGTCGCTGCTAAGCAATGATGGGGCAGGCTCCTTGTCGCTTTTGGGCACGATCACGGTCGGAGCCAGCCCGTTTGACATTGCAGCGAGCGACGTGGATGCCGACGGCGACATGGATCTGGCGGTTGCCAATAGAGACTCTGATACCGTAACCGTGCTCTACAACCAGGGGGCCGGCACGTTTAACGCGACACTGTTGACCGTTCAGGATCTGCCGGAGTCGGTCGCATTCGCCGACGTGGACTCAGACGGCAATATCGACTTGATCGCCGCGAATCAAACGTCCGGGACCATATCGGTGTTTACTAACCAGGGAAACGGGACCTTTCTGGACGCATCGCATTTCGATGCAGGGGTGGGACCGCGGAGTCTTGCAGTCGTTGACTTCGACCATGATGGAGACGTGGATCTGGCGGTCGCCAACTTATTCACAGCCAATGTGTCCCTGTTGAAGAACGATGGTAACGGAACGTTCGCGGCACCCACCACGGTCTCCGCCGTTGCGAGCGGGTATGCACTCGTGGCAGATGACCTGAACGGAAACGGTTGGGCGGACCTGGCGGTTGTGAATCTGTTTCACAACAACGTCACCGTGGTGCCGAACACCGGTGGTGCCCAGGGCGTTTCCGTGACAGCCAACACGATCACTGCGAACATCAACTTCGGCAGCACGAGGACCTTGGGCGATATCACGGGAACAAAGTTCAACGACCTGAACGCCAATGGTGTTCAGGACGTTGGTGAACCGGGCCTTGAAGGTTGGACGATCTATCTGGACGAAAACAACAACGGGACGTTGGATGTTGGCGAAACGTCAACTCTGACCGACGCATCCGGCGATTATGCATTCTATGGTCTGTCGCCCGATGACCACATCGTTCGCGAAGTGCCGCAGGCAGGTTGGGTACAGACGGCTCCGATCGTGGACTTTGAGATCACTCAGGACCTGGGTACTGGCGGGGCCGCGCTGGCAGACGTTCAGGCGGGAGACTTTGATGGAGACGGAGACCAGGATCTCGCCGTCGCGAATGCATTCTCGGATACTGTTTCGATTCTGCTGAATGATGGAACCGGGACCTACGCGGTCCATGCGACATTGACGGCGGGTGCCAGCGACCTGCCCGTAGAGATAACGGTCGCTGACCTGGACGCCGATAACGATCTTGATCTGACAGTTGCCAACTTCGATTCCGACCGTGTGATTATCTTCAAGAATGATGGAAACGCAGGATTTACCTCATTTTCGGCCGTGGTGACGGGCGACGGTCCTCAGGACATTGGTGTTGGCGACCTGGACGGCGACGGTGATCTCGACCTTGCCGTGCCGAACTGGTACGACTCGACCGTCTCGGTACTGCTGAACAATGGCGATACTACATTCGCCACTCGCGTCAACTATCCAGTTGGCAGTTTTCCCCACGGCATAACAGTCGCCGACCTGGACGGTGACGGTGACAAGGATCTCGCCGTCACATCCAACGTGACCAGCGGTACGGTCACCGTGCTGCTCAACGACGGAGTCGGGATCTTCACGCAAACGGTCACCTTGCCTGTCGGCAACAATCCCAATGAGCTTGAGGCCGGAGACCTTGACGGTGATGGTGACATGGACCTTGTTGTCAGCAACAACGCTGCCAACGGAATTTCCGTCCTGTTAAACTATGGAAATGCGACATTCGCCGGTACCGTTGACTACGCCGCCGGCAGCAATTCCAACGGTATCGATTTCGCCGATTTCGATGGCGACGGTGATCTTGACGTTGTCACCTCCGACATCACAGCACAGGTAACCCTGCTGCTTAATGACAGTCACGGTTCATTCAACGCGGCACAGAATTTTGCTGTGGGAAGTGAACCGCGAGCGATCATCGCCGCAGATATTGACGGCGACGGTGCCCAGGACCTTGCGGTCGTCGACCGCAGCACATGGCGAGCGTACATCCTGCTCAACAGATTCGGGCAGCATCCCGTCACCCTAAGTGCTGGGCAAACAATCACAAACCTTGACTTCGGAAATGTGTTTAAATCGGCCGCGTATCCGTCCGATCTGATCTCATTGTGGCCGGGCCAGGACTCAGCGACTGATGTGATCTCCGGGAACGATGGCACGCTGGCAAACGGTGCTACGTTTGGCCCCGGAATCGCAGGGCAGGCGTTTTCCATGGATGGTTCCGACGACTTTGTATCCGGGTCGCTTACGAACTTCGCAGGAGGAGATTCACCGATAACCGTTGCGGCATGGTTTAATCAGGATGGTGCCGTGGGACATCCCGGGAAAGGTATCCTGGGAGTTGGCAACACGGGAACCAATTCACATTTCTTCCTGCGGACGGCGGCGCGTGGTTCGGATTCGATCTGGAACGGGGGCGACGGACAGAATCGACTTTGGATTGGTGTCGATGATGGCGGATACGACAAATGGTGGGCATCCAACGCTGTCATTGATCCTTCAGAATGGTATCACGCCGCTGCGACGTACTCGCCTGGAACACGGGAGGTCAAACTCTATCTAAACGGGGCACTCGATCGTACGATCGCGCTATCATCAGGTCTGACGCTATCGACAGACTTCTGGATTGGCGGAGACGCATACTCAGATAATTCTTTCAATGGTCGAGTTGATGAACCTCAAGTCTACGGTCGGAATCTAAGCGGCGCAGAGGTCGCATCGGTCTACAGTTCCACGTTGGGTTCACCCACGGTTGCTTCGTTAAACGCCGGTCCCGATCCGGTTTCCCAGGGAGCAGACCTCACCCTGACGGCCACCGGTGTTGCGGACTCGGACGGGACGGTCGCTAGTGTGAACTTCTATTGGGACATTAACGCAAATGGGTCTGTAGATGTCGGGACGGATGTACTGTTCGGAACTGACACCGATGGCAGCGATGGCTGGATCGTCACCTCAGCCGTGACCGGAATTCCGGCCGGGTCGCAAACGTTTCTGGCTCAGGCTGAAGACAACACCAGCCTGCTAAGCAACGTCGTGTCCTCCAGCATTCAGGTTGACACGGCGGTCTACTGGGATGGTGACGCCGGGGATCTTCAGTGGACGAACCCTCTGAACTGGAGTGGAGATATTCTTCCCCAGCCAGGCGATGAAGTGGTGATCAATGTCGTCGGTGACATCACGGTCGTTCATTCTTCCGGCACCACGACCGTTGCCAGTCTGCTCAGTGAAGAATCGTTGAGCGTAACTGGAGGTTCGTTGACAGTTACCGATGATTCGGTTGTGAATGGGACGTTGTTGCTGGGGGTCAACGTATCGCTCGCTGCCAACGGACCCAACGCCGAGTTTTTGGCGACTGGGGCCGTCACAATTGACGGTGCGAGCATCCTTGCCTCCGGCGGAGGCTATATCAGCCTCCCGACGCTCAACGAGTATGTGCAGATGGGGGCTACGAGCTCACTCACGGCCAGTGGATCCGGCAGTCTCGTGGATCTGTCCGCGTTAACGACGATCACGGGGCCAACCGAACATAATCGATTCCTGAATATCCAGTCGCTGGCAGGCGGCATGGTCGATCTGCCTGCGCTGACACAGATCAGCGTTCCCATCGGCATCAATTTCCATCCACGCGGCGTCATTGTGCGAGCAGATGGTGCCAGCAGCGTGGTTTCGATGCCGGTCTTGACAGATTTCATCGACGACGGAGCTTCATCCGGATCGCGCATTGAGGTCAGTGACTCAGGGGCAGTCACGGCTCCAAGCCTGACAGACATCGTCGGTGTTTCTTTGTTTGCGAACGATGGTTTGACGCTCTCACTGCCAGCGCTCGAGAGTTACGACACCGGCCGCAGTATTGGAGGAGGGCAAGCTTGGTATATACAGGCTGATGGCGAAGACAGCGTCGTCGATCTTCCTGTCCTGACAACGATCATCGGACCAACCGACCATAATCGATTCCTGAACATTCAATCGCTGGATGGTGGCGCAGTGGAGTTGCCCACGTTGACACAGATCAACGTTCCTCTTGGGATCAACCCGCTTCCGCGTGGCGTGTCGGTGCGATCGGATGGTCCGGACAGCATCGTTTCAGTACCCCTCTTGACAGATTTTATTGATGCCGGGGCGTCATCGGGATCTCGGATTAAGGTCAGTAATTTCGGGGAGGTGACGGCCAATAGCCTCGCCAGGATCGTCGGCGTCTCATTGTATGCCAACGTTGGTCTGACATTCACGTTGCCGGCGCTGAGCAGCTACGACACAGGCCGTGGAGTCATGGGTGGGCACTCGTGGTTCATTCGAGCTGACGGTGCAGGAAGCGTGATCAATCTGCCGAACCTGAACTCAATCACCGGTCCGACCGACCACAATACGTTCCTGAACATTCAAGCGATGTCGGGCGGAACCGTTGACCTCAATGGTTTGACACAGGTCAACGTCTCGGTTGGCACCAACTATCTTTCGCGGGGCGTTAAGGTACTGGCCGACGGTGTCAACAGTGTCGTATCAATGCCCGCGCTAACGGGCTTCAATGACAACAGTGTTGCCCCTGGTTCGCAGCTCGAAGCCCGCTCCAACGGCAGAATCGATTTGAGTTCGACCGGTTCAACAATGATTAACGTTGATGTGATTGCGGGGGCTGACGGTGAAATCACGGTGGGAATGCTGACGGTTGCAACGGGCAGCGAATTGACAGGCACGGGGACGATTTCAGGAAGCGTGAAGAATTCGAATTTGGTTCGTCCGGGTTCGACACTTGGCACCATTACGATTACTGATGATTACGAGCAGTTGCCAGGTGGCCAACTTGACCTCCAGATTGGCGGCAATGCAATCAGTCAATACGACCGGTTGGTCGTTGGTGGTCGCGCCAGTCTCGATGGTGCGCTCAATGTGAGCCTCGTCAATGGCTTCATGCCAACAAGCAGTGATGCCTTTCAGATCCTGCAGTTTGACAGCCGGTTCTGTGACTTCCTGACAAAGACCGGAGTCGATCTCGGTGGCGGCTTACATCTGTCGGCGGCGTTCGATCTGACGTCGATGACCTTGAATGCGGGAACCACTCCTGATTCCGGGCAACAATGTCAGACCATTCCTGTCCTCACAAACATTGACGTCGGGCCGGATCCGGCGAAAGCAAATGATGCTCTGTCCATCACCTTCGAAGTCGATGTGGCTCTCTCCGGCACTCCCGTCGTCACCGTCGCCGGGAATTCGGCCAGCCTGGCCAATCAGAGCGGACCGCTCTACACCTTTACCTACACGGTTGCCGGCACTGAATCGGAAGGGTTTGTCGATGTCGTCATGACGGCCACCAGCCTGGATGGAGGCGTCGGCGTCGAAACCGTGTCGACTGAATTTGATTTCACTGCGCCCGTCATCACGGCAATCGCCCCCAGTCATGAACCGGCCGACGTGGGAACTGCGTTGACCGTCACTTTTCACGCCTCCGAAGCCCTCAGCAACAGCACGGAAGTACTCATTGGCGGGCAAGCCGCAACACGTATTAATCAGACCACCTACACCCGACAGCTTACCGGCGACGAGGGTCTGGGACAGGTTACTGTGGAAGTGGCGGCTGTCGACCTGGCCGGAAACACCAGCACAACGACCGGTCAGGTGCTGATCGTCAGCGGTGGTTTCGACGTCAACGTCACCGGAATTGAACTGAGCGAGGATCATCCGAGCGTTGGGCAGACGGTGACCGCCACCAGTCTGATTTACAACAGCGGATTCTACGACGCAATCAACGTTCCCGTGCGTCTGGCATTGGTGGAACCCAATGGTGACGAAATTGTCCTGAGTGACACTATCGTGCCACTGATCGCCGCTGGCAGTTCCGCGGCTGTGACCACCAACATCGATTTGACAACCAGTGGCGTGCATGTTGTTCGCCTGCACGTCGATCCGGACAATGTGATTCCCGAAATCACAGAACTCGACAATATCGCCACACGATCTCTAATCGTTGACAGCGCGGTGACCACGGTGATGGGTGTTGCCGGATCCCTGTCAGAAACAACCGTCGATCCGGGGACAGAGATGACCGCCAGTGGTTCCGCCACGTGGCTGGCCGGACTGAACCCGGCAGGCGCTGTTGCCGGCGGTCTGGTGACACTCAGTGTTTCCGGGACCTTTATCAGCGGAACGGCATTGACTAACAGCAACGGCGACTTCACGCTGATGTTTGATTCGCCCGCCATCCCCGGCAACTATGTGGCGAACGTTGTCGTGTCCGATGTCACAACCGAATCCCCGTTGGCCCTGCCGTTTACCGTGACGGCCCCTGCCGGTGGCATTGATTTCTTCACCACCAACTCACTGGTTGGCGCCTCAGACTTCACTCCGGTAATCAACTCAGCCGTCACACTTAGTGCTCGTGTGTACAACGTGGGCGGAGATGATTTCAGCGGAGCCACCAACGTGCGGTTTTATGATGGTGCCACCCTGATCAGTACGCAGGTAATAACTGGGCTGACATCACAGACGTCGACCGTTGTGTCGTTCTCACACACATTCACGAACGCCGGGCCGCATGTGATTACAGCGATCGTTGATGAGGATAATCTGACGCTGGAAAACCGGGAGTCAAATAACTCCGGAACACGATCCATTGTCGTGCTGGATAATGTTCCGGACCTGTCGCCGATCGACATTCTGTTCTCCGACACAACTCCGGCCACCACTGACACAGTCACACTGACCGCCCGTGTGTTGAACTACGGAGGTGCCGCTGCCAGCAGCGTTGTTGTCCGCTTTTCCGACAACGGCAATCCCCTCGGGGCTGCGGTGATTCCTTCGATCGCGGCAGACGGCGGCACAGAATTTGTCTCGATTCAGGCCGTGCTGCCGGTCGCCGGGGTACGTGATGTTTCCGTCGTGATCGACCCGGACAACGACATTATTGAGACTGATGAGACGAACAATATCCGGGTGGAATCGATTGTGGTCCATGATCCCGCCGCAGATCTGGCCGCGTCAGGCATCATTTTGTCCAATATAACGCCTGTCGCGGGTGAAACGTTTGACGTTTCCATGACCATCAACAACGTCGTGAACTGAACGCCGGGGCGTTTGACGCGGAATTCCGCAAGGATGGCGTATCCTTTGGGACCGTGCCTGTGCCGGGGCTCGCAGCGGGCAGCACGACGGTCGTGACCCTTGCCACTTCCTTCAGCGTAGTCGGTTCGCATTCCGTAAGCATCGTGCTGGATCCGGCGGCGGAAATCACCGAACTGTCAGAAACCAACAACACGGCCTCACGTGGTCTGCAGGTCCTGGCCACGCCGTTGTCCGATCTGAGAATTACTGGCAGTGAGATCGGTCTTTCTGATTCCAATCCCGGCGCCGGTGACACCGTCACAGTTTCCGTTCCGATCCGCAACGTTGGCCTGGCGGCTGCGACTGGCGTCACGGCCGAACTGCGAACGACGGCACCATTGTCGGCAGCGCCTCCAGCAGTCCAGCAACCATCAATCCAGGAGCTTTCTCTGACTGGACGTTCAACTTCGTGACACCTTCGGGGGACGGGTTCCATTTACTGGAGATTATTGTCGACCAGGGCAACCTGATTGGTGAATCGAATGAAGACAACAATCGTGACTTTTTGCAGTTTCTGGTAGGGGATCATCCGGACCTTGTCCCGTCGGGCATAACGTTCTCGAATGAGACGCCTGCGGAAGGCGAAGTTGTGACGATCTCCGCGACCGTGACGAATGATGGTGACGCGCCCGTCGGAGACTTCCTGGTCCGAATTCTGGACGGATCGCAGCAGATCGGTCAGGTTACCGTTCCAGGACTGGCGATCGGAGTCAGCGGAATTGTGAGCGTTTCGTTCGACACGACCGGTCGAACCGGATTACGTCTGATTCAGGTGATTGCCGATCCGGGAAATCTGATTACTGAGATCAACGAAGGCGACAACCTGGTCAGCCGCAATCTGTTTGTCGCTGCGGCGGACCCTGTGGCACCTACGACCCTGGCGACTCCCTCCGTGGCGGCTAACGCAGCTGGCTGGAACAGCACGAATGTCGATGTGGTGTTGTCGGCAACGGACAACACGGGCGGCAGCGGTGTGGCGTCTCTTCGCTATTCGGTTGATGGTGGCCTTGTCCAGACCACGTTCGGAGACACACAGACGATTTCTCTGACAGACGAGGGAGTGCACACGATTGTGTACCAAGCCGTGGATTTTGCCCAGAACATTGAGCCTTTGCAGACCCTGACAGTCCGTATTGACTGGACCGATCCCCTTCCGGTGCACGTCGGGCCGTTTACTGTGCACGAGGGATCTTCGATATCTCTGGACGGAACGGCATCAACCGACGGGATCTCCGGCGTCGCACTGACAGCCTGGGCCGTGGACGGCGACAACCTGTTCGATGATGGAGACCCGGCTGCTTTTTCCGGGCTGGACGGCCCCAACACACACGACGTTCGGCTGCGCGTGGTGGACGCCGCCGGTAACGAGGCGACAGTCACGACGCAGGTCCACGTGCAGAACGTAGCTCCTGAACTTGACGCTGGGGCGGATGAAACGCTGTTGCCACCGGTGGCTGGCACGCTTTCGCGTTCGGTGAGCTTCACCGATCCCGGTGCGGACACGTGGACAGGTACGGTCAATTACGGCGATTCGGCGACAGACTTCCCATTGGTGATCAACCAGGTCACCAAACAGTTCGACCTGAATCACGTTTACACGTCTGACGGAGTCTATACCGTCACCGTGACCATCGACGACGGCGATCTGGGCGGGATCATAGCGGACACATTCGAGGTGGACGTGTTGCTCAATACGCCGCCGGTGGCCGAGGACGACGACATCGCTACCGATGAAGATTCGGTTGTGACGTTTGATGTACTGACCGACAACGGACACGGCCCCGATAGCGATGAGCAAGGCAATATCGTGCCGTCATTAACGACCGAACTCAGCCTGCCGGCGCAGGGGGAGTTGACAAACCACAACGACGGAACATTTACTTACGACCCGAATGGCACGTTCGAATCGCTGCCGGCCGGGCAGATCGACATGGTGAGCTTCGATTACCAAATCGAGGATTCGTTCGGCGAAGTTGCCTCGGCCACGGTAACAATCGTGATCACCGGCGTGAACGACGCCGCCTCAATCAGCGGTGACAACGACGGCGATATGACGGAAGACGACGGCGGCGACGCAGGCGTGATGGCAGTCAGCGATGTGGACGATGGCGAAGATATCTTCGTGGCACAAACAGGAACGGCCGGTAGCCACGGAATCTTCGACATCGACGCGACTGGCAACTGGACATACACCCGCACAGCAAACCTTGATACCATGAATGCGGGCGACGTGCTGACCGAGACGTTCACCGTAGAATCGTTCGACGAAACGGCCAGCGAAGTCGTCACGATTACGATCAACGGAGAGAACGACGACGCGACGATCAGTGGCGACAACGACGGCGATATGACGGAAGACGACGGCGGCGACGCTGGTGCGATGGCGGTTAGCGATGTGGACGATGGCGAGAACATCTTCGCAGCTCAGACAGCAACGGCTGGAACTTACGGCGACTTCAGCATTGATTTGGCCGGCAACTGGAGCTACACACGAACAGCGGACCTGCAGTTGCTGGCGGTGGGTGAAAGCGTGACAGACAGCTTCACGGTGGTGTCGTTCGACGGCACAGCCAGCGAAGTGGTGACAGTCACAATCACTGGCGAGGACGATGCCCCCACGCTCAACGACGTGTCGTCGGATCACGAAGAAGTATGCAACGCTGCGGCGGATGGCGTGGTGATAGTCAGCGGGTCGTTTGGCGACATCGACGCTTCGGATACTCACACGGCAACTGTCAACTGGGGTGATGGCATAGTCGAGTCACTGTCCGTGGATCAGCTCCTGGACACTCTGGCCGGCAGCCACACGTACGCGAACGGAGGCATCTACACCGTAACAGTCACCGTCGATGACAACCTCGGTGGCTCAGACGTGTTGACCACAACGGCGGTTGTCACGGGAGTGGGCCTGGTCGATGGCACTCTGTACATCATCGGCACCGACGGCCGGGATCACGTTAAGATCAAGACCAATCATAAGAAGGACGAACTGAAGGTCGACGTTAAGCTCAATCAGGGTGGCAGCGACGGTGGTTCTGACGGTGGCTCAGATGGTGGCTCAGATGGTGGCTCAGACGGAGGTAGAGACCACATCAAGCAGACCTTCACGGCGTCGTCTGTCGACCGAATTGTGGCCTACCTGTGTGGTGGCGACGACCACTATCACGGCGGTTCTGATGGAGGCAGTGATGGTGGATCCGACGGAGGCAGTGATAATGGATCCGCCGGCGGTACCGACATTGCCATCTCTCAGATCGTGTTCGGCGGAGCGGGCAACGATCACATCCACGGTGGTCGCGGCAACGATGTGCTAATCGGTGGAGCCGGCAAAGACGACCTGAAAGGCGGTTCCGGAAACGATATTCTGATCGGTGGCACAGGCAAGGATAAGCTGAAAGGTGGCCGCGGCGATGACCTGCTGGTTGGTGGTTCCGTGGAAAACCAGGACGACCTGAGTGCCCTGGATTCTGCTCTCTCATCCATGGGTTCCGGATCGCTGATGGACGCTCTGCTGGCCCTGGGCAATGACCTTGACGATCTTCTCAAAGACGATCTGAAGGGTGAGAAGGGAAGCGATCTTCTGGTCAGCGGAGTGCAGGACAAGCTGAAGGACTAGCGCTTTGTCACAGCCAGGTTTTACAGCGTATTACGCTGACTTGTGGCCGCGAAAGACGTTTTCCGGCCTGCTATGGGTGCTTCCCACGAGCCCGAACGACCACATCTTTTCGAAAACTGCTCCAGAGTTGGCGAGGAAAAACAGCAGACCGCGAGTTTGCTGTCCAACGGTGAAGACGGCTGTCTCAAATGGAAGACACCACCCGATTGTGAATCGGGATACAAGGCTCTCCCTGCAATCGGTCGCCGTCTACAGTGACGCTAACACCGATTTTTCAAAGAGCGAAGTGTTCGTCGCTGTTCATTCAGTCGGATCCGGTGTCAACGTATTGACCCACTCCAAA
The DNA here is from genome assembly GCA_024230215.1 of Fuerstiella sp. Classification (GTDB taxonomy): domain Bacteria; phylum Planctomycetota; class Planctomycetia; order Planctomycetales; family Planctomycetaceae; genus Fuerstiella. Next base: position 130,318 of record JAAERP010000147.1, on the reverse strand, counting down.
AAGAGCTTGTGTTGGTCGGCCTGGAAACGGTTGATGTCATCCGGGGCGTGCCACGTAATCGTGTCGTTTCTGGTTCGCAAGCTTCGGATCGTTTCGGCCACGGCGTTGTGATCGGCAAAGCGGTCGCGCCTGGGCGTGACCAGAAGGCAGGGCCTGCGTGCATGCAGTTGCAGAATGTCGTCGTAATCCAGGGGCAGCTTGTCTTCCCGGCCATCATAAATACCCAGACGGGGTAGCAGCGCGTGCAATTTCCAGAGGCGTCGATTGTCTCCGCTCCGCATCGGCGTCCAGCCGCTGAAACAGGCCGTGCCGGCGACCCGTTCATCCAACGCCCCGGCGTACATGGCGGTCAGTGCACCTGTGGAATATCCGAGCAGGAATATCCGGGTCGAATCGAATCGCGGAATCGCGGACTGGGCGGCGCCCTGGCCGTCGACCGCAAAACTGACCGCGGCCCGGGCGTCCCTCACCATTCGACCCAGCCTGGACCAGCGGGGATACCGGTCGTAGAACTCAGTCCCCTCCAACAATCGCAATCCGAAGCCACACTGATCATAGGCGATGACAGCGAATCCGTTCTGGGCAAGGCGATTGTAGACGGTTGTTCCCTGCACACCGTAGCCTTCATTGTAGCCGCTGTGATACGACGGCGGATGCAGCCACACCACCACGGGAACGGGCTCCGTCAGCCCCGCCTTGAAATACAGATTACCGCGCACGTTGTCGCCAAAACGAATCGGAACGCGACGAATTTCCTGAGGCTTCCAGCGGTCGTGCGTCATCAGGCTGGATTCCTCCTGCGTGAGAAATTCCGGCTGATCGACGTCGGGCAGCGATTTCGGCTCTTCGCCCAGCACCCACTTCAACCGTTCGATAGCTGGGGCATTCCTGTCGACAAACAGTTCGGCATCATCCTGACGTGCACGCCACTGGTCCCAATCGAAATCATGCAGCAGTTTTTCAGGGAAGTCAGTCAGCCGAGCCGAACCGCGGCCGAAAGAAAGGTCGGTCCAGTCAAGGTTGCGCTTTCGGTCCGCGGCGGTGATAGGTTCGGACGTTGGCCCTGACGAGTGTCCGCCCGTTCGGTAGTCGATACGCAGGTTCTGTTCCGCATTCAGAAGGCGATAGACAGTGCGTCCTTCGAGATAGGCTTTCTCCACGGCGAAGGTTGGCTCGGCGCCGTCATTGTGCGCCGTGTGAATTAGGCAACGGCGCGGCGCGATCAAGGCGTACCAGCCGTGAGCGTCGATGGGAAGTTCATGTTCGCGTCCATGAAAACTCCGCAACGACGGCAGGAACCACTGGCCGGGAAAATCAGCCGGTGCTTCGGCGAAGGTATCACGGCTGGTGAGCCGATAGGGACAGGAGGCCGGCGAACCGGGACTGCGGGCTACGACACAGGTGATCCGGGTATCGAAGGCCGCGGCGATCATTGCCTGCTTTCCGTAGCGTGAAAATCCAATGATCGCGATGTGGTCCGGCTCGATCCGAACGACGCTTTGTTCGCTCAGCAGATAATCGATGCAGCGGCTGGCCAGCCAACCCTTGGCGCTGATCTCGGTCCACGTCGCCGTCGGATACTCACGGCGGAAGATCTCCCAGACTTTTTCATATTCCGGGTAGTCAGCTTCCCGATGATGGCTGTCGACTCCGGGAAACAGGCAGACCGCATAACCGCGGGCCAATGCGTCTTCGGCCCAGAACCGCTGGTAGAACCGAGGCGCGGTCAGCAGCAGCGGAAAAGGTCCCGTGCCCTGCGGAGTCCAGACGGCCATTTCAAACGACGCCTGATTGGGAGTATCCAATGTGACGCGAATACGCCTCCGACGGGAACCGTCCTCGTACGGTCTGTCCGAGACGATCTGCGCACCAGCGATTTGCGGCGTTTCCGATGGAAACGAACCGATGAAATGTTGGATGAACAGGGAATTGATCTCTGCCCGGCGCTGTTCCCAGTCTTCCGGCGTTTCGACCTTGCGACCGTCGAGAAACTCCAGCAAGGGCGGCAGCTGTGTCCGCGAGTAGGCCTGCCCACTGGCCGGTGCGATCGTTAAAAGGAAGGGGAACGCAAGCCATGAAGCAGCGAGAATGAGTCTTGAGATGTGTTTCACTGTGATTCTCCCTTGTTCTCCCTTGGTATCGTCGCGGCATTCGGCCCCTGTTGTCGTCGAGCGATTCTACCATCTTCGCACATTGCCCGCTGATGCAGGAAACGGACGTCTATTCCCGAAACCGGTCGGGCTGTACCAGGATTCACTCAGAAGCCAGGTAGCTATCAGTCTGAGCGGCAAGTCGCTAGCGCTTTGTCACAGGCAAAAGTCGGGGTGGAAGCATTCCCCGGAAAAGGGGGTCAGGTTAATTCTCCTGGCCGGCGGGAACCGGCCATGCCTGGCTACGTCCCATAAGACTCCTGATACCATTTGCGCCAGAGTTGGCTGAGTCGCTGAACGACCCGGGGTTTCTGTTTGGCGACATCGTTTGTCTCGGTAAGGTCCACGCTCAGGTCATACAGCTCCCAATTGATTTCGCCTTTGTTCTGGTCCCTGGACTTTTTGGACAGGGTCCTGGTGACCAGCTTCCATTTGCCATCTCTTACGGCTCCACCTGTAGCGTATTGCCAATAGATCGGCTTCGTCCGTTTCGGTATTGTTTCTCCTTCGAGAGCCGACAGGAAACTCTCCCCCTGCATGGGCGTTACAGGTTGCCCGTTGAAAGTCATCGGATACTGCGCGTCGGTAATGTCCCGCACGGTGGCCATGACATCAATGAAGTGGGCGGACTGTCGGTTGATGCTCCCTTTCTCTTCAATCGCTCTGGGCCAATACGCGATGAAGGGCGTGCAGATCCCGCCTTCATGGCTCATGTTCTTCCAATACCGGAACGGCGTATTGGAGACATTGGCCCAATCCTTCTGAACGGAAGACCAACGCGTCAGGGATCCGATCTCGCCGGTTCCGGTGGCCACGTTTTCGGAGGAGCAACCATTGTCCGAAGCAAACATGATCAGGGTATTGTCCTCGTCCCCCAGTTCTTTGATCTTCTCCAGGAGCTTTCCAATATTCTGATCCACGCGATCGATCATGGCGGCGTAGACCTGCATTCTGCGGATCTGGTCTTCCTTATCTTTTGTACTCAATGATTCCCATGGCCGGTGGGTCGCTTTGGGCAGACGCAGATCAGCGCCGAACAGTCCCATCTCTTTTTGACGCTTGAATCGGGCTTCGCGAATGACCTCGTAGCCGACATCATAAACGCTTTCATATTTGTCAATATCTTCTGGCCAGGCATGCAGCGGATCGTGTGGCGCGGTGTAGGAGAGGTACAGGAAGTAGGGTTTGTTTTCGTTCTTGTATTCCTCAAGAAAATCAATTGCCCACCTGGTGAAATAGTCGGTCGTGTACCAATCTTTCTCTTTGGGTGTGTAATACGGAATCATCTTCCTGTCGTCAAAACAGTAGGCACGGGATTCGCCCTTTTTGCGAGCCGGAACACCTTCACCGGGACGCTGTTTGCCGGGGTTAAAGTGATTCGCACAGCTCCTGCCCGGGCCGTAGTGAAACCCGTAGAAGCGGTCGAAGCCCCGATCATAGAGACTGACCGTCGAATGGTGCTTGCCTACGGCCAGGGTGCGGTAGCCCTGCGTTTTGAGAAGATCCGCCAGAGTGATCGCATTTACAATCCCGCTACTTGAATTGCGCCCCATGCCGCACTGCTGGGCATAGACTCCCGTCAGCAGACAGGCGCGTGAAGGAAAACACTTGGACGTGTTATACATGCTGGTGAAGCGAAGGCCGTTTCGGGCCATTCGATCGATGTTGGGTGTCTTCACCTCGCCGCCATAGCATCCGATGTCAGAATAGCCCATGTCATCAACGAGGATGAAGATGATGTTCGGGCGTTCCTTCGCGAACGCTGTCCCCAGGAAGCCCGCAAGCGCGATCGTTATCAACAATGGGGTGCGTAGCAGTTGTCTTTGCATACTCTTCTCACTGCCGTGTTCAGAAAACAGTTTCAACGTCAGTGTAAACGAAAGTGACGCCGCCGTTGGCAAACCGAGGCACGTCCTCCACCGCCGCCTGACCTTCGGGCGTGGCCAGAATGGCTTCCAGCTGTTCACGCGAATCTGCGTACAGATCGGCGATGTAATAGTAATCCGAAGGCTGTCCGTCGGGCGTTCCCTGTACTTTTCCAATCGTCCATTTTGACAAGCCCTGCATGCGCTTTGCCAGAGGTACGTGAATCTCGTTGTAGTAGCGGTCAAACTCATCCGGGTTCTCTGGATGGCCATAAAGCACTAATAATCGGACCATAGCGGTTCTTCCCATTCACTGAATTCAGATTACTGTTGGCTCCGTCAGGTAACGGACTGAGCGCTGTCGGCGATCATATGCCCAGCGCCAGGTGGTCGGCCCATCTTAGCGTTCGGATTGTCACAGGACGAGCCATCGTGCATCGACACAGTCGCCCAACGACTGACTGCATATTGGGACACAGCTGCTTGTGATCGTCTATTCGCTGCCATCCAGAAGGGTGGTCGATCAGCATCCTGAGTTCGTGAGTGGTCGATCCGGAACGTTGCGGCGGATCGTACTTCTTAATTGGACAGCGCCAGTTTCTTCTTCATTTCAACACGAAGCGCGAGCAGGGCGTTCGGCGCAACTTGTCTTCTCGATTACGCTTCGAGTTGTCAAAAAACACTGGACACGCGAAGTACCTGGCGGCCTTAGCGGTGGCCAGGATGTGGACCGGGCGGCTGAATGCTCAGCGATGAAAAGTACGGTTACTTTGAGCTGCATGTCGACACCAGATCGAATGGGAACATCGACACGGGCATCTACATTCGCGACGCCACACGGCAGGAAGTGGCGACGCACAGCGATCGGATTGTGTTACCGAACTGGTGCTTTGTCACAGCCCAGGAGTGGGGTTGCGCCGGAAAAGAGAATCCTTCTGACCCGTCAACGAGCATTCCGCGGAATCGAAAACAGCCATGACCATTCGCTTTGTCCTTCACTCGTGCGCGGTCCTGCTGGGATCGATCGCGACGACCTGTGCAGAAGACCCGGTTCCCGTATTTTCCGGGCCACAGCCAGGTGAGAAGCTGGCGTCAATGAAGGTCAGACTCGCATACGGAACAGATGCGGGCCGCGAGGTCGACATCGTGGAGTTGGCCGCTGGACGACCGTCTCTACTGGTGGTTGTCAACGGTTCCAACCGACCGGCAGCCGGACTGACGCGTTGCCTGATGAACTTTGCTGAAATACATCAGAAGCAGTTGTTCGCCGCGGTGGTCTATCTTGCAGACGATCCGACTGAAGCAGAACAATACCTCAAACGGGGTATCAGCTGGTGGGGCGTCGGCGTTCCACTTGGGGTTTCACTGGATGGACCGGAGGGACCTGGAAGTTATGGCCTGAATCGCAACGTGAACCTGACAATACTTGTTGCGGACAGAGGTCGCGTGGTCCGGAACATCGCGTTGGTTCAGCCGACGCCGACAGATGCTCCCGGGATTCTCAGACACGTGGTCACGCTGACTGGTGGGCGTGTGCCGACAGAATGGGAAGTTGTTCTGCTCAGTGCCCCCACTCGCAAATTTGGAGAAGTGGCCTGGCGCGGTGGACCTGAGAACGTCGAGTTCCGCAGTCTTTTCTGCGATGCACTGTCGGCGAAAAACAAGGGCGACGTGCGAACGTCCCGATCAGCCCTTGAAAAATATGTTGGTAACGATGAAGAACGTCTTGCGTGGTTGGGAAACGCGGCGGCAATCATGCTGGAAGGGCGCGGACGGGCAAAGATACATGATGCCCCGATTGTGCCCGCGCTTCGCCATTGGCAGCAGCAATATGATCGGCACCCACGAAAGGTTCGCTGATTCCTGCCAGGGAATGGCGACCGGGGAGTGAAATAGCTGCATTAGAGGGTTACCGCCCCGAAGACGTCGGCGTCTGTTCTTCGAGTGTTTTTTTGCCCAACGGGACGAGGAGATCATTATTGCCCGGACGAACGGCGGCATGTCATTCGAATCCTTGGTATGTTAACAACGACAGCGACGCATCACCGGCAGAGCCGGTGCTTTGAGGAAGGCCTCTGGAAGGGGCCGCAATACAGGCTCAAAGCGCCAGTGGGTCTGGTGCATTTTGCAAATACACTTGCTTGCGCTGCGTGCTTGTATTCAAGAACGGCAGAGCCGGTGGTTTACGTAAATGAATTAGCCAATTCTCACAGACAGGAGCACAGGCATGAAACAGATGTTGAGAATGAGTTGTACTGCTTTGGCGATAGGTTTTCTCACCGTCGCAGAACCGGTGACCGCCGAGGACGACACACTCTTCTCTGGCCCACAGGTGGGGGAGAAGCTGACGCCCTTCACTGTTCACGGTGTGTTTGACGACGAGGAGGGCAAGGAATTCGACTATGTCAAACAGGCGGCCGGCAAACCGATCTGTCTGATTTTCGTACACGAAATTACACGGCCATCGGCTCAGGTGCTGCGGGCCGTGACGACATATATCTCCCGGCATCCCGAGAAAATAAACGGCGGCGTAGTCTTCCTTGGCAATGATGCAACGGAACTGGCGTTAAAACTGAAACGTGCTCGCCACGCGCTGGCCAAACAGACGCCCACGGGAATTTCCGTTGATGGCCAGGAAGGTCCAGGCGCCTATGGGCTGAATCGCAAGGCGACATTGACAATCCTCATTGCCGAAGACAACAAAGTTACGGCAAATTTTGCTCTGGTTCAGCCCAGCGGGCAGGCCGACGTGCCGCGGATTGCGGCCGAAATTGTCAAGATTGTCGGCGGCAAGGCGCCCACACTCGCAGAGTTGGGCGTCGGTCGATATGTGAAGAACGAGCCGGCTGCCGCGATGAAGGAAACTGACCTGCGGTCATTGATCGCTCCTGTGATCCGCAAGACAGCAACCGCTAAAGAGGTCGAAGCCGCGGCGAAGAAGGCGGAATCTGTTTTCGCTGCGAATCCAGCGGTCGGTCACCGCGCGGGCGAAGCCGCGCGCAGGATTATTGACTCCGGCAAGTTGGGCACTTACGGCATCAAACAAGCGCAGGAATATCTGAAGAAGTGGGCGAAACAGTTTCCCGCGGAATCAGAAACGCGTTCGCGTGACAGTAAGAGTGAATAGATCGATGTGCTCTGTGTCACGTCAAACGTAACGGCGTCAAGGCTCGTGGAGCCCTCAGGGTTAATTTGATTTCATGCTGCATTCATCGACACACACCGTCTGGAATGCAGCAGTGCAATTGGTTGTTCGTTCCGCGATAAGGAGAACGCCGTGAATGCAAACGGCCTGTTGATTTTGGCACTGCTCGTCGGTGCTGATACGAGTGAAACATCGTCTGTCGATGCTGACGACCGGATTGACTTCGATACGCAGATCGTGCCCACGATCACTAAGGCAGGTTGCAACGTTGCTGCCTGTCACGGGGCGGCGGCGGGACGAGGTGGCTTGAAGCTATCGCTGTGGGGCCTGAACCCGAAGGCTGACCACGATGCGATCGTACGGGAACTTGAGGGGCATCGCGTTAATCTGATTCGCCCGGAAGAGAGTCTGTTACTGCTAAAGGCAACCGGAGAACTCGATCATGAAGGTGAAGATGCGTTGACCGGCGCTCCCCAGGGAACAGAGAGGCTGCTGGAATGGATCGCGGGAGGGGCCCGCCGCAACAACAGTCGCAAGCTGGCACATCTGAAGGTTAGCCCTGTTTCGCCCGTCTCGGCGGCCAGAGGTGATGTCATTCCTCTGCGTGTTTCCGCGGAATTCGACGACGGCACCACGTCGGACGTGACGCCATGGACGGTGTTTCAATCCGATGACCCGGTGTCCGTGGAAATCATGGATACCCAGCCCACGAGCGTTTGTCTGCACCGAGGCGGACGACACACGGTGCTGTGCCGATTCATGAACCGAGTCGTACCGTTGGTGTTCATGGTTCCTCTGTCGGATGAAGTGGTGCCGCAGACCGTGAGTCCGGGCGGGAATTTTATCGACGAAGAAATCCTTAAAACGCTGGCAACAATTCGGCTTCCTGTCTCACCAGCGGCCGACGAGCGCAGCTTCGTTCGCCGTATCCATTTGGATTTGACGGGCACACTTCCCACCCCCGAACAGCTTGACGCGTATCTGGAGGATGGGCGAGACAATCGTCGGGAAGAGCTGGTCGGCCGGTTGCTCGCCGCGCCCGAATTCGCCGACTATTGGACGTTTAAGTTTGCCAAATTGCTGAGAATTCGTTCGCAGCCCAAGCAACCTGAAGGCGCCAGAAAGTTCCATGACTGGCTTCACACGCGGATCACCAACGGCACGCCCTACGACAGGATGGTGACCGAACTTCTGACCGCGACGGGAGACACGCACGAAGTCGGTCCGGCCAATTTCTACAGAGTCGTAACAGGCGCGCGGAATCAGGCGGAGTACGTCAGCGAACTGCTGATGGGAGCGAGGATGCGCTGTGCCAACTGCCACAATCATCCGCTCGACAAATGGACTCAGGACGACTATCACGGGTTGGCGGCGGTCTTTGCCAGGGTTGAGCAGGGTCGCATTGTAACCGTTGGCGGACGCGGCACAGTCACCCATCCGGTGACCGGTGAGGCCGCCAGACTTCGCGTCCCGGGAGTGAGGTTTCTTGGTGAGGTGGATGATCCCCGAAGTGCGCTCGCAGAGTGGATGACCGACCCCGGCAATCCGTATTTTGCAAGGGCGATGGTCAACCGTCTGTGGAAGGCCATGATGGGGCGAGGTCTGGTTGAACCCACTGACGACGTCCGTGACACCAATCCCCCTTCCCACCCGGCACTGTTGGATGCTTTAGCGACCGACTTCGTCAGGCACGATTACAGGATCCGGCATACGTTACGCGTCATTGCCACCAGTGACGCCTACGCACGCAGCTCAACGACTGTTCCTGGAAACGAATCGGACACTATGTTTTATTCGCACGCGTTAGTGCGACCGTTGGAAGCGGAAGTACTGGCCGACGCGTTGACCAGCGTGACGGGCGTCGCCGAACAGTACAACGGGCAACCTGCGGACACGCGCGCAATCGCATTGTTCGACCCACGAATTCCGTCCAATGTGCTGGATGTTCTCGGACGCTGTGCCAGAGAGCAGTCGTGCGAATCGCTCCCGGATCCCGGAACGCTTGCTCAAAAACTGCACATGGTCAACGGTGCTCTGATCAACGAAAGGATCACGTCGCCGCAGGGGCGACTGAGTCGTTCGCTCGCCTCGCGGACGCCGGACCGTGAATTGTTGAACCAACTGTATCTTGTGGCGTTCTCGCGGGAGCCATCCGTTGCTGAGCTGGAGTTCTGGAACAAACACCTTGCGGGTGCCGGTGAAGAAGAGCGGCAGGCCCTGTTCGAGGACATCGTCTGGAGCGTGTTGGCATGTCGCGAGTTTGTCACCAATCATTAGTGCTTTGTCAAATCCAAAAAGTGGGGTTGAATCATTCGCCGGAAAAGGGGGTCAGGTACCAAAATGCGAAGCACCCTTCGGGCCGTTCCGGTTTTTGGTACCTGACCCCCTTTTCCTCGCCAACCCTGAAACCAGGCTTTGACAAATCAATAGAAGCGCGGGACCAACTATTATGAATTCGAAGAAGAATGCGTTTCAACGTTGTGCCGGAAACAGCCGGCGGAATGTACTGCAGATCGGCGGTCTGACGGCACTGGGTCTGGGCCTGGAACATGCCGCGCGCCTGCCGGAGCTGCGTGCCGCCAATCCCACCGGAAAAGGCGGGAAGGCCAGGTCGTGCATCCTGCTGTGGCTCGACGGCGGCCCTAGTCACCTGGAAACATTTGACGTCAAACCAGACGCGCCTGCAGAGGTGCGCGGCCCGTTGACGCCAATTGCCACGACGATTCCAGGGGTACATTTCAGCGAGTGCCTGCCACTGACGGCTGCCATGATGAATAAGATCACGGTGGTGCGTTCGATGACTTCAACCTTTGGCGCTCACAACCTCGGAACGCACAACATGACGACCGGTTTCAAACCGACACCGGTCCTGGAATATGCATCGTACGGTTCGGTTCTGGCTCATCTTCGGCAGGACAGGGAGGCGATTCTGCCTGCGAACGTCGCGGTTCCGAATTATCAGATTGGAGGCAGCAATCTCACCGGTAACGGCTATCTGCCTCCGGCGGCACGCCCCTTCTCATTGGATGGAGACCCGGCCAGTAAGGACTTTCAGGTCCGCGATCTGGATTTGTATGCGGGCGTTACTTCCGAGCGTTTGATGCGTCGGAAGCAGTTCCTCAACAAGCTGGACGGATTGGGTCGATCGGTGGAGAATTCCGGTGAATCACCCAGCGATCCCAACTTCGAGCAGGCGTTTCGGCTGATCACGTCAGCGGAATCAAAGGCGGCGTTCGACCTGTCGAAGGAGCCCCGGAAGGTCCGTCAGAGATATGGTTACAAATCCATTGGCGGATGTTGTCTGATGGCGCGGCGGCTGGTGGAACGCGGTGTCCCGTTCGTCACTGTCAATAATTCCGGGTGGGACACGCACAAAGCGATGTACACACGACTGAAGGAAGGTTTCACTGGTGCCGAGAATCCACAGGGCCTGGTACCATCGCTGGACCTGGCGTTTTCGGCTCTGGTGGAAGATCTCGAACAACGGGGGCTGTTTGACGAAACACTGATCGTCATTATGGGGGAATTTGGCCGAACTCCCAAACTCAACACGGCCGCGGGACGCGATCACTGGCCTCGCGTGTTCAGCGTTGTTCTGGCTGGTGGCGGTGTTCCGGGAGGCGTGGTGGTCGGAGCCAGCGACAGCACTGCGGAAAGTCCCGCCGAGCGTCCGGTGACCCCGTCGGATCTGGCACATACGATTTACACGCTGATGGGCATTGACCCGAATACTGAGCTGCATACCACTGATGGGCGGCCCATTCGGATTGCCCCCATCGATGGAGAAGCCATTTCGGAGGTCGTGTCGTGAGTATCAAGACAGGTCATTGTATTCTGTTCTCGGCCCTGTTGGTGGTCGGTGGGAGCGGTCTGTTTTCGGATTCGGCCCTGGCCATGGAACCGTCGATCACGGCGCTCGCCTTCGATCCTGGCGGACACTCCGTTGTCGTGGCTTCGCAGGCCGGACTGAAGATCGTCGAATGGCCAACACTCAAACCGTTGCGGACATTCGATACAACTTTGGCGCACATACATGACGTGGCGTTTTCTCCCGACGGTCGTTTCCTTGCGGTCGGCGGAGGCCGCCCCGCCGAGTCCGGACGTTGCGAGATTTTGCGCTGGCCCTCCGGAGAACAGGTTGCGGCAAGCGAAGGCCACGATAACGTGGTCTACTCCGTCGCATGGCGAGGCGATGGGCAATTCTATGCGACGACGAGTCTGGATCGGACCGGCCGCATCGTGCCGTTTCGAGTATCCACTGGTCAGACGCCTGACCTTGCCGGCATTCGCCTGGAAGGACATTCGCGTGCAGTGCTGGCCGCATGTTTCCTTCCAACCGACGGACAGTTGTTGACGGCCGGAGCAGACAACAGCATCCGCGTATGGAATACGGACACCAAGCCACCGAAAATCGTTCGGGCACTGGACAACCACAGTGAGCCCGTCCATGATCTGGCCGTTCGCCCCCAGGAACAGGGCGTCCTCCCGATGGTCGCTTCTGTGGGAGCGGACATGACCGTTCGTCTATGGCAGCCGACCATCGGCCGCCTGGTGCGATTCGCACGTCTGGGCACCGTCGCTCCACTCGCCGTCGAGTGGGCCGCGGGCGGGCAGATGATTGCCGTTGCCTGTGACGATGGCCACGTTCGCCTGATCGATCCCGACACGACTGAGATCGTCGAAGACATCCCGGCAGTCGAAGGCTGGGCATATGCGCTGGCGGTTCATCCGGATGGCAGGCAGGCTGTCGTGGGCGGTGAGAATGCAGCGTTGAGACGGATCGAGCTGTCCACGGGCCAGTAATGCAGGTCTGGGGACAGAAGTGTTCTGCAGCGTTTCACGCTGACTTGTGGCCGCGAAGAGCGACTTTCGATAGCAGTCTTGTTGCTCCCACGAGCCAGTATCGTTCACCTGTTCTACGGCCCGATTCGGGGATGCCCCGGCGTCTTTTCCAGATCGGGAACAGGCCACGCATGGCAATCGGGGCTTGAAAATTCAGCCTCAGCGGGAAGTGGCACCGCACTGGAACATTGCGGTGCCGGACAATTCTACTTCTTCGGTGTCGCAGTGTTCTCAGGCTTCTTCTTACGCGCCTGTGCCCTCCTGAACACAAGGTCAATGCGCTGCTTGAGCTTGATGAACTGCTGAGGCCCGACGATCTTGCGCAGTCCAGCCTGTAGATTGTGAAAGTTCATGAGCAACTGTTGTTGTGACTTGATGATTTCGTTGCGGAGCGAACTGATGCGTGTTTCGTCGAGTTCGAACTCTGCATAGGCTTCCGTCAGTGCCCGCTGATGCCTGGCAAGATCGCTCTTGGATTCTTCGTCGCGTTCCTGGGTCGCGATCACCAGTCTCTGAATCTGAGCAATCTGCAGGGCGCTGAGTGGCGGCGGTGTCTCCGCGAGCTGATTGGCAGAGACGACAGAGAGTAGAAGCAATAGCGTCATCATTCGTGTTCCTTGTGAAGTCCCTGCAACGACAGCAGCATCGCGTCCCTGTTCTCAGCGATCCAATCGAGCGGATCGACCGGAGCCGGTGCTGCCAGCGCAAGCGCGTCGCTGGTATCAAGATTCCAATTCCTCTGTACGCCATCCGGCTGCGAGATTGGCGCTGTATGGTCGGTAGCCTGTTCCCGGGACCGGGTGAACCCATTGAACGCGATGCCAATCGCGAGCAATGCCGCCACTGCAGTTCCCGCACGGGCAGCTCGCTCAAGTCGGCGGCGGCGATGGATCCTGTTAAGAACCGACGATTTGACGGTGGGGGAACCGTCAGCGACCGGAATGCCCGACACCACGCGACGGATCTGCGCGTCGGTCTCGCATTCAGCGCTAGCCGCATCGTTGGAGCGTTCATTGCTCATCGAAGTTCTCCAGACTCTGCTTAAGTTTCGACCGGATGCGTGCGAGCCGCATCTTTAACGCATCGCGCGACACGTCCAGAATTGGGGCGATCTCGCGCAACCCCTGCTCTTCAAAATAATAGAAATGGACCAGCAACCGGTCCTCCTCTTTCAGCATTCCGATCGCCCGTTGGAGGGCGTCGGAAACACGTTGTTGCTGTTCGCGGGCCACAGCCAGATCATGCGGCCCGAGAACTTCATTTTCGATCGGTTCGGCAAGTTGAGCCCGTCTTCGCCATCGTCGCCGACTTCGCTGCAAATCCAAAACAGCTCTTACCGCAATCCTGAAAATCCATGCATCCGCGTTTGACTCTCCTCGCCACTGAGACGAATTGCGCCAAATCTTGTAAAACGAGTCGGCAGTTACTTCCTGAGCCAAAGCAGGATCGCCCGCCATGCGCAGCGCCAAGCGATAGACGCGATCCTCAAATCGGTCGACCAACTCCGTCAATGCGTCTTCATCGCCCCGCTGACAGCGTCGCAACAATTCAGCGTTGTCCTCAGGCGAATCCACGTCCGATAATGCTCCTGGCACAGATATGACGCCGGCTGACCGAGCTCGGTAACGAGATTGACTGTTCGATTGGTTCGGCGTTCCCGGGAAGTCTACAGCGTTTCACGCTGACTTGTGGCCGCAAAGAGTGGTTTCAATGGCAGTTTCGTTGCTCCCGCAAGCCAGTTATCGTCCACGACAATTAGTAAACTGGATTACAGCGTATTACGCTGACTTGTGGCCGCGAAAAACGTTTTCCGGCCTGCCATGGGTGCTTCCCACGAGCCCGAACGACCACATCTTTTCGAAAACTGCTCTAGCACAGAGACGAGAGCCTGTTGGTGGGCAGGCGAAACGGACAAATCAAACGATTCACTCCCGACGCCTCAGGGCGATGGATGGCTCATGCGTAACGCCCTATTTGTTGCGGTCGCAGCAGTTGTAACAAGCCGTCAGCTGGTGTCCAATATTGTCCAATAGAGGCGTTATCACCGGCAACTTCGCCTGATACAGCCTATGGAAAGAGACCGTCCGCCGGGAAGACACGAACGAGAATCCAACATGCTTACACTTCCGGGTATGGCCACACAGATCCTGGTGGTAATTGCTGCGCTCATGTCGTCGTGCACTACGAGTGTGTCGCTAGGCACTGAAAACAGCAGCGCCCCGAATATCGTTTTGATTCTGGTTGACGATCTTGGTTGGGCGGATCTCGGATGTTACGGTGCAGACTTGCATCGCACTCCGAATATTGATCAGTTCTGCCGGACGGGCATGAAGTTCACGGATGCCTATGCGGCCGCACCGGTCTGCACACCGACTCGCGCTTCGATCATGACGGGCATGTATCCGGCCAGGTTGCACATGACGATCTGGCACGAAGCGTCTGCGAATCCGCCACAGAATCGACCAATGATTCCACCGGTCGTGGAAGGCAACCTTGCTCACCGGTATACAACGCTGGCCGAAATGCTGCACGACGCCGGCTACTATACAGCCCATCTTGGAAAGTGGCATCTTGGAACTGCCGGCTACTATCCGGAACTGCAGGGGTTCGACATGAATGTCGGCGGAACGTTTTGGGGTTGTCCACCGACTTTTTTCTATCCCTATCGCGGGCCCTTCGGCAACCGAAAGGAACTGCGTTACGTACCGCGGCTGGAGGGCGGAAGCGAAGGTGAGTACCTGACGGATCGGTTGACCGATGAGGCAATCAGGATCATCGCCAACGCGGGAGAGCAGCCATTTTTTCTAAACATGTGCTACTACACCGTGCACACACCGATCGAAGGTCCACCGAAGCTGACGGAAGAATATGAAGCACGGTTGAGTGATGATGAGTTCCACCACACCAACGCGAATTATGCTGCGATGGTCGAATCGCTCGATCAGAACGTCGGCCGCATCCTGAGTGAATTGAAGCGTCTTGACATCGAAGACCAGACGCTGGTCATTCTGACGTCCGACAACGGTGGGTTTATCAACAAGTGGCATGGCAGCACGGTCACAAACAACAATCCGCTGCGCAGCGGAAAAGGTTCATTATACGAAGGCGGTGTTCGAGTCCCGCTGATGATTCGCTGGCCAGGCATCACCCGACCAGGAAGCATCAGCCATGAACCGGTGATAACGTGCGACTTCTACCCGACGATTCGCGAAGTACTTGGGTTGGCCGGTGACTCTCAGCACAACGCACACGTTGATGGCGCGAGTCTTGTCGAGTTGCTCAAAGATCCGACAGCCGAGCTCGAACGCGACTCGCTGTACTGGCACTACCCACACTACTATCAAACGACAGAGCCGGTCAGCAGTATCCGCGTCGGCGACTGGAAGCTGCTGGAATATCATCGTGACCGGCGACTTGAACTGTTCAATCTGGCCAACGATCTGAGCGAAGCGACCGACCTTTCCGACAGGCACGCCGACAAAGCCATACAACTTCAGGCACAACTGGCCGCGTGGCGTGACAGAGTTGATGCGCAGATGCCGATCGTGAATCCTGGTCCGTAGCGCCGCGAGAATTCGTTTTCGGGGGCTTCTGTCTGGCCATTTGTGTCCCCTTGGGAGGGGCAGAATTCTAGCCGTTGAAACCCCTTTTCCACGGCTCGGCAAATGCAGTTCAGCTATGGACCATCAGCGATACCGCCGGAAGCGGCCCATTCCGTGCCGCGCAGAAGCAATGTCTGAAAACCGGCCGACTGCATGTACTCGCTGGAATGACCAAGCAGCAATGTGAAGCAACGACCTTTTCCAAACTGCTTCACCATAGCGCTGGGTTCCCAGTCTTTGGTAATAACAGAATACGCCTGAGTCAAGACCTTAACCTCCGGTTGAACCAGCGGGCGGACCCATAGTTCATCCGTCGTCCTGAAGCTCTTCACGCCCTGTGTGACGGGATGTGTTGCTGCCGTCATGCGGACATCAAACTCATGGGAAGGGCCATGGCTGGTCTTACCCGGATTCCAGGTTGCGCAAGCAATTTTCTGATAATCTTCCCAGTCGAAGAAAGAGGCAGATCCTGCATGTATCATGACATGCCCTCCACCGTTTTCTACGAATTCCACATAGGCCTTCTTCAGTTCGCTGGACCACGGAACGGCGGGATCCTTGCTGTCCCCGCCCCTCCAGTTATTCCAATTGCTAAGTAGTACATCGTATTCCGCCAACACCTGTTGTGTGAGTTTTTCGGGCTCCGAAACGACGTCCACATTGAACCTTCCGCTTTGCACCAGAATGGTCCGTAGCGCCGGCGTTGTCTGCTGCCAGTTGTGATTGTTGCTGCCGGTTAAGACCACCACATTCACCTTTTCTGCCGCCACACTCCAGTCCGCAGCCAACCAAAGACAGCCAAGCAGGGTGAGCATCGCTTTTCTCATAGCCGTTGTTCTCATTCTACAGCGTTTCACGCTGACTTGTGGCCGCGCAGAGCGTTCTTCAATGGCAGATTCGTTGCTCCCGCAAGCGGGTATCGTCCGCCACAATCAGCAAACGACCCTATCGACTGCGGCACGGGGCAATACACCGCGTGTCCTCGGTAATTGCTTACAGACCGCATTCGTGCAGGTAGTTGACACTGCGTTTCAAGGTGTCCTCATCCCCTATGATCTCAAGCGTGGAACCGGCGATGTCGCTATCTTTCAGGACTTCGCAAACGCCCTTGATGTCGATCACTCCGTCTCCCAGAGCAATGGTCGAGAATCCGCATCCGTACAATGTCCCTCGTTTCGGTTCCCATTCCGCTTCCAGGTCCTTCCAATGGATGTGGTGGATCTTGTCCTTGAATACTCGGGCCATTTCGACGGGATCCGTTCCTCCCAGCCAGGAATTTCCTGTATCAAGATTCACTCCCAGGGATTCAGGATTTCCGAGCCGGTCGAATACGTCCTGCAATCCCTGAATGCTGCATGATACCGGTCCGTGCGGCTCCAGCAGAATGCGAACTCCATAGTCAGCCGCCATCTTTACAGGTACCTGAAGTTTTTCGGCGGTAATGAAGATCTGCTCCTGGTAAGAGAGACTTTGCGCCCATTCCGAACGCGGATCCGTCTCGGTGGTAACGATATCCTGGATACCAATCGCTGCGGCAAATTGAACGGCCTTCATAATTTCTGCGGAACTGAAAACTGCGGAACTGCTCGGCTCAAGCAACGCCGCGTGTGCACAGACGGCAGATGGCGAGATTCCATATTTTTCGAACAGTCGTTTCACCTCGAAGGGGTTGTCGTCCAGACTAACAGTCGGCGAAAAACCAGCGGTCCCCAGCATGCTGGCGCCCGAATTCGTATCAGTGATGTCCGCACTGTCAAATCCCATTTTCCGGGCGCATTGCAGTTGTGTTTCAACGCTTGCAAAGGGCTCGATCAACAAAAAGACACCGATCTTCATAATGGCAATTCCTCATGTCTAACAGTTACTCTGAATTTCACGACCAATGTCACCAGAGCTTCGGTGTCAGTTGGCCGACATAGCGCAACTTGATCAGTTGCGGTTCCACTTACAGTGTCCACGGTTCGCGCATAGGCCGACTGGCCATGGACTGCGCCCTTGTACTACCGCCGATGATCTGCTGTCTGGCAGGATCCCAGGTGATCTTCTCACCGGTTCGCACGGCAATGTTGCACAAATGGCTCATCACGTCCGATCGCACAGCATCATCGATCGGACTGGTGGGCGGCTGCCGCGACCGAATCGAATCGACAAAGGCCTGGACGTGACGGACGTTACTTTGACCGTGGCTGTTGCTCGGCATCTCTTCCGACAGCAGTTCCGTGGGGAACGCGCGAATCGAGTTTCGCGTCAACTCCAGCCGAGCCTGGGTACCGATAAACTTCGTGCTGTCCGTACCAGGACGAAAGGTGATTTTTACGCCATCGGCCATTCGCAGGGTCATGTCCCAGTCGTAAACCGCATCGTATAGACCTTCAGTGGGCACCACACCGGTGCCTTCCACGGTGTATGGCCCCGACTGGTCGCCGCCGTAGCACCAGACAAGAATATCCAGCGGATGAGCGCCCCAGCCGCCCAGGTAGCCGATTGACTGGTCGTAAATCCAATAAGTTCCCTGCGGCTTACACCGATCAACAGTGTATGGAACTTTCGGAGCCGGGCCCAACCACATGTCATAGTCAAACCCGGCGGGCACAGGCGACTCGGCTGTTGTACCGCCAATTCCTCCGTTGGGTGCTCTGACCTCGATGGCTTTCAACTCGCCAAGCTTTCCGCTGCGGACCAGTTCACGACCAAACTGTTGGTGTATTGCTTCGCGCTGCTGAGTGCCGTACTGGAAGATGCGTTTCGTGGCCGTGAAAACTTTCTGACAGGTCACGCTCTGTTCCAACGTCAGCCCCAGCGGCTTCTCGACGTAAGCATCCTTGCCAGCTCGGGCTGCCATCAGGGCGATAGGGACGTGCCAGTGATCAGGGGTGGCGATGATGACGCCGTCGATGTCGTCACGTTCCAGAAGCTCACGAAAATCTGCGTATGCTCGGCCTTTGATTCTGGCAGCAAACGACTCGCGGCGATTTTTGAAACAGTCGGCCACGGCAAGGCTCTGGATTCCCTTCCCGGACTGTGATGCCGCGAACAAACTTCTCCCCCGAGTTCCAACACCAATATGTCCCAACGTCACCCGTTCGCTCGGCGGTAGCATGTTGGCGTCGCCGAGAGCCGAAGATGGGATAATAACCGGAGCAGCAAATGAAGTGGCCGCCGCACATCCTGTCTTCAGCAATTTGCGGCGAGACATTTTCTTCGTGTTCATATGGCCTCTCCCGGATGTTCGAATGTCTCACAACTGAGGGTACAATGTGTGTCCGACGTTTTTCAGACTCCACGTTTCCCAGTGAACCCAAAGTGCAATATACTCAAATATGCGACGATCAAAATTGCAAAATACTTCACTGAAAGATTTTGCACTTCTTCCAGGGTGCCAGCGTGGAGCGGCGAGTTCCGATTTTCACGAGTCACGATAAGGTCTATCTGGCTGAAGAATGGACTGTTCGCCGCATCGCGGAAACCTGCGGACCTGGCGTAACTCGGTTTACGGACTATTGCCGTCGCCTGACCAATACCACTCCCATACAGCATCTCAACCATGTTGTATGTGTCAGATGTCGCACGAATACTCCGCACCGGATTCACAGATTCTTCAGCGCAGCCGGTAAGACACCGGACGCAGGAAAACAGGTCAACTCATCCGGCACAGCAACTACTTGAAGGGCGTCTGTCCATGCACAAGGTTGACGTGTGTACATCACTACTGTTTCAAAGATTGCAGGCCATGTTGTCTTATGACTGCTCCATTCCGAAACTGCTTGCCCTTGTTGTCGGGGTCATCGTGCAATCTCACACGACGTTTGCCGGCACGCTTGAACTGCAGGTCGTCGACGACAATGACACTTCGATTCCGTGCCGGGTACTCATCCTGAAGCAGGACGGTGGCAGCGTTGTACCCGGGAACCACACGACGTTGAATATCGACCCTCAGCGGTGGTTCGTTATCGACGGACAAGACAGCTTGGATCTGCCGGACGGCCAGTACACTCTCCGCGTTGAACGGGGAATGGAATATACGCGTTATAAGAAACGACTGCGTGTTTCCAGCCCTGAAACGAATCTACAGGTCACGCTCAGTCGCTGGGCCGATATGAAAGAACGCGGTTACGCCTCTGGCGAAAATCACATCCACGTGCCCGTTTCCAACCTGCCCCGTCTGCTGGCGGCCGAAGCCCTGGATTATGGGTCCACACTTACCTGGTGGAACGGTGCACGACCGAAGACTCCCGTCCCTGATGGCCCGGAGCACCAGCGACGTATGAAGTTTGCCGGCCACAATGTCGCGGCCACTGTTTTTGATGCAGAAATCGAACACCCGTGGGGCGCGGTCTACATTCAGAACCTGCCCGCTCCACTACCTTTTGTCAGTGATCCGAAGCGCCCAAATCTGGATGCGCTGCAGCACGCAGTGGATGTGGGCGCCACCGTTCATTACCAGGCGGGATGGTCACGCGAGGTCGCTCTGGACGCCCTTCTGGGCAAGGTGCACGTTGTCAATGTCTGCAACAATAATTTTCATCAGCATCAGTATCAGCTGCGTTCGATTTATTCCAATCTGCTGCAGACGCCCGGTTTGGAAACGTACGAAAACACAGAACAGGGCATGTTGCGGATGAACAATCAGACTTATTATCGTTTGCTGAACTGGGGTTTGAAGATCGCCGCCGGGGCAGGTTCGGCCAGCGGTGTTAAGCCGTCTCCTGTTGGTTACAACCGCGCTTACGTCCGCACCGATCCCGATGGTTCGATCGATCAGTTTTATGACAACTGGAAAGCGGGCCGTAACTTCGTCACGAACGGTCCACTGCTGTTTCTGTCAGCGGGTCAGAACAAACGTCCTGGTGACAGCATCGCCTTTAAGCAGGCCGGCGGTCAGGTCCATCTGACCGTGTCAGTCATGTCGCGGCAACCACTCACGTCTGTTGAAATCGTCGTCAATGGCGAAGTTGCCCATGCGTTCGACCTGAATGAAAGAAACGTCTTTCAAGGCGAAACGAATGTCACGATTACTGAAGGCAGCTGGATTGCCGCACGCTGCACGTCCCGCGACGGTTGGTTGACTGAACAACAGCTGTCAGTCTTTACAAGTGGCAAGGATACCGACCGATTCACCATGCGTCCTTCTCGGCTGCGATTTGCGCATACCAGCCCGATCTACGTGACGGTCAGCGGTCATGGTGCGGCCGTGCCGGAATCGATCAAAGAAGGACTGCGCATGATGGATCGGCTGGAAGTTTTTTCCGGAGAACAGGCGTCTGCCGAGCGACGCGGCACTACGTTAAAGGCAATCAATCAGGCCCGAACGACGCTTCAGGAAAAACTTGCCACCGCCACAGGCGCCGGTTTCTGACCGGCGATCGTTGGCTGTGGAGCATGACTGGTTGGCATCTTTTGCGTGGTGTAGACTCGGTGGCATCAGGGCGGACACCACATCCATCACATTCCTGTGTTCGAAATCAACGAGAAATCGGATCGTCATGAACTTTCGCAGCGGCCCGTTCCTTCCACTATTCGTCTTGTGGCTGTTCGTTTTGTTTGACACGCCTCTGCCAGTCAACGCTCAGCCTCGTCGTCCATTTGTTGTTCAGGATCCGCCAAAGTCTCCTCGGGAACAACTGCAGACGTTTCATCTGCCTGAAGGTTTTAAGATCGAACTTGTTGCCAGTGAACCTCAGATCATCAACCCGATCAATCTGAATTTCGATGCCCGCGGAAGTCTGTATGTATCACAGTCCATCGAATACCCGATTCCTGCTCCGGCGGACCGGCCGGGCCGTGACAAACTACTTCGACTTGTCGACACCAACAACGATGGTGTTCCGGACAGGGTCGAGACTTTCGCCGAACAACTCAATATTCCGATTGGTGTGACCCCTGTGCCGGGTGGAGTGCTCGGTTACACCGTGCCCAAACTATTCTTCTTTGACGAATCCGGAAACGATCGGACACGTCGCCATGAACGTTTCGGTGATTTCGGATTCAACGACACCCATGGCATGGTCAGTTCTTTAACATGGTGGATTGACGGCTGGGTTTATGGGTGCCATGGATTCGTCAACACTTCGGAAATTTCCGGTAGCGACGGCAACCCGATCACGATGATGTCGGGCAATACGTACTGCCTTCGTCCCGATGGTTCCCGCATCGAACACTATTCGCACGGCCAGGTGAATCCGTTCGGGCTGACAATCGATCCGTGGGGCAACGTCTTTACGTCGGATTGCCACACTCGACCTGCAACGATGCTGTTGCCACGGGCCCATTACCCCCGCTCACCCGGTGATGGACTGGGACATGGTCCCGAGCTGATGCAGCATAGCCATGGTTCTACGGGAATCGCAGGTATCGTTTACTACGAGGCTGAGCATTTTCCGGAGGCCTATCGCGGTTCATTGTTTATCGGAAATCCGATCACCGGGCGAATCAATCTCGATCGTCTTAAGAAGCAGGGATCGACCTACACCGCAATTCAACAGGATGATTTCCTGACGTGCGACGATCTCTGGTTTCGACCAGTGGATCTTCAGCCTGGGCCCGATGGAGCTCTGTATATCGCAGATATGTACAACGGCATTATCGGGCACTACGAAGTTCCGCTGAGCCATCCTAAACGAGATCGCAAACATGGCCGGATCTGGCGAATCAGCTACGACGACGGCAATAACGCCTCATCTCCCAAACAAACGCCAGCCGACCTGACCAAAGCGACAGCCGACGAATTAATCCATCTTCTGGCTGACGGGAACCTGGTCAGACGTACTCACGCAACGCATCAACTGGTCGAACGAGTCGGTGTGGCATGCGCAGAGACTATTCGGGCGCTGCTGTCTGCAGATTCCGCGGAAACTCAGAGAGCCCACGGACTGTGGGTTCTGCAGCGACTTGGACAACTTACAGCAGCCGACTGGTATGCAGGCATCACTGACAAATCGCCGCTGGTGCGATTGCACGCAGTGAAGGTCCTTGCCGAGGCAACAGAGTGGGACGAGCGGGCCATTGCTGCGATTCTGGCGCGGCTGGACGATAGCGAAGCTTTCGTTGTTCGCGCGGCAGTCGAAGCTCTCGCAAAACATCCGATTAAGGAATCCGTGACCCCGCTGCTGTCACTGCTTGCCATGACCGACGCCGCCGATTCCTGTCTGGTGCATTCTGCTCGCATTACGCTCCGTGACACGCTCCGTGAAGTCGAACGCTTTGATCATTGGCAGCAGGTGTTTTCTGATTCCCCTGAACATCTGATGCGTCTGGCCGATGTGGCGGTCGGAATCCCGTCGCCAGCGGCCGCTGAATTTCTTTGGAGTCGATTTTCGCAGGATCAGTATCCCCTGGACCGACGTGCGGACGTGTTAAGACACATCGTCCGCAACATCGATGCCGACACGCTTCCCGATGTCCTGGCACTGGCCGACACGTACACAGACCGTGATCCCCACGTCCAGATCGGCGTCGCTTCAGCGGTGCTGCAGGGGGCTCAGGAGAGAGGCATCAAAGTTCCGCCTTCGATTCGGGACTGGGGCGAGCGGATCGTCCGGAAGATGCTGGCCAGCGACCAGGCGGCACAAATTCAGCAGGGAATCTCACACGCCAGCCAAATGCGATTGTCCGGCCTGTCGAAAGAGTTATTGCGACTGTCTGATCGCAGCACGCCGTTTCCCCAGGCACGCATATCCGCGATCCTCGCGCTACAAACGGTCAGCCCGGCCGAAACCCCATCGTTGTTTTTCACCATCGTATCTGACGAAAAGGATCTTCCCGGACTGCGACAGCTGGCTGCTGAGAAGCTTGCCAATATGAAGGTTCCGGAAATCCGAACGCGGATTCTGAAGACACTGCCCACCGAATCACACTCCATCGCTGTTGGATTCGCGCGAGGGTTGATTATTGATGCCGCAGGGGCGGGCGCATTGCTGGATCTTGTCGAACAGGGGAAAGTTTCACCTCAGATACTCCAGGATGGAAAGGTCCAGCGCCTGCTTCCCGTCAGCGGATTGACGGATGCGAAGCTGCGGCGAGACCGGTTAACCTCAGACTTACCTTCGCTGGACGCCCGCATGCAGCAACTGCTGCGACAACGACTGGTTGGCTGGGGAACCGCAACGCCAGATGTCATGCGAGGTGCGGAAGTCTTTCGCAAGAACTGTTCTGCATGTCACCGCATCGCCAACCAGGGTGAAAAAGTGGGCCCCGAACTGGACGGTGTTGGCCAGCGCGGGATTGAACGGCTGCTGGAAGACGTGCTCGACCCTAACCGCGCTGTGGACAAGAACTTCCGAGCAACGATCGTCGTGACAAATGCTGGACAGGTGTTCATTGGACTGGCCATGGGGCAGCAGGGGCAGGTCCTGATGCTGGTCGACCAGACCGGGAAGGTGCAGAGAATCCCGGTCGGCGAAATTGAGGAACGGAAACTCATCAACGGCTCGGCGATGCCATCGAATTTTGGAGAGACGCTTAAGGATTCAGACCTGTTCGATCTGATGAACTACCTGCTGAGTCACCGAGTCAAACCACAGTAACTGACAAATCGTGACAGCCCCGGAAGACCATCCGTCAGAAATCGTGACTACGATCTTCGGTCCATCGAGTTGCCACTGTAGAAGTGCGACGGACCACTGCCCGTCATCTACGGTTTGTATTGAAACGTCTGTTGAGTTTTGACCTCAGGCAATAATTGTTCGAGGGTCCACGAAACGCTGCGGAATCGCTCTTCACTGTACAGCGGTGCCTGATCGTCAAAGTGATTCGATTCAGGCTTATTGCTTTGGCCATAGGCAACGACCGCACGAATGGTTGGTGGACTGGTCAGCAGCACAACCGACGTTACACACTGCCCACCTCTCGGAATCATCTTGTTCTCGGCGTTGAGCGTATCCGCTGCTGTGGCGCGTAATGCGTCCATGCCCAGTTTTCCGAGTCCATCACCACTGAGCGGCCATTCGCTGCTGCCGCGCCGCGAACGTTTGATTTCACCCCACGGGATGGCGATTCGACCATAAATTTCGTGCAGCCGCTCGGTTGCGTTTCGTAACGCGACGATTGCATCGTCCCGAATTTCGGGCGTATTGGGAACCACGAACGCGTCTCGCCCGACTTTCGAATCCATGTCGTGACAGACCAGACGCCAGAAACGAAACAGCGTCGCCCCCTTGCTGTCTCGCGTTGCCATGCGGTTCCATGCCCCTATCAGTTTTACAGCCTGCTGCAGTCGAACTTCGCCGGCCATGGACATTGTCGCCTCATCCGTTGCAGCTTCGTGTTCCGACCAGGCCTGCAGGATAACGGGCACCCACAGATCTGCGGGTGGTACGTAAGAATCAAAGGCAATACGTCGGCCGTCTTCGAGTGTCGCATTTTCAACCTGAGTCAACAGCTGCGTGGCGCGCCAGCCCCGCGCCCGGTATTCGCCATAGTGACCAAACAGGACTCCTGGCGGAAAATCTTCTCGCTTCATAGTCAGGCCAGGAGTAACAACGTCGGCAGAAGTGTTGCAGTTCTGCAGAAATCCAGTGACAGGATTCTCCACGGTCGGATGTTCTTCAAACGATACCTGCCCACGGTACAGGCTGGCGCTCGTCCAGCCAGGAACCATCCTGCTCCAGTCAAAGCCCGTTGGCCGCAGGGGCGCCTGGCCCGTCTGCACAAAGCCGATGTCTCCTTCGGTTGTGGCCCACATGAAATTGAAATAGGAGATGCGATTGAGCCCAATCGCCTGTTTGAACTCTTCGGTCGATCGCGCTGTCACCATCCGGAAGTACTGTTCAAATGCGTCCGCTCGATCGTAGCCTCCCATTGCTGCGGCAAACGGCACGCCTCCCGTGGTCTGAAGAACGGGCCCGTGTCGAGTGGCCAGCACCTCAATCTTCTTTTCCTGCATCCTGCCATCCGGCTGTCGGACACGGATCGTCTCTTTACGGACATTCATGTCTTCCCATTTGCCATCGAACCGGTACTGATGCGGATTGTCAGGATTGATTTTCAGAGCGTAGGCATCGGACGAATCGGCTCCCCCTGCAGTCACTGTCCAGGCTGCATGCGAAGTGAGCCCCAGTCCCGGAAGTGGCGTGCCCGTCAATGCGAATCCACCAAAGTCCGCACTGCCTCTAACGTGCATCCAGAATTCGTACAATTGAAGATGCCCCACCGCCATCCAGTGTGGATCGATCAGCAGCATCGGCACATCGTGGGCCGTCTTGACTCCGGCCAGCGCCCATGAATTGCTCTTGCCAGGTGGAATTCCCGGATGCTCCTCTTTCGATGGTGAAATGTCCTGTGCTGAGCCAACGTTTTCCGGGTTGTAAACCGGATGATACCCGTTGGACTTCGACGCTTCGGCGTCTGCTTTGCTGATGCCGACCGCCGACAACATCAACAGACTCCGCTGCCAGGCAACGACCTGCACGGGGGTGACCGGTTCAACGGGGATCAAAGCTTCGCGGGGGTGAGCCGCGATGTAATCGTTGACTCCGTCGCAAAACCCCTGGATCAGCTTCTGCACAGGCGGACTCAACGTGGGCCAGTCGCGTTCCGCAAACGCGGCGTGTCTCATTTTCCGGGCTTCGGTATCGGCCGCCAGGGAGCCGGAACCAAATAGTTCGGACAGCCGTCCGACTCCCGCGTGCAGACAGTACATCACGTTGTGGAACGAATCCTCGCACTGCGCCTGGGCAACCGCGTAACCGGCCGACCCATAGTCGTCGGCCCAGATATGAGGCACTCCCCAGGCGTCTCGATACAGCGTCGCCTCACCTGCACGCACAGCAGAGACCATGGTGGTCTCTGTGGTTGCTGCGATGGCGACAAGAAGCAGCACGGCCGAGCGTGTCATCGGTGTATTTTCCAATTGAGTTCCAGCCTTGAATATCCAGGGGCATCACTTACAGCGTATTACGCTGACTTGTGGCCGCGAAAAACGCTTTCCGACCTGCTATGGGCGCTTGCCACGAGCCCGAACGACCACATCTTTTCGAAAACTGCTCTCGTTCATCGGGGCACTCACAACATTCACGCAGATCCTGAACGCGCGGGTGGCAAAATTCTGTTCGACGCCATTCGAGCCCCGGTGGCGTGAGTTCTGTAATGAGCGCTGGAATGTCGCCGACAAATGTCATGCGTCATGCCGCTTTGCGTTCCAGCAGCCAGCATACGAGAATTGGGTGTGAAAGCGAGTGCAGGTGGCGATGCGTCAGAACCACCAAAGTCCAGACTCTGCATTAGTCCTCGCAGTGTTGCCAGTTCGACTACAGCGTTTCACGCTGACTTGTGGCCGCGAAGAACGCTTTTCAATAGCAGCTTCGTTACCCCCACGAGCCAGTATCGTCTACGACAATAAGTGAACATCTAAGGACTTCGCTAAGACACATAACGCACTGCATACCACTGTTGTCGGGTCGACAGTCTTGTCGTTGCCATGATTCGCGGTGCCCGAATTCTTTTTTCAGATTGGTCGTCCAATCGCCGTTTCGTTTTGCAGTAGCAGTGTTGAAGACTACTCTGGTGTCAGCTATCCCCGGCCTGAAGTCGTTTTTACAGGACGTCGCCATGCTTCCATCCCCTTTCCGCTCGTTGTTCCGAGACATTCATTCCGCAAATAACTTAAGAAGATTTCGACGCCTTTCCAGACGCGGACATCTGACAGATTATCTCGGACAGCCGCGGCAGGTGGAACGGCTCGAAGATCGGTGTCTGCTGGCGACCATTGGCGACGTTGTCTGGGAGGACATGAATGCCAACGGTCTCCAGGACAACGGCGAACCGGGAATCGCGGAAGCCACGGTCAACCTGTATGACCCCGCTGACCAGGCGTCCCCTTTTGATACTCGAACCACCGGCGTGAATGGTGAGTATCTGTTTGAGGACATCCCTGTTGGAAACTGGATCGTCGAATTTGTGACGCCTTTCGGATTCGATGCTGTCACTTTGCAGGACGCGGGCAGCGACGACACGACCGACAGTGACCCTGATCCGGGAACCGGCCGAGTCAACGTGACCATCAACGACATCGGGGACTCGAAACTGGATGTCGACGCCGGATTCTTCAAGTTCGCGACCATCGGAGATTTTGTCTGGGACGATCTGAACGGCAATGGAATTCAGAACGGTGGTGAGCCGGGACTACAGAACGTGAACGTCGATCTGCTGGATTCGGGAGGCGGCGTGGTGTTGTCGGCGGTCACGGGAGCGAATGGCGACTACGCGATTGCCGGGATCATTCCTGGCACATACACCCTGCGTTTCGGCGTGCTGCCGGGCTATCGCCTGACTACGCCAGACGCCGGCACAGACGACGGCGTAGACAGTGACCCCGTGCCCACCTTGCCGCGACCGGGCACACCTCAGACGGAAGGTACGCTTCCAGCTACTCTGCAGTCCGGTGAAATCAACAACACGATAGACGCCGGTATGCAGAAGATCACCCGCGTGACCGGTGGAAAGTGGCACGATCTGGATGCCGACGGTGAACGAGAACCGGGTGAACCCGGTGTCGATGGTGTGACCGTGCGTCTGCTGAATGATCAGGGCGAAGTAGTCGACACCTATGTTACGGCAACGACCGACATCGACAACGACGGTGTCGATTCGGACGACGTCGGACGTTACGAATTGGTTGCTGTGGGGGTGGGCATATTTACGGTCGAGGAAGACATCCCGATGGGCTGGGTGGCCAGTACTACAGACCTGGCACCGGTCAACATCGCTGATCCTGGCGGAGACATCGATGGCCCGGATATCGGCAACTACGTACCTGGCTCAATTCACGGCTTCAAGTTCCACGATATCGACGGCAACGGATTGTACGACGTGGACCGCACGGTTGTTGCCGGGACAGATTCGAACACTGACGGCAAAGTTGACACGGCTGAAAATCCGGTGAGCGCTGGCGGAGCGTTGATCCCGGAATATTCAGCCATGCCACCGATCGAAGTCTACAACCAGGGGGGCAACCTGCTGACCGCCACGATCCGCTACGATAATGTCACCAATCGCAACCAGACGGATGGTGGTTCGTTTACAAACGGCACGCAGGAGACATTCACTGCTGATCTTGTGGTCGAGTTCGTCGGTAGTGGACCGGTGTTCAATGCCGGATTTCAGCGTGCGGTGGCTCTGTCGAGTGTTGCGGTGGTGATCGATCATGACGTCCGCCAGATTGGTAGCGCGTTTCAGATGTCTTCTGGTGAATTTCGTGACATCGACGTGATGCTGCCGGCCGGTGACCCCGATTTTGACCTGTTGCACATCCGAGCGGGTATCGGCCTGGGCCCCAGCACAGGCGAAACAACGCTGCGACGGTTGCCAGGCACTGACAACTTCCAGGTCGACAGTTTTTTTGACATCACATACGAAATCGAATTCCTCGGCAGCGGCACTGGGGCATTTGGAATCCTCGGCGGTACGTCAACACCACAGCAGCAACGCGTGATCCCCGCAGGCAACGCATTGCTCGATCTTCCGCTGGACGGTGTGACTTTCACGTTGACCGACGCGACCGGAAACCCGGTCGATGATGCCAGCGGTAATCCGGTTGCTCCGCAAACCACCAGCACTGCCCTGGCACAACTGGGTGAGTTCTGGTGGACGAACCTGCGGCCCGGTGATTACATCGTGACTGAAACGGTTCCCGCGGGATGGACGCCCACCACTCCGATTTCGTCAACGGTCCACGTCACCAGCGGCCAGGAACTGGCATGGCGTCCAGGTGCCGCCATGCTGCAGGACCTTCGCACGTCTGAGACGACAGACTTTGAAAATCAAACGGGCAACGACTTTACGGTCGGCACTGGTGATTTGACCGCCACGTTCGGCGGTGACGGGCAGGCGGGCGAACCGGACGACGCAGAGTTGATTGTTCCGGCGGATCCGCAGAACGCTCCGAGTGCTGGTAGTTCGTGGACGGTCGGTCCGGGCGGCATCGGCACGATCGAATTTTCGGCTTCGGTGAATGAAGTGGAATTGTCTGCCGCTCAGCACAGTACCGCCAGCGCTCCCGCGCGTATCACGGTATATGACGGAAGCGGAGCACGGATCGATTCTTTCTTCCTGACGATCGGAGGCGGTGCTCCGTTCATCGTCGATTCGTTCTTTGACGTGATTCAGAACGAGGCTGCCGGTCAGCCAATGGATGCCACGAACCGATTTCTGATCGAAAGCCAAGGTCTTCCGATCGCTCGGATCACGATCGAGAACCAGTCCACGGCTAATAATTCCACCGACCTGACGGGCATCGACAACGTCACATTCGCACGTGTTACGCCTAATCCGAAGATAGAGATTCCGGTTGGCCATTCGCTGATGTTCGGCAACACGATTCGAGGGTCCATTCACGGGTTCAAATTCGAGGACGTGAACGGTGATGGTGTCCATGATGATCACAGGGTGATATTCGAATGGGAGAGTGCCGGTGGTCCTGGATTTCAGCCTACTGAGCAACTCCAGGGGGCCGCCTTCACGGCATCCAGCTCGGGACCACTCAACCGGATTGAAATACCGATCAATCGAACCGGCTCGTCTGGATCTGTCGTCGTGGAATTCAGAAGCGCAACGACCCAGGCATTGGGGCCCGTTCTGACATCGCGTTCCGTACCGGTGTCATCTCTGTCAAACGGGCAAAATACGTTGATCGTCGACTTCTCGTCCAGTGGGGTCGTCGTGAATTCCGGTGATGGATATGCCGTCGCCGTGAGGGCTCCGGGAGTAACAATCGCCGGACAGGCGGACTTTGAAACGTCCTTCACGGGAGGAATTGCGGCCGTTGGTGGTAGTCCTGCGAATCATATCGCACATTTTGGCAGCAGCTGCAGCCCATTCACGGGCGGTGCCGACTGCCCCGGCCTCGATTTTCGCGCGTTCGTTGGCACACCGGCTGATCCGGGCCTTGCAGGAATCGAGTTCATCGTGACCGGCACGGACAATCAGGGCAATGCCTACGGCCCGAAAACGATCACCACCGACGACGGAACGGGGATGGGCGCACTGGGCGACTTCTGGCTGGAAGGCCTGAACCCCGGCACCTACACGGTGACGGAATCCGTTCCCGCGGGCTGGATTTCCACCACGCATCCAGGTGCAAATCCGCCCTCCGCCACGTTCAACGTCTTTAGCGGTCAGGAACTCGCCTGGCAGCAGGATGCGGCGATGCTTCAGGACACTCGAGACATTGGACCTGTGATTGATTTTGAAGATGCAACCAACCTTGCGATTTCCGCCGGTGAGTCCCCATACCGTATCACGGTCGCCGGGACCGGGACTGTGGGGAGCCTTCCTGGAATGCAACCACCGTTTGATACGCGGGCGGCGATTATCCAGCCGGGGCAAACCGTACAGCTAAGTTTGCAGACACCAACCAATTCTCTGCAGTTCCAGGCTGTTATCGATCATAGCCGGATCGACGTGCTACCGGCTGGTACGGTAATCATTCTGCCACGACTCACAGCTCTGGATTCCAGCGGCCGTTCTCTACACATTGAAGAGATCACCGACGAGATTGACTATTCGCTGAAACTGAACGGAATGGCTTCCAAACTTGTCTTTGAAAGCCCGGTCGGTGTTGGTGAGGAAGTTGGTATCGGTGCTGCTCTGGATAACATTCGAGTCATATATCCAATCCCGGAAAATCGGACGGAGATCACAGTCGGCGACGACCTGGTCTTCGGCAACGCGGAACTCGGGTCGATTCACGGGCTGAAGTTTGAAGACATCAATGCCAACGGCGTTCGTGAACCCGGTGAACCGCTTCTGCCAGGCTGGCAGATTGGGCTGTATGACGCGGCAACAGGATTCCCGATTCTCGACCCACTCAGCAGTCAACCGGTCGCCGTCACCACCATGTCCGACGATCCCAATACGCCGGGTGATGAGACGGGTATGTACTGGATCGAAAACGTTCTGCCCGGTCGCTATCGCGTAGCTGAAATCCAGCAGTCGGGCTGGCAGCAGAGTGCGCCGGCCAGTCATCCACTTGCGGGAGATGCGTATCAGCTCGATCAGAACCTTGGTCTCGGGCCGGAAGAATCACAGTTTCGAAATCGGTTTGGCAGCAACACAAAATGGTTTTGCGGCACCGGCAACCAATTTGGGAATGACTGGTACTTTATGACACCCGATGGAACGCTGAGCGACTGGGATGGATCTAACGTTGCCTTTGGAACGCCGCTGGGATCACTAAGCTCAGACTACTTCGACAATCCGAGCCTGCTGACCGATGCCCGACCTGCGAATCGCGTTGTCACGGTTACAAGTGGCGCGGCCGTTGCCGGCCCGGACTTTGGCAACTATGTCTTCGGTTCGATTCGCGGCTTCAAGTTTGAGGACGTCGACGGGGACGGTATTTTCGAACCAACCTACGACCGGCCGATGGCACGCGTTGATTTTCAGGTTGTCGGAAGTGATGGATTTGGCAACACCGTTTTCCGGATGGCCACGACCGATCAAAATGGGAATTTCCACGTTGCGAATGTTCCCCCGGGAAGTTACGTCGTTGAAGAAAGCGTTCCTGTCGGGCACATCGCCACGACGAATTCCCGGATTCCTGTGACGCTGTCCAGTCGTGACGACGTCGTGATTGGCGGCCCTGTACCAACACCTGGCATCACTGTGACTCTCAACGGTCCGACCGGACTGCTGAGCGTGACCATGAGCCCGAACGACGATGTACTCGTCGTGACGGAAGACGGATCGGACTGGGTCCTGAACGGCGGAATTGACGGACGATTTCCAAAGGCGTCCGTTTGGAATCTACACGTTTTCGGCGGCGACGGTGATGACGTGATCGATGTCCGTGAGTTTACCGGATCTGCAACATTACTCGGCGAGGGCAACAACGACATCATTGCCGGAGGCCGAGGTGACGACATTGTGTATGGCGGCGGCGGTGATGACATATTACTGGGATTCGGAGGCGCTGACAGGATCTTTGGCGCAGACGGAGAAGATAGAATCAGCGGAGGAGAGGGAAACGACCCATTGATTCGGGGTGGCGCTGGCAATGACATTCTTCAGGGAGAAGGCGGACGTGACCGGCTGATCGGCGACACCGGCTATGACCTGGTTTATCATGATAACGTCGATCTCCTCGTGAGCGGTGAAAAGCGATTCGTTTCGCCGCCTCTGGGTTTCGATCCGCTGTCGTTCGTGCCTGCCGACCCACGCGACGGAATCCCCGTGCCATCGACGGGCGATCGCCTGTTCGGCAACACGATTCTCGGCTCGATTCATGGTTTCAAATTCGAAGACATGGACGGAGACGGCGTTTATGAACCCGAAGACGGCGATGTCGGCATGCCAGGTGTCACATTCAAACTGCAGGGCACGGATGGCCGCGGCAACGAAGTGGCTCGTGAGATCACCACAGGCGAAACCGGCGAATTCTGGTTCACCGGGCTGTCGCCCAGTATTGAAGGACGCGGACTCGGTACGGGTTACTCGGTCTTTGAAATCCTGCCGGCCGGTACCGTCGCTTCAACGGTCACTTTCGAAGAATTTGATCTGCACAGCGGACAGGAACTGGTCTGGCAGACCGGCGCCGCCATGCTGCCGGCGCAACTGTACCAGACCGAAGATTTTGAAAGCTCCGCCGGCAACGACATTGCATTTGGAACGGCTCCGTTCCAGGCAACAGTCAGCGGTACGGGCGAAGTCGGTGTTCCCGTTCATGGAGCGCTCACGAACGACACGTCGGCCCATGCATGGCAGATTCGCTCCAATGATCCGGCAACGCCCGCCGTGCTGACCTTTGATCAGCCCGCTTTCCACGTCAGCCTGTTCGCGCGGCTGCATCCGAATTCCGGCCCGGGCGATCTGATTGTTGAGGCCTTCGATACGATCGGGAATCCGGTTGGCACGCCTGTCATAATCAGCAACGCGGCGCTGCCGTTCGCTCAGCACACCTTCACCGGTGGCCCGGCTCTTCATCAGCGGATTGCCCGTATTGAATTCATCAACACCACGAATCAGGACGCCGCCATCGATGACCTTTCCTGGTCCGCCACCGACGATCCTCGTCATGAAGTGTTCCGTGACCCGGACCAGAGCGGGATTTATGAAGAGTTGATCTTTGGCAACATGCGGCCTGCATCCATTCACGGTCGCAAGTACATCGATCTGGACGCGGATGGCCAGTACGACACGGCGACAGCCAACTTGTCCGCCGAACCATACGCGGATGGCTGGTCAGTGACATTGTTGCAGGGCAACGGGCTGGGAATACTGGAACCGGCACGCGACATCAATGGGCAACCTGTTCCCGCTCAGCGAACCCATTCCGTCGATATCAACGGCGACGGTCTGTTCGACCTGTCCAGTGAAGTCGGCAGGTTCTGGTTCAACAACCTGCGACCGGGCACGTACGTTATTCGCGAACAGATTCCTGCGGGCCAGGGCTGGACACAAACGCAGCCAAGCCTGGGTGGTGGTTTCGAATACAGCGTGACCGTCACCAGTGGTGAAGTGCTCGACGATCTGTTGTTTGGGAATTCTCAGTCCGGTGCAATCGATGGTGTAAAATGGCATGACCAGAACACGAATGGCACGCGCGACAGCGGCGAACCGGGGCTCGCCGGCTGGACGATTGAGATTGTCAACTCAGCCGGCACAGTGGTTCGCACAGCAACGACAGAGGCGGACGACCCAGGAACACCGTCTGTCAACGAAACCGGCTCTTATCACATCGATGGCCTGGCTCCGGGGGCTTATGCCGTTCGGGAGGTAATGCAGGCTGGATGGGCACAAAGTACCCCCGGGGCCGGAAGTTATTCAGTCACTGTCATTGGGGGGCGTACGAAATCAGATCTTGATTTCGGTAATTATGAACTTAACGAAGTTCAGGCACGCAAATACAACGACCTTAACGGCAACGGGATGAGGGACGCGGGGGAACCGTATCTGAATAACTGGGAGTTCCGACTTGTTGGAAAAGACATTCAGGGACTCGCACGCACCTACGGTCCTGTCAGCAGCGCGGACTGGGACATTGACGGAGTGAACGGCATCGATCCGGAAAGTGAACGTGGCTGGGTCCGGTTCAGCGGTGTCGCAGCGGGCAGATACACTCTGCTTGAAACCCCACAGGCGGGCTGGGTACAGACGGGGATTGACTACGGGTCGACTCTGCAGATTCCAGGAGACGCTGATGGTTCCGGAATAATCGACATTTTGACTTCTCGATTTTCTCCCAAAACTTCGGGAACACCGGGCCGTTTACGTCCTGCGACCAGCATGCGGACTGGAATGGAGACGACTCCATCGACATTTTCGATTTCCCTCTCTTCGCCGCCAGCTTTGGTTCGACATCGATGGGACATCACCTTTCCCCTTCCGGGACCCCGGTACAGATCGCTGGTTGCGGAAGCGGCGTGGCTTTTGCAGAAGTCGCGTCAGGGGATACTCTGGACAAAATCTCCGTCGGTAACCAGGAGCAGATGGTCACCATTGGCGATCATGTCTGGGATGACGCCAACCGCAACGGTATCCAGGACATCGGCGAACCGGGCATTGGCGACGTTACGGTCAACCTGCTGGACGCGAATCTACAGCAGTTTCAAACCATCACGACAAATCCCGCGGGATTCTATGCATTCACTGTTCCGCCAGGGCAGTACGCGATTGAAGTACAGCCACCGAGCGGTTTTACCGGCTTCAGTCCTAAGGACGCCGGTGGAAATTCCCGAGACCAGTTTGACAGTGATGCCGACCCGGCGTCCGGCAGAACGGATCTGTTTACGGCAACGTCCACGTCTCCACAGGACACGATCGACGTTGGCATGATCAACGATCGTCCCATCATCGACAACCCGGATTCTTCCACCCGCGATCCCAATCCCGAATTAACGTGGACACCCATCATCGACGTTGTGACCTATGATGTCGAAACCGTCAACCTGACAGCTGACGGAGGGCCGGACACGGTTGCCATCGTCGACAGTTTCTTCCGACCGACCAGTGACCTGGCCATG
This sequence comes from Fuerstiella sp., assembly GCA_024230215.1. GTDB lineage: Bacteria > Planctomycetota > Planctomycetia > Planctomycetales > Planctomycetaceae > Fuerstiella. The sequence goes on along the minus strand of JAAERP010000147.1, from coordinate 94,762 downwards.
GGCCGGCATCAGTTCCGCGTGCGAGGAACCTATGGTGACGGGCGACAGACGGACTGGAGCGAACCCGTCTTCATCGACGTCCGTCCTCAAACAGAACTGAACGTTGATCGCGATTACAGCAATGGCTTCCCGGACATCAACTGGACCCCGGTCAGTGGCGCTGTGCGGTACGAGATCTGGGTTTACAACCGTACGACCGGAATACAGCAGGTGGTTCGCGACGAATTCATCATCGACAGTTTCTTCCGGCCCACCGATGAGCTGCCGATTGGCTGGTACAACTTCTGGGTGCGACCGTACGGCCAGAACAACTATGCCGGAACATGGACCGGACGATCTTTCCGGATCGCCACGCCTGCGAGGATCACCAGCCCTGTCGCCGCTCAGGTGGACGGCCTGCCGACGTTCACATGGGACGCAGTAGCGGGAGCAGAAACTTACGACCTCTGGGTGCGGCAGGTTTCACCGGAACAAACCGATCAGGTCATTCGACGGCAGGATTTGACGGGTACGTCGTTTACGCCAGTGACTCCTCTGCCCGCCGGTTCCTTCGTGTTCTGGGTGCAACCACAGGGCGTCACCAACTTCCAGTCATCGTGGGGTGACATTGTTCAATTCCAAACGTTTGCCAACCCTGTTGTGCAGGGACCGGATTCTCAGACAGCGACGATTACTTCGGACATCACATGGACGGCCGTCCATGGATCCTCCGGCTACGATCTTGAAGTTCGAGATGCGGGGAATACGGTCGTTATCAGCGAAACGAATCTGCAGACAACTTTATTTGCTCCAGCGACCCCATTTGCGTGGGGCAGTGAATTCTTTGTCCGCGTCCGGGCTCTGGATGGCAGCGGCAGCCCCGGTCCATGGAGTCCGTCTCGTCGCTTTGTGACGCCACCCAATCGGGTGACTCTGGTCGGCCCTGGCAACAACGTTCCCGCCGGACCAATCCGCTTCTCGTGGAATGCCGTCAACGGAGGTGCCGCTTACGAACTTTGGGTCAATCAGTATGGCGGCCCCATCCGAATTGTCCATGAGCGTTTCCTGACTACCTCCGAATTCACATCGACGCTCCCGGCTGGTAACTACCGTTTTTGGGTGCGTGCAATCAATTCCGAAGGTCGTCAGGGAGAATGGTCATTTGGACGGAACGTCACCGTCACGATAAACACCGAGCAGACAGATTCCGCGTCTGCCGTACAACTGACATCAGTCCGGCGTTCAACGAAACAACAACTCATCGACCTCCACACACCTTCGAAGGAGGATGATGTCGCAACGGCGGTTCAACTCAGACACGATGGCCAGCTTACGGCCGACGATGCAGAGCATGTGGATGGAGCACACGCGCATTTCGACAGGATTCGTCGAGATCGAGCTTTGCACGCCAGCCAGGTACTCAGGAAGATCGCGGCTGCCAGGGAGATCGACGATTTGTTTGCGGAACCTGATCTGCTGGAGCTCAACCTGTAAACCGCGTCCCGGAATGACCATCCCCACGTGTAAGCACACGCGGCCGGAAAATGAACTTTGATTATGAAAGCCATAGCGCATGAAGCCGCCGCCAATGTTTGCCATATTCGCATGTGTTCTTCTTCACTGGTGCAGTTTTGTGGACGCCTCGCCGCCGAATGTGGTTTTGATCGTATCGGACGACCAGGGATACAACGATCTTGGCATCCTTTTGCCCGAGCTGAAAACACCCGCGCTTGACCGCCTTGCGAGAGAAGGCGTGCGGCTGTCGTCGTTCTATGTTGCATGGCCCGCCTGCACTCCTTCGCGTGCGGCGTTTCTGACCGGTCGCTATCCGCAACGCAACGGCATCTACGACATGATTCGCAACGAGGCGCCGGACTACGGCTACAAGTACAAGCCTTCTGAATACGAAGTCACATTCGAGCGAATCGGAGGCATGGACACTCGCGAAGTCATCCTCCCTGCGTATTTGCAGCAGGCTGGGTACACGTCCGGAGTATTCGGCAAGTGGGATCTTGGTTCGTTGAGGCGATTCCTGCCGCTTCAGAAAGGCTTCGACGATTTCTATGGATTGGTCAATACGGGCATCGACTTCTACACGCACGAGCGATACGGCGTTCCATCCATGTATCGAAACAATAGACTCACGCAGAAGGACAAAGGCACCTACTGCACCTGGCTATTTGAACGCGAAGGGCTGCGATTCCTGGAGGAGCATCACGAAAAACCATTCTTCCTGTATCTGCCGTTCAATGCGCCGCACGGAGCATCGGGACTGGAGCCTCATGTTCGTTCGGGCACGCAGGCGCCAGAAGAATATCGCGACATGTATCCGATCGATGGCCCTCGGTTTCAACCTGGCGCCATCACAAAGTACTCACCAACATCGCCCTTCGCTGGCGAAGGTAAACGCAAGACACGTCCAGCTCGCGTGCAGGAATACCGCGGATGCGTTACCGCCATGGACAAAGCCATCGGCTCAGTCCTTGATGCTCTTGACCGCAGGAATCTGACCGAAAACACTATTGTCATTTTCTTCTCCGACAACGGCGGATCCGGTGGTGCTGACAACGGACCGTTACGCGGTCACAAGGGCGACACTTGGGAAGGCGGCATCCGAGTACCATGTCTTGTTCGCTGGCCCGGTGTAATTCCTGCGGGGACCGTCACCGATGAATTCCTGACCAGTCTCGAACTGGTCCCCACTCTGGCATCGGCCTGCGGTTTCACCGTGCCCACGGAGACGAAACTCGATGGTTATGACATGCTCCCGGTCCTGCAGGGCAAAGCAAAATCTCCGCGCAAAGAAATGTTCTGGAAACGGCGGGATTCGCTGGGGGCACGTGTTGGTCGCTGGAAGTACGTTAAGATGAACGGGAAGGAATACCTGTTTGACCTGTCAACCGACATCGGCGAGAAAAACGACCTGTCCGAAACGAACCGCACACAGTTCGACAGAATGAAAACTTCATTTGCAGACTGGCTGGATGAGATGCATGCCGCTGAACCACGTGGTCCGTTTCGCGATTTCTAGAAGTACGTCAGGCCGCGTCACGCGCTTTTCCACGACTGTGCGAACTGCCTGTTCAACGCGACAATTCGGTAACGTTGTCAACCAGGCAAATCGAAGGAATGAAACCATGTTCAGGGTCAGCGCCATTAGTCTTTGTAGCTGTGTATTGCTATTTGCCCCTGCGCTGGGCGACGAAAATACTCACGGCTCAGATGACCACAGTCACCGTAACAGACTTGTTCGAGTCGTCACGATTTCTCAGGATGGACTCAGAAACGATGGCGGCAAGCCGATGCTTAATGCGACGCTTGCGCTGCTCGATCAGGCAGCTGCGGTACAACCCGATATCGCATGCCTTCCGGAGACCTTTACGCGAGGCGACGCGGGGGCCGTTCCCGGCCCGACGACAAATCGGCTGGCCGAGTGGGCTCGTAAACATCGCTGTTATGTCATCTGCCCAATGCTTCGCCGCGATGCGGACCGCACTTTCAACTCGGCGGTGTTGATTGATCGCGAAGGTAAGGTCGTTGGACACTATGACAAGATCCGTCCGACCGAAAACGAGTTGAAGAATGCTGTCTGCCCGGGAGTCGACGATCCACCGGTATTCCAGACCGACTTCGGCCCGATTGGGATTCAGATCTGTTTCGACGTGAACTGGCATTCGCAGTGGAAACGTCTGAAGCAGAAGGGTGCGAAAATCGTGTTTTTTGCCTCGGCCTACCCAGCCGCGCGGCAGGTCAAATCGCACGCATGGCTGAATCAGTGTTTTGTTGTCAGTTCGACCATGACACGAGCCGCCAGCATTTATGACATCACCGGTGATCAGATTGCGACCACCGGCAAGTACCAGGGCTGGACCAGCGCGGTATTGCCGCTCGGTAAGCGTTTATTCGAGATCGATTTTCACGTCAGCAGGATGCGGCAGATTCTACGGAAGTATGGACCGAAGGTCAGCATCACGTGGTACCACGATGACGACCTGGTGTCACTTGCGTCGCTCGACGAACATCTGACCGTGGACGATCTGATTAAGGAATTCAAACTCACACCACATGCCGATTACATCGAACGGGCCCGGACGGCTCAGGATGAACGACGAATCGCTCGGACAACGCTTCAGCAACGGGACGGCAACCGTGATCCACCAGTAACGACGGCAAACCCCAACTGAGTGTTTTCCGGCCCGCGACCGCAAGGGAAGCTGCCGCCGTTCTGAATCGGCATAGTCCACGGCCCGCGATCAGGCAGCGACGTGGGCCTCGTTGCCAGCATTAGTGCATTGTCACAGCCCAAAAATCGTTCGCTGGAAAAGGGGGTCAGGTACCCAAAATGCGAAGCACCCTTCGGGCCGTTCCGGTTTTTGGTACCTGACCCCCTTTTCCTCGCCAACCCTGAAACCTGGCTGTGACAAAGCGCCAGACAAACCTGTGTTCGATCGTGGTCGACACTCAACGAAGACGGAAGACTCCAATGTTTCAGTCACGACATGCAAACATTCTCAGCATCGTGCTGGCTGTCTTTCCCGCAACAGCAGCTGTTTGCTGCGGGCAGATTGCTGAGCCGTGGCGGTCGCAGTATTCCGGTCGCGACGCGTCGGGCGCACATGTGATTACACTTTGGCAGTTTCAACATGGAACGCACAACGAAGATGCATCGAAGAACGGGCACTCGCTGATGCTGCGCGGAGCCACGATCGATCCGAAAGGCCGTTTTCATGAAGCACTGCGAATTGCCCGAACAACTGAGGACAGGCAGCATGCGGCGATTGCCGCTGCGCACGCTGACCTCTCGCCGCGGGGTGCGTTTACCATAGAAATGTGGATTCAGCCAGACGATCAGTTTGCTGATTTCTCACAGGCGTTTTTGATCGATAAGAAATATGTTGCCCATGATGACTACCAGTGGACTTTGGGAAAGGCAGATACAGACGGTGGGCGGCAGATGGTCGTGACGCTGGGATTCGGCAACGAATCGGCGAGTTTCTATTCGCCACGACGAGTTGTGCTGCAGGCTGGTCAGTGGTACCACGTTGCGTTTTCGTACGATGGTGCCGGGACGGTTTCGTATCAAATGAATGGAGAGAACTACGGGTCGGTTACGAAACCTGGGAGAGCCGGAGTCCACGCGGGACGTCACAATCTGTCGATCGGCGATCGTATCGGCAGCACGTACGGCGGCTTTCCGGGATTAATCGATCAGGTACGAATGACGCACGGTGTCCGCGAATTCCGGCCAATCAGTGTTTCGCCGCTCGGTGTTCGCACCGCGTTTCTTCGCATGGAAGACGCACCGCCGTTGAAGTACGTCCTGAAGAATCTGACGGCAGAAGAACTTAACGCTGTTGAGGTCACCATGTCCATTCGTAGCGACGGCTTCCAACCGACGACGGCCAAAAGCACGGTGGCGGCGGAAAGCAGTCACACACACGACCTGCCGCCGAGCGAAGCTGTCGAGATTGCATACGAACTCGACACGACGTTGCGGCCCGGCGACTACCACGTGCAGGTTGCCGTCCGTCTTCCTTCCGTCCTTCGCGTCGCCTCGGAAACTGCCGCAGCAGAATCTCAGACCGATGGTTATCGCAACGTCGAATCGTTTCCCGTTCGTATCCTGCCACGACCAACACCGCATCGAATGCCCGTCGTAATGTGGGGTGGACCAGGGCGCAGCAAACTGGATGAGTTGACCGGGATCGGGTTCACACACTTTCTTGGACTGAGCATCGATCATCATCAAATCTGGAAAGCTGGCAAGCCGATTCAGGCCCGAGCAGACCGGCACATGCGTGAATCGCAGCGACTGTTGAACGACGCACTTGCCCGAAACCTGCGCGTGGTCGCTCAGATTCAACCAGGAAGCTGGCTGGCGAAGAACAGCGATACTGCGAACTTCCTGCGGGTTGGCCGCGACGGGAAAGCACTGGCGAAGAAGAACGTGACCGCGTCGTTTCCGGAAGTGTTGAAGTTCGGGTTCAACGTCGGGGCATCGGTGGCGCAGACGGACGGAGGGTCTCCGGCGCTCGCCGCGGCGTTGATCAATTCAGAAATCCGCAGCAGCTACTCGGACGTCTCGTTCCATCCGCACGAACAGGAAGCGTTTCGCAAACACGCTGGCTTTGATATCCCTGCCGTTGTCACCAGTCGGTTTGGAGTTCCTCACGCGAAACTCAGCACGATCTCAGCAGAACGTGTGATTTCAGACGACGATCCGGTCTACACGTTCTACAAGTGGTTTTGGAAACGGGGCGACGGTTGGAATGATTTCAATTCAGCGATTCACGATGGCCTGAAGTCGACGGGACGGGACGACCTGTGGACGTTTTTCGATCCGGCTGTGCGCGTGCCCAGCGTCTTTGGCAGCGGCGGGAATGTAAATGTCATTTCGCACTGGACGTACTCATACCCGGACCCGATCCGCATCGGCTTAACAACTGACGAACTGTTTGCCATGGCGGACGGTTCGAAGTCGCCGCAGGACGTCATGAAGATGACTCAGATCATATGGTACCGATCGCAAACCGCGCCGGTGAAGAAGTCTGATCAGGATGCCGCCAACCGATTAAATGTGACCGAGGACTTTGATCCGACGTACCAGTTTATCACGATTTCGCCCATGCACCTGCGGGAGGCTTTCTGGACGAAAATCGCCCGGCCCATCAAGGGCATCATGTATCACGGCTGGCAGTCACTGGTGCAGACTGAAGCCACCGGCGGCTATCGTTACACCCATCCTGAAACACAGCACGAACTCACACGACTAATCAAAGACATCGTTAAACCACTCGGCCCCACGTTGACACAGATCCCCGCAGCGAACACGGACGTCGCGTTTCTGGAGAGCTTCGCTTCCCAAATGTTCGCTGGAAGGGGAACTTACGGATGGGCTCATCGCTGGACGGGCGAAATGTGGCATGTTCTGCAATACGCTCATCTGCAGCCGCGGGTCGTTTACGAAGAAACCATCAACCGAGATGGACTTGACCACTACAAAGTGCTGGTCATGCCAAGCTGCGACGTGCTGCCTGCCAGTATCGTCGAACGTGTAAAACAGTTTCAGCAGCGCGGCGGCATTATCATCGCCGACGAACGCATCGCGCCGGCAATCAAACCGGATATTCTCATCCCGATCTATGACCGCACAAAGCAGGCTGCTGTTGATAAAGACGAGCTTCTGAAGCGGGCCGCCGTACTCCGAACACAACTCGACGCTAGATATCGTCGTTACGTCGATACCTCAGACCCCGATGCCATCGCCCATCTGCGGCGATTTAACACAACGGACTATGTGTTCACCGTGAACGACCGCCGCGAAGCCGGCGACTACGTTGGACACCATGGGCTCGTGTTGGAACGAGGTCTGCCTGCCCAGGCGATGATCATGATCGATCGATCAAAAGGCCACATCTACGACCTTGTTGCAAACCGCCAGATAGATCGAACGTCGCTGCCGGACGGCGGGATATCCAGCAACGATCAGGAACTCAGCGTACCGGTGTCACTCGGTCCCGCGGACGGCGGAATTCTGATGATCACTGAACGTGCAATCTCGCAGGTTCTGATTCAAGCTCCGGAATCCGTTCAGCGCGAACGGAACGCAGCCGTTAAGATCACTGTTGCGGACAGGGAAGGTGTGCCAATTGACGCAGTCGTCCCGTTGCGAGTCGACATCTCCGACCCCACGGGGCGGTCCGCAGAGTACAGCGGCAACTACGGCGCCAAAAGTGGGAGCCTTGTACTGCAACTGGCAATCGCCCCTAACGACGTGACGGGCACGTGGCATGTTCGAGTCCAGGAACTGGCTTCCGGGCTGACAAGCCATGCCTCATTCCGCGTCGCGGATGGGCGTTGAGTCAGGAATAATCAGAGGTGAGATCGAGTTCCCGGTTTCGGTGTCTGAGTTTCAGAATCAGCGTGAATTGCCGTCACTGGTCCGAACCGACGCCGTCAGGTTGGTGGCCGGAACCACGACGCCTCAAACTGCGTTACAGCGTTTCACGCGAATCGGCCGCTGTTTTCCCCGGCGAATGACGCAAAGGCGGGTGGCAGGGCCATGCTGAATGGGCCGCGCTCATGGGCCCCTGGAACAGTCATGGTGAAGTCTTCGTATCGTCCGAACTGACTTTGCAGGGCACAGTTGGCAGTGTTATGCTCCGATGATTATTCCACGAAATCGGACGAAAACCGACAAATCCGGATCTTCGAACTTATGTTCGACTCACGGCGCATTCATGTCACACATCTGTATGAAAGTCGCAGCTGCTGTCATGTTTTTTGCGTCGACAACGGCGCAGGCCGAAATCGTCGAGCACCATGACAAGCCCTGGCAGATTGTTTCGTATTCGGTAACGGGCACGACGGCCGACCCTCACGCAGTCGTGATGGATATCGCGTTTGAGTCCAACGGCGATCTATGGATTGGCCGACGGGACGGACTGTTCTTCTTTGATGGCTACGAATGGAAACGCTTTGGCATCGAGCACGGGCTGCCGAGCAATGCCTGTCGCGCGGTGAAGGTGACGCAGGCCGGAGTTCTGTGGGTGGGCACTGATCGTGGGTGCGGCACGTTCGACGGTGAGACGTTTGAGACCCACGGTTCGCAGCAGGGTTTGGCCGGCCCCAGTATCAAGAGAATTCATGAAGATCCCGATGGAACCATGTGGTTTTGCTGCGATCGTTGGCCAGACGGAACAACCGCCGCCGCGGGACTGACCTCTTATAGCGATGGCCGATGGACAAGCTACAGGCTTGCCGATGGTCTGCCGTCGGATCAGCTGAACGACTACTACCGCGATTCCAAAGGCAATCAATATGCGGTGACAGCGAAGGGAATTGCTCAGCGATTCGGCGATCGATGGGCCATGCTGGACATCCCCGGTTTTCCTGTGGGTGGTTTTCCATTTGATGTTGCTGAAACACCAACAGGGGAACTTATCTCCTCAATCAGGATTGCTCCGGGCGACATGAGAGTCTTCATTGCCAGGGAGGGTCACTGGCAGGATATCGGCAATTCCGCAAACAAATCGCTAGTCACCCGCAGCGGTCAAATATTGTCCACCGAGGTCGAGATCGAGAAATCGCGAATGCGGGTCGTGACGTACCACGACGGCCAATGGACGCCGGCATCGGCCTGGACCAATAACACTTATCTCGGTCCGTCGAATCTGATCGAGGCGCCGGATGGGGCCATCTGGAGCGTCGGCAGGGGGTTTTTCCGGTGGGAAAATGGCAATCCCCAATGGACCCAATTCTCCGGCCTGCCCACGCTAGTGCATGTCGACTCGCGCGATCAGATTTGGTTTATCGGAGACCAGGAAACCTGGGTATTGCGAGGAGATCGTTTTCTATCTGCACCTGCTCTGGAAGGAAGAGTATGGCGGGAGCGCAAAGGTCGAATCTGGTGCAGCCACAACGGTGTCCTGGTCGAGGTCTCGCTGGACGCGCTGCAGATCGAACGTCGCCATCCGAATATTCTCCTGAGTCAGTTACGCAAAACTGCATTGGATATGGACGGCAACATATGGGTTTGGTTGATCATCGATGGCCGTGACGAAGTCCGTGTCTTTACGGACGGAGACTGGAAGGTTCTGCCGCCGGAATTATTTTCGTATGGCCGGCTCAAGGAACTGAAGGCTGATGCCCGTTCGGGGGTGCTGGCGCTCTTGATGTCTCGACCAAAGCCAAGTCGGATTCGCAGGTTCAACTCTGATTTTTCCGTCCAGGACATCTCAACGGCGCCGGGAGTGCCCATGTTCGGGAGAATGTGGTCCGATCGATTTGGACTCTGGGCCACGGGCCCGCGCGGTTTGTTGTACGCTCCTGCCGGCAAGGACACGGTCTTATCAGAAGTGGAGCGATTTCACGACGCGGAAATCCTCGGGACGCAAGTCACTCCAGCGGCAACCTGCCTTTCTGCTGAATTCACTGCCGGCGGCCGCAGTTATTACTCGTTCGATGGTCAGAACTGGACAACCATCAAGTTCCAACACTCAGCGAACTTTGTCTCGTCGGGTAAAGGGCAACAACTCTACTTTTCAGTAAACAATAAGCTCTACCATGATTCGCGAGAACACGAATCGCCACTTCGCTTCCTGGAGCCGCCTTTGAGCGGTCCGGTTTCCAGGATCAGACATCAGGCCAACGGGGACATTTGGTTCGTGCAAGGTGACCAGATGCTTCGCTATCGGCCGCGAAAAACAGCACCACGACCGTCGGTCAGGATCGGGGCCTCGAAGATAGTGAGCGGCGATAACTCACCCACTCTGGTCTCCTTCTCCGCGCTCAATCGCTTTGAACCCGATCCCAACCCGGAATCGTTCAATTACTCGTGGCAGATTGACGACGGCGTCTGGTCGTCTTTCACAGACATGCCCGAGGAAGCAATGCCACTGGGAGACCTTCCCACCGGGAAACATGTGCTGCGTCTCAAGGCCATCAACGCGGCGGGAATGGTCTCGGACAGCGTTGCCGAGGCAGCGTTTTCTATCCATCCGCTCCCCGTACAGGAGCGTCCCTGGTTCTTATCCGTGGTTGCTTTGACATTGATCACAGTCCTGGGACTGGCCCTGGCCGCCACTACTGCGAGGATCAAACTGAAGACGTATGCGCAAGGACTGGAACATCTGGTGCAGGACCGGACTGCCGAACTGCGTGATCGTCAGCACCGCGAAACCGAGCTTGTGGAAGACAAGCTGGAGAAACTGAGCCGAAGACTCGTACTCCAGACACGACTGGCAACCATCGGGCAGATGACGGCAAGTAACGACTCGACGGGTCATCGGCATGGAAATCTGGATTGATCCGATCAACAACGGGTCAAAGATCAAATCGCCGGGCACGGAAGTTTCTTCATCACACACCGTCTATAACGCCAAAGGCCAGACCAAATCCAGCACACGCACGGTGGACGGTGTTTCCACAACCACCAGCTACGAATACGACAATTTGGGTCGTCAAACAGCAACGATTGGCCCCGCGGTGGCGATCACCGGACTGGAGCTGTCCGCACCAGCCGGTGCGACCGCAGTTCATCTCCGCAGCGAAACGGTTTACAACAGTCCGGGGCAGGTCGAAATCGAACGCACCAACCTGCATCAGTACGATACCGCCAATTCGCAGAATCCAGTCATCGACGACGTACACGCTCAGGAAACAAGCTACACCTACGATGTTCAGGGTCGAGTGATCAGCACCGGATTTGACGACGGAACAACTATCCGGACCACTTACAACGACGAAGGCCAGGTGGAAAAGGAAACCAATCAGCTGGGCGAATTCCGATCCTTCACGTACGACGAACAGGGTCGAGTCGCCACCGTCACCCTGCCGCAGATTCCTGATCCGAATGCTGGCAACACATTGACGTCGCCTGTTTACAGCTACCAATACGACACCTTCGGCAACCTGGTGGATATCACGGACCCGTTAGGTCGTGACACGGGCTTCCGCTTCAGTGAGCGCGGTCAGCAGTTGTCCAGAACACTGCCGCGTGGCTTTGGCGAGGATGGGCAATCCGGTACAGCCGACGACCCCACACCACCAGGTACGCCGGCAGCCACATGGGGATTCACCGAAGAAAACCGCTACGACGACTTTGGCCGACAGATTCTGCACATCAGCTTCGAAGGAGTGGTCACAGAATTTATCTACGACGACGATCCATCGGCAGCCCTGTCCGTTCCGGACACCGGTCGCCTGTATCAAAAGAACTTCTACGTGGACGAAGCAGCCCATGATGCCGGCGTCATCTCCGAAACCGTCAGCATGATGTACGACGCCTTCGGTCGTGAAGTCAGTACGGTCTGGGATCGTCTTGTCTCCGTCCCCGGCACCGTCGTCGATACGTGGACGAACACCTACAACGATCTGGGTCAGCTTGCTCGCGTCACGTCGCCCACCGGTGAGCTCAACTACGAATACGACAGTCAGGGACGCCAGACGCGAGTGACGACACGTGGTCCGAATCTTGTGCCAGTGAATTCCGGCGATGTTTCGACAGATATCCGGTATAATTATGATTCGCTGGGACGTCTGGCGAGTGTTGAAACCTGGGAACGTAACGACGTCGCTGTCGACACAGATGCTGGAACTGCCGGCAATCAACCGGAAACAGAATCATACGTCTATGATGTCGTGGGCAATCTGGATCGCGAAGTGAATCCCGACGGTAGTATGATAGACTACACATACGACAACCTGAACAGACTGACGGGCATTGTCGAGACCAGAGCCAACGGTACGACCCTGTCCGAGTACGCCTACGCACTGCGAGCGGACGGCAAACGCAGGTTTGCGGAAGAAGAAATCCACGCCAACGACGGTTCCCTGGGCAGTCACACCACGTTCGACTGGAAGTACGATGCCGCCGGTCGACTGACTGACGAAATCTTCACCAGTGTCGACGACCTGTTGTTTGACATCGACGATTACAAGACATCGTTCGAATACGACCTGGCCGGCAACCGAGTCAGCAGGAGAACCATCACGGATGATGATGGAACAACCGGATTTGACGCCACTACCGACACGGACGAAGTCATCACGTATTCATCCGACGCCAATGATCGGATGCAGACTGAGACCCGAGTGATCGACGACGGGGCTGCAGACGTCACCACCTACGGCTACGATCACACGCAGCAAACCTCAAAAATTGTCGCAGACAGCTCCGTGACCTCTGTGGTGAACTACCAATACGATCTTCAGGGTCGCATGTCCCATGTGGAAACACATCAGGGAGACGGCAACACATCGCCGGTCAGCATCATCGATTACCGCTACGGCACAGACGACATCCGCATCTCGGCCACCGAACAGACAGATGCGGCAGCTGACGGAACGGTCGACAGTATCGAAAAGACCGAATACCTGATCGACACCCGCAACCACACCGGCTACCAGCAGGTGCTGGAAGAAACGGTCTACGACGTCGACGTCAACACCGGAGCGAAAACGGAAACGAAGAAGATCGTCTACACGATCGGCCACGACCAGATCAGCCAGACGAAGTTCACCCCCTCTCCTGGGGGAGAAGGCTGGAGTGAGGGCGACACGCTCGTTTTCCACTACGACGGCCACGGCAGCACACGCATTCTCACCGATCTGGCCGGGGCCATCGCCACCTTTGCAGCTCCGCAGATCTTCCACTACACGTCGTACGGCCAGGCCATCAACTTCACGATGAGCAGTGTCGGCACGCAGTACCTGTACAGCGGAGAACAATTCGACTCCAGAATCGGCCAGCAATACCTCCGCGCCCGCTACTACAACCAGGCCAACGGAACCTTCAACCGCCTTGATCCATTCTTCGGCAACAAAACCGACCCGCAGAGCTTCCACAAATATCTGTATGCACATGGAGATCCGGGAAATGGCGTTGATCCGACGGGGATGTTCACAATCGCTGGTCTGATGTCATCAATGGGCGTGTCGAGCAATTTGCGGGCAACGAACGGTACGGCCGTCACGGGAACAGTTGCTGCAAATCCGTTTTTCGGCGGCGGCTTCCTGAACGTTATTCTTCCGACACCGCTGCTTGGCAACGTATGGCTACTGGGGGGAATCACAGGAACGGCGTTGATCAAGACAGCTATCTTTCGCAGCGTAATTCTCCTGGGAATCAACCATTTGGCGGAAGGGGTTGTCCGCACAACGCTTGAGCCAATTGTCGTCCAGCTGAATCGGCTGGCCAATGAATTGAGGAACAGCTCGGTAACGGCGCTTCCGAAGCGTCGCTCAAGGTTAGCGAAGTCGTCCACGCAGTCCGTGAGTCCAATGCTGCACGGTTCATAACCTCTCATTTAGGTGGAGTTGTGGGAGTTTACGCAGGATTAGACACGTATCTCACGATCTCCAAGGGACTTGCAGATGTTGAGACGTATATCAGTCAGCATGTTGCAGAACTTATCGGAAATCAGCCGGCGCCCTACCAATTTGCCATAAAGCAAGCAGTAGGAATAGACAAGGCCTCGAATATTTCTTTTCGGTTCGATCGCCTAAAAGTTTTCGGCCGCGTATGGTCCGATGATGCGTCGCAGGATCTTCGTCCACTGATCTTTGCTGCAAAGTCGCTCAACAACGCGCAACCTAAAACTGCTGCGTTTCAAGTCCAAGCGTTGTTGCGAAATTTGACACGCTGGGGGGATCTTAAAATTGATCCTTCTCCAAACTGGCTGTAGGACTAAGTAGGTCAGTAACAATGAAGGAAATCCTTTGTGTAGCGTTCATCTTGCTGACGGTGATCTTTGGCGGGGAGTTGTTACTGGGATGGATCAGCGGTCGGGTAGAGTTCCTAATTGTAAAGGATTCGCCTTTGCGGATGGTTGTCTTTCTTCTAGGGCTTCTATCCTTTGTTGCTGCTGTTGTCTGGTTCACAGTAAACGCATGGTAAACGGCAGAGCGTTACTGTAGGGAGCAATAAGGGGTCGGGAGTCTTTTTCAGTGGGTGTTGGCCGGGTGTGATTCCGGAACTTGACTGTCGTGAAGTTTGATGGTGGGAAAAAGACTCCCGACCCCCTGTGCGTGGACTTCCTCAACACACACGTCGTCCGAGCCGTCGGCAACATCCGCTACTGCTACGGCAGAGCTTCCGTAGTGCGAGCAGCGTGCACAACCGGTTTCCATGTTCCGCTCGAAGTGCGGGGCAAAGACATCGTACGCCGCGCAATGTCAGACACCATTTATCGACGACGCGTTTCACGCGGCCTACTTTGGAGTCCCGAAGAGACCCGGTCTTTTCGAAAGACAGGGTCTCTGGTTTATCGCCGCGGAAATCAATTTGCCTGGTCGCAGCGCGTCGACCGCATGACTGTGCGTCTCAGAGCTCGATGGGCCACAAATAAGACGATGGTCGCCAACACGATCGGCCCAAAATGCAGCGGGCTGGAAACGTAATGCGCGATACCGTCCGCTGTCGCTGGATTACCGTGCCCCGGATGGGCTGACGCGTGGCCAGCGGACAGAACCAGGCCGCCAATGATGTAACAGATTCTTTGCATTTTCAGGGTCTTATTGTTCGGCCAGTGCAGAACTCACAGAAGACGCGGTCGCAGGAGCCAGTGTTTTCTGTCAGGAACGTTCGTCGCGGGCAGATCCGACGGAATTCCGCTGTGGCACCGCGACGTCATGATTCAGTCAAGGCTGAGAATATATCCACGTTCTCGCTGATTGAAAAGCTCAGAGTAGATGTCAGGGCGAATGGGTGAGTCCGGGTCAATCCACCAGATCCCAGAAGTCGTCTTCAGATGAACGCTGTTTGTTGGTTGATTTTCCTGCCGCCTCTGTTTTGGCCGTCTTCTTGCGTTTGCGTTTGGCAGGGGCGGTACCGGCTGCACCGGGTTTTGATGCGCTGGTCCGCTGCACCGATTTTCTCTTCACTCCCGTCGGCCGCTTTCGTTTCTTCGGTGCGGCATCACATGCGGAACACTTTCCTTTGGGGCCAAGAGCCGTGCCACACGAATTGCACAGCAGGACAGGCTGTTCGGCCTGATCTACGGAATCAGCGAATTTGGACAATTCACTCAGTCGTGCACTTACGGCCGCCCATTCATCGCTGAGCGTCGTTTTCGGAGAAGTCGAAGAAGTCGGCGGCGGCGTTTCAACCTTGCGTTGGCTGGCTGCCTTTGCTGGCTGAGGAGCTTCCACCTTCTTAGCAGGCGGCGCCGCATGGGTTACGTCATCGACTTCCTGCTGCAGTTGCCCCGCCATGTTTTCCTGGCGAATGATTTCCGTCTCCGCTGACCTGCCACTCTTCAACTCACGAGCCGAAACGTGTACCCGCGCCTGGGCATCGTAGCTGATCATGACCTCGACCTCACTGCCTTCCGGCAGGTTCGATGGCAGATCGGTGATCAGGCAGTCGCCCAGAATCGTATGAGGTTTCCCGGGGCCAGCTCCGCTTTCCACAATGCGAATGTGCACTTTCGTCTGCTGATCGACCACTGTTCCAAAGACATGTGTGTGAGACGCTGGCAGCGCAGTGTTTGGGGGAATCAGATAGTGAGGCACCCGATCGCCGGTCTGGGTGTCGCGGATCAGGATTCCCAGTCCGCGAGCATTCACGCTCTGCTGCTGGATGTGTGCCAGCCGTGACGAAGCCTGGCTGTCGAAAATAGTCCGCGTGTATTCCTGATTCGCCAGCAGCATTCCCGAGTAATAAGCCGCGCCATGAGCGATCGACTGATCCGGGGACAGTGAGGAATTCAACGTGCGACCGCTGAGTTTCTTCAGACTCTCCCGCACCATCGGCATGCGTGACGATCCACCCGTGGTCAGAACGACGTCCACGTGAGCCCAGCCAAAACCGTTGTCGGCCAGAATGCGTCGGGTGATCACGTTTGAGCGCTTCAGCAACGCCCGGCCGAGGTGTTCGAATTCTTCCTGTTCAATCTGATAGGTGCGGCGGTTGCCTTCGTGCTGAACGGTGACGGCCGCTCGGGGTCGCACGGACAAACTGCGTTTGGCCTGTTCCGCTTCCAGCGCCAGAAACTGGTGACTGTGCGGGTCCTGCCGCGGATCTTCCTTGAAGTCGTCCAGAAAGCGATCCGCCGCAATGTCGACCAGAACCTGAGTCCAGTCGAGGCCACCGAGTTCCAGATCACCATCGGACGCAACGACGCGAACCTGGTCGCTTGAGTAACTCACGATGGCCAGGTCCAGCGTGCCGCCTCCCAGGTCGTAGACCAACAGCTGCTGATCGATGGCCAGTTCCGTAAAAGCCAGACCTTCGTTGCCCAGCACATGGCACAGTGCGGCAGCGACGGGTTCGTTGATGATCTCAACCTTCTCCAGTCCCGCGGAATGACCTGCGGTGACTGTAGCGTGTCGTTGAGCGTCGCTGAACTGTGCGGGAACCGTCACAACCGCTTCGTTGATCTCACCAATCTGGTCCTGAGCCGCAGCGATCAGCTTTCTTAGAATCAACCCGGAGATCTGCACAGGGTTGTAACGATTTGCACCGATTCGCCAGAATTTGTCCGAATCCCCCATATGTCGCTTTGCGTTCTGCACGACTCGTTCCGGCCGAGCAATCGCGTTGCGCAACGCTTCCGTGCCGACAATGGGCTCATGGTCGTCAAAAAAAACGACGGATGGCGTAGCCAATTCCCCTTCCTGATTGGGAATGGTGACCGGATGACCATGTTCATTCAGCCACGCGATGCAGGAGTAGGTTGTTCCGAGGTCGATGCCGACCGCCTGGGTCTGTTTCATCAAGGTTGGTTCCGCCGATTGAGTCCCGCATCACATTACGTCATCATGCTACCAGCCAGCCTGTATCACAACTACGAGAAATCTGCCGTTGTTTCCGCCGAAAAAGACGTTTACTGAGCAGAAGACGGCGTATTCCGGCTGCAGGAGATGAAACGATGGGCCGTAACGCCACGCAGATTGGCCAGAGGATCCTGATTTCCGCGGTTTTTCTGTTTTCCCTGACAAAAGTGGTTGCCGGGCCACAGCCGAACACAGCCGTGGATTCGGCAGAACCCCGGCGATTGCTGACCGGTAAAGCACTGCGTGATGCACTGGATGACCGGCGGGGCGAGACGTCGCAGGGGATATCGCTGGGGCAGGCTGTTCGAAGTCTGCAGACAGACACCGGCATCGCGATCGTGCTGGACCGACGTGTTGATCCGTCACGACTGGTCGACGCTTCCACCGAATACGTCACCACCAGAACCAGTATTTCCGCGTTCGCGGAATCGGCCACTGCCAGCGCCTCATTTGCCGACGATTTCGTCGTGATTGGACCTGTGGTCGCGACCACTCGGTTCAGAACGCTGGCGGCAATCAATCGCAAATCAATTCTCAATATGCGTCACGAGCTGGACGCTGAGTTGTATCGGTCGCTCAGCAAGTCTCATGACTGGTCATGGCCTGATCTTGCTGAACCGCGCCAGTTGATCGTTGACGCCGCTGAGGGTTTGGGAACGACGGTGGACAATCCGGAAATGATTCCGCACGATCTGTGGGCGACTGTAACTTTGCCACCGCTCGCTTTCGCCGACTTTGCAACACTCGTTCTGAATCAGTTTGACCTGAACTTCCAGTTCACTGCACAAGGCACATTGCGAATTGTGCCCGGGGCTGAATCGGTCGTTATCGAACAGACGCATCGCGTTCCTGCACGAGAAAAAGATGCGGTCGTTCGGCGTTGGCAAAAGGAATTCCCACGCCTGATCGTGAAGTGGAAAGGCGGTTCGGCCATGGCGACGGCAACGGTAGAGACACATGAGCGACTAGAACAGATCATCCGCGGCGACAGCGACAGCCAGGTCACCGCGGCAGCCATTCAGGATCGACTGTTTACGATGAAGGCCCCGGCCGGCACACCCATCGGACGCGTCATGACTACTCTTCGAAAATCCGGAATCAACATCCGAATTGAGGGCCGTACGGACGAGCAACTCGCGCCACTGCTCCTGCAAACTGTTGAATTCGATCTGGTCAAATCACCGGGGTCCGAGTTCTTTCCTCAGATATTCAAAAGCTGGCAGGTGGATGTCAGGGTTGATGCCGACAGTGTCATTCTGACGTTCCCAACGCCATGAACCAGTCCGGCAATGCCGCCGTCAGTGCCCCGGCGAGATGTTGGTTGACTGCCGTCGCCGGGATTTCCTTCGCCCGTAAATTGCTGAATTCGGGAAATGAGCGACGGGACTCAAGTCGCTCCGCAACCCACTGGGAAGACGTGAAGTCCCGCCAGCCGCCCCTGCAAATCAGTACGTTTGGGGGTGGCAGCGAAAGGGATTCGTACGGAATCAGGGGGACGAACAGCGTAAACCAGGAGTCGGCGTCCGGGTGACAGGTTGACTGGCTGCTCCGGAGTTCTCAGATTCGGATAACGACCTGCCACTTTATCGCTGTTTTGTTTCAGGAACCGGAGGGAAGTTCCGATGGTTGTTTTGAATTCGACAGGGCCAATCCGTAACATATCGGCCTGATTGTAACCGCCACGTCAACATGAAGTGACGTGTCATCAGCATGGACATCTTCCAGCTGCATTGGCCGGTCAATCGGCCCACAGTTGCTTACGGCTCATCCGTCTCGGAACGTGCCGAATATGTCATGACGGCCTGTAATGGCAGGTAGTGACAAGGAACCTTTCGGCATAAGTATCCGCCGAGAATGCGGTTGCCCGATCACGGCAACGCACCTTTGTGTGATTGATCACGCGATCGGTCTGCACAACAATCCATCGATAAGAACAAGGAAAACAAATGCTCGACATTCCAGCCAGTGGTGGTCTCGATTTCGTATCTCTGGGGGCATTGGTTCATCGCCTGGACCCTGGTCGTATTCCGTTTCGCAAAGCGAATCGGCTGGCTGTTCACGTCAGCGGTGGCGAATTCAATTGCTCGGCGAACCTATCAGACTGTTTTCAGCTGAACACCGGCATCGTCAGTGCGATGGTTAACAATCCGCTGGGCGATCTGATCAATGAACGCGTGCGAGCCATGGGCGTGACACCGTTCTACAAACGATTCGAACACGATGGCGTTCGCGGACCAAATATGGCCACCGTTTACAGCGACCAGGGCTGCGGCGTTCGAGCACCCGTGGTTTTCTACAACCGCAGCAACGAAGCCGCGGGTCTGCTGAAGGCTGGTGATTTTAAGTGGGACGAAATTTTCTCCGGCGGTGTTCGCTGGTTCCACTGTGGAGGAATCTTCGCAGCGTTGTCGTCGACGACTCCGGAAGTGATCGTCGAAGGCATGAAGGCCGCAAAAGCAGCCGGAGCCATTACGTCGTTTGACCTGAACTACCGAGCCAAGCTGTGGGCGATCAGCGGTGGTCTGGACAAGGCTCAGGAAACTCTGCGAGGCATCGTGGAACACTGCGACGTCCTTGTGGGCAACGAAGAAGACCTGCAGAAGGGCCTTGGCCTGGAAGGTCAGGACGTTGAAAAATCAGGCAAACTGGACCCGTCTGCTTTCTTCGGCATGATGGAAGGCGTCGCCAAAGACCTGCCCAACGTCAAAGCCGTGGCCACCACACTGCGAGAAGTCGTGAACACCAACCGCCACAACTGGAGCGCCGTGCTGTGGCTGGACGGCAAGACATACCAGGCACCGGAAGCCGAATTGTCAGTGCTTGACCGAGTCGGTGGTGGCGACGGATTCGCCTCCGGCCTGATCTACGGTCTGCTCGGCGGCAAGGATCCGCAAACCGCCCTGAACCTGGGCTGGGCTCATGGTGCACTGCTCACCACATATCCGGGCGACACCACGATGGCGTCCATCGGCGAAGTCGAAGCCTTCGCAGCCGGTGGGTCGGCTCGTATCCAGCGTTGACGGAAATGTGCCGGGCCGTTTTGCCGGCCCGGTCAGCGACGGCACTACGCTGGACAGGATCGCTTCCTGTCGTTTATACACGAATCGAACAAGGTGCGGCAGAGCCGCAAGAGCAGGTAGCCGTGGGTGAAACCCACGGGACCGGAAAGATAAATGATGGTCAGAGCCGTGAAACGGCGGCAGCGGTCGTCGATGGAAATGCTATCGCCGTTTCACGGCTTTCCTGTTCATGTAGTTCTCATTCCGCGGGTTGACACCCACGGCTAAGTGCTGCAGTCGCCTTCGCGACTAACAATACCCGACATTCTCAACAACTTGTATTTAGCTAACAGGATTCAATCCTGTCCTGCGTCGTTCAACACCTGTCCTGCAAATCTTCCAATCACACTCTTCGAGCGAACACATGTCAAAGCACGATATCGGCCTCATTGGCCTTGCCGTTATGGGTCAGAATCTGGTCATGAATATGGCCAACAAGGGATTCAATGTTGCGGTCTATAACCGCACCACCTCAAAGATGACCGAGTTCGTCAACGGACTGGGAGATCGTCCGGAAGGTGTTGTTGAAGAAGGAACAGCCGATCGCATCCACGGATACGAGTCGCTGGAAGAATTCGTGGGCAGTCTGGAATCACCTCGCCGCGTCATGATCATGGTGCAGGCCGGTGGCCCCTGTGATGCCGTCATTAACCAGCTGAAACCATTGCTGGACAAGGGCGACATCATCATTGACGGCGGCAATGCCGACTACTCAGACACCAACCGTCGCCATGAAGAACTGGCGGCTGAGGGTTTTCGATTCATCGGCACCGGTGTTTCAGGGGGTGAAGAAGGCGCTTTGAAAGGCCCCAGCATCATGCCTGGGGGTCATCCGGAAGCATGGCCTTTTGTGAAAGACATCCTGCAGAAGATCAGCGCGAAGGTCGGTGAAAACAACGACATTCCCTGCTGCGACTGGGTCGGTGAAGCCGGTGCCGGGCACTATGTGAAGATGGTGCACAACGGCATCGAATACGGCGATATGCAGTTGATCTGTGAAGCTTATTACATTCTGAAACACGGACTCGGCCTGACCAATCAGGAACTGTATGAAGTCTTCAGAGAATGGAACGAAGGTGACCTCGACAGCTATCTGATCGAAATCACTCGCGACATCTTCACTGTCGCAGACAAGGAAACGCCGAACGAACTTCTGGACATGATCCTGGACACCGCCGGTCAAAAGGGCACGGGTCGCTGGATGTGTCAGCATGCTCTGGAACTCGGAGTACCGACAACACTTGTCACAGAGGCGGTTTACGCTCGGTGTCTGTCGTCACAGAAAGACGAACGCGGTCGTGCTTCGGAAGTACTGTCAGGGCCGGACACAAAATTCGAAGGCGACAGGAAGCAATTCATTAACGACGTTCGCCAGGCGCTCTACGCGTCCAAGCTGGTCAGCTACGCACAGGGCTATGTGCAGTTGAATGCGGCAGCCAAAGAGTTTGGCTGGAAGCTGAACAATGGTCCGATCGCGCTGCTGTGGCGAGGCGGCTGCATTATTCGTTCTGTCTTCCTGCAGGACATCAAGGCGGCGTTCGACAAGAACCCGGAGCTGGAAAACCTGCTGCTGGACGACTTCTTCAAAGATGCCATCGCAAAGGCTCAACCGTCGTGGCGTCGAGTGGTCGCTGCCGCTGTTCAACTGGGACTTCCGGTACCGGCATTCAGTGCCGCATTGACGTACTTCGACGGCTACCGTCGTGCGTCTCTGCCCGCCAATCTGCTGCAGGCTCAGCGAGACTACTTCGGTGCTCACACGTACGAACGCACCGACAAACCTCGTGGCGAAAAGTTCCACACCGACTGGATTCGCGAACGCAAACTGACGTAAATTGGCAGTTGGCAGTTGGCAGTTGGCAGTGAGAACATAAACGTCCGCCGGTAACGGTGGGCGTTTTTTTTTGGCACCCCAATCAACGCAAAGAAGCCCGGCATCTCACAGATACCGGGCTTCTTTGCCGCTTACACTTTGTTCACCCTGCGCCGCATCATCAACCACGGCCGGACTGACTACTTCTGTTCGGAAGAATCTTTGGACTCTTCCTCAGGCTTCTGCTCGGGAGCCAGATCAACGCCGTCGATTTCGTCCAACGTCGTATTCACGTCGTCAACGACACCGCTGCCACTATTCCCCTTGTGGACGTCCATCATAGCATTCGACTCACCAACAACAGACGTGCTGTCTTTCGTCCCCGCTGTTTCCGTGTTGTCCAGGTTGCCGCCAGTCGTACTCAGGACAATCACCATCAGGCAGGCCGCCAGAGCTGCACCGGCAACGGCCAGGCCACGCCCCGCAGAAGTTGCCCGGTGGGCGGGTCGTGATTCCGGCTGTGCAAGCGAAACCGACTGCTGTCGCTGAACCCTGACTGCCGGCCATGACGACGGTAGCTGGTCCAGTTCAGCAGGCACTTCCATTCGGTAAAAAGTGTTTAGCAGCTGGTCCATCTGATCGTCTGAAAACTGCGGTGCGTTGTTGGGTTGGTCAGTCATTGGAATAACCCTGTTCTTCAAGTAACTCTGCCAGACGACGACGAGCACGAGACAACCGCATGTCAACGGCAGCCGCTGTGCAGGCCATCACCTTTGCCATCTGTGCCGACGACCAGTCCAGTGCATACTTCATCACCAGCACTCTGCGGTCGTCTTCCAACATCTGTTGTAAGGCCCCTCGAACCGTTTCGCGATTCTCATCAGAAGCCAGTATCTGTTCGGGCGCGAAGCGCTCGTTTGACATTTCGTCCAGTGTTGATGTGAGTTTGCAGCTGCTGCTCTTGCGCCTTGCGACATCTCGCAGCCAATTCTGTCCGACTCTCAACAACCATGCTCGAGGATCCCGAATCGGCTCTCCTGTATACGAATGCAGTTTCAGAAACGATTCCTGAACGGCATCATAGGCTCGTTCCGGGTCGCTGCATTGCGAATAAAAGATCGCCCACAATTCACGGGAATTCTCCCGGTAAACTGCATCCAGGTAATCCGTCTCGATCGACGGCTCATCGGTCATTCTCAAATTCCAGTTCTTCACCGACAAAAACCAGGGTTTTTGCCCTCGGATGCGTCCAATAGACCGGGTTCATGACGCATCTGAAGGTTACAGACGCGATGCTGCAGAGTGTCTAACCCACTCGTCAGCTTTTTTTCCCGCACAGACCAGTCAGCCGTGAAATATACGGTAAAACCGGCATAAACGTTCCGCACACCATGCCGTTCGGGGTGGATGTTGTCAAATGTTACGGTGTCCAACCAGACAATTGCTCAACACAGGAATTCAGCGGCCGTCTGGCCACGTCACAACCGCCCGAATACCGTCTATTCGGCACTCGATGCCAACCTAAACACCAGCAAGATAACGAGATACGGATCTTCGTGCCGTTTTCCGGTCCGCACATCGCGTCCTGCAGATGCGGCATCGCCACAAGCATTTCCGGTCCGTCGCTCGTGATCTGTTCCCGGCGGTGATCGTATTTGTGGAAAACGACGGATTCCTGAAGGCTGTGTTCAATCAGAGAATTCCCGCCAAATGGGTTCCGGTCATTGGTGGGTAGTGCCGCCAACAGTCTTTAGAATCGCGAACGTGCAGATGAAGCCCTTTCCACTTGAATGTCCTGCCGACGGGACGTCGCTCACGACGCGACGGTTCCCATTGCCGCACGCATTTCGCTTTGGCTGCCTGCTGTTGCTTGCTGCAACCGTGCCTGGTGCGAAGGCACAGTCCAAAGATACGGCACTCACGGCGGAAGCCGAAATCGCAGCACGGCGAGCCACTGCTTTCTTTCGGACAAAGGTCGCATCACATGGAGGCTACGTCTATCACTACTCGCTGGACCTGTCCCGTCGGTGGGGCGAAGGCGAGGCGACGAAGGATCAGATCTGGGTGCAGCCTCCAGGCACGCCAACGGTTGGACTGGCGTTCCTGAAAGCATGGGCCGCGACGGGTGAAAACCTGTATCTCGACGCTGCACGTGAAGCAGCAGAAGCGCTGGTCTACGGACAGATGAAATCAGGCGGATGGACGAACTGCATCGACTTCAATCCTCGTGGCGAGCGAGTTGCACTGTATCGGAATGGGCGGGGGCGAGGTCGAAACACTTCGTCGCTGGATGATGGACAGACCGCTTCGGCATTGTTGCTGCTGATCCGAAGCGACAAAGCCCTTGGATTTCAACATGCTCAGATCCACGACGCGGCTGTCTCCGGGCTCGCAGCAGTGCTGAACGCCCAGTTTCCCAACGGGGCGTTTCCACAGATATGGGACGATGATGCGACTCCTGACCCCCGGCCAGTCAACGCCAGTTACCCCGAATACGATTGGCGCAACGAGGGCCGGATCAAGGAGTACTGGCACATGTACACGCTCAACGACAACATCGCGGGGTACATCACCGAAACGCTGATTGCCGCTCATGAGGTCTACAAGGATGACAAGTACCTGGACGCGGTGAAACGACTGGGTGATTTTCTGCTGCTGGCGCAGATGCCCGCCCCCCAGCCGGGCTGGGCCCAGCAATACAACTACGATATGCAACCGATCTGGGCGCGAAAATTCGAACCGCCGGGAGTGTCCGGTGACGAATCCCAGGAAGCCATTGAGACGCTGATGCGTATTGCATCCGTCACTGCTGACCGTAAATACCTGGAACCCATTCCGCACGCCCTGGCGTACCTGCGACGATCACGACTGACCGACGGTCGACTGGCCCGTTACTACGAACTCAGGACAAACCGGCCGCTCTATATGGAACGACGGGACAAGGTGTATTCGTTGACGTACGACGATTCGCGGCTGCCGGGCCACTATGGCTGGAAGACCGAATCGCGCCTGGAACAACTGACGCAAAAGTACAATGCTCAAAGATTGGGGCGGACGACGTCCGACCCGACATCAATGGTGCCGGCCGACGCTGACATTCGCCGGATCATATCTGAGCTTGACGATAAAGGTCGGTGGGTCAGCGTATTTGAAGGCGGCCTGCATGTCGGACAGCTGAAGTTGCCTGTAGGAACGAAGTACCTGGCCAGTGCTGTGTTCAGCCGCAATCTGGAAACGCTGAGCTCATATCTGCAGCGGCCCAGGTAACCGATGGTGCGGGTTACACGCAAACTGCGGTCACCAGACTCAAAACAGGCCGGGGAAACATATTCAATCCTGCACCGTGCCGTCATCCGGGGAACTATGTTTAAGACGGTCAGTCGCAATACCGTTTCCGGTCAGGAACTTCATTACCGGAAATCGGGAGATCACATCCAGTCCGCGGACGGCAGTTCAGCAGGCCAATAAGAGCATGAGACAACACGAACTCTACAGCAGCAGATTCTTCGATCAAGACAACGACCCGTTCGGCGAAATAGCCGCACAGAAGAAAAAAGCGGCGGAACGAATCCGGCGGCTTCTGACACTGCTGCTGGCCATCGCCACCATCGTTGGTGGAACGTTTCTGTTCATGCAGAATAAGAATGAACTGCTGCTGGGAAATGGACCCGTCCGTCAATCCCATTCGTCCAACAACACAGCGGCGAATCTGCGGTAGGTGCAAGCAGCAGTCTGGACGGCTAACCTGTCATACGCACCGCAACACTGCGTTGATTTCCGCCTGCCACAAAGCCACCGCGTTCACCAACCCATCGCCATGTTCGTCTCAATAACACGCTGAGCTTCGTGCAGATCGACTCCCGTATCAATCATGTACAGCCGAATCGCATGCAGCTTGTCGCCGGATGCTCGGTCCAGGCAGTCCCGAGCCACATCGCAGGGTTCCGCTTTGCCGGATAGTCCCAGCAACCGCTTGCTGATCACCCACAGGTCTCTCGGGCGCTGAGTAATCCGGACGATTTTCTCTTCGGGATAATGCTGCAGTGCTATGTGCTCTGCCTGTTCCGAGCTGCTGGCCCAGCCCACCATGATGTGCGATTCTGTTTCGATTTCGAATAGAGCCATAATGGTCCCTGTTACAACGGCAAATTTACGAAGTCGCCGTCTCCAATAATGCTCTTGAAGCGTCCGTTCGCAATCGGCGAAGGGAAACTATACGCTTTTTCCGTGCCATGGCGAAACCGTTCACGCATCGCTCTCCGTTATGTGAGCAAAAACACTTGCGCCCTGGCCAGTCCCCCTCGAATCGCCATCCCAACGACCTTTCCGAAAAACCTGTCAAATTGGCGACTACTCGGTGGCTCCAGGGGGTTATTACTGACGGTCGACTCGCTCCATGCCTGTGCCAGACCTCTGGTTTCAGCCCATTCGGGCGACACTGAGGAAGTGTGACCATGTTCAGATCGAGCGGCCAGGGAAATCGTTCCTGAAGCCGTATTCCTTTCCAGCCTGCAGCAGATTGCGCGTCCGAAGAAGCCCGTGACTTCTGCTAATTCCAAACAGGAGTAAATGAAGATGTTGAAAACATGCCTGAATGTCACAGCCGTCGTGCTGGCGACAGCTTCACTCACGCTGGCTCAGCCGCCAGGCGGTGGAGGCCCCGGTCACGGTGACGGACCCGACAGCAGTATCGACCGAATGTTCAATCATGATGAAAACGAGGATGGCAAACTGGGAAAAGCTGAGCTTCCCGAGCGGCTGCAGGGCATCTTCGCCCGTGCTGACAAGGACGAAGATGGCTTTCTGACCAAAGTCGAAGTGCGGGCATATTTCCAGACACGCGAACAACCGCAGGGCGGAAGTCGCGGTGAAGGCAGAGGTGGACGCGAAGGTGCCGGTGGACGCGGTCGCGAAGGTGGCGGGCGCGAAGGTGGCGGTCGGGGTGGATCCGGAGAACGCGGCGAAGGAGGCAGGGGGGCCGGTGGTCCTCGTGGCATGCCACCGTCTCCTGTAATGATGGCGTTGGACGCAGACGGCAACGGAGAAATCTCGGCCGACGAAATTAACAACGCTACTGCCGCGCTCAAGAAGCTGGACCGTAATAAGAACGGGAAGCTGGACGCCGATGAACTTCGACCTGAATTCGGTGGTGGACCTCCAGGTGGTGGCGCTGGTGGACGCGGCGGATTCGGTGGTGGACCTCCAGGTGGTGGACCAGGCGGCGGCGGGCCTCCGGGTGGTGGACGTGGCGGATTTGGCGGACAGAGCTTCGTGGATGGTATGCTTGGGCGTTACGACGAGAATAAGGACGGCAAATTGTCCGGCGACGAAATTCCAGAACGCATGCGTGATCGCGTAGAACAGATCGACACGAACAAAGACAAAGCCGTGGACAAAGCCGAACTGGAAGCCATGGCGCAACAGTTTGGCGGTGGTCGCGGTGGCGGTGGTGGTGGCGAAGCAGGCCGAGGTCGTGGTGGTGACGGCGGTGGAGGACGCGGCGACGGTGGCCAGCGACAACGGCCCCCGATTGAAGAAGAATAGTCCGACCCAGGAAACTGCAACCGGCGGTATGCACCGCCGGTTGTTTCATTTCCTGTTCTCAACGAATTCACCTGTCAGTTCATCATTCACGGAGTCAATCCATGTTCGTCCGAAATCTGCGTATTTCACTCTGCCTTGTGTTTCTGGCGGGGTCTGTGACCGCGGCTGACTGGACTCGCTTTCGTGGTCCAAACGGATCCGGCGTTAGTGCCGACGGGCCCACACCACCAACGACGTGGAGCGATTCGGAAAACGTAAAGTGGAAAGCGGTATTGCCTGGACCTGGACTTTCCAGCCCCATCGTGTTTGGTGATCGGGTGGTGATCACATGCTGGAGCGGCTATGCAGTTGACGCACGGGATCTCGGTTCGCAGGAAGACCTGAAGCGGAACGTCGTCTGTCTTGATCGACAAACCGGCGATGTCCTGTGGTCTCACGAAGAACCGGCACTGCTGCCCGAGGACACGTTTTCACGCATGTTCGTCCAGAACGGATATGCGTCTCATTCACCAGTCACTGATGGCGAACGAGTTTACGTCTTCTTTGGCAAAACGGGTGTCCTGGCCTTTGATCTGGGTGACGGTCGTAAGTTGTGGCAGGAGAGCGTCGGAGAAAACCGAGAGGGCAAAGGCTGGGGGTCTGCGTCCAGTCCCATCGTCCACAACGGTCTTGTCATCGTCCCCGCATTTATTGAAGGGGATGCCCTGGTGGCGTTCGATGGCAAAACCGGGAAGGTTGCCTGGAAACAGGAAGCTCCCGGATATCGCAGTAACTGGAGCACTCCGATTCTGGTGGAAGCGAATGATCGAACAGACCTCGTTATGACGGTCCCTGGTGAAGTCTGGGGCCTGAACCCGGCAAATGGAAAGCTTCGCTGGTATTGTGAAATTCCAGGATCTGATGGTGCTCGGCCAAGCGTGATTTCTGCCGGTGATGTCATCGTAGCAATGGGCAGTGGACGCGGTGGCGGATCCAGTTCGGCCATCGCAGTACGGGCTGGGGGTAAGGGCGACGTCAAGGATACACATCAGATTTGGGAAGGCCGCGAGACCAGCAGCATTGGCACACCCGTGATTCGCGATGGACAGCTTTACGTGGTCAAGAACAAGGTCGTAACGAGTGTTGATATGAAAACCGGAAAACGGGTCGCCCAGACACGACTGACAGGTTCCGGCGGAAACGCCGATGCTTCCAGTGACGACAACCGCGAAGAAAGACCGGATCGCGGCGATCGTGGTCAGGGTGGCGGCCGCAGCGGCGGAGGTCGAGGTGGCTTCGGTGGTGGCATGGGCGGCCAGGATTACTCGTCACCTGTGATCGCAGGAAATAACCTGTACTGGGCATCACGAGCAGGCGACGTTTTTGTGGTGGAACTCGGTGATTCCATGAAGCAGGTGTCGCGCAACAGTTTTGATTCGGATCGGGGCGAGTACAGTTCAACGCCTGCCATCAGTAACGGCGAATTGTTCATCCGTTCGGCCGGGTCGCTTTATTGCGTCGCCAATAAAGAATAAGTTTCGGGCACGTAGAACGGCGCTGATGGCTGGACGACCAATGGCCGTTAGCGCCCTTCTTTTCCTGCACTTTGTGCATGGCCGATTTGTCCCGAAATTGATTCCCTCCATGGCCACGGAACGGCACGACAAAACTCCGTTTGTTCGGGATGGCGAGTGCGCTGTTCCACCTGAACCGTCCGATTCAGCTTCCAGAACAAAGACGCCGTGCGTTCGCACGGACGTTTTGACGGGGCGGCAGATTATTGTCGCGGAAAACCGTTCCGATCGGCCGGTGACGCTGACGCAGTCCGCTGCTGCACCGCCCGCTGCTGACGACCCGTTTCTGGCAGGCAGCGAAACACTGACGCCTGGGGAAACTCTGGCTCTACGGGCCGCTGACAGCAAACCCAATGAACCGGGATGGCTGCTCCGCGTTGTACCGAACCAATATCCGGCCGCCGAATTCTGCGTGTCCGACGTTTCGGAGCCACACGAAACCTCCGGAGTTTTTTCGTCGCAGTCCGTCCAGGGGATCCACGAAGTTGTCGTTGAATGTCCGGATTATCGTTCTCGTCTGGCAGACCTGTCAGTCGGTGAAGTTGCCCGTATTCTGTACGCGTGGCAACTGCGCGTTCGCACGCTGGCAGCACTTCCATGGATCAAGGCGATCTGCGTCTTTCGCAACGAAGGCATGGGTGCCGGAGCTTCTCTGCCGCACTGCCACTCTCAAATCCTGGCGACCGACTTCATTGGTAGCCGTATCGCCCGGCAAACCGACCGCACGCAACAGTCAAGGCAGAAGACAGGGCGGTGCGTCGTTGAGGAGTGGTTGTCGTCGGAACTGGCAGCCGACCAACGAGTGCTTCTTCGTGACCGTCACTTTGCGGCAATTTGCCCGTTCGCCAGCCGCGTCCCGTGGCAAAGTCGAATCGTGCCACTCGCCGTCGATCGGTTCGAACAGATTCCGGCCGAGCAGATTCTGGCGCTTGCCGCACAGCTTCATGCCGTCGCCGCAGCCGTCCGGGCAGTCGCCGACAACGTAAACCACAATGTCATCCTGACCCTGCCGCCGACAGCAACACCCGGCGCATTCCTGTGGCATCTTGATCTATTGCCCCGCCCGAACCGCATGGCCGGTTTCGAGTTTGGAACAGATGTGGACATCCTGGCTGTTTCACCGGAAACAACGGCCGCTCAGTTGCGTGCACACTTGCCGCCGGTTGTCACACCATGCGACGCAGACGCGCTGTGTCCCGACGGATTCAAGTGGATTGAATCGGCTGGCATATAGCAATCCTCTGATTGCCACGACGTACCGCCGAAACGTCAGCTGGCATCCTGTGTCAGAGCAAGCGCCAGAGCTGTCCCGCCCAGCGCTGATATGAACAATCCGTAATGCTGTTCAGTCGTAAGGCGATAGAGTCTTTTCCGCGATCGCTTGCTGTGCTGCCCACGAACAGTATTGCCATCCTGAACCACGGCAATGGTATCGATGGCATTGGGAGGGGCCGTTCCCTGATGCCACAGGCGGCAGGCGTATGATGCTTCGTTCACCTGAATGACGCAGACGCCACCTTTCAGATGTCCGGCAGCAAACCGGCCATTCTTATCGGTTGTGATCCTGAGAACCGTGTCTCCCGATGTGACGGAGACCGTGACCGCGACGACCGGGTTTCCAGCGATGTCGACAAGCTGCCCGTGCAGGACTCCACCCGTCGCCAGTTCGACGTTTTTCAGCGTCGGTGGCGCCGATACGTCAGGTCCGGAAGACTTCGCCGCGGCATCCACACCGAGTACGGCGCTTGGCAGAATAAGAAGAGAGGCAGCAATCGCACAGGTAAATCTGGATCGCATTGTGACATCCTTGTCGAGCGAAACGTTGTCAGGCGTGACAGTGGTAATATCGACAGGGAACGTTGTGGGGTGTGGAGAAGGTTCGATCATTCTGCCCAACAGCTGGCGGTCCTGCCCCGCCAGCCGTTCTTCCCGAACAGTCGCTACATGCATCAAACGCCACCAGATTTATCCATTTTCACTAACTGCCAAACCTGAATGCCTGACGAATCCGACATTCGCCGAATACTGTTCATTGAGACGGTGGCCTGCTTTCGATGTTATGGTCTGGACGGGAATAAGAGGTTCTGGCAGGCCGTGAGCCGAAAGGCAGCAGATTTGTCACTCTCAGCAGGAACCAGCCGCCTCTCACCATTTGCGTTTCGTTTGTCACGAATGCCGCGCGTAACTCATGTTGTCCCCTGGAATTGCACAAAAACAGGTTGACAGTGAAAAGTCCTTGTAACGTGTGCCAGCTCAACCACGTCGATGTTGACCCGCCCGATTCTGAGGTCTAAAGTTGAGAATTCGCTTTACGGCAGCTTCTCGTATCTACTCCTTCATTCCGCATTCTTCTGGCTGATTCATGTCTGATCCACAAGCACCTCCCCCCTCGAACGACCAACCACCGGGGCGAGATCCGCGTAAAGAGCGCAGTCCATCCGGAAACGGGCTGTGGTATCTGCTTGTTTTCGGGGTGATCGGCCTGCTTGTGTTTTCCACGCTGGGCACGTCCACGATGGGCGATTCGATGGCGCTCACCGAATTTGAGCGGCAGGTCGCGAAGGGTGAACTCCATTCCGGCAACGTGTTCGAACTGACCATCGGTCCCACACGTATGACCTGGCAGGACAAGTCGCCGGAAGACGTCCAGAAGGGTGCTACGGCTACTCGACAATACGTCGCTGTCTGGGGCATCGGCGACGTTTCCATCGACCGACTGCTGACTCTGTTGAAGGACAATAACATCGAGGCCACCGGCGGGGAAACTCCGTCTGCGTGGAGTGAGATGTTGCCGATGCTGTTTCTCACGGCGATCATGGTCGGTCTGTTTATCTTCCTGCTTCGTCGTGTGGGTGGGGCCGGGTCGGCGATGTCGTTCGGTCGCAGTCGAGGACGATTGTACGCTCAGGACGACGTCAACATGACATTTGAAGATGTCGCGGGCATTGACGAAGCTGTTGAGGAACTGAAGGAGGTCGTTGAGTTCTTAAAGACACCTGAGAAGTACCAGTCGCTGGGTGGAAGAATCCCTCGTGGAGTCCTGCTGGTTGGTCCTCCGGGAACAGGCAAGACCATGCTGGCCAAGGCTGTGGCCGGCGAAGCGGGTGTGCCGTTTTTTGGTTTGTCCGGTTCCGACTTCGTGGAAATGTACGTCGGCGTCGGTGCGGCACGCGTACGAGACATGTTCCAGCAGGCGCTGCAGCGCTCGCCAGCGATCATCTTTATCGACGAACTGGATGCTTTGGGCAAAGTTCGTGGCAGTGGTGCACCAGGCGGACATGATGAGCGTGAACAGACGTTAAACGCGTTGCTGGTCGAAATGGACGGATTCGGTACGGATCAGAGCGTGATCGTCATGGCGGCAACAAACCGCCCGGAAACGCTGGACCCGGCACTAATGCGGCCCGGTCGATTCGACCGCCACGTGCTTGTGGATCGACCGGATATCAAAGGCCGCGCCGCGATTCTGAAGGTTCACGCGCAAAAAGTGAAGATGTCCGAAGACGTGGACGTCCAGCGGCTTTCCAAACTGACACCGGGATTCGTCGGAGCGGATCTGGCCAACCTGGTAAATGAAGCCGCACTTCTGTCCGCTCGACGAGGTGACAAACGAGTCACGATGAAAGCCTTTGAAGACGGCATTGAACGCGTCATCGCTGGCCTTGAGAAAAATTCGCGGATCATTATCGAAGAGGTCAAGAAACGAGTCGCGTGTCACGAGTGTGGACACGCCCTTGTGGCCGCCAGCCTGCCAAACACAGACCCGGTTCATAAAATCTCCATCATCCCACGTGGTATGGGAGCGCTCGGCTACATGCTGCAGCTGCCCGAAGACGATCGCGAACTGCTGACCCAGTCAGAACTGGAAAGCCGAATCGCTGTTCTGTTGGGTGGTATTTCCGCCGAACAGATTACGTACAACGAGACGTCAACAGGCGCGCAGAACGACCTGCAGCGCGCCACGGATATGGCTCGTCGCATGGTGACGGAATTCGGCATGAGCCCCCGTCTGGGCCGCATGTTCTACAGCGAATCCCAGACGTCGCCCTTCCTGGGGGGCGGCGGGATGATTAAGGAATCGGTTCACAGCGAAGAAACGCTGCGTGAGATCGACCTGGAGGTCAAACGGCTGGTTGATGAAGCCTACCGCTGCGCGTACGAGGTCCTGACCTCGCAACGCGAAACCCTGGATCACTTGAGCACTGATCTGTTTGAGATGGAAACGATGACGGCAGATCAGATGCACGCCATTATTGACGAGCACCGTGATGGGCCCAAGATCGTGCCTCGAACATCCGTGGCTATCGCCGATGATGCCGTGGATCAGACACAGCGAGCCAACGGAACGGAAAAAGAAAGCGAAGATCTGCCGGAAGTTGCTGACGGCTCAGCGTAGACTGGCCAAACGCTGGGCGCAGATTTCTCGTGTCATCAACGTTACAGGAGACCGTTGGGTGCCACCGTTTGCTCGCAACAGCGAGCCCCGATGGTGGTGGGTAGCCCAGGTTGCTCGCAACCTTTAGGTGCCGCAGGCACAAGAGACTGTGATTGAACGATCATATAGCAATCGTTGCCGGAGATTAGTGCAGTTTTCGAAGAGATGTGGTCGTTCGGGCTCGTGGGAAGCACCCATAGCAGGCCGGAAAAGGTTTTTCGCGGCCACAAGTCAGCGTAATGCGCTGTAGTGCACAATCCTGTCGTTTAACCGCGTTGCCCATCGGGCCGCGTTTTTCGGCCGCCAGAACGCGGGACGTTGCCCACGCGGTTAAACGAACTGTCCAACGCGCTCGGATCAGGGGACTGACGTCCCCCGCTCGCCGTGCTGACCGCTGGTCGCCCATGTCATCAACGCTGCAGTGTTGGGTGACCCGCGCATGGCATCGGTTGGTCCGCTCAGCGGACCCTGTTGAGTCAGGTAGGCCGCGACCGAGCGAAGCGCTGTTCCGGCACCGAGTTTCACCGGGCGTGCCACGTATTACATTGATCTCATTGCCGGAACGGCGTCGCTGTGAAGGCAGGGGGCGCAGCTCAACACGGAAGAATTGAGCTGCTTCTCCCTTGTTTGCCATGGGTGCGGTACACTGCGGCTCGAGCTCGGTAGACTTCCCGCCGAAATTGCGCTCTCACCCGATGCCCATGTCCGATAGAATGTGAAAGCAGATCGGAGAACCACAGATGAGCAGTGTGACCGTTGAACTTGAATTGCCTCACGACTGGGACCAATTCCGCATGCCCGATGCCCTGAAAGCTCGGCTGACAGACCTGCTGGACCAACAGGACAACGGACTCGGCCTGAGCGATACGGAACGCGGGGAAGCTCAGGCGCTGACTGAGCTGTCCGACATATTGTCATTAATGAAGCTGCGGGCCGAATCTGCTGAACGTCGACAGCGATGAGCGGACATATTCCCGCGCAGTTGGCTCGCGACGTTGTAGAACGAGCCACCAATCTGTGCGAATACTGCCGACTACCACAGGCAACTCAGGAAGCCACATTCCACGTCGACCACATTCACCCAAGGTCGCAGGACGGTCCGACAACTTTCAACAATCTGGCTCTGGCGTGTGTCACATGTTCCTCGAAGAAAGCTGCCAGAACACGCGCTGTTGATCCCGACACAAGCGGCGAAGCACGACTGTTCAATCCACGAACCGACGATTGGATTGATCACTTCGCTTTCGCCGAGTCCGGCCAAATTCTGGCGTCAACTTCGATCGGCCGTGCTACCATCGTGTTGCTGGCGATGAATCGTCCTGCGATCGTTCTCATCCGACGTGAGTTGGCTATTCTCGGGCGGTTTCCGCCGTAACGATTTGGTAACTTCAGCAACACTGGGTGCGTGCCTGCACGAACCCTAAATGGCCGCCGTTGCCGGAGCTGCGTCGCTCCGCTTCTTGATTTCTGCCTACAAAACTCAGCTCCGGTTTCGAAGCCACTTGCCAAGCGTCGCAGATACTTCGCTGGGGGTTTCGAACCGAATTCGCACGCGGTCCCGGCCATCGCGGTGAGATTTGACTTCCTGCTGTGTGCCAAAGCCGGCAATCGCTCCGATCGTGACGGAATCCCTCGGCACGTATACAACAAGGTCGACTCCGTCTTTACGTTTGGTGTGTAACTCCACCGCCGGATCGCCGCTGTCCCGGTGCTTCCAGTTGATCTTACTGCGAACACCGTGGTCGACATCGCAGTCTCTAAACGCCTTTTCAACAACCGGCAGCAGTTTTTCAATCGTCCTGAAGTCCCAGCTGGGTTTCTTCGGCAGGCCCTTCTTCATCAGATGCCATTTGCGACCGAGTTGTTTCCAGGGCATTAAGTCGTCCGGATTGGCTTTCTCTTTCGTCGCCTGACTCAAATGAGCTTTCACGACCTCCTGCAGGAACGCCTTGAAAGCCGAATTGTCGATCTCTTCCTTCTTCCAGACCTTGATCGTCACTTCCTGCCATGGAGTCTTCATGTTCCGCACGTTCACGCGCGGTGACTGGCTGTAGTACTGGATCTCTTCAACGTCGTCGATCGGTGTGAGTCCCAACGCGGCGTTCAGCGATTTCTTGTCAAAGGTATGCTTCCTGACTCGGAAGCAGAATGACAGCATCCATTCGTGGCCGGTACGAGCATGCAGCAGCCAGCCGAGACCACCTGTGGCTTTGACTTCGACAGTGGAACGATGATTCCAATTGACCGGCGCAAGACGTTTTTCCTTTGCCAGCAGGTCAATCACAAACTGCAGAGCATCGCCGCCCCAGCGACAACGTTTTCCGTCGTGGCTGAGACATCCCTTCGTGTGCCACTGCTGACCGTCCACTTCCCACGGTAATTGCGCCGATTTGCCGAGTTGATCGGCGGTGACGTCGCCCTTCCGCTTCTTTGCCGCGCCGGCCACATCGAAGATTTCGATGCTGCCTTTTTTCGACTGTGCCAACACCGGTCCCAACAGTTCACCCGTCCATGATCGCAGCGCTGCTTCCCCTGCTTTCGACGATCGTTTGCCCTGACGGCCGTTTGCAGGCCGTACGCCATCAGCATACGCCACAACGTCTTCCGGTGTGCCTTCCGCCACGATCCGACCGCCGCCGGCCCCGGCTTCCGGACCAAGGTCGATGATCCAGTCGGCCGTTTTGATTACGTCCAGATTGTGTTCGATTACCACGACTGTGTTGCCCTGTTCCACAAGGCTGTTCAGGACTGCCAGAAGTCTGGCAATGTCGTCAAAGTGCAACCCGGTCGTTGGTTCGTCCAGAAGGTAAAGCGTTTGCCCTCTGTTGGGTTTTGCCAGTTCTGCTGCCAGCTTAATGCGCTGAGCCTCTCCGCCGGAAAGCGTCGGGGCCGACTGACCGAGTGTCAGATATCCCAGTCCGATGGCATTCAGCGTCGCCAGAGGTGCGCGGATCTTCGGCACGTTCGAAAAAACGTCCAGCGCTTTTTCCACCGGCATTTCCAGGACATCGGCGATACTGTGATCGTTGAACTTTACATTCAGCGTTTCGTTGTTGTAGCGCCTGCCTCGACATGTGGTACATTCGATCCACACGTCCGGCAGGAAGTGCATTTCAATCTTCCGCTGCCCCATGCCTTCGCAGTCATCGCAGCGTCCACCAGCTCGATTGAAACTGAAACGGCCGGGACCATAGCCGCGGACTTTTGATTCCGGCATTTTGGTAAACAGGTCGCGAATATGATCGAGCAGGCCAGTGTACGTTGCCGGATTGGAAGCCGGAGTATTACCGATGGGGTTTTGGTCAACGACGACGATCTTCGACAGATGTTCGATGCCCCGCAGATCGCTGTGCGGACCTGGCGCATCTGTCGTCAGGTTCAGCTTTCGGGCCACAGCGCGGGCCAACGTGTTCATGACCAGTGAACTCTTGCCGCTGCCACTGACACCGGTGATACATGTCATGGTCGTCAACGGTATGCGCAAATCGACGCTGCGAAGATTGTGCTGGGTGGCGCCAACCAGCTGCAGCCAGTCAACCGCGTCGGACGGCTGGGCTGCCACTAAACCATTGTGATCCCCCCCCTGCTTTCCTTTGGAAGTAGCGGGGACATTCGCAGGCAGCCGCCGTTGCTCCGGCACCGGGATTCCCTGTTTTCCGCTGAGATATCCTCCGGTGAGTGATTTCTTTGCCTGGCGACCAAGCTGTTTTGGCGTTCCTTCCGCGACAACGGTGCCACCCAATCGTCCAGCTCCGGGACCAAAGTCGAACAACCGATCCGCCGCTTCCAGAACCTCGCGGTCGTGCTCGACCAGCAGCACAGTATTGCCGAGATCCCGCAGCTGCTTCAGCGCCGCAAGCAATCGCCCGTTGTCACGCGGATGAAGACCAATCGTTGGCTCGTCCAGAACATACAGCACGCCGGTCAACGATCGGCCCACCTGACCGGCCAGTCGAATACGCTGTGATTCGCCGCCTGACAGTGTCGGCATCGACCGTTCCAGCGTCAGGTAGTCCAGGCCGACATCCACCAGAAACTTCAGCCGGTGAACGGATTCGTTCAGCAGGTCTCCGCCAATCTGTTTCTGAGCTCTCGTAAGTTTCAGCGATTTCAGAAACTCCAACGCCCTGGACAACGGCATTCTGCACAATTGTGGCAGCGTGGTTTTCTTCAACTGAACGTGGGCACTGACCTCCTGTAGGCGAGTTCCATTGCAGACACTGCAGTCCTTCTCTCCCGCCATTTCCAGCAGCGATCGTCGGTGTGAATACGATAACCGCGTGGCCAGTTCAATGGTTGGAAACAGGCCGCGATATCGAAAGCGGAAAGAAGACTGCCCTGCGTCGACAGCTTTACCGGCGCTACGGCGTTTCGCTTTCCGCGCTCCGCTGTTCACGGTTATCCACCGGTCCTCGTTCCCGTATAAGATCACTCGCTGCTGTTCCGCCGACAACAGATACCATGGTTGGTCCAACGGTATGTCGAACTCCCCACCGATGGCTTCCAGCATCATGCGAAACTGAGTGTTGGTGTTTGGGTCCGGCCAGGCTCCGATTGCTCCGTCCAGCAACGAACGTTCCGGGCTGGTCACCAGTAACGACTGATTGGCACCGTACTCTGTCCCCAGTCCTTCGCATGACCAGCACCATCCCAATGGGCTGTTAAAACTGAACTGTTGTGGAGTCGGATGGTCGTAAGAGTAGCCGCAGTCGTGGCACGACAGGTGCAGGCTGAAGACGTGATCCTCCCAATCCGGTTCCTGGACATCGTTGTCGGCCACGACAACCCGAATCACGCCCTTACCCAGATCCAATGCGGCTTCCACGGAATCAGTGATTCGGCCTCGCTGTTTGCTGGCCACGACGATTCGATCGACCACGATTTCCACCTCGTGTTCACGGCGATGATCGATGTCGGGCGTTTCACCGAGAGAATGGGTCATGCCATCGACGCGAACTCGGGCAAACCCGTTTTTCTGCATCCGCTCGAAGACCGATTCATACGTCGTCTGTCGATCGACCGTGATCGGTGCCAGTAACAACAGACGCGACTTCGCCGGCAGCTGCAATATGGCTTCCACGATTCCGTCTGTGGTTTGCTTCTGAGCCTGTTTTCCACACGACGGACAATGCACGATTCCCAGTCGAGCGTAGAGCACTCGCAGGTAGTCGTAGATTTCCGTCACGGTACCGACCGTCGATCGTGGTGTCGCGCCGACGGTCTTCTGTTCGATGGCAATCGCGGGACTCAGCCCCTGAATACTGTCGACCTTCGGCTTCGGCATCTGCCCGAGGAACTGTCGGGCATACGCGGACAGACTTTCGACATAGCGGCGTTGCCCTTCGGCATACAGGGTGTCCATTGCAAGCGACGATTTGCCACTGCCACTGGGCCCGCAGAAAACGCTCATCTCGCCGCGCGGCACTTCAAGATTCAGGTGCTGCAGGTTGTGTTGAGACGCCCCGGTAATCTGGATTCGTTTGCTGAAGATAAACGGATCGGCCTTTGTCCCGGCAGAGCGACGGTTCTTTGAATTTGCTCGAGGCTTCATCCCCGGCAACACATTCCGCAGGGCCGAACCTGTGTAAGAGTTCTTACACTTCGCAACGTCTTCCGGAGTCCCTTCACACACGATCTTCCCACCACCCGCTCCACCTTCCGGCCCAATATCAACAACCCAGTCGGCCGTCTTGATCACGTCCAGATTGTGTTCCACGACGACGACAGTATTGCCGCGTTCGACGAAGCCGTGCAACACGTCCAGCAGTTTGTGAACGTCGGCAAAATGCAGTCCGGTCGTCGGCTCATCCAGCAGGTACAGCGTTTTTCCGGTGGACCGTTTCCCAAGTTCACGAGCCAGCTTGATCCGCTGAGCTTCTCCGCCGGACAAAGTCGGCGAGGGCTGACCAAGTTGCATGTAGTCCAGACCCACGTCCACGAGAGTCTGCAGCAACCGTTTGATCTTCGGCACGTTTTCAAACAACTGAAGGGCATCGCGGATCTCCATGTTCAGGATTTCCGCGACGTTGTGATCCTTGTACTTGACTTCCAGAGTCTCATGACTGAAACGGCGGCCCTGACACACATCACACGGCATCCAGATGTCCGCCAGAAAGTCCATGGCCAGCTTTGTCGCCCCGTGCCCTTCGCACGCTTCGCAGCGACCTCCGGGCACATTGAAGCTGAATCGTCCCGGTTTGTAACCTCGCATTTTCGACTGCGGCAGCACGGTGAACAGCTTGCGAATCTCGTCAAACACTTTGACGTACGTCGCCGGGTTGCTGCGCGGCGTTCGACCGATCGGCGACTGATCGATGTCGATGGCTTTATCAATCTTCGTCAGCCCATTCACACGGTCATGCCGGCCGGGTTCGCCTTTTCCTTTGTTCACGTCACGATTCAGCACCTGCCACAGAATGTCGTTCGTGATAGAACTCTTGCCGCTGCCGCTGACGCCGGTCACGCAGATGAACCGGCCCAGTGGAAAACGGACGTCAATGCCCTTCAGGTTGTTGTGACGAGCGTTCTTCACGACAATGGCTTCTTTGCCGTGGCAACGACGATCTTTCGGAACAGCGATTTCCTTCCGGCCGCTCAGGTACTGACCGGTGACACTTCGCTTGCTCTTCAACAGGTCCCTGACCGTGCCTTCGACCACCAGCTCGCCGCCGCGGACGCCCGGCCCCGGTCCGAAGTCAATAACGTGGTCGGCCGCGCGCATGGTTTCTTCATCGTGCTCGACAACGATTACGGTGTTGCCCTGATCGCGCAGGTGCTGCAGACTTTCCAGCAACATGACGTTGTCTCGAGGATGCAGGCCGATCGACGGTTCGTCCAGAATATAGACGACGCCTACCAATCCGCATCCGATCTGCCCCGCCAAACGAATTCGCTGTGATTCTCCACCGGACAGAGTCGGCGCCGAACGTTCCAGCGTCAGATAGTGCAGCCCGCACTGCAGCAGAAAACCGAGCCGTCCGCGAATTTCCTTCAACGCTTCTTCGGCAATAATCTGCCCGGTCGCATCCAGCTTCAACGATGCAAAGAACTCGGCCGCTTCCTCGATACTGAGCGCACACACCTGTGGCAGACTCATCTCCATTGGCAGGCCGCGTTTTTTGATGCGGCTGTTGCCGGACGTGATTCTCACGTGGCGAGCCTGTTGGTTCAGACGCTCACCGGCACACGTCGGACACGGCACCACTTCCAGGTGCTTTTCCATCGACCGACGCAGCATCGGGTTCTTTGTCGCGCGGTAATTTTCCAGCAGCCGATTGGTCCAGCCTTCCCAGGTGCCACCATGCTTGTACACGCCACCACGAGTTCTCCAGCTGAACGTGATGTGCCGATCTCCGGTCCCGCCCAGCCACAACCGGCGGGCATCTTCAGGCACATCGACCCACTTCGTCTTCAGTAATGTTCCAACGTCCATCCCAACGATTTTTTCGATCGCTTCGGCGGAACTGACCAGGATGTGCCGAGGCCAGCGGCCGATCTTCTTCAGTGACGGCAGAAACAGCAGTGCTCCGTTCCGAATCGACTTTTTTTCGTCGACCACGACCGCAGACAAAGTAAAGCCGTGTCTCATCCCCAGTCCATGACAGTCGTGGCACATGCCCAACGGACTGTTGAAACTGAACAGCTGTGGCGATGGCGGTTCGTAGCTCATGCCACTTTCGGAGCAGGCGTAGTTCGCGCTGTAGAGACGATCGCTGACGTGAGAAGTACCAGCCGCCTTCCCCTTTCCGCCTTCGGCTTTACCGTCGTTCTCCGTCGCACAGATCAGTCGGCCGTCCGCCAGTTTCAATGCCTGTTCGACGGCTTCGGCAAGGCGACTTCGACTGCCCGGGCCGGCAACAAGTCGATCAATCACAACTTCAATATTGTGTTTATGGTGGCGGCGCAGCTTCAGGTCGTCGTTCAGTGAAACGACTTCACCGTCGACGCGAGCGCGCAGGTGCCCGCGTTTCAGCAGATCCTCGAACAGGTCCTTGAATTCGCCCTTTTGATTCTGCACGATCGGGGCCAGAATCGAATAACGCGTGCCATCCGGCTGACCGGAAATGCTCTTGATAATCGAATCTGTGGATTGAGCCTTGATCGGTTTGCCCGAGACATAACAGTGTCCCTGACCAACTCGCGCGAACAGAACGCGCAGGTAGTCAAAGATTTCAGTGATCGTGCCAACGGTACTGCGAGGATTTCGGCTGGTAGATTTCTGCTGAATGGAAATCGACGGAGCCAGCCCGGAAATGGAATCGACGTCAGGCTTGGGCAACTGTCCCAGAAACTGTCGAGCATACGTCGACAGAGATTCCACGTAGCGCCGCTGACCTTCGGCGTACAGCGTATCGAAGGCCAGCGAGCTTTTTCCGGAGCCACTGACTCCGGTCATGACAATCAGCTTATTCCGCGGTAACGACAGACTGACATTGCGCAGGTTATGTTCGCGAGCCCCGCGAATGACGATCTCAGTTTCAGACATGTAGTGGGCCGTGGCCGGAATGGTGTGGGAAACAGATGCCCGGCAAGCCGAACGGGCGGATTATAGAAACCCCGCCTCCGTCGTCATCACCACGAGCGACGGTTTGTTCCATTCAGCGGGCTTACGGCCGCTCTTGTCCCGGCCCAGGGGCGGCCATTCCACGTTGCGATTTGGCAACATTGATGCGTTTTTGGCAACACGCGATCACGGCAAGTGTCAATGTACTGTGCGCCTTGTTCCTCTGAAGCACAGTGAAATACCGGCCACACGGCTGACGAACCACACGATCGCCACGTCTGGCACAGTGATTGCCTGTCAACAGACGAACGCGGCAGCACCGCATTCAAAAACCGTCTGTTCGAGCTGTCGCTCGGAAACCATTCGTTCCCGTTGGTCGTTTAAACCCGCGTGCTAAGCGAATGGTCGTTTTTTCTGAAAACGTTAACGATCGTTTGCGCTTCACTTTACTCTGGTACAACATGACTTTCCGCTCTCATATTGCAGCCGCTGGTCTGGTGACCGTGACTCTGGTCGCAACAATGCTCGTCCAGGCGGACGAACGCCCGGCACCACATGCGCCAATCACTCTGACCGTGACTTTGGTCGACGATTCCATGGTCACCGGCATCGTGGACGCCGAAACGGATGATCAGTTTCTGGCGCTTCGGTCCTCCTCACCCGGGATATTGCTTTGTCGGTTTGTGCCGTGGAATCAGATCGTCGAGGCCGATCCTGGCAAAATGCCCCTGCCTTCCGGAGCCCTGAAGGATCGTCTGAAGCATGTACTCGTGAAGAAAGACACTCGATCGCTGACGG
Organism: Fuerstiella sp.; assembly: GCA_024230215.1. GTDB lineage: Bacteria > Planctomycetota > Planctomycetia > Planctomycetales > Planctomycetaceae > Fuerstiella. The sequence continues at coordinate 51,801 of JAAERP010000147.1, read as the reverse complement.
ACACCAGCCGATCCCCGAAAAGGGACTCCGATGTACAGACGATTCGAATTGTCGGTCCTGCCGTTCCAACGGCGACCTCCGTGGCCTCACGCACTGTTCGATCGGCCGCAAATCAAAACCGCGTGAAATCGCTGGATATCTCAGCGACGACCGCCAACTGGGACGCCGACGTGGCGCTGGATGGCATCCAGGTGCTGGTACGGCCACTGAATGCCGTCGGTGAAGTCATTCCGGTGAATGGCTTCGTCACGCTGAAGCTGTTCGGGCAGAAATTTCTGCCGGTGGGATCCGTTCGAAACAATCGTCAGGCAGATGTGTTTCCAACACTGGAGAACTGGACGCAGAGGGTGCGCGAACAGGATTTCGGGTACCACGGTGCTGTGTACCAGTTCCAGTTTCGTCGCAGGAATCCTGAATTCGTGCACAACCTGTCTTCGATCGGCCTGACTCACGCCAGCCTTTCTGTCCCCGGTCAGGGTGTCTTTCGGGCCTCGGACAGCATGACGGAGATTCGCGATTTCAGTCCCTACCGCGACCAACACGAACAACGGACCGGCCAACGTTTCCTGCCTGGTGAAAACGTTCCCAGACCGAATTGATCTGGACGGTTGTCTGGAAAATCAAACCTCATTGTATGAGGCTCACCTGGACCGGAAAGAAACCCGGTCTTTTCAAAAGACCGGGTCTCTTCTTCACGGTACCTGTGTCAGCAGTGTCTTTTCGAAGAAACGAAAGCTGTCTTCCGTGATCTTCGGATCCCTGAAGCGGCCGTGTCCTGCGCCGGGAACGATTCTTAGAGTCACGTTGCACTTTGACTCCCGCAGCGCATCTGCCAGTATCTGACTTTGCCGCCAGTGAACCAGAGTGTCCTGGTCACCATGGACGATCAGGAACGGGGGATCATCCGACGTCACGTACGTGATCGGCCCGGCTCGCTTTGCCTTGTCTTCGCTTTCCTGCAGCGGCCCTCCCAGCAACAGTGATTCCGGACTGTTGGCCGCGTCGTGATCGATCGTGCCCAGTTCGCCAGCCTGTTTATTCATCAGCAGCAGATCGGTGGGGCCGAACCAGTCGCAGACAGCCTGCACTCGACTGGACTGGTCAGCATTGGCACGATCGTCAGGTTCGCCTTCCAGATCGTTTACGTCTCCTGATGTCCCGAGTAATGCGACCAGATGGCCTCCTGCCGACGAACCCCATACGCCGATATGGCCGGCGTCGATTCCGTACTTCCCGGCATTCGCCCGCAGCCACCGGATGGCAGCCTTACAATCGTTAATTTGCGCGGGAAAGACAGCATGGCCGCTGAGCCGGTAGTTGATGCTGGCAACAACGAACCCGCGATTCACCAGAGGGATAGCCGGACAGTTGTTCTTGCTTCCATTTCGCCAGCCGCCACCGTGAATCCAGACCACTACGGGTCGTGATTCCTTCCCTTTCCGGGGCAGATAGAGATCGAGTGCATGTCGCTCGTGACCGTTCTTCACGTATGCAATATCGCGTTCGACCCGAACCTCCGGCGGCAGCTTCGGTGTTGACTGCTGCTGTCGTGCGCCTCGATTTCGGAACGCCCGATCTTCTTCGCGCGAAATGAAACCGCTGTTGTCTCTGTCAACTTTGTCAAAATTCCGTCGCGCGCCTCCGGGAAGCTCATCGCGGGAAAGCTGTCCGTCTTTGTCCTTGTCCCAACTGTCAAAGTTCGACGATTTTTTTCCGGGCGTCTGAGCGACTCCCGGTACGGCACCAGATAAGAGCAGGGCGACGACGATGGCGGCGCAGCACTTCGAAAACACGTCTGGTCGTAACATCAGCACGCTCCGTTTTCTGTGGAAGATAATCCTGATGATTGTAGTACGAAGCGGTCGCCGTTCCACTGCTCTTTGGCAATCGGACGGGCCAGAACTCCTGTGCCCGATGGCGCATAACAACTATTTCGGTTTCATCCGTCTTAGTGTTCGCGATATCTTCGATTCCATGCCGGTCGTTTGTTCTTCAAATTCCCGAGCTGTCATCGAGTGAATACGGGAGTGGCATTGCTGGTCTTTGGCAACCAGCAGGTAACACCCGACATAACGTTCCGTGACGCGGGCCTTTGCGTCCAGCGGAGCCACGATCAACAGCTGCAGACCAAATTTGCGAAACAGCTCCAGCGCGTACTCCGAATACTGGTCGTCAATCTTGCTGAACATTTCATCGACCACTACAAAGTGAAAGCGGTCGCTGTTGTCGTTGCCAGGTTCGATGTCGTACTGGTAGGCGATCGCGGCCACCAGAATGGTAAAGGCCAGCTTGGCTTTTTCCCCCCCTGACTGCCCCGTGCTGTCTTCGTAGTAGCTGCGTTCCTCGCCGGTCGCTTCGTCGATTTCACGAGCTGCAAAATCGAACCATCGACGTACGTCGATGACCTTGCTGCGCCATCGATCTTCGTCGCGAAGTCGCTGAATCAGATTCTGAATGCGCACGAATCGAGCTTCGTCGGCGTCGAACGACGCGGCAGATGCATCATCCAGACAGGCGTGCAGCTCGTTGCGAAAATTCCTGATCTCACGATCTTTAACCAGTCTGGCCTCAAGTTTCATATGAGTGCCGGGGCGGTATTCCAGCTGCATCAACGCCTGGTTCAGCAGATCGATCTTGTCTTCGATGGCGTAGCGTTCTCGCTCCAGTTCGCTGTTGAGCAGACCAATCTCGCGAGTTACTTTGTCATTGAGACGTTCCTTAAAACGCTGTTCATGACGTGGCAGGTCTTCTTCACGAATGCCTTCCAGCAGACCCAGAAAACTGCCCAGATAGTCGGTCGACGGCTGCAAGTCCGACTTTTCTTCCGGAAACTTCGCAAGGAAGCGGCTCATTTCCTTCAGCAGACGTTCCTGCACGGGCTGTACTTTTTGCCTTAACCTGTCGCGTTCCATTTCCCGTCCACGGCGGAAGTCTTTTTCGTGCTGATGAAATGTGAAGGCTGTCAGTGGTTCGTCACCCAGCAGGTCTGACAGCGTCTCAAACGATTCCATGTGGTCCGCCAGCTCACCGGTTTCGTTCATCTGCTGAAGAATTCGTTGGGCATTGTCCAGCAGGCGCTGAGCATCGGCAAGCTGGCTTTTGACTTCGCCCTCGCGGACGCCCACTTCGTCGCGTTCGGCACCCAGCAGTTTCTCGTCGGCCTGGTGCTGGACCAGTTTTCCCTTCAGCACGCGAACCGTGTCGTTATCCTGTTCCAGTTGTCGACGTTCTGCTGCCAGCTGCATGATGGACGCATCGTGAGACATAAAATCCAGGTCATCGAAGTCCTGCACCTGGATCGCTTCGTCGACCGCATTCAGTCGTGCTAAGAGTGCCTGTTCTTCCAGACGCAAAGTGCGAATGCGATCTTCAGCCGTCTGCTGTCGGGCATGCTGCTGCTGAATGGATTCAGCCAGCCGACGCTTCTTGTCGCGGTTGTCCCAGCCCAATACAAAGTTAGACGGATCGGCAACACGGTCACGGTCGTCCTTGATGTGATGGTCTCGATTGCGAACGTGGCATTCGGGAGTGATCGCAGGACCGTGGATCGCCTGAAAGTCCTGGACGGAATTGCAGCAACGGTAGTCAAAGCGATCCTCCAGTTCTGCTCGCACCCATGGCAACAGCGCGTGACCGTCTCGCAGCTTCAGTTTGCGGACAAGTGAATCGGGATCAAGCACGGACCCATCTAACCTCTGCTGACGTTCACGAACGCGAAGGTAGACGACCTTCTGGCCGAATCCCCGAGCGTCACTGAGTCGATTCTGATTCATGTACCCGCTGACGACGCGATAGTGTTTGTCCGGCACCAGCAAACTGAGCGCGAAGCTGCGCAACACCATTTCGATGGACGGCTCCCACCGCTGTTCATCAGGCAGAACCGAAATCAACTCTGCGGCAAACGGCAGGTCGCGGACGTTCAGACCGAGAGCGTCACACAGCCGCTGACGTACCTCAACAAACCGTCTCGGAAGATTGGATTGTCGCTTTTCCAGTGCGGCAAGTTCCTCCTGAGTTTCCGTCAATCGCGTTCGCAGGTCGCCCCGACGAATCACACTTTCCTCGTACTTCGCCTGAAGTGCGGCCCGCTGTTCTGTCGTCTGCGTCTTCAGCACCGGCAACCGGGCAAGGATTTCCTGAAGCGAGTCGGCATCACCAGCAATGTCGCTGATACCCGCTGATCGCAGAGCATCGTGAAATCGCCCGCTGTTCAGGCGTTTGTTGCGCGCGTCCTTTTCTTCCAGCTCGATCAGCCTGGGAATTTCCTTCAGGCGATCGCCGCCGGCGTTGTCAATTTCGTTTTCCAGACGACGAATGATTCCCTGGGTGTCTGCGATCCTGGCCGCCAGTTCGTCTTTTCTGCCGCGAATTCGCTCCAGCTCCAATTGACGTGCCCCGCACTCGGGTTCAAACAGATCGATGACCTTCTGGCGAAAGAACACGTCTGTCGCGGCCAGCAGTTTTTCCGCCGACTGCAACCGATTTGTCTGCTCTCGCCATTTCAATCCGTGCTTTTCGATAGGTTCCAGCAGCTTCAGCTGTTCTCGAACTTTCACAAGAGTTTGATGGGCTTCGCTAAGCTGACCAAAGTGGGTCAACAGACTGTCCACTGTGTCCCCCCATGCTCGAGCTTCCAGCATGTGGTCGCGGATGAATTCGTTTAGCCGCTGAATGTCTTTCACGGCAACGGTCTGGTTCAGCATGTCCATCGCTTTTTTCTGGACACCTGTCACCTTGCGAAACCATTGGTGATATTCAGTGAAACTGCGCGTCGCCCGGAAACCTCGCTTCTTCAGTTGCTGCAGCAGTTCTGCTTTGTTCAATCCGGAGCAGTCTTTCGCGATCGATCGTTGTTCGGTGTCGAAGCAGTAAATCCGTTCGGCCTTGCCATCCGCTGTAATGTACAGCACCTGCGCAATGGTGAAGTTTTTGCTGGAACCTTCGTTGTGAAAACTCGCCAGCAGCACGGAATAGTGCGCATTACCGGGTCGCAGGTACTGCACCTGACCGCCCGATTCCTGATCGCTGCTGCGACGATCAAAGGCACCACGAATATAGGTCCGCTCGTCACGCTCGCGCTTCTTTGCCCCCGCGGCGACGTTGTAGTTGCGAATGGCAGGGCGCACCAGCAGCGTCAACAGCGCGTCAACCAGCGTGGACTTGCCCGATCCATTGCGCCCAATCAGCAGCGTCGTGTCGCCTTTCGGTTCGATGCAGTAGACCTCGCCACGATTGCCTTCGCCGGCGCTGTCAAATGTCCCCCAGTTATAGGCCTCCAGCCGATGCAGGCGGTAACCGGGTTTCGTGATGGTGGTTGAATCAAGAAGTTGAGACATAGTTGCCTGGTTGTTGTTTGATGGGTCAGTCGTCTGGCCTGTCGCCGCCGGCGATGCCAATGGCCGCTTGACAAAGAATAGATCCCTGCCCGCTGCCAGAAGTTAGACAAATCGGCGGTCTAATCGGCCCTTCGTCTCTTAAACGCGTCCACAAACTGGTCTCGGACGGCTTCGAGATCGGCCGCGATGAGACGAGCTTTCAGAATGCGGCGGATTTCCCAGTCATCGGTCTCCTTACCGAAGCGGCGCACAAACTTGAGTCCTTCCAGAGTTCGGATGGCCGTGTTCAGGGCCTTCCGCAGTTTCACTTCGTCCTGATCACGTGGAAAGAACGCCTTCCATTGCTCGAACAATTCATCGCCGGAAGTCACGCAGCGCTGATCGTGAACTTCTTCTTCTTCGAAACGCCTCAATTCTTCACGCAACAGAATCGTCAGCAAAGTCGCGTCGTAACTCAGACGGGTGCGACGGAACAGCTTCGGCAGGCGTTCATGGCCCTCCGGCAGATCTTCCGCCTGCTGTTGCCGCAGGAACGCAAACCCCTCGCCTTCGTCAATCACCAGCTGCAGGCCGACTTTCCCAAAGTAATCTTCCAGCGGCGTGACATTGCGCAAAAGAACGTCCCATGATCGGCCGTCTTCCAGATAGACCACACCCTGAAACAGTCGCACGGCGACTTCGCTCCATTCTCGGTATTCCTGCGCGCTGGTATCGGATGCAATATCCATCAGAAAATTCACTATTCAGAAAACAGTTTGTTGTACGTTAGAGCGACAGTTCATTCCGGGTGGTTGCTGGCGCTTTGCCCCACAGGTCGCTGCGCCACAAAAATGATTCTTGGTACGGTGACGATCAGTGTGCGACTGCCATCGATGCCGCTGGGAATGACGACTTCCTGCGGCAGATCGTGGTCGATGATGTGGCCATCGTCGGTGGCAATCTGGAGATAGCCGAGCACATCCATTACGCCCGATTGCGGAGGTGCGGCGTCCAGCAATTCGCCGAGTGTCACACCGCCACCTGTGAGAGTGGCTTCGTGAATCTGTGACCGCATAGCTCGGAAGTCTATGCGGTGCAGTTTCGCAAACTCGCGAAACATTTCGTCCCGTTGATCGACGTCGTTCATTTGTTCCGTCAGGTCAATCGCTTCGAATTCCGTCGGTTCTGTCCAGAACTGACGACTGACCGGCGACTGTAACGTGATGGCGTCATCGACCTCGATCGCGACTTCATCACGCGGCGGATTGGTGGCCATGGCTGCGGCGAGACCTCTGATTTCACGCAGCAGTTCGGCAACCCGCATGCTTTCCTGATGTGCCTTTGCGTCCAGCAGGCGCCGCAGTGTTGAAGACAGTCGGCGTTCTGTCTGAGTGACCTTGGCGGCTTCGCTCAGCAGCAGTGGCATCATGCGGCGGACGGCCTGCAGGCCGTCCTTCTGTTCGGCCAGTTCCCGGATCTGAGCGAGTTGCTGAATGATGGCTCGCAGCTGTCGCTGTTGTTCAGTGGACTGAATCAGTCTGAAGAATTCGTAAAAGCTGACTCCCTGGTCATCGGTACGAAGAGCGTCCTCCGCGTCCATGGCGGCGCCCAGGATTCCGCCCCGAGTGTCCATCCCCTTAATCTGCTTTTGCTGCACGTCCTGCGTGATTTCCTTGAAACGCTCTTCAACCGCGCGGAAGTCCCGTTCCAGCTCGTGCAGCATTGTGACAGCCAGATTGAACTGTTCGCGAATTCGAGTTGGATGAAAAGCGGGGACCTCTTCGCCGCGTTCAATCTTCTGTATCTGCTCTTCGATAACCGCCTTCTGTTTTCGAAGTTCGTCCAGATGGACGGTCGGGTCACTCGAAGCACCAATAACCAGCTGCTGCAACGTTTCGATCACCAGACGCAGTCGCGATTCCGTGCCGACAAAACCCATATCCTTGTGCAGCGACTGATTCAGAAATTCGATCACTTCTTCGCAATGCGGCGTCAGCTGATAAATCGGTTCGTCGCGACCCGCCTCCAGAAACCTGTGCAGCCAGAGTTTGTCACGGGAACACCAGTCGGCCAGATAGATTTCTGCTTTGTCGCGGAGAGCGTCGGGCCAGGAAAGCTGCAGCTCCTCCTGAAACGCTCCCAACGCGGGCAGCAGTTCCGAATGAGGAATGGTGATCGTCCCCCACTGTTTGAACTGAATGTGAAGAAACGCTATGACGTAGGGCGCATTGCCCGCTCGCAGCAGCCGGATCGCTGGTGACGAATCAAAGTGCATCAGAAGTGTGGACGTGTCCATGCCGCCACTATACGCACGTTTTTGCCTTGTCTCACGCGCGAATTCGGGGGAATCATGGCTCTGCAATCAGGCATCGCGGAAGGATTTCGCAATCGGAACACGTCGCCAGGACCACCCTCCCTGGCGATTTTGCGTTTCGATAGGAAAAACACTGATCAGACAGACGTTTCTCCAGCGTTTCCGGTACCTTGATGTCCCGTAGTAGATTGGCCAAACCTATTGAAGAACGACCACATACTAAACCATCGGTGAAACATTTATGTCAGCGAATATTCGAACCCGGCTCGGTGTCTTCCTGATATCAGGCCTTCTGATCCCAGGCTGCGCGGACAATTCTCAGAACGGCAGCAGCACAGGTGCGGACGCCACAACGACTGACAGTGCCAGCCCAGCTGAAGGAGAATCGAAAGGGTCGATTGGATACACCACGATGTCCCTGACCAATCCGTTCTTCAAAGTCATCAGCGACAGCATGACAAAGGAAGCCGCGAAACACGGATATGAAGTCATCGTTGTTTCAGGCGACGACGATGTGAACAAACAATCGAATCAAATCGACGACTTCATCGTGCAGGGCGTTTCTGCAATCGTGCTGACACCCTGTGATCCACGGTCCATTGGGCAAGCGATTAAGAAAGCCAACGACAATGGCATTCCCGTGTTCACCAACGACACGGGATACGATGGTGACGAAGGTGAAGTTGAATGCCACATTGCCACGGATAATCTGCAGGGAGGACGTCTGGCTGGTGAAGCCATGGTCAGGCTGCTTGGCGAAACGGGTGGCACAGTGTTGGTTGTGCACAAGCCGGATGCTTCTTCGTGTCTACTGCGTGTTCAGGGTTTCACGGAACTGGTGGACGCACACAATGCCAAAGACGGAGCTGCCAAAATCGAAGTGGTGGCTACTCTGGACGGGCGCGGTTCACGAGAAGCCGGTTATGCTGTGACGAAGGACGCCATCGTTTCGAATCCGAATCTGTCCGCGATCTTCGCGATCAACGACCCGTCAGCGCTGGGAGCGCGTAGCGCACTTGAGGAAGCTGGTAAGCAGGACCAGGTGACGATCATCGGTTTTGACGGAGAAAAAGCGGGGAAAGAAGCCATACTGAAGGGAACAATTCTTTGTGACCCCATCCAGTTTCCGGACCAGATGGGAAGAACGACGATCGAAATGATACTGAAGTATTTCGAAGGGGAAGACGTGCCGCAGGAAATCCTGATTCCGTCTAAGTTGTACTACAAAGAAGACGCCGAAAAGGATCCGGCTTTGCAGTAGTGTTAAACCAGAAAAGGGGTCAGGCACCAATAGTGCGAAGCACCCGAAGGGCCGTTCCGGCTATTGGTGCCTGACCCCTTTCCTGACCTTCGCGGCAGAAGAATTCAAGCAGTATGGTCAACACTGTCGACACTGCCCCGTTGCTTGAGATGTCCGGGATCGAGAAATCGTTCCCCGGTGTGCAGGCACTTTCCGACGTGTCACTGAAGCTGCATCGTGGCGAAGTGCTGGCGCTGATGGGAGAAAACGGGGCCGGCAAAAGTACTCTCATCAAGATGCTGGGGGGAGCTCACCAGCCGGATGCCGGGACAATCGCAATCGATGGGAAACGCGTCGATCTTTCCGGCCCCATGGCGGCCATCGAAGCGGGCATAGGTGTCATCTATCAGGAGTTCAACCTGATTCCCGCCCTCACGGCATGGGAGAATATATTCCTTGGACGAGAGCAGTCGGGCCTGCTGGTCGCTCGTTCTGATGAACGATCACGCGCCGCGGCGTTGTTTGAACGACTGGGTGTGCAGGTGCCACTGGATATCCCGGGCCGGCAGTTATCGATCGCTCAGCAGCAGCTGGTGGAGATCGCTAAAGCACTGTCGCAGGACGTCCGCATTCTGGTGATGGACGAACCATCTGCGGCGTTAACACCTCAGGAAGTCGAAAGACTGTTTGCCATCATTCGCGAGTTGCGGAGTCAGGGGATTGGCATCATTTACATCAGCCACCGCCTGGACGAGATCTTCGACATCGCCGACAGCATCACGGTGCTGCGGGACGGGCGATATGTTGGTGATGCCCCGACATCTGAAATGACTCGCCAGCAGTTGATCGAAATGATGGTGGGACGGTCTATTGAGAATGAATTTCCGAAACAAGCTGCCGAAATCGGTGATGCCAGACTGGTGGTCACCGGGCTTTGTCGAGGCGCCACTGTCAGGGATGTCTGTTTTGAAGTCCGGCGCGGTGAGGTTCTGGGACTGACCGGACTTGTCGGAGCCGGACGTACCGAACTTGTGCGGCTGATTTTTGGCGCTGATGCCTGGGACAGCGGCCAGATCACACTGGACGGGCAACAGCTGAACATCAACTCACCAGGGGACGCAATTCGGGCTGGCATTTGCCTGCTGACGGAAGATCGCAAGACGCAGGGACTGGTCCTGTGCCGCAGCGTTCGTGAGAATTTCGGGCTGCCCAACCTGCGGCACCTGTCGGTGTTTGGCGTGATGCAACAACGACAGGAACGCAGAGCATTTGCAGGTTACGTCGATTCTCTGACGATTCGTATTCCGCATCAGGAACAGCTGGCTAAGAATCTATCCGGCGGCAATCAACAAAAAGTGGTTTTGGCAAAGTGGCTGCAACAGAACGCTGAGGTACTGATTTTTGATGAGCCGACGCGAGGCATTGACGTTGGCGCCAAGCATGAGATCTATCAACTGATGAACGACCTGACAGGACAGGGCAAGTCGATCATCATGATCAGCTCGGAATTGCCGGAAGTGATCGGCATGAGCGATCGGATTCTGGTGATGCACGAAGGTCGGATCACCGGCGAAATCACCGACGTTCCGTCGACCACTCAGGAAGAAGTCATGGGGCTGGCAATCAACTAATGAGTGCAACCAAACCAAAGCCACAACGCTGGACAGTTTTCGCTAATGATTACGGCATGGTGTTGGTACTGCTGTTTTTGATCGCGGCGTTCAGCGTCCTGACGCTGGAACGCCAGAGTTCGACGGGTGCCGACGCCGGACACGTCGTGGCCCGAAATATCATTGCCACACATGGTACGCCCAGCACTGTTGTTGTGGTCGCCGGCCTGAAGCCACCTGACAAAGCATTTCTGCGGGAAGCTACGGATACGCTGAACGCGGCGGGAGTCACTGTGGCGGCAACCATTGGCGGCAAACCGGCTGATGCCCGCAGAACAATCGAACGTGTTCTGCAGGAAGGTCATTCGATCGATGCTGTTGCCGCCACAGGCGACGCCGCAAACTGGAGCATCTACGATCGGATCGAATCCATCGGCAGCAACAAGTGCGTGACTGCCGCTCCGACACTGTGGCCGACCTTTGCAAAGTCCGAGAACGTCCTGAACGTGGCCAACCAGACAGCCATCTATGCCATTATCGCCATTGGCATGACCATGGTCATCATAACCGCGGGCATTGACCTGAGTGTCGGATCACTGGTGGCCCTGGCCGCTGTCGCGACGGCTGTTTTTATTCGCGACACTGGCGCTGGTACACAGACCGGTGTCGGCCTGATGATCGTGGGGTGCTGCGTTGGCATGGGTGTATGTGCACTGGCCGGGATTTTCAACGGTGCCATGATCACTCGTCTGGGTATCCCGCCGTTTATTGCCACATTGGCGATGATGTTGATGGCCAGAGGATTGGCACGGCGACTTTCCGACGAGCTTTCCATTCAGGCTCTGCCTGAATCATTCACCTGGATTGGCGGGGCAGCCACGTTTGGAATTCCCAACCCGGTGATTCTGATGGCCGTGTTGTACGCTGTCGCCCACTTCGTGATGTCCAGAACGGTTTTCGGCCGTTATGTTTACGCTGTCGGCGGAAATGCCGAAGCGGCTCGATTGTCCGGTGTGCCGGTAAAACGTGTGACCGTCGTCGTTTATACGCTCTGCGGAGCACTGGCCGGACTGGGCGGAATTGTGCAATCGTCCAAACTGGGATCGGGTGACCCAAAGCTCGGTCTGATGTTTGAGCTGGACGTCATCGCCGCTGTCGTCGTGGGCGGGACGTCCTTAATGGGTGGCGAAGGCCGAATCTTCGGAACACTTATCGGAGCGTTCATCATTGCCGTCATCAAGAACGGTATGAATCTGATGAAGGTCGGAGCACCGGAGCAACAGATTGTGCTGGGTGCAGTCGTTCTTCTGGCTGTCCTTGTTGATACACTCAAACGTCGCGGCACAAAGCACTGAACGGGCACATGCACACTGGTTGGGGTTGAGCGGGCCGAACGACCGAAGCCTGCAAAAAAAACGGAAGTCCGAGTCCACTCAACCCCGACCAGTGTGCATGTGCCGAGTAGTCGCCCGCTGGGCGCCAGCTTTTGCTATGAAATTCGCTGCTGTTCAGCAATGACCAAAGCGTGCGAACCAGTCGTCACATCGCACGACAGCGTCAACCGTCACCGCTACCGAGTGTTTCGCCAAATCTTCGCGAAAACCCGGGTTGCTCGCAAAACGCTGCTGGGGTGGGCGACCAGCGGGTGAAATCCCGCTTCGCCTGACAGGCAAAAATACGTCGCTACAGCGTTTCACGCTGACCTGTGGCCGCGAAGAGCGATCTTCATAGCAGTTTCGTTACTCCCACGAGCCAGTTTCGTTCACGACAATAAGTAAACTGCTTTGTCACAGGCAAAAGTCGGGGTGGAAGCATTCCCCGGAAAAGGGGGTCAGGTACCAAAAATGCAAAGCACCCTTCGGGCCGTTCCGGTTTTTGGTACCTGACCCCGTTTTCCTCGCCAACCCTAAAACCTGGCTGTGACAGAGCACTAGCGCTTTGCGGCTCACATCTCAGTGTGAAACACTGAGATGCCGTGGACACCGAAGTCGTGATGTTGAAAACTCGTGCCGAACAGTCCAGAATGTCCTGAGCAACAGCAGCTCTCGATCTGGTCGCCGAGCACCTCGAGCGAATCGATACAACGTACACGACCTCGGCTACCGGAAGAAGCGAAACCACGGCATCAGGAAGATAGCAACAGAATGAGATTTACCGAAAGATCGAAGATACCGATCGTGGCGTTCTTCGCCGCCCTGCTGACGGTACCGCTGGCACGCGTTCGTGCTGACGACGTGGTGCCGATATGTGTCTATGACCTGACATATACACTGCAGGCCGATCTTAACGATGCGGAGCAGACCGCCCGAGTATGGGAACACTGCCACACGGTCGCGGCGCTGCAGGGGATTGTCAATCGCGCCAAGCCGCAGCTATATATCCGTTACGTCGATTCGGCACATGGCAAGGGCAATATCGATGACTATTGGCTGAACAAGATGACGGCGTCCGGCGAATGGCTTGACGGGCGTCCCATCAAGTCGATCAAGTCGCTGGAGGAACTGATCGAACGTTTTCGTAAGGAAATCGACGGTGTTGTGCTGTACGATCCGTCCGTAGCCGCGACCAGCAATATCGCGTCCACGATCGCGGGCGTCGAGAATCTGTTACCGATTCGGTACGATGTCTCCAAAACCAGCGTCTACACACGGCTTGTCGTTGAGGGACCTCGACTTCCGATCAAACGCCGTTTGATTCGAATGAACGGCCAGCCGATGTTCACCGGCGAGGGGCTCATACCCGGCACGAAACGCGCGTCGACCGGTTCAGCCAAATGCGATGCCCATCTTTGGATGAAGGAGCACTATCTGGATACGGGCAAATGCGACGGAGCGTTCGGAGCGTACTATCTCGACCAATATTGGATTGATCATCCGCGATTGACGGTGGCAAATCATCATTGTCTGACAAATCACGATTACTTCATCAGTCGCCGCGCGTTCTTTTTCGATTTACACGTCTGGGACGACGAGACGCCGATTGACGATCGGAATCAAGCTCCCGGCACGGACGTGGAAACTCTCAAAGAGCTGCTGCTCGCCGCGTACCATCACGGCGGCCGCGAACGCATGATCCACATCGGCGGATTCGTGCCCTGGGCCCATAAATATACGGCACACGGTGCGGCCGGCGGCGGTCACCAACCGGTTCCTTCTGAGTGGGAATATGGGAAGGTCATTAGCGCGTACAACGGCTATATGGACGCGGACGCGATCGGCTATGGTGCGATGGCCAACGCTTCGTTCTTCGCCCATTACCCGCTGCAGGATACCTATCCGCAGAAGTGGGTGACGCGCGAACAGTTGACCACACGCGGCTACCTCACCGAGGACGGGCGCGTCGATTTCCGCGGCCGAGAGTTCGTCATCTTCTACGTCGGCGATTATGATTGCGCGGCGTGGTTGTATCAACGAACAGCCGACATATGGGACGATCCGCGGCGAGGGGAGGTACCCCTGATGTGGTGTCTCAGCCCGGCCCTGGAGCGCCGCGCACCGATGGCGATGGATTACATTCGCAGAACCGCCGGACCGAACGACTACTTCGCAGCGGCCGACAACGGCGCTGGATATTGCGAGCCCGGGATGTTGCAGGAGCCGCGAGGGATCTCCGGCTTGCCGAGCGGTCTGGACGCGTGGGCAGACCATAATCGGACTTTGTACAAACGTTGGGATCTATCAGTCACCGGATTCATTATCTACGCGCACGGCCCCGAACTGAACAGGAAGGGTCTCGACTGTTACGCGTCGTTCAGTCCAAACGGCATCGTACCGCAACGCGGACCGGCCCGCATGTTGCATGGCAATATGCCGATCCTTCGACACGATCACGACGTGAACGAGGGCAATCCGCACGACGCTGCCCGACATGTCGTGGACCGAATTGCGCAGCGTCGCCGTGAAAGCTATTCGCCTTTCCATTGGTTCCGTAATATTCTGAAATCGCCGACATGGTATGCTGAAACTGTCGATCGTATGCATGAACTGAATCCGAACGTCGAATTACTCGACGGGCCGACTTTCTTCGAGCTGTATCGAATTCATCTGCAGAATGAGCTGTGAACCCCAACCCCGACGACGGGCGGTTGTCGGCCCGCTTGCCTGTTTGGGGCACCGTCGCGGTCTGGCTTCTGTGGTGAGTTAACCAGAAACGTTGCTGGTGTGGAAACGGGGGAGTTTTGTTACGCCCACGAGCCAGTATCGTTCACGACAATAAGTAACTGCTTCTAACAACGTCACGAATCGAGAACTCATGCACCGAATGAATCTGCAGACTTTCCTGACTGGGGTTTTAGTATCCGTGTTTTTGGTTCCTTTCCGGCATAGAACCGGTTGGGACGCGCGGGGCGACAGGACGTTGCCAAAACGACGAATCGGTCGGAAGTTGTTGTTCGTCTTCTTCTCGATATGTGCGGCCTCTTCTTTGTTAGCGGAGGACGCGCCGGACGGAAAGTCACTGGCCTGGATTCGGTTCGATCAGGGCCCGGAGACTTACGACGGCACGCCCTATTTTTGGCTTGGGCGTACTCAGATCGATCTGACGATGGAGGCAAAGCCAACCGCCGGATTGAGCCTCGACTTACTCTGGGGCTCGAAGAACGATTCGCGAGATGCGCAGGTCGTGGTGAACGGAGAAACGCAGATAATCGAAGGGGGCGGCTACGATGGCTTTCGTTGGAAGCGAGTCCTGTTGCCCAATGACCTAAAAGGGGAGAACCTTCAAGTCTCGATCCGTCAGGCGAATGGGAAGGCTGCGTTCCTGGCCGAGGTTCGTCTGGTCGAACCGACCGGTAAGAGGAACGACGCAGAGGTTGCCAGGTTGGCCGTTAGCAAGACCGTGCTGAACACGGCAGTCATCACGATTGCCCAACCACCTTCGCTGCCCGCACGACCTGCTCCACCATTGCCCACCGATCCGCTCGATCGGTCAGCCGAGATTGCTGGTTTTACGATCAGCAAGGTCCAGCGGTGGTTGCATGATGTGGCGCTCCAAAAAATCGAACCGGACACCGGTCTGTATCATCCGGATGGGAATTTCAATTATCAGGATGCATGGGCCGACTGCTATCCGTTTCTTGTCTGGGCCGCGTGGCTGACCGATTTGGAGGCGCTCAACGGCCCCGTCCGAGATGCGTTGCATGCAGAGATCAAGCATTGTCCGAAAGGGTTCTTCACTGATCCTGAAAACACGTTTGGCGGCAGCGAATATGTCAAGGACGGACTGATTGCCATCGTCGAGATTACAGGCAGGGATGAATGGTTCGATCGAATGAGGGCGGTGCAGGACGAAATCTGGGCCAACCCAACGATCGACACTCCGTACGGCAAAATCCCTTCGACGAATATCGAGGTTAACGGTGAACAGATTCAGGCCCTGACTCGCATGTACACGATGACCGGCGAGAAGAAGTATCTTGAATACGCCGAGCGGCTGGCGGACTATTACCTGCTCAGCGGTGACTTCGTGCCAACGCGGCTTCGCGATCATGGCTGTGAGATCATCGGCGGATTGGGACTCCTGCTCGCAGTTGAGTCAGTTCATCGTCCGGACAAAGCGAAGCAGTATCTTCCGCACATGAAGAAGATGTTAGATACCGTTCTCGAAAAAGGGACCAACGAAGACGGCATTATGTACGATACTCTCGGCAAACCAGGCAGCCGTCTAAGCGATGGCTGGGGTTATAATTACGTTGCTTATCTATGTTACGATTGGGTTGCTGACAAGCCGGTCTACCGGGCGCAGATGGAGCGAACATTGCGCAACCTCGCGAAACCGGCCTATCAGAATCGTCCCTGGGAAGGAACTTCGATTGACGGCTTTGCCGATTCGGTCGAAGGTGGGCTATATATATTGAATCGCCTCCCCGTTCCCGAGGGCCTCGCCTGGGCCGACCGGGAAGTCGGCGCTAACATCGCCTATCGACATGATGAGAACCAACTCTGGGGCACGATGAAACTGCAGTCGAACGGCGTTCGAACTGCCATCATTCACGCTCTCATGCATACCCGGGGAACGATCGCTCGGCCCTGGCAGCAGGGACTCAAACTTGGTGCAATCGATCGTGATAGCGGCATCGAAATCGTATTGAAGTCCGACAAGCCATACGAAGGGAAGCTGGTATTCGACCTCCCGCGGCACCGCGACTATATCGGATTCAGGAAAGACTGGCCCCGAATGAATACGATCCCCGAATGGTTCACTGTCGACCAGGAGAAGAACTACACGGTCGAGCATGATAGTGCGAAGAAGACCTACACCGGTGCCCAACTTCACGATGGCCTGCCTGTCTCATTGAAGGCAGAAGGAAAGCAGGTGCTGCGGGTCCAGGAGGCCGCTGGGAGATGATGCGAGGAAAGGGGGGTCAGGTACCAAAAACCGGAACGGCCCGAAGGGTGCTTCGCATTTTGGCACACCCTGACCCCGTTTTCCGGCAAATGATTCAACCCACTTCTTAGATTTGACGGAGCACTGGAACGGTTTACTTATTGTCGTGAACGATGCTGGCTCGTGGCCTGCTATTAAAAAGCCATCTTCGCGGCCACAAGTCGGCGTGAAACGCTGTGAATTCAATTGCGCGCGCTACTTGATCCGCATCGCCTTCTTAAAAGCCGCCAGGTCCCTGCCGGAGAGCACACTGGTTCCCCGCTGACGCAGCAGACCCTGAACCTCTGCGTGGAGCTTTGCGACGATCGCATGATGTTCCCTGTGCTCTGGCGAATTCTCCGGATAGCGCTCGCGCAAACTGATGGCCTTTTTGCGGAGCGAGATACGATCGCCTTCTTCCCACAGTTTGTCGTGTAACTTCTGAAGCTGACGCATTCCGTTCGCACTGATGCCGGAATCGTGAAGCAGCTTCGGAAGCGGAATACTCGGATGCTTGTGCGGTGGCTCCAGTCGAACGACGAACTCGACGCCAATCAACTGGTCCTTCCAGTCAGCACCGGCAGTCCATCGCTCGCTTCCGGCCTCATAGGCCCCGGCATCCGGCGATGTTCCGCGGAACTCATCGGCAAGGCCTGGTTCCTGCCGTCCTGAGTCAATCAAGGGAGACCCAGGTGCGGGACGCAGATCAAACGTGCCAGCGGCCAGTGATTGTGCGCTGGCATTGGCGAATACACTCCGCAGGTTGCGTGGCAGAAGCACATTGTGAGAAACAAGATCACTCGGGGAGGTCGGTGTGCCACCGCGGTCGGCGACAAGGAATGCTGCATTGTTGAACACCCACGTGTCTTCATTTTGTACGGGCAGTGTGGGGTTGGGGGTCCACCACTTTTTGGGCTCGGCACGTTTGGGAATCGTGATCGAATCTGTGGCCTGCTCCGCCTGCGGGTCGACCAGAACTGTGTTGTGATAAACCTTATTGAAGTTGCCCTTCATGACGATTCCCCGACGGCAATTCCACACCACGTTGTGGTGAAATGTGAGGCCCCTCGTCTGGTCATCACCACGCATGCCAAGTCCCGTGCTGTCATGCACCCAGTTATGGTGAGCCACGCTGTCTCGGGCCCGAACGCCTCCGGTATGAATCGCTGCGATATCACGACAGGCACGACCAACGCCAAAGACGTGGTTGTGCTCGATGTTACTCATAGGGCCTCGGTAGAGGATGCCAATGTTGCCGACTCCGGAGACCGTGCAGCGGCTCACAACGTTGTGATTGTCGCGGTCGGAGCGTCCCAGGATGGCAATGCCCGGGTGTGAGATACTGCCGCCCCAGTTGACGTCATGGACGATGCAGTTTTCGATGCGACAGTGGCTGCCGCGCATGGTCAGCCCTCCCACGTTGCTGAGCGCAACACTCGTTCTGCGGATTGTGTTGTGATCTCCTGCGATCAACGTGGACGGTTCGGGCCTGGACTTCCCCCTGGGCGTACGTTCTTCAAGACGCCGTGAGCAGACCGGGAATTGCAGTTGGCAACGGTCGACCAGGCAATGGTTGCATTCATTCATCCGGAAGGTGGCGGCGAAGAAGTGAAAGCCGACAATCTCGATATGATCCTGCTGATCGGCGCTAATGGCGTACGTGCGGCGTTTCACCGCCACGCGGTGTTGGGCGGGACTCAGGCCATCGTCACACCAGAGATACAACCGACCGTGTTGGGCGTCGTAATACCATTCGGTCGCCGCGTCGAGAGCTTCCAGCTTGCCGGACAGATAAAACCGATCATCGGCCCAGGTCGCTCCATCGTCTTTGCCATCGCCAAGACGCTCGTTCAGTTCGTAACGGAACTGATTGCTCTCGGTGGAGTATTGCGTCACGTCGCGTGTCCACGTCTTGTATTGGTGTCCCACGTTGAGCGTCGCCAGGGCGCCGGTCCAGTCGATTCCGGTATGGGCGAGTGCGTTGCAGATCATCAGATCCTTGCGCGAACCGTGCTCAGAACTGGCCCATTTTGTGCGATCCCAGATTTCTGTGAACCGCATATTTGGCCAGCGGGCCTCGATCTGCATCATGCCGTCCACGAACACCTGTTCGAGAGATCCGTCGACCGTCGTGCTGTAAATCCCACGCTGGTGATGTTCCCACGGCCCGGTCAGCAGATCCGTGCCGTCGAAGACTACTCTCTCGCCATCGGCTGCTATTAAACGAATTGGCTTGCCTGCGGTCCCCGAGTTCCGGATTCGGACCGACTCTCGATATGTTCCTGCACGCACGGTGCAGGTTTCGCCGGTGCGGATAACGTCCATCGCCTTCTGGATCGTTCGGAACGGATTTTCCCGGCTGCCGGGATTCGCATCGTTTCCACTGGGCGCGACCCAGTAGTCAGCGGTCTGCGCTGGAACGACGGGCAGGAGAATGAACGCCGGCGTGAGAGAGATGATAAGTACTCGCATGAGTCGCAAATCCAATGTTACCTCTCGGACGGTAGAAATCATGAAACGCGTCTTCGGTTCCGCAGAACGGGCACTCGTTAAGAGCATATCAGATCCAGGCATGCTTCTCAGCGGTCACCACGCTTGTTGACGGATGTTGGACGCGACGCTCCCAGGTTCATTGACGTACCTGAGGGGCGAAGCGAAACTGACCGACAAGCAGATTGAGCACGTTGAGGGAGCTGCTCGAAGAATACAGATCGACATCAACGCCCGAAAGGAGTGGTCGAGGAATGAAGGGGCCGGGCGATACGCGATAGGCCGGCTCCAGTCGGCCGACTCTTTCGAAGAATCGAATTGAAAATGAGCCGAAAACAACACAACGATAGATTACTGATCGCCATGCAGACCATCCCGACCCGACTCCTTGCTTTCAGCCTGATCGTCATCTGCGCCACGACGAGTCGGGCCCAGGAGCAGGGCGAACCCACGAATGCCGCAGAAGCGGCGGCAAAGAAGGCCAGGGCGGCCGCAGTACTTGACGCCGGATATCAGGCGTGGGTCAGGACCCTGCCGCCGGCCCATCAGGCATGGGAGCGCGTATTGCAGGCAGAACTCGGCGGGTTCTATCTGCCCCTTCACAAACGGGACAAGGTCGGGGGCAAGGCGAACGCCTGGGACTTCGTCAAAGACGATCCGGCGTTACCGCGCGTACTGTTGATCGGCGATTCGGTTTCGCGCGCTTACACGCAGACGGTGCGGAATCAGCTTGCTGGCAAGGCCAACGTTCACCGCGCACCGGCCAACTGCGGGCCGACCGCGACCGGGCTAAAGAAGATCGACGTCTGGCTCGGCAATGGAAAGTGGGACATCATCCACTTCAATTTTGGCATCCACGATCGCAACACACCTCTCGCCGATTACACAAGTCGACTGGAACAACTCATCTCGCGGATGAAGAAGACCGGCGCGACGCTGATCTGGGCCAGTACCACACCGGTTCCGGATGTGCCTCGCAAGTACACATCGGCCTCCATCATCGAACGCAACGCCGCTGCTGCCGAGGTGATGGCGAAGCACGGGATCGCTGTCGACGATCTCTTCGGCGCGATTTCACCTCAGCTGGCCGAGTTGCAGAGACCGGACGATTGTCATTTCAGCGAGCCTGGCAACATCTTCCTCGGCAAAGCCGTAGCGCGCTTCCTTCGGACGCGGCTGGGCGATGTTCCTCCGAAGCCAGGACAGAATGACCACAGCGTTTCACGCTGACTTGTGGCCGTGAAGAGCGCTTCTTAATAGCAGTTTCGTGACTCCCACGAGCCAGTATCGTTCACGACATTAAGTAAATTGGTCTAAGGAGACCAACTGGAAGCCAGAGTGACTGCTGACAGGTGGTGTAGCGACAAATCACGCGATAGAATCGCAAAGGTTGTGACAGACAGCAGTGCTGGTTCCATGTCATGACCAGGCAGTTCGGTGTGACAACAGAACTCGAAACAGCTCATGAAAGAGAATGGCCGGACGATGAATGAGATGGTCAATCTGCGTTTGGTGATAACGCTCTGTTGTTTCGCAATCGTGGGCGTCCGGCATGACGCAGTCGCACAGTCCGTGCCTGATTTAGCGAGGGCCCGGCAGGTTTCCCAGCATGGCGTCACCTGGAAATTTGACAGGGAGGTGCCAGTCGGGCAGTTCGTCAACGGCGATTTCTATGTGGTGGGTCCGGTCACCGTTGTCGAGATTGACCCCGCGCCGGTGGATGGAATGAACGGTTCGGTGTTAAACCTCAATCCCCGGCGAGGGAAGTCGGGCTTTGATTCTCGTGCCTCCAGAGGCAACAGTTACGACGCGGGCATGCGTTCGGCGCCACCGATCGCGATGAAACCTGGCGACTCGCTACTTTCGTCGGTCAGTGCGGAGAAGGAACGACAGTTTCCTCAGATGCTCTGGCCCTTTCAGCCTGAAAAGGGGATGGCCAGATGTTGGGTTCGCTCAGTGTCGGTGTTGACCTGCATGGACGGTGCTCAACCGGCTGATGCGTTCCGGCCCGCATTCTGCGACCTTGAAAACAGGATCTTCCTGGCAAGGAATCTGCGTCGCGACTTGTTGCCCAAACTGAAACCGGTCGAAGGCACGCCGTCGCCCGCCGAATTCGCCAAACACTTTCAACGCTGCTGGGTAGATGTCATGCGTCAGAACAAAGGCGCTCCTGCCGAATACGCCGCGCAGTATGGTCGTGAGACGTCGCGAGCCGGAGGCATGGCGACGTTGATCCTGATGTGTGATTTTCCTGACGAGGAGAAGGAGAAACTCCTTGTGAACATCGTGCAGTACGGCATCGACCTGTACGGTACTCTGGAAGCTGGTTGGGCTGGCTGGGAGACACTGGGAGGACATGGCCAGGGTCGCAAATGGCCGATCGTATTCGCGGGCATCATGTTTGGCAGCGAGGCAATGGCAAGACCGGACAGGACCTTTCCGCGCATCGTCTTCCAGGAGGATGATCAGACAGTTTACGGCAAGGGATGGACTGGGGCCACGGCACTGTTTGCCGGGCACATCGGCAGGAGTGGCTGGGACTTGTACCCTGACCAGGATAGCCGCGGTTTCTTCGCCGAACCCGTTCATCCGTCCGAATGGCCGGATGACGGTAAAGGCTCGAAGTTCTCAAATCCCGGTAAGACGGCCGAAGCATACCGACGTTGTTGCACCAGCCACGCCTGGATCGCCACCGCACTTTCGATCCGGATCATGCACGCCGAAGCAACATGGAATCACGATGCCTTTGGCGATTATTGTGATCGTTGGATGACTGAGGATGACAGCGAGCACGTGAAGATCCTGACAGAACACGCTGGCCTGATTATCGACGCAGCAAAACGGCAGGGCCGGACCTGGGATCCCTGGGTCGACGCCACTTACAAGCAGTATCGCAAGGCCCTTCCGCCGGCCAGAACAATTGATTTCGTGTCACCCGATCCGTATCCGGCCAGGGCACCTGCCGCACAATCAGATGGAACTCTCGACAGGCAACGCCGCCGTTCTGAACGTCCCGGTGACCGACCTTCCAGAGAAAGACGCCGTTCCGACCGACCTGACAAGCGGCCAACCCGAGATGAAGAATCAAGAAGAAGTGATCGGTGATTCGGTTGGTTGAAACCAGGGCCAGATACTATCGGGGCGAGCACTACGCAGCCACTTCACATTTCTGCAACACCCATTTGGATGCCTCGGATGACTGCACGATTGATTCGCTTGACACTGTTGTTACTCGTTGCCACGGTGCCGTTCTCCTCGGCATTAGCCAGTCGCCCGAATATTGTCGTCATCCTTGTCGATGACTTGCGCTGGGATGAGATCGGATGTGCAGGTCATCCGTTTGTACGAACGCCGGGCATCGACCGAATTGCGTGTGAAGGGGCTCGCTTTCGCAATGCGTTCTGCACGTCACCACTCTGCTCACCGGCAAGGGCGAGCTTGCTGACAGGCAGGTACGCTCACCGGCATGGCATCGTCGACAATACGAACCGCAGTGGGCAAAGTCACGAGCTGGTGACGTTTCCCCGAATTCTTCACGAAGATGGCTATGAGACGGGGTACGTGGGCAAGTGGCATATGGGCAACGATGATACGGCTCGCCCAGGCTTCGATTATTGGGCATGTATGGCTGGCCAGGGGACATCCTTTGATCCAACGCTCAATGAAAACGGGATGCGGATCCAGTTTAAAGGGCACACAACGGATGTGCTGAACGACCTGGCCGTTCGTTTTGTTCGGCAACCGAGAACGAAGCCATTCTGTCTGTACCTGGCTCACAAAGCGCTGCATCCGGAACTGGTGCAATACGACGACGGGAGTGTCTCCGACCCCGGTGGATCGAAATTCCTGCCCGCTGTTCGGCACAAGAAGCTCTATAGTCACGCGCCAATTCCTCGACGACTCAACGTAACGGATTCGCTGGCCGACAAGCGGGCGCTGCTTCGACCGATGGACGGTCTTCCGCCGCTGAGCAGAGCGACCGGGACGGGAGATGAGACGATCCGTGACCGACTGCGGATGCTGACCGGAATCGATGAAGGTGTGACGCAACTGTTTGACGCCCTGGAAGACAGCGGTCAACTTGACAACACGGTCATCGTCTTCACGAGCGATCACGGTTATTGGAACGGGGAGCACGGATTGAGCGTCGAGCGGCGTCTGGCCTACGAGGAAGCGATCCGGATTCCAATGTTGGTGCGATATCCGCCACTGGCCAAATCGGGATCCGTCATCGACGGGCTTGCATTGAGTATCGACCTGGCGCCGACCCTGCTTATTCTGGCTAACGCCAGCTCGAAGAACGCGATGGACGGTCGCAGCCTGGTTCCGCTGCTGACAGGCAAGCGGCCAAACGGGTGGCGTACGTCGTTTCTGATCCAATACTACTCGGATACGGTCTTCCCGCGAATCCGGAACATGGGTTATGAAGCCGTCAGGACGTCGCTTTACAAGTACATACGATATTCGGAACTCGAAGGAATGGACGAACTGTATGACCTCAGAAACGATCCTTATGAAATGCACAACCGCATTAATGATCCCGCCTTTCAGACAAGCCTGGGCGAACTCAAAGAACACCTCACAGAATTGACCGGGCGCAGGGAGTGATTCGCTGATTCGGTACTCCTGGATTGACCGGAAGCCTGGATGGGCACATCTCAGCAGCGCTCTGCCACATGGCAACTATCTTGGCGCCGAGCCTTGCACGTCGGATCGAACCCGCTGAAGGACGGCTGATACAAGGGCGGTCATCGAATGGGGTGCCGATTCAGGTGTCATCTGTTTGGGATAGGGATACCAACTTTGCACGAACCAGCGTGTTGGCTTTCCACCGGCCCCCAGGTAGGCGTCGACCATTTGCAGCGTTTCCCGGTAGAACCGCGCGTCCGACTCCTTTCCGCCCTGCTGCGAGTTCACGATCAGGTTAAAGGCCAGACCGTTCTCTCTGGCAAAATCCTCATAGCTGCGCACGCGCCCGAGCCAATCAATGGAGGTGGGATCCGGTAGATTGACCGAATGATGTGTTCCGGTCAGGTACTCATACGGGTTGTCCACGGTCACGCCGTCAAGGGAGATTCCTGCAGCTTTGAGCTTGCCCAGCACGATCTGCACAACCTGGTCGTAGTCGCCGTAATCCTGCCGGTGTGGCCCGCGGGCGTGATAAGAAACGTCGCCGCGCCAACCCCAGTTTGGAAAGTTGGTCAACAGCCAATAACGCGTCTCGGGGTGAACTTCGTGATGGATACGCAGCGCGTCGACAAGTTCGTCCGCAGCCTGTTCGATCGATTCGAATCGTTTGCCATCTTTGCGGTTTTTGGGGTGCATCAATCGCCGGATCGGACCGTCGATATCCAGGAAATCGACTCTTCCGCCCACCGCGTAGAAGTTCTCGAGCGCCGCCAGTTCGTGTTGTGCCGACCACTGGCCGGATGTGTCGTCCATCGGCGAGAAATCGAGGCAGCCACCCAGTTCGACGGCGACCTGCAGATCATGAGCACGTACCAGGCGCGCATACTGTCGCAGTTTCTCCGTAGCGAGCTGTTCTGTCCGGCGCCGGTTCTTTGAGAATTGACCCACGTAGAACTTGATACCCGTGAGGTGCTCTCGGACCAACGGCCATTGAGCATCGGGCCGGAGCAGATCGGCAATTCGGTCGCCAGCGCACAGCCAGACTTCCGGCTGCGCGCTGGCTGTTGCGCTGGCTTGATTTTCTTCCGACGTCACCGAGGGTCCGGCGGACTGGCCCGAAGACTGAGCCGCGCAGGTCAGAATCAACGGTAAGAGCATCATCCATGCGGCTGAATTCGAATGGTTCGCTCGAATCACACTACGGGCCGTCAACTTCATCGCCAGTTTCTCCCTTGCCAATTGTTGTTAACTGTTTCAGGTTAAGCCGTGCCGCGGCAATGAAACCTGAGACAGGCGATGGCATCCTGAACCTCGTGAGCATCAGCAGATCTTCGGAATACTGTTCGCACTCTCAGTGACCAATTTGTACGGGCGGATGGAATTCACATCGAGGCTCACCTTCTATGACGCCGGCAATCGCATGATGGTAACACTGGGTCTGTGAATACACACCAACGTTGTGCGGTACTTTGGTGGCCGGATTCGGCAGAATCCGGAGATTGCAGTCGGAAAAAGCCCGCGGTCAGGCAACATTGGAAACGAACGGTGTTTGTCTTTTTGGCCGTTGAATATGCGTTCTCATTCGTGTACTGTGACCCATAGTACGATCAGTATCGTACATAGACAGACAACAGTTGCTGATTTTGGAGCGGAAAATGTCCCGGTCGGAGAGAGTACCGCCTACGGAAGCTGAGCTTGCAATCCTGCGAGTGCTTTGGAGTGATGGTCCCAGCACTGTACGCGCGGTCCATGAAGCACTCGGCGGCGATGCGCGGATACGCTACACGACGACGCTGAAGCAACTGCAGGTGATGACCGAGAAGGGATCTGTTCGCAGGGATGAATCGCAACGCTCGCACATCTATTCCACAGTTCTAAAAGAGGCTGAGACGGAGAAGTCGCTGGTCAAAGGTTTTGTCGATCGCGTGCTGCAGGGATCGGTGCATAAAATGGTGGTCCATGCGCTTGAATCGGACAAAGTCACCGACCAGGAGATTGCGCAGATCAAACGCCTGTTGAAGCAGCGGGAGAACCGGAAATGATCCACCATGTGTTCAACTGGTTGTCGCCGGTCGCTCCGCAACAAGTCGCCCTGTCGCTGCTGCATTTCCTTTGGCAAGGCACACTGGTTGCCATCGTGGTGGCAGTGATCCTGCGTCTGCTGCGTGACCGGGTACCAGTTCACGCAGGGAATCAGACTGATCATTCCTCTGAGGGACCAACGACGACCCACGCAAACCTGCGGTATCTCGTTGCGTGTTTTGGTCTGTTCATGATGTGTGCGTTGCCGGTGGTGAACCTATTGGTCATCGATCCGCCGGTCGCAGGCAGCGGCTGGGCGTCGGTGATTGAAGTAGACGATGTTTCGCTTCAGGCGTCTGGCGAAGCCCCCTCGGATACCGTTGCCGTGGCGGATTTATCGCCAATCAAATCGAAGGCTGCGATCGAACCAGCCGGGGTTGCGGGCACGCCAGGAGATGAAGCTCGCGCAGTCGCCGTTGACACAAAGCAGTTAACCGGCGAGTCGCGACTATTGCATCCATTGCTTCTGCATTCGATTTTCTGGCTTTGGCTTTGGCTTGCCGGGGCGGCCCTGTTGTCGGCGTGGCATATCGCCGGCTGGCTACTGTCTCGACAGTTGCGCCGTGATGGGTCGCCGCCGCATGATGACGTGGTGGCTCTTACAGGGAAGATCGCCCGACGGCTCCGTGTTCATCAATCCATCTCCGTTCGACAAACATTCAGAGTTACCACGCCGATGGTCGTTGGCTGGATTAAGCCGGTAATCGTGCTTCCCGCAAATGCCCTGCTGGGACTATCGCCAATTCAGTTAGAAGCAGTTCTGGCGCACGAACTGGCTCACATAAAGCGTCACGACTATCTTGTGAATCTGATTCAGACGATCGTCGAAACGTTGTTGTTCTATCATCCCGCGGTATGGTGGTTGTCGCATCAGATTCGGTCCGAGCGGGAATTCTGCGCCGACGATTTGGCTGTACGAATTTGTCAGCAGCGTAACGTCTACGCGCGGTCGTTGGTTGCGCTTGCGGAGATGGTCCACGATTCACCTGCGCGTGCCGTGGCAGCAACGGGAGGCGATCTCCTGTTTCGCATACGCCGCATCGTGCATCTGTCGGACTCACAATCGATGCCATCGCGTTACTCCGGGCCGTCAGCCCTGGCCGCCGTGCTGGCAAGTGTCAGCCTGGGCGTCGTGCTGATGGCGATGGCACAGGCTCAACCATCAGGCGACAGGCTGTTTTCCAACACCACGGATGCTGTCAGCAAAGCAGAGCCCGCGATTTCGTCAGGTGGCCATCGAGATGCGATGAAGGCCACAACGATCAATCAGTTCGGCATCCGGTGGACTTTTGACAAAGAGTACCAGTGCGGCCAATTCGCAAACGGCGATTGGTGGGTGGTCGGCCCGATCAGGATTATCACCATCGATCCGCCCTCGGTCACGAAGAACAACTGTGTTCTGAACGGCTCGATGATCAATCCTTCCCCGCGCGACGGAACTTACAACGGATACGACTCGCGAATCAACCCCGGCGGACACAACGTCGACTATTACCGACCGGACTTAAACGTCGCTTACGGGATCTCCCGGGACCAGCCCCTGGAAGTACGACCGCACAGTTCTGTTGTTTCTGTCATCAGTCAGGGTGACAGCAGGCCAGAGCCGAAATCGTCAGGAGATCAGCGTTCTCGCGCAAAGGACAGCCGCAGGCTCATCAAGACCGCCGCGATCCTGACGGTACTGGAAACGCCCGCAGCCGAAGGTTGTTTTCGCCCCGCATATTGCGGACAGGTCAAGGATACGTCGCTCAACGCAAACCAGATCAATTACGACCTTCTCCGGCGACTGCGCCCTGTGGCCGGGACGCCGAGGATCGAGGAAGTTGAAAGAGTTTTTGAACGCCCCTGGCTGGATCACATTCCCGATTGGCATGGCCGTCAGCTTTACCCGATCGAAAACATGCCAGACTATGGACGGGAAGTTGCACTGGCCAGCGGAACCGCCTCTCTGATGCTGAACCTCGATCTTCCTGATCAGCAGAAGAAGATGCTGCTGGTTCGCTACATCCAATTTGGCATCGATCTTTTTGGAATTACAAAAGACGGCGGCGACCGGAACTGGATCAGCCGCGGGGCACACAATCATGGCCGTAAATGGCCGATCCTTTTCGCGGGAATGATGCTGGACTTTCAACCCATGAAGGGAATCGGCGATCGCAGGGAAATAGCCTTCCAGGAAGACGATGGCACGTTCTACGTCTCAGAGACGCGGCCGGGTGTGATCAATGGCGGATTTGGCGGATTCACATTAGAGCATCTTGGCATGCCCGAATGGGGCGTTCGCCATGCCCTGGACCCCGAACAGGACGATGTCGCCTGGGACGCTCGCCACCGATCAATTAACAGCGGCTCGTGCGCCGGGTTCGTGCTTGCGGCGCATGTCATGGGCGCTACCGAACTCTGGAACCACCAGGCTCTGTTCGACTATCAAGACCGGTGGATGTTTGAGATGTCGCCCGCTGGCAGGCAGCGAGCGGATGCCGAGCGTTCGGATGGATTGGCGCGAGCCAGAGCGTCCGACCGATTTCACGAACAGATGTGGGACGCCTACCGAGCAGACTACGACACTCGATGGCAGCACACGCCAGCGACGATCCATGCCTTGTCTCAATAGGTCCCTGCGTGACCCCGTCTTGCTCGCCAACCCTAGAAACTGGTTCTGACAAAGCACCAGGGCTGAGACAGAAAGGACGATTAACATGAGTTCTCATGCTGTCAAATCCGGCGCGTACTCGTCGGTCGCAGGCATTTTCAAGGGGTCAACAATCCCTCGTGTTCACTGCGCATTCGCATGCAGTTTGTTCGTCATTGTCTTCAGCGTCGCGCCCACGATGGGACAGACATTTGATTGGCGGGAACCTCATTGTCGGGTCGTCGATACCGGCGACCTGGAGTGGACGCCGGAGCCATTCAAGTTTGTCACGGGTGAGTCGGTCCGGTATATCGATTTCGACGACGGCGATGATTTCGGGTCCGGTACAAAAACGCAACCGTGGAAGCATCATCCATGGGATAAGGAAGCTCAAGGACGTGCTGCCACGGCATCGGGTGTGCACACCTATGTCTTCAAACGCGGCGTTGTTTATCGGGGTGCTTTGCGGCCCGACGAGTCCGGCAAGGCCGACGACCCGATTCGCCTGACCAGCGACCCGTTGTGGGGCAGGGGTAACGCTGTCATCAGCGGTTCCGAGTGGGTCCGAGGTTGGAAACGAGGCGCGGAGCACAACGATATTCCAGAATCAGACATGGTCTGGCACGTCGACATTCCGTGGGCACCACGCAACGTCTGGCTCGTCGATTCGGCGGACCAGATTACCCGAGTGCCGCTGGCAAGAACACCGAATTGGGTCGTTTCGGATCCGAACGACGTGAAGAGCAGTTGGTGGCAATTTGACAATCCCAGGAAGGCATGGAGTAACCGGAAGACGGTCGCTGGGGTTGAAATGCACCTGGCCTTCGATACCAAAAACCTGACCGGGCCGCGTGAGTTTTATGAAGGCGCGCTGGTGTGGCCGGAATATGGCTGGGTGATGAGCACGCCCTACCCGACGAAAGTGCGCGAGTTTGACCCGGACACAAGAGGCCTCGTCTTTGGCGGCCAATGGGGAAGAAACGCGGGAAGCTACCACATCGGACGCTATTGCAGATACTACCTGGAAGACAAGCCTCACTATCTGGACGATTTCGAAAACGGAGAATTCTGGTTCCACAAGAAAGGAGCCGGCGGCCGGTTGTATATTCGTCTGCCCCACGATGCCGACCCCAATGCGACTCGTGTCGAGGTTGCACGACGAATGAATTTGATCGACGGTGAGGCGTTCAGCCACGTTCACGTTAGCGGGCTGAGTTTCCGATTCACCAATGCATTCTGGGACCTCACAGCGCCGCCTTTTCAAGTCACCGGGAATCCGCTGCACAAGGACGTCAATCCGGCCTGCATTCGGTTGCTCGGCTCAGGAAGGAATCTCGTCGTCGGAAACTGTCGGTTTGAGCACGTGCACATGCCCGTTCGACTGGTCGCATTGGGAGAGAGTGTTCTTGACAACGTCACAATTCGTGACAACACGATGGCGTTCACCGACCATGGAGCCGTGGAGTTGCTGGATGACGGCGAGTGGGGCGTCGAGTATCCAAAGGGCCGCCTTTACGACGTGCAGGTCTTGCGCAACAACCTCTCAGAGATTGGTCGGCGGCCCAATCGCTTTGGCCAGGGTCAGGCGATTAACATCGCACACGCTCAAACGGCCAACATTGCGGGCAACGTTCTACACCGAGTCTACGCAGGTGGCATTTTTGTGCGCGGCGCCAAGACCAGCCATGGCAAAGTTGACCGTCCACTCACCCGAATCATGATCCATCACAACAAAGTTGTCGAACCGCTGGTGATGACCAATGATTTTGGTGGCATCGAGACGTGGCAGGGCGGCCCGGCCTACGTCTTCAATAACATTGTGGGCAACCCCGGAGGGTACAAGCATTGGGGAATCCAAAACCAACCTGATCGCCCGGCCGCGGCCCGATTCGGCCATGCCTACTACATGGACGGTGGGTTCAAGCAGTACTACTTCAACAACATTGCATGGGGCCAGTCAAAGGATCCGCGAAGTCCCCTGGGCAATACATCTGCTTTTCAGGAAATCCATGGATACCTGGCGACAATCTTCAATAACACGGTCTACAACTTCGTCAACGGTTCGCGGCGGCAAGCTCCTGTGGCCGGAAGAAACAAGTACATGGGCAATATCTGGCACAGCATCGGCTACATGGTGTTCCGGCACTCCGAGCCCGCCAAAACGATGGCAGATCCCAATGCCGCTGATGCCGGTCGACAAAAATCCGACTTCGAACACGAAACCAATGTCTACGCCGCCAACGTGTTCTTTGAGACGCCAGAGATAGTCGCGGTCTTCGAACCATCCGGGCGCTGGCACACTTCGGTTGACGGTTTTCGACGGGCACTGCACGACCGCGGTTCGATCGGCGAGCTGGGTGAGTTGTCGCAGAAATCGCCGCTGCGCGATCCGGCAGGTCATGACTTCCGCCCTACAGCCGCGGCGGCCGACCGGGGAGTAAAAGTGTTCGTTCCATGGGGCCTGTGTGCCAATGTCGCTGAATGGCACTTCTATCACGCTGGAAACGACGAAACCAGCCTCCCCGACGAACACTGGTATATGGCGCCCCACTTTGTGGATCGGACGACCTATCACAAGGAACCACGATATCCCCTGCGAACCGTGAACATGGACGCCACCAGTTTCTCTCATGGCCCGCTTGAAGATTGGACCGCCGGTGCGCTGAGGTTCAATGGCCAGGATCAGTATGCCGTTTGCACTCACGCGACGCTTCAGCCTGCTCCAGCAGATTCAGACCTGAGCGACCCTCCGAAGAGTGCGGATGTGCGGGAGAGCAACTTCCTTGTCGAAGCCTGGTTCCGAACAGATCGTGACCACCATGGCGGGGTGATCATTCAGAAACAGAACGCGAGCGGTTATGCCTTGACAATCAACGATGACGGCGGAGTGACCTTCACCGTCAAAGTCGATGGCTTACGCAAAGCTCTGGCCAGTCACAAGCCTGTTAACGACGGCCGCTGGCATCACGTCATTGCCGAAGCCGATCGAGTTGATGAAACGCTGTCGCTGTATGTCGACGGAACGTTCGACGCAAAAGGCTCCGGTGTCGATACAGTGTCGTTGACCAACACCGCCGATCTCTATGTGGGTGGTACTCCGGATGGAGACTGTCTTGCCGGTGAAATCGACTTCATGCGAGTCAGCCTGGGTACGCTGGCAGATGCAAAGACCAGTATCGAGGAGCTGTATGCCTGGCAGTTTGACGGCCCGTTCCTACGCGATTTCACAAGCCGCGCAGCCATCGGCGAAAAACGCGACGCCGGTGCGATCGAAGGCCCCTAATCGTAGCAGCTCTGACAAGGGTGCCCCTGCGGTGTCCGTCAGTTTTGCTCAAGAAATCATACGCAGCTGTTGAAAGTACGATCCGGATCGTATATCGTGATTTCACTACGATCTACATCGTACTTAATGACTCGCTCGCAACTTCAATCGCCAACCAGAAACAGTATGGGTAATGGGAGAACGCAATGAGGTCCTACATAGCAACCGGCGCGGCGGCAATGATTCTTGCTACCACCAGCGCGACCAGCGCCGAGGATTCGTCAACATCGCTTCGCATCAGCAATAGCGACCTGTTGAGCAGCGCCGATGTCGCTGAGAGCGCAGGGCTTCAGCCGATCTCGATCGTTGGCGTTCGCAACGGGTGGTTCTCGGGCAAGGTCGTCGCCAGTTCGCTCCGCGTGATCGAGGATCTAAAGGCGCAGATCAGCGATCTCAAGAGCGAGACCGGGACGATTCCCGCCGACCAGGTGCAGATTCGTTACGGCGCGCCGTGGAGCGGCACGGACTCCCGGTACGGTCCACGTGGGATAGACATCCTTCTGGAATCGCCACCGACGGACCGTTCGACTATCTCGCTCTGGGTGACCGTGAAGGTACCGAAGGAGTCCAAACCAGGTATCTACAAAGGAAGTCTGACCGTTGGAGTCGCTGGCGGCGAGGCGATCGAAATCCCCGTCGAGATGAAGGTGCTCGAGTGGACACTTCCTGATACGGGCAGTTGGCGAACCTGGGTGGAAATGATCCAGTCACCTGACACTCTTGCTGCCGAGTACGACCTGCAGCTCTGGTCGGAAGAACATTGGCGCATGATTGCTCAGGCGTTCAAGCTGATCGGCGAGATGGGTAGCCGTGTCATCTATGTGCCGCTGATTTGCCACACCAACCATGGAAACGAACAGTCGATGGTCCGTTGGGTTGCTCAAGGCACCGATGGCTATGAACATGACTTCTCGATCATGGACAGGTACCTTGACGTTGCCATCACACAGATGGGCGATCCAAAGATCGTCGTCGTGAACGCCTGGGATGTCTACCTTAATGAACCCGAGGGCGACATTGTTCCTGACTCGGAAGTCACCGACCGCCGTAGTCACGTGTTGAGTAACAAGCGAATGCAGGATGCTCGCCGTGCCCTTCGTGGCAAGGGCCCTGCCGTCACACTGGTCGACTCCCAGGGCGAGAACGCAACTGTGTTTAACCTGCCTCGATATGAGGACCCTGCCTGCAGGAAGCTCTGGCAGCCTGTCTGGTCTGGCGTGCGTCAGTTGATGGAGCAGCGCGGGATCGCCGACAAAATGATGATCGGGATGTTCACTGACGATTGGCCGAAGAAGCAGGAAATGGCCGCGTTAAATGAACTGTCCGGCAGTATTCCATGGGTCTCCCACGCGCATTGGTCGGCAACTCAACGAGGCAGGACCAAGCTATACGACCTGGCAAGCGTCGGCTACGAATCGACCGTCTGGGACACGACGGTTACTGTCAACCCGGCCCTGAATCGCACCTATGGTTGGCAACGGCCCGCCTTTGTCGCCAGACATTATCGCAAGGCTGGTGTCAACCGAATGACCCCCAGCGAGATACGAGGTCTGGCAGAGGTCAATATCACGGGCAACCAACGCGGCCTGGCACGCATTGGCGGCGACTTCTGGTATGCCATTAAGGACAAGCGAGGCCGCCGGGCCGGAAATGTCAGCGATCGCTACCCACAAAGTCTCTGGCGAAACCTCGATATCAGGGCTTCGCTCCTCGCTCCCGGACCGACCGGTCCTGTCGCAACCGTTCGTTACGAGTTTCTGCGCGAGGGAGTCCAGGAATGCGAGGCCCGGATCGTGATCGAACAGGCTCTGACCGACGAAGCGCTACGCAGGAAACTCGGCACCGACTTGGCTTCTCGCTGTCAGACGCTGCTGGATGAACGCCAGATTTGTCTCTGGAAAGCCCAGGGTCTGAGCGACAAGGAGATCCAATCGATGGGCACAGTGAACAATCCCGGTCGGAGCCTCGATACGCGGGGCCGTACGGCTGGGGGCAACGAGTGGTTC
This sequence comes from Fuerstiella sp., assembly GCA_024230215.1. Lineage (GTDB taxonomy): Bacteria > Planctomycetota > Planctomycetia > Planctomycetales > Planctomycetaceae > Fuerstiella. The sequence goes on along the minus strand of JAAERP010000147.1, from coordinate 17,798 downwards.
ATCAACTCCGACTGGCAGGAGCGTACCGAAGACCTGTTCGTCGCAGCTGCCGAAGTTACTAAGAGACTTGGTGCTACGGACCTGCAGGATCGTTAGGTATTTCAGGAACATCAACGTCCCATGACTGATCCGTTGCGATTAGAGCAATTCTCAGAAAGATGTGGTCGTTGGGCTCGTGGGAACGCAACTCTCGCAAGGGGAATGACGTTCACCGCGGCCACAAGTCAGCGTAATACGCTGTAGGCCAGTGGCCGGCGATGCCATGAGTGAAAGCAAGTATTGGGAGATAGCGATGTCCAGGAAAAAAAACAGTCTTGTGATGGCCCTCGCCCTTTTGATACTTGGTGGGACGACGGTCCTGGCATTGATCAATCCGGAATTCACGCTGAAAGACTTGACCGACCAATCGGACGTTGTGCTGCTTCTTGAGTTCAAGAACGTCAACGAAGAGGGCACGGCCGTTGCCGCTGTCAAAGAAGTAATCAAAGGCAATTACGAAAAAAGGGAAGTGACGATCGAAATGCTGGCCATGCCCGAAGCGTTCCACGCCCAGGGAAAAGAGGCAATGAAGCTGATCGATTCCGGCCAGAAACAGGCGCTTCTGTTTGTCGGTCTGTTCAATGCCGAAGGGGATGGAGGCGGTGGTGGAGACGAGGCCAAAGGGTTCCTTCACCTGTCTGGCCGGTGGAATGCCCAGACCCAATGGTATGTGCTCGAGCGGTGGAAGGACGTTTGGGACGTAACGCGACACAGCAGTTATCTGTTGGGCACGTTTGCCGGCAGCACCGACATGGCTTCGCGGGCGGTCAGGCAGTTCCTCTCCAATGAGGACTCCGAGATGCCCGTTGCGTGTGGCGTCGAGTGGGACGACGAAGTCAAGGTCGGCAAGTTCGAAGAGCAATTCCGTGACGCACGAGCTATCGACATTGACGGGACCAACGAATCAGGCAGGGCGGACCTCTTCCTGGCCAGCGACAGTGGGGACAGGATCTTCCGTTTCAATGGCCGGACTCTCGAAGATGTGACGTCGAAACTCAATTTGACGACCAGGTCCAGGGCCTCGGCCTGGGCCGATTTCAACAGTGATGGACGACTTGATCTGGCCAGTTGGGACGGCAATCGACTGACCCTTAGCCGGCAACAGGACGATAGTACATTTGAACCGCAAGTCTGTGACACCGACGACGCGTTGGCGGACGGTTGCCTGTCGCTGACGACGCTCGGCGTGGGCTCACAGGGCATTCCCGCTTTGCTGGCTGGCACCAGGACCGGGCCAGTGCTGTTGGTCGCCGCGCCTGATGGCGGTCTGCACAAACAGCCTGTGTTATCCGGCGAATCTGCAAGGACGGCGTCTGTGGACAAAGACCTCGGCGAAGCCGGCCAGTGTCTGGCGGCCGACCTGGATGGCGACGGGTTGACCGATGTCCTGCAATTGTTCCAGTACGGTAGCTTGTTTTACCGGGGCAGGGACTCCGATGGCTTTGTGGCACCGACAGAGACTCACATCTTTGGTGGCCAGGGTCAGAGGGCGGTCTGCCTGGGCGACTACGACGCCGACGGCTTGCTTGACGTCTTTGTCAGTTCGGAGGAAAGGAACTGCCTGTGGCACAACTTTGGTGAGGGGAACTTTGTAGAGATGCTGAACGTCTCCGGCGAGATCAGCTATCACGCTCAGGGCGGCGGGTGCAGCGTCAACACGGGCGACTTCAACAACGATGGCCGGCAGGACATTTTCATGGCGTTTCATACGCGGATGGCCCCCCAACTGTACTTCAATCGAGGCTTCCGAAGTTTCGGTGAAGCTTATGAAGTGAATCTGTCTCATGGCGCCAACAATGACCGCCTTCCTCAGGCGGGTGACGGACAGCAGACTGGATGCCTTGGCGACTTCAACGGAGACGGGGCCCTGGACATGTTGCTTGTGTTGAAGAACGGCGAGTGCTGGCTGTTCCCTCGCAAACTTGACGACGACGCTGCATTAGCGGTGGTGGCAGGAGTGGAGACCGGTGGACATGCCGGGCCCATCACCGTGATGGGGTGGCGTGATGAACGGCCACTGGGCGCATTTGCGGTACGGCCAGGTGACACCGGTGCGTTCTTTGGAATGACGGAGCCGGGTCCGATTACGATTCGATGGAGGTTGCCAGGAGGCGAGTTGCAGGAAGATGAGATCATCGCTGAAGACGGTCCGGTTCGTGTCATGCTGGACGGGAAGCAGTCCTCGCACAATGAGTAAAGGAGCACCGTTTTGACAATCGTTGCATCCGCTGAGTTGCTGGGGGTTATCCCCGTCCTTGTCGGCCCCCTTCAAGCGCTGTTGGTGATCCTGCCCGGCGTCCTGGTTGCCATTGCCGGCCTGCTGATCACGTTGTTCAAGCCGTCAACCGTCAAGCGGTTCCTGCAGTTGCTTTGGTCGCAGAAGTTGGTTGTGCTGCCAGTGCTGTTGCTGGTCGTTGCGGCCAGCTGGATTTTTCCCATGCTCAAGGCGCTGGCGATTCCTGCGACTGCGTTGGACGTAGATGCGGCCAGCGAGGGGCAGTGGCCCGTGTGGCGGGGCGGGCCGGAACGCCGGGGCGCTGTGCTCGACGTTGCGGATCCTGCGCATGGAAACGTTGTCTGGTCGTTTGCTCAAAACGGCATCAACGATTTCTACTGTTCGCCTGCTGTGGTGGGGAACCGCGTGTACGCCACGAGTGCCCGCTGGGAACTGTTCAGGAAGGATGGTGCCATCTACAGCCTGGATGCCGACACAGGGAAGTTGGTCTGGGCCTTTGACTCGGAAGGCTACCGGGCAACGTTCTCTTCGCCGGAAATCTACTTCGACGAGGCGACGAGAAAAAGATACCTGGTCGTCGGCGAAGGTCTGCACCTGACCAACGACGCTCGAGTGTTCTGCCTTGACATCGATGCCAGTGAGGAGGAACGCGAAGGCGTTGTTCATTGGTCCTACCGCACGAACAGTCACGTCGAATCGTCGCCCTGTGTCGCCGATGGCAAGGTATTTATCGGGGCTGGTGACGATGGACTCTACGGTTTCGACTTGCAGCAGAAAGACAAGACGGCTGAACCGCTTTGGCACCTGCATGGCGACAGATATGCGGACTGCGAGACTTCACCCGTCTATGACAAGGCCAGCGAAGACGAATCCGGCAGAGTCTATTTTGGACTTGGAATCGGGGGCCAGGCGGTTGTCTGTGTTGACGCGCAGACGGGCGATGAACATTGGCGAGTCGACACGCCCTATCCCGTGTTCGGTTGCCCGGCGATTTCCAATGGCAAACTCTTCTTTGGCATGGGGCACGGCGATTTCGTCAATACGGCTGAGCAGGTGGCGGCAAACCTTCGTGTCCAACTGAAGGACGCGGGCAAGAGCGATGCTCAGATCGGCAGGGAAGTCGACGGGATCCGGCCGGTCGGCGAGGTCTGGTGTGTTGATTTGGCCACTCATCAGGTCGACTGGAAATTTCCCGTCGGTCGTGTCGTGCTAGGCGCCGTAGCCGTCGACGGCGACTGGATCTATTTCGGTTCACGTGACGAGCATTTGTATGCGGTCAACATCGACGGCAGGACCAGCCGAAGATGGAATGCCCAGGCGTCGCTCGTCACCTCACCGGCCGTCGCCCGCGAACATGTCTACGCAGTGACTCAAACGGGTCACCTTTATGGTTTGGACAAGCGAACGATGTCGCCAGTCTGGGACGTAGCGCTCAACGCACCGTCATTCAGTTCACCCACGGTCGCGCGCGGGCATGTCTATGTTGGGTCGACTGGTAACGGGTTGTTGTGTCTTGGAAAGCCGGGACGCGAACAAACCGATCCGCTCTGGGCCGGGGCCCTGGGCGGTGCAGGAAAGTCCGGCTGGACGGACGAAAGTATGCTTCCCAAACGCGGCTCGTATGCCTGGGGATATCTTGGCCAGCCGGACGAAGAGGGCGAGAAACCTCCTCCGCCAGCGATCCACTCCCCGGCCGCATATCTCGGTGGTGTGTTCTACGTCGGTCTCAACCGCCCAAACTCCTGCGGGCTCGCTCGTCTGGATGCTGAACAGGATTCCGAAGAAGAATCGGCCGATCACCGACTGGCAAGCAATCGGGCGGGCGGCAAACTAACACAACGTTGGTTTGTCCCGTCGACCAACGCAGTTAACACCTCGGCGGCAGCCTCCGGAAATGCCGTCTTCTTCGTCGATGGCACGGTGGGTGACAGCAACCGACTGTTGCACCAACTGAACGCTGAAACGGGAAGCCAGCTCTGGACGCGCCCGGTCGCCACTGGCGCCAGTGGCGAGTTCGTCATCACCCGCGACAGGCTGTTTGTCGCCGACACTGACAGCGGACTGACCTGCCTGAAGTTCGGCACTGACACACAGACGGAAGAAATCTGGCACGCGAATGTCGGTCGGATCGTGGGCCAACCGGCGATCATGGATAACATGGTTGCGGTCACCGTGCGGTCGCCCGCTCAACTTGTCGTGTTGGATCGGTGGAGTGGCGAACAGCTTCTGGCCGTGCCGCTGGTGTCGGATCCGCGTACCGAGCCGGTGATAATGGGGAACCAGATATGGTTTGGCGCGGCCGACGGCGCGCGGTGTTACGATCTGGCCCGCGGCAGAATGGAGCCAACAATCGATACGGGGCCGATCGCGACCCGGCTTGTTGGTGCGACCGACCGGCTGGCCTGCGTCAATGAGGCTGGTGAACTAGTCGTGATCATGCTCGAGCCGACGGCAGACGCCTTTGATGACCACAGGTCTGTTGAAACGATTCATCGCACACCCAACGCATTGACTTCTGTTCCGCCGCTGCTCACCGACGATGCAGTGCTGTTCGCGGCAAAAGATTCGCTTCGCTACTACGACCTTGGGACGCAGGAGGACTCGCAATGGGCTCGAATCCGCGCGTCTTTTCCAGGCCAGCTGACGACGCCGATGATCGTTGCCGACTCGCACGTATTCTTCGCGACGGACAAGAGAGGATTGGTATGCATGAAGCCAAAAAACTGACTGCTAAGGCTTCGTGTCTGGTCCACTTTTTTGGTGATCCAACGCGCGAAACCGTCCTGCTGGAAAAGGAGGTCCTGGGTGGCAAGGGAGCGAACCTGGCCGCCATGAGTCATGCAGAGTTACCTGTGCCGCCCGGATTCACCATCTCGATTCCGTGCTGTCGGTACTTTCACCAGCAGGACGGTAGTCGTGATTCGCGGAACGAATCAGCGCTTTGTACGCGGAGCGAACGACGACTCTGGCCCGATGGGCTCGAGAGTGAGTTAAAGGAGCGTTTGCTCCAGCTTGAAACGGTGACCGGCAGGCAGTTTGGCAGCGGACCGGACCCTCTGCTGGTTTCGGTTCGCAGTGGAGCCGCTGCGTCGATGCCCGGCATGATGGATACGATCCTGAATTGTGGCCTCCACCCGGCAATGGCAGCCGAGATGCCCAACGAAAACCACTTCTGGACTGTCTACGCGCAATTCATCCGACAGTTTGCTCACACAGTCGCAGATATCCCTCGCGCCTCATTTGACAACGTGGCTGGCAAGATCGATGAGCCTCGATGCGCGAAGAACCTGACCGAAGCCTACATCAAACTCTACGAGCACCAGACGGGTTGCTCCTTTCCGATGACAGCCTGGGATGTGCTGTGTGAGTGCGTCAATGCAGTATTCGACTCCTGGAACAACGAGCGGGCTCGAATTTACCGGAAAGCACACCACCTCGAGGATCTGCAGGGAACAGCTGTGAACGTGCAGTCCATGTTCGACTCGCAGGTCAGTGGTGTTGCCTTTACGGCGAATCCCGCCAGACCGAATGCAGCAGAGATAGTCATTGAGAGTTCCTATGGCCTGGGCGAGTCGATTGTCTCGGGGGATGTGACACCAGACCGCTTCATCCTGGACTACGAGAGCCTGGCCATTACCCGGCGTTCTCTTGGCCACAAAGACCATGTCATGACCGGTCTGGACAAGGGAGACGAAGTCGCTTCGTCTGACCCTGCCGGCTGGTCGCTGACCGACCATCAGATCAAAGAACTGGGGCGTCTGGCACTGAAAGTCGAAGCACATTTCGGCTTTCCCGTCGATTTGGAATGGGGACTGGCCGACGGCCGGTTCACGTTGCTCCAATCGCGCGCCATTCGTGGACTCGATGTAGCTCGTGATGCGGAGATCGGACGTCAGGAAGAAATCGAACGCCTGAAGCGGTTAGTGTCCGAGTCACGGCGCAAGGAAAAACTCTGGGTCGTGCACAACCTGGCCGAAACGCTTCAGACACCAACTCCGTTGACCTGGGATATCATTCGAGGATTCATGAGTGGCGGCGGTGGCTTCGGGCAAATGTACAGGGATCTCGGCTACCGTCCAGGCAAGCGGGTCTGCGAGACGGGGTTCCTGGAGTTGATCTGCGGCCGTATTTATGCCGACGCAGACCGCGTCTCGGAGCTGTTCTGGGAAAGCATGCCGTTTCGATACGACCATCACGACTTGCTTGCCGACCCGCGATTAATGGAAATGGCGCCAACCAGATTCGATGCCCTGCGGGCCGACGAGAAGTTTCTGTTGCGATTACCTGGCAACTTGCTGGCAATGTTCCGTTCACAAGGCAGGATGAAACGCGCCCGCCGCGATGCCATCAAAGTATTCGAGCGGATCGAGTTGCCACGCTTCTGTGAGTACATTGGCGAGAAACGCAAACAGGATCTCTCGGAGTTGACGACACAGGACCTTGTCGCTGAACTTCATGACCGCATCCAACGTGTGCTCACCGATTTTGGCAGGGAGTCGTTGAAGCCCGGCTTCTTTGCTGGCAGCGCTCGGCTTGAGTTAGAGGCAAAGCTCACGCAACTACTGGGACAGGTGCAAGGTGAGCAGCTGACGCAGGCTCTGACCTCCGGTCTAAATGGTGATACGACCGTCGAGCAAAACACAATGCTCTTCCGCGTCTCGCAGGGCACTGAGACGATGGACGCATTCTTACAGAGCTACGGTCATCGCTGCGCTGGGGAGATGGAACTTGCGAATCCGCGATGGCAGGAAGACGACGCCTACCTGCAGCAGATTTTCGATCAACAACAGACAAGTCAGGCAAACTCTCCCGAAGCTCTGCACCAGCGGAGTCAGGAACGCCGCGACCAGGCGATGCGAGAACTTCCCGACGTGTTGGTCGACCGGGGCGGCAGCTTCATGCGAGAGGATATCGAGCGGTTGGCGGTCGAGGCGCAGGAGTTGTTGCCTTGCCGTGAGTCAGGCAAACATTACCTGATGATGGGCTACGCTCTCATCCGAACGGTCATCCTGGAATTGGGCCGACGTTGGAAGCTCGATGATGGAATCTTCTTCCTTCAGCTAGATGAACTCGATGGGGTCGAAAAGGTATCCGACAGTCTCGTCCAGAAGATCGCAAAGCGTCGAGTCCGCTGGCAAAGCGCTCAACGACTTGACCTGCCCGATGTGATCAGCTCGGACAATTTGGAAGAACTAGGACTGCCACGACAGATCGATACCTCCAGCGAACTCGAGGCGCAGTCGCTTTCCCCCGGCGTGGTCACTGGAACGGCACAGGTCGTTTCAAGCCCGTGTGATGCAACCAACCTGGGCGACGATTGCATTTTGATCTGCCCCAGCACTGATCCCGGCTGGACGGCGTTGTTCACAACCATCAAAGGTCTGGTCGTTGAGCGTGGCGGTGTACTGAGCCACGGAGCGATCACGGCCAGGGACTTCGGTATCCCGGCCGTCGCGTGCGCCGATGCCACACAGACAATCCGACGTGGAGCCTGGGTCCGTGTGGACGGTGACCGCGGCCACATCTCAATCATCGAGGACAAATAAGGGTGCTTGAAACTCTGAACTCGATTCTGATGACAATCGGCGACCCGCTGCTCAGCTGGTTGCTCGGTCTACCCCGAGATATCGCCCTGCTGATCGTGGCAGTTGGCACCGCCCTGATTCTGATCGGCGTGCGTGTGCTCACGACTGACCAGGACCTGCTTGGCCGCTGCCAGAAGGACAAGGTTCGGCTCAAGCAACTTATTCGCGAGGCCAGGAAGACCTGTGACAAGGACGCCGTTGCCCGCTATCGCACAACCATAGGACAGATCGGCATTCGGACATTCAAGGCTGAGGGGAAACCGTTGTTGGCATCGCTTCTGCCAATCGCGATCCTGGCCTGCTGGTGTTGGGATCAGATCGCCTTCATGCCCCTGGCACCCGAAGAGCCTATCGAAGTAAAGGCCTATTTCCCTGTGCGGGAGATCGGGAAACTGGTGCACATCATTCCTCAGCAGGGCATCAAGGCCGACGGCAACTGGATTCAGGCAATCGAGCGCGATGTTGATCAGAAGGGAAAGGAAGTCGACAACGGCGTGGCAACGTGGAAGCTGCGCTGCCAACATCGTGACGATCCGTACGCTTTGCAGATCCGCTATGACAGCAGAGTATTCGCAAAGGACTTGATCGTCGACGGCCGACGATACGCCCAACCGATCAAATTCTATGACGACGACACTGTCCTCTGTTGCGAAGTCGACATGGCTGACCATGAGTACCACCCCCTGAACATCATCCCCGGCTTTCCTGGCGTATTCCTGCCGCCCTGGATCGTTGGCTACTTAATCATCGTACTGCCGCTCTCGTTCCTGCTGAAGCCGATGCTGCGAGTTTACTAACCAGATCGCAACACTTGAGCATTTAAAATCCTGCAAAGAACCCGGGAAATCGAACATGACCCCACGCATCCGACGAGTCTTCCATCGAGCTGCCCTGGTTGCGGTAGCCGCACTGATTGCCCGGGGCGGCGTTGTTACTGCGGGCGACAGTGGTGACCGACGGCCGATGAATGTTCTGTTCCTTGCCGTTGACGACCTGCGACCCCAGTTGGGCTGTTACGGCCAGACGCAGATGATCACGCCCAATATCGACGCGTTAGCAGCGCAAGGAATGCTATTCCATCGCGCCTATTGTCAGTCCGCGATCTGCGGTCCGTCGCGTGCCAGTTTGCTCACCGGTCTGCGGCCCGACACCAGCGGAATCATCCGCAATCGTCCATCAGTAAGTCAGGCGGTGCCCGATATTCTCACGCTGCCTCGGCAATTCAAGTCGCACGGCTACCACACCGTGAGCATTGGTAAGATTTATCATGGCCCAGGTGACGACAAAGGTGGGTGGAGCGAACGGCCGGTGCGTCCCAGGGGCGGATACAATTTGCCTGCCAATCAAGCGATCATGGTTGCGTACGCCCGAGGACTGGCCGAAGGCAAAGACCCGCCTCGCGGACCGGTGGTGGAAGCCGCCGACGTACCCGATGAAGGATACTCCGATGGGGTCGTGGCCAATCTGGCCATCGAAGCACTGCGGAAGATCAAAGACAAGCCATTCTTCCTTGCGACCGGGTTTTCCAAGCCGCACATGCCGTTCGCCTGCCCAAGGAAATACTGGGACATGTATCCCGAAGAATCGATCCGGCTGGCAGACAACCCCTTGTTGCCCGACGGTGCACCCGAGATCGCCCCCTACAACTGGGATGAAATGCGTGCCTACAACGACATCGACGACGACGGATCGCTGACCGATGAAAAACGTCGTCAGCTGATCCGCGGATATTGCGCATGCGTAAGTTACGCCGATGCGCAGGTTGGCAAGGTCGTGGCGGAGCTGGATCGGCTGGACCTGCGCGAAAACACAATCGTGATCCTGTGGGGCGACCACGGATGGCATTTGGGCGAGAACGGACAGTGGGGCAAACATACGAATTACGAACAGGCCACACGTGCTCCGTTGATCCTGTCGGTGCCCGGAATGAAGAATGTCGGCCAGTCGACCGATGCCCTGGTTGAGTTCGTTGATATCTACCCCACGCTGAGCGAACTGTGCAACCAACCGCTTCCCGACCACCTGGAGGGACGCAGCTTTTCTGCGCTACTGGAAGACCCCAACCTCGCGTGGAAGACGGCAGCGTTCAGCCAGGTGCTTCGCTGGGACCGCGGCATGGGCTACACCATGCGTACAGAGAAATACCGTTACGCTCGTTGGCAAGACCCCAGGGGCAATATTGTCGGTCACGAGATCTATGATCACGTGGACGATCCCCAGGAAAACACCAATCTGGCCAACCGTCCGGAATCCGCACAGCTTCTTCAACAACTTGATCAGCAACTTAACGCCGGTTGGCGTGAGGCTCTGCCCTGACATTTCCAAATCGGTCCCGCAACTTCAGAAATATCGATGAACCGGTAAGGAGAAACGAATGAGGAGAAATGCATGAGGTGGAAGCGAATGAGGTCAGTTGACGAATTGGCAATCGCCACAATCAGCAGATGGCATCAGAGAGTTCTGGTGACAACCCGGGTCCCTTTCTGGCTTGCCTTGCTGGTATTCGGAGCACACGTTGGCGCATGGGCGGAGGACTGGACGCAGCTGAAGTTCGACGAGTGTCATTCGGGAGACGCGGCCGACCGAGAGCTGAACCTGCCGTTGGGTTTGGTTGGATCAGTGCCGCTGACCGACGCGGTCTTCACGTCACCGGTCGTCGCCGACACGCACGTCTACATTGTCGATGGTGCGGGAGCAGCCTTTTGCATTGACAACAGGACGCTCGAAGTTGTGTGGAATCGACCGACACGCGGCGGAGCTGCAAACTGCAACAATGTCTCTTCTCCTGCGATTGTTGGTCCCTACCTTCATTTTGGCACCGTTGCCGGTTCGTATTACATTCTTGATCGCAGCGACGGATCGATTGTGCGCGAGATTCGGTGCCAGGACCCGATCTTCTCTGCTCCTGTGGTTGTTGGCGATCGAGCGTATTTCGCGACTCTGGGATCGCAGGTTTACGCTGTCGATGCGAATGGCGAAGTCGCCTGGACCTGGGATTTCGTGAAGGAGGTGATGGGCTTTACAGGCGATCGCTGGAACGGCGAAGATTGGCGGGAATTCAAAGCCGGCCGAGTCAGTTGGCGAGATCACTTCTGTTGCTCTCGTAATCTTTCAGCAGTCGGGGACATGATTGTCATTCCCGCGGGCGGACGGACAGTCTTCCTGCGCGATACGACGACCAAAGCCGAGTTGATAAGCGTTGGCCTGATTCCCGATCATGCGGGAAGCGAGTTCGCGGCGGCTTTCGGGCAGAGCATCAGTCCCGCGGGCGAGGTCTGCGTGCAGTGGCATCGGAGAGACAATTTTGGCCGAGTCGAAGTTCTCCAACTCAAAGACGGTAAGATCGAGACGCGTTTCCTGCCTGGTACTGAGACCGGTATCAATCTCGATGGTCTGCTGAGTTTTTCATCGGTAAGTTTCCGAGATCGAAGTGTCTTTCGGACTCGGCCGGAAGCTGGCTTCGGACTCACGAAGCATTCGTTGGCCGGCGAGGAAACGCAGCCGATGAATGGGGCCGCTTCGATCTGTGCTCCCATCGTTACCAGGAAACATGTTGTCTACGGCGGTCTCGACGGCAAGCTGTATGTCGTGCCGATGTCGAGGCAAGATGAAACGTGGAGCTTTGCGACGGCATTTGGAAAGTCAATCACGTCGCCTGCGGCTGTCTGTGATGGCCGGATCTACTTTGGCTGTGAAGATGGTCACCTCTATGTTCTGGGATCCAACGGTAAGGAATCACTTCCCTCACGTGAGCTGCCTCTTACGGCAATTCGGAGTCGCTTATCGAGCGACTTGACCGATGCGCGGTTTGACTGGTCGACGAACTTTGGAGATGCAGGACATACGAACTGGAATGATCAGGGGATCAAGCCACCGCTGAAGTTCAAGTGGATTCGCCGCTATGAAGGCACGTTCAAGCACTTGCCCGTGTGTGGCGGCGGAAGAATGTACACGCACACTGCGGAAGGTCAGGTGTTTGCCGTCGAGCAGGAGACGGGCCGGTTGCTGTGGCGAAAACACTGGCCACATGTCTTCCTGTCGTTCACGTCGCCTGTCTATTTCAGAGCTGACGGTCGGGAACGCCTGTTGGTGCCGCAGGCGGGAATGAAACAATCAGTACTGAGGTGTCTGGATGCCGCCAGCGGGGAATTGTTGTGGGAGGCTCCGTTCACAGGCTCGCCCAGTTGGAGTCGGCAAGCGCCGCCGATCGTCTCCAATGGTCTGGCGATCTACGCCTCCGGATCGGGCCGGTACGCACCTCAGGGGAGCGAGAAATCGTTTGTTCAAAAGGGGACTCCGCAACCCACGGACGATGATCGCGAGGTGATGAGCTGGGTTTATACGCACGACAATCCCTACTACCCCCGTGACAACAAACCGCGGATCTGGGCCTGGGACATAGAGACCGGAAAACTCGCATGGGAAAAGGACTTCTCGGACTTTGGCGCCGGTGGCAACGACTGCGGGCTGTGCCTGATGGACGGCAAATTGTACTACTCAACGTTCTTCGGTTACTCCCCGAGCCAACGCCGCCGACGCGGATTGGAAGACGGCCCCAATGGAATGACAGCTTCACTTGATCCGACCACTGGAGACCTGCTCTGGGTAACGACGAAGTATTCCGTCACGGCCGGTTGCACGATCTCGGCGCAGGAAGGCCGGCTGTATCTTGGTGGATACAATCAGCCGGATGAAAGCACACGGGACCGCTATATCTTTTGCCTCAATGCGGAGGATGGAAAACTCGTCTGGAAGTCACCGGCTGTCAACTCGGCGGTGAATGTCATCACGGTCGGTGATGATTTCGTTTTTTCCAACGCTCGCGGAAGCGAGGGAAATGTGCTGAACAAAGAGACCGGAGCGATCGTTTCGCACTTCAATATGAAATATGCTTGTACTCGATTTACCGTTTCAGGAAATTTCCTGTTGGGTACCAACATGGACATGATCGACATCGGAAACAACAACCAGCTTGTTGCCAGCGGGCCCTGCATCGACTCGCGCGAGTGTGTCGGCGCAACGGTGTCCAACGGGCGACTTTTTTACACGTCTCAAGCGAGCGGATTACAGGTTTCGTTAACAGCGGGAGCGGAAGCAAACTCATTGCTTCCCCCGTGGGAAGAGTGACAACTATATATTCGCTTTATCACATCAGTTCGTAATCAATCGCCCGTGAGGGCAAAGGAGAGATCCAATGAGTCGAATCGCACGTCGAGGCTTTTTGAATTCCGCCGTAGCTGGCGGAGTGGGGTTGGCGTTGCCCTTGCGTCACAGCCAGGCCTCACCTGTTAACAGCGCAGCTGGTTCCAACGACGAAATTCGAGTTGCGGTCATCGGCATGGGTGGTTTTGATGGTGTGGGCGGTCGTGGCCGACAACTGATCGCTGCGTTAAAAGATGTGTCCGGCGTTCGGATCACAGCCCTCTGCGACATCGACGAGATGCTTCTCGATCACGAGCACAAGAAGCTCGAGGGACGACGCAGGAACATCAAAAAATACAAGGACATGCGAGATGTCTTCGACGATGCGGAGATTGACGCAGTGTTTATCGCCTTGCCAAACCATTGGCATGCCCTGGCGACCATCTGGGCCTGCCAGGCGGGTAAGGATGTCTACGTCGAGAAACCGGCGTCCTACAACATTTGGGAAGGACGCCAGATGGTCAACGCCGCTCAAAAGTACAACCGGATTGTCCAAACGGGAACGCAGGCGCGGTCGTCAGACGTAGAATCGCAACTAGCTGAGTACATTGGTGGTGGCCAGTTGGGGAAAGTAAAGCTGGCTCGCGCGATTATCTATCGACGACGCGAGAGTATTGGGAAGGTTTCCGGTCCACAGCCCGTACCGGCATCAGTCGACTACAACCAGTGGCTTGGCCCGGCACCCAGGACGGACCTGATGCGCAAAGAACTCCATTACCTTTGGCACTGGGACTGGGCAACGGGAAACGGAGAGATCGGCAACAACGGAGTGCACTATCTCGATCGCTGCCGCTGGATCCTGGGACAGAGTGGACTGCCGCGTCGAGCGATGAGTATCGGCGGTCGATTCCAGTTTGACGACGACGGACAAACGCCAAACACACAGATCGCGTTCCTGGACTACGATCCTGCGCCGATCCTTTGCGAGGTGCGGGGGCTGCCCGATAAACAGGGGAGCAGGACAATGGACACGCTTGGCCGTGTCGGCAAAGGGATCATTTTCGAGTGTGAAGGCGGTTCGGTCGAAAGTGACAGAAAAGTGACGACAGCCTACGACGTCCGTGGAAAGAAGATCAGAAGTTTCGAGGACCGCCGGGAGGGCAACACTTCGCCAAGCCCACATCAGGAGAACTTTATTGCGGCGATGCGCAGCAGGAAGGCCAGCGACTTGAACGCTGACATCCTGGATGGGCACCTCTCCGCTGCACTCTGCCACATGGCAAATATCTCTCACCGACTGGGGACCAGGACGCAACCGAGCGAGATTGTTGAATCGGCCAAAAGGAATTCCGATCTGGCGGACGCGTTTGAACGGTTTCAACAGCACATAGAGTTGAACGGCATCGATCTCACGAAGGTGCCCGCAGTACTCGGCCCGTGGGTAACCATCGATTCCGACTCGGAGAAGTTTGTTGGTGAGTTCGCGGGACCGGCGAATCAACTTTGCCGCCGCGAGTATCGCGAGCCTTTCGCCGTGCCGGAGAGTGTCTAGCGCTTTGTCAAAGCCAGGTTTTAGGGTTGGCGAGGAAAACGGGGTCGGGTACCAAAAACCGGAACGGCCCGAAGGGTGCTTCGCATTTTTGGTACCTGACCCCCTTTTCCGGCGACGAATCATGACCCGACGCGTAAGCGAGGGACCGAAAACTGCAGCCTGTTGTCCCTCGCTTACGCTTCGGGTTACCGTTTTGAAACAGCTTCTAATGAGAACGCCAGGATCAAACAAAATGTTCATGGACGAACGCATACCTTACCACTTGGAAAGCAGTGACGTGAAATGAAGAGTTTCCTACCGACCAGACGTTCCTGCGATCAGACCTGGACCGGATCTTACCTCCGATCAGTTCAAGGAGTATTGTTGGCAATCCTGGCTTCTGTTTCCGCGATAACACCAGGTTCCCTCGCCGTCGCCGAGGAAGATCCTGTCAAACACTCGACGGATGTCCGTTTGTTATTTCGGGAGGACTGGAAGACGACTCCGGCAGAGTTGCCGATCACTCAGGATCATGTTGCCACAGAGGATCTGGTCCTGGCGATGCACGGCCCGGGTCAACAAGGGATCAAGAAGTCGCATCACGACAAACCGATTGATGACCCGTTTTACTTATGGTCGGGGCAATGCGAAAAGCGTTGGGCTTTTTCTCTTCGGCCAAAGTACCGGATCGATCTTTCGGCACCGGATGCCAGACTGAGGCTAAGGACGAAGCAAAGTGGTGACCGCCAACTTTATGTACTCATCAAGTTGGCGGACGAGCAGTGGTGCATCAGCAAACAGAGTATTCCAGCATCGCAGGACTGGCGAGAATTTGAGTTGAAGTTCGCCGACCTGGATTGGTCGGGGTTCGACCCTGTGAAGATCAACCGAGGCGAGGACGAGTCGCCAGTATCGCTTAAGGCGATCGAAGAGATTGGATTGACGGATCTGCAAGCAGGTGGAGGAAGCAAGGCAAGTTCACGTATCGATTGGATTGCGGTCTGGGGCAACCAGGCGGTGGCGTCAAAGTCGGCGGTTGTGATCAGCGAGCGATCGGAGGTCGACAGCGCGACGACGGCTGGCTGCCGACTAGAGAAATTCACACTCCATTCCGCTGTGATGGGACGGGACGTTCGGGTAGTCGTCGTTCTACCTCCGGAATATGACGGGCATCCCGACAAGCGTTATCCCGTCCTCTACGCACTGCACGGCCGAGGCGCACCTTATACCAGTTGGGCCAGCATGGCGCCGCTGCTCCATCGCCTCAAAGACAAGCCGATGATCGTCACGTGCTTCGACGGCGGCTACGGTTCCTGCTATCTGGACGCTCCCAATGGCGGCATGGTGGACAAGTCGGTGGTTGTTCGTCAGCCCCGAGGAAAACCGGACCACATGACCGAAGAGCAGTACCAGGAAATGGTGCGAGAGTGGGAAGCGGCCCCCGCCAAATTGAAGTCACTCTACACCACGTTCTTCCTCAAAGAATTCGTTCCTGCGCTCGACCACTTCTACCGCGTGGACTCAGAGAACCGGGCGGTGACCGGATTCTCGCTGGGTGGGTTTGGTGCTTTGCATTACGCATTTGAAGAACCTCGGATGTTTCGCTCGATCTCCGGACTCTCCAGCGCCTTCTTTGATGAAGAGTCAATTCTGGCCAGCATGCAAAGACGCCGAAGCTCGCTGAGGGCGGTTCTGGGAGACTACGAGACTGACAAGGAGAATTACTACGCTGCCAATCAATTCGCGCGACTTGATAAGTTCACGAAGTCTGGCGGCACACTCCCGCCCATCTATCAACATTGCGGCCTCAAGGACGGGCTATTGGGCGCTAACCATAAAATGCGAGATGCACTCAAATCGGCGGGGTGCGATGTCACCTATCTGGAAAGCGAAGGTTCTCACAACTGGACGTTCTGGAAAGGCGCCTCGAAGGGCGTGATTGACTTTCACTGGGAACATTTTCAAACCACAGATTGAATTGAACATGAGGCAGGCACACCTAAAGAACAACCTGACCAAAGTCGCTGCCGTACTTGCGGCACTGTACTTGCTCTCGCCCTGCGTTGTGCGAGGCGAGGATTCGCAGGACGGCCCCCGATTGAAGACAGCCGAGACAATCAACCAGTTCGGCATCACGTGGACCTTCGACAAGGAATATCCATGCGGGCAGTTTGCCAACGGTGACTGGTGGGTCGTGGGGCCGGCGGTGGTGACCGAGATCAGCCCGGGGCTTGCCGACGGAATGAACGGCTCGATGGCCAATCCGATGCCGGCTCACGAGCAGGGATATGACAGCCGGGCGTGGAACTACAACCCAAAGCTGTCGGTGCAGACCCCGTTTGAGATGGATGTGAACGTCTCGGTTGTCTCCACGATTTCCAACGCGGATACCGGTAGCCGTAAGCTCAACGAAGTAAAGACAGCGGCCGTGCTCACCTGTCTGGCCGAGGTTCCCCCGGTCGGCACTTTCCGCCCGCCGTACTGTGGCACTCACAAGCCGCTTCACAACGTCAGCCAACTGAAAAGAGAGTTATTGCCCTCTGTCGCGCCGGTCGCCGGCGCGACAACCCTAAGTGAAGCGGAACGCTGGTTCGAGCGACCCTGGCTCAGTCATCTGAACCACTACAAGAGCCAGGATATTCATCCAGCCGACAACATGCCCGGCTACGGTCGGGAAGTGGCCAAGCAGACCGGCGATGCGGCCCTGCTCCTGACCCTCGATATTCCCGACAAGGAAACGCTGCTCATACGGTTCGTGCAATACGAAATCGACAACTTCGGTATTTTCAACAGCGGCGGCTTCTGGCCACATAACGGCGGGCACCAACTGGGTCGCAAATGGCCCATTCTGTTTGCGGGCATGATGCTGGAAGACGAAGCGATGAGTCGGATCGGATCGGATCCGCGTAAAGGAAGAGAACTGACATTCCAGGAGGATGATCAAACATTCTACGTGACGCAGGCGGAAGTGGACGCAACCCATGATCCGCGGTGGGGCCCAACCCATCCCAGGCATCCGGTGATGACTCTGCCATATGAACAACGGAATATCGGTCTTCCCGAGTGGGGAATCCTCCACGTCGGCAAACCTTCGGCCGACAACATGCATCTCACCGGCATCCCCTATCGGCAACGCCGTGAAGGAAATTAGACAACTAATTCATTGCTGGAAATTGCTTTGAGTTTTTTCTTTTCATCGATGTTCAGTTTTCGAATTTTCGGTTCGCCGAGCGGTTTCTTATCGGGGTTGGGTGGTCTGTATCTG
>JAAERP010000146.1 GCA_024230215.1 Fuerstiella sp. | reverse complement strand
CTCAAGCAAACAGGAGCAAGGTGGCGAGTCAGACGTGTCAACCGAATGGTCGGACTCTGCGCAAATATGTACAGCAAACAGTGGAATCAATACTGGAAGTCGCTCGTCGCCTGAAATACCGTAATCCTTGAGCGCACCCCTTGGTCACCAACTGCCCGATGTGTATTGAAATTGAATTGCCCTTCGCTTATCACTGCGCCGTCTTCTGAAATCGAAATGCCATGGAGGATGGCGTCGTATGCACAAAAATTGCGTACGAATGCAACTTTTTTACCCTGGTACTGCTGGGGACGTCCGGCGCCTTGGTAACGGCACAGAATAAGCTTGATCGTAGCGTTCTGCCGATTCCTGAACCCACGCGTCCAACCTACAGCGAGCTCGACGCGCGAAACGTCAAAGCTCCTCCCCATTTCGAGGTGCGCGTGCCCGAAAAGGCGCCTAATGTTGTCATCGTACTGATTGACGATGTTGGTTTTGGAGCGACCAGCACATTTGGGGGCCCCATTCGGACGCCGACCCTTGACCGACTTGCTGGTGCGGGACTGCGTTACAATAACTTTCATACGACCGCGCTTTGCTCACCGACGCGAAACGCGCTGAAGACCGGTCGCAATCATCACACGACGAACACAGGTTCGATCATGGAGAGTTCGACCGGATTCCCAGGCAACACCGGCCAGATTCCAAACAGTGTGGCGCCGCTGGCCGAGATGCTGCGACTTAATGGATACAGCACAGGTGCGTTCGGCAAATGGCATGAAACCGCGGTCTGGGAAACCAGCGTGTCCGGTCCGTTTGACCGCTGGCCATCTCACCAGGGATTCGACAAATTCTATGGCTTTATCGGTGGTGAAACGGATCAATGGTACCCGCTTGTTTATGACGGTGTTGCACGGGTGAATCCTCCGAAGACAGAGGGTTATCACTTCACGGTCGATATGACGAATCAGGCGATTAACTGGGTGAAGGCTCAACAGTCCATAACCCCCGATAAGCCATTTTTTGTGTATTACGCGACGGGGGCTGTTCACGCACCGCACCATGTCCCGAAGGCGTGGGCAGACAAGTACAAAGGCCAGTTTGATGAGGGCTGGGACAAAATACGTCAGGTAACGACCGCACGGCAGAAGAAGTTGGGCGTCATTCCGGCAAACACCAAACTCCCGGGTAAGCCGGACGACATCAAGGACTGGGACGAACTTCCCGCCGGCCACCGAATGCTGTTTGCTCGCCAGGCCGAGGTTTTTGCCGGATTCATGGAGCAGACTGACCACGAGGTTGGACGGTTTGTTGAAGCTCTGGAGGACATCGGTGAGATGGACAATACGTTGTTCATCTACATCGCTGGTGACAATGGGACGAGTGCCGAAGGCGGGTTCGTCGGCATGTACAACGAGATGACTTACTTTAATAGCGTGACTGAGAAGGTCGAGGATCTGATTCCGCTGATGGACAAATGGGGCGGCCCGGAGACATTTCCGCACATGGCTGCTGGCTGGGCCGTTGCGTTCGATGCGCCGTTCCAGTGGACGAAACAGGTGGCCTCGGACTTTGGCGGTACTCGCAATGGCATGGTCATTCACTGGCCGCAGGGCATTAAAGAAAAAGGAGGACTACGCAGCCAGTTCGGACATGTCATCGACATTGCTCCCACGGTTTTAGAAGCAGCGACGCTGCCGGAGCCCAAGAGTGTGAACGGGACGCCGCAGACGCCCATCGAAGGAACCAGTCTTCTGTACACGTTCAATGACGCGAAGGCGAAGGAACGACATACGACTCAGTACTTCGAGATGTTCGGGAATCGAGCGATTTACAACAAAGGCTGGCTGGCCCGGACGCTTCACCGAGCTCCATGGGAAGCTCTTGAGCAACCGCCGCTCGAATCCGATGTCTGGGATCTCTACGACACCCGAGAGGATTTCAGCCTTGCCAATAACCTTGCAGCCGAACAGCCGGAACGCTTGCAGCGGCTGCAGGCCCTGTTCATGAAAGAGGCTGAAAAATACAACGTCCTGCCGATCGACGACCGAGTGATCGAACGGATGAACCCTGCACTTGCCGGGCGACCGGACCTGATGGGTGATCGCAAATCGCTCACGCTGTACGATGGAATGACGGGAATGCTGGAGAACACGTTCCTGAACGTGAAGAACCAGCCCATGTCGATCACGGCTGAACTTGAGATTCCGGCCGGTGGAGCAAACGGCACGATTTTGTGCCAGGGCGGCCGGTTCGGTGGCTGGTCGCTGTACGTCAAGGACGGAAAACCAGCCTACACTTACAACTTCCTTGGTTTGGAGCAGTTCACGGTCGCCGGGAAAGATACGGTTCCTGAAGGTGCCGCGACGGTCGTAGTCGACTTTGCCTACGACGGGGACGGACTTGGCAAGGGTGGCAAGGCGACGTTGTCGGTGAACGGAAAGGCTGTCGCGGAGGGCCGCATCGGCAAGACGCAACCGTTGATCTTCTCGGCCGATGAGACGGCAGATGTCGGCCTGGATAATCAAACACCTGTCGTCGAAGGTATCGGCATTGGCCCGCAGGAAACTCGCTTCACCGGAACGATTGACAAGGTGACGATCGCTGTGAAGTAAGTTCGCACAGGCGCGACAATGACTATGAATCGTGGAGTAAAATAATATGAGAATCGTCCTGCTGTTGATGCTCACCGTTATCGGGAGCATCAGCACCCTGACTGCAGCGCCGCCAAAACTAATCCTGCAGATCACAGTTGATCAGCTGCGAGGCGATCTGCCACAACGATTCGTCGACCGGATGGGTGACGGCGGTTTTCGCTATCTGCTTAATCAGGGAGTCGTCTACAAGGATGCACATCATGCGCACGCCAACACGGAAACGATTGTCGGGCATGTCACACTGGCCACTGGGGCCCATCCTGCGGCTCATGGTATGGTGGGAAATGTCTGGTTTGACCGGGCCCTCGGGCGGTTGGTCTACAATGTTGAGGATCCTCGCTATCCTCTAATCTCGGCCGCTGCTGCGGTGGATGCGAAAACGGAAATCGATCCGACTCAGAAGACGGCTCAGGCTTCGGGACGTTCGCCCGCAAGTATTCAGGTGTCCACATTCAGTGATGAATTGGCGATTCTTACGGCAGGTCGAGCGAAGATTTTCGGTGTTTCCGTCAAGGATCGAGGCGCGATCTCACTGGCCGGTCATGCGGGCAAAGCATTCTGGTTTTCAAAAGCCGCCGGTGATTTCGTCAGCAGTCGGTTCTATTACCGAGAGTACCCGGAATGGGTCAACACCTGGAACGCCTCCCGTCCCACTCAACGCTACGCAGATCAGTCGTGGAAGCTGCTGAACAAGCAGGAGTCCTATCTGTACGGTGATCGCGATGACGAATCCTGGGAAGTCAACTTTCCTGGTTACGGTCGTGTCTTTCCTCATCCTTTCGGTGCGGCAGACGGAAAGTACTTCACAACACTGCTGACTCTTAGTCCTGTCGGAGACGAGTTAACGCTCAGCTTTGCCAAAGCTCTGATTGAGAACGAGTCCATTGGTACGGACGACGTGACGGATTACCTGTCGGTCAGTTTTTCATCGACCGATTACGTGGGCCATTTCTTTGGGCCATCCAGCCTGGAAACAGAAGATAATCTGCTCCGCCTGGACCGGACAATCGCAGCGCTGCTGAAGACCGTGGATGATCAGGTCGGTCTGGACAATACGTTGATTGTTCTTTCTGCCGATCACGGAAGCCCTGAGGTTCCGGGGTACCTGAATCAGCTGGGAATCGAAGCGAAGACCGTTGATCCCAAAACGTGGGACCGACAGCCGGGTATCGCTGCTTTGAAGAAACGTTTTGGGGTCGGCCAGCAGCTGATCCGGACCTATTACCACCCGTATCTGTATCTCAACCAGGATGTTATCCGCGAGCACGGTCTGGATCCTGTGGAAGTTCAGACGGCTGTCGCTTCTGAAGTTGCAAAATTCGACGGCGTCGCGGTGGCGGTGACCAGCTCGGCGCTGATGACGGGCCAGGTTCCTGACACGGCTTTGACTCGCATGATCCTTAACAACCATCATGCACGTCGCTCTGGCGACATCTATATCGTGCTGGACCCTCATTGTTTTGTGAACGACTTCAACGGACTGAAAGTGGCTTCCACCCATGGGTCTCCGTGGAGATACGACACATTCGTTCCGTTGATCTTTGCTGGTGCCGGGCTGAAGCCAAAAAACGTCCATCGGCGAATTCACACAGTCGACGTGGCGACAACTCTGGCCGCATGGCTGGGCGCGAAGCCGCCATCCGGCGCTGCCGGACAGGTTCTGAGCGAGGTTTTGATCCAGCAGCGGAACTAAGGACAGTTACTCACCGACTCTCTTGCACATTGCATCAGCCCCGGATCGGCAGGGCTAAGAGGCTGGACGAGGGTGAGTTTGCTCAGCCGCCTCCGATGACGGGCAGGAAATGGACTTCTGTTGAGGATGTGACGCTGGTCGCAACAGCCCGCGTCATGACATGATCGACTGATAGCTGCAGCAGGGGCGATAGCTGGTCGTCTTCAAACAATCGTTGTCGAATGCCGGGGAACTGTTTCTCCAACTGGTCGACGACTTCGCGAACCGTGTTCCCTTCGACGTCGACCTGTGCGGCACCGGTCAGCTTCCGAAGTTGCGGAGGAACGAAGACGATGGCCATGGATCATTCCTCCGTTTTGTGCCCCCTGATGGCCTTCCAGACTGTCGGTGGTGACATTGGCAGTTCGAAGAAGCGAACACCTGTTGCTCGATAGATGGCGTTGGCGATTGCCGGCGGCGGAGGCACGATCGGCACCTCGCCGACTCCGCGAACGCCGTAAGGATGATCGGGATTGGGGACTTCAACGATGATCGTGTCAAACATTGGCAGATCGAAACAGGTCGGCATGCGATAGTCCAGGAAACTGGCATTGCGCATGTGGCCATTGTCGTCATAGGAATATTCTTCGTTCAGTGCCCAGCCGATGCCCTGCGCCGAGCCACCATGCATCTGGCCTTCGACGTAGCTGGGATGGATGGCTTTGCCCGCGTCCTGACATGCCGTGAATCGCAGGATCGTGACCTTTCCGGTTTCCGGATCGACTTCCACATCGACCAGACTCACGGCAAAGGCATTGGTCGATCCCGGCGGGTCGACAGCTCCACGCCCAAGGATCGGTATGCCCACCTTGTCCGCCTGGACGGCCAGTTCCTTGAACGACAGAGACCTGCCTTTACCCTGATAAACGCCGTTGGTGACCGTTATCTCCTTTGGATCGCACTCCCAGATTTGCGCAGCCTGATCGACCATCTGTCTTTGAATATCCAGCGCTGCTTCATGGGCTGCCAGTCCGGTTGCGAATGTCGTTCGGCTGCCCCCGGTGACGTCGGTAAAACCGATACTGTCCGTATCGACGACCTGAGGAATCACGTCTTCAGCAGTGATGCCCAGAGTTTCGGCCAGCTGCATGGCAATGGATGTCCGCGTGCCGCCGATGTCCGTGGAGCCTTCGACCAGCGCGACTGTGCCGTCAGCGTTGACGTTGGCTGTGACGCTGGACTTCAGTCCGACATTGAACCAAAACCCACAGGCCACGCCCCGACCGCGATTCGGACCGGTCAGCGGCGAGTTCCAGTGGTCACTTTTCTGTACCGCCTGCAGGCATTCCACCAGCCCGACTCTCGGATAAACGGGGCCGTCGACTCGCCGCGTTCCTTCCTGCGCCGCATTGTTCAGGCGAAATTCGATGGGATCGATTTTCAGTCGTTCCGCCAGTTCGTCAATGACGCATTCGGTCGCGAAAGCAACGTGTGTTGACCCGGGACCTCGATAGGGCTGAATCTTGGGTTTGTTCAGCACCACGTCAAAGCCGTCTACCGTGGCGTGCGGCAGATCGTAACAGCTGAACACACACATGGCTCCGGGGCCGATGACGCCACCGGGAAACGCGCCCGCATCGAATGCCAGCCACGCTTTCCCTGCAGTCAGCTTTCCATCTTTGGTGACACCCAGCTTGACACGCATGAACGAAGCGGGCGTGGGGCCCGTTGCTTCAAAGACCTCGTCCCGCCGCATGATGATCTTTACCGGGCGACCGCATTTGCGGCTCAGCACGGCAGCGACCGGCTGTTCGTAGACCGAGATCTTGCCGCCGAAACCGCCGCCTATTTCGCATGGGACAACCGTAATCTGTGACACGGGCATCTTCAGCAGTTCGGCCATCTGCTGTCGTACCACGAACGCTCCCTGAGTGGCGGTCCAGACCTTCAACCGGCCGTCTTCGTTCCACAAGGCGACCGAAACATGTGGCTCAATGTAACCCTGATGAACAGTGGCGGTTTTGAACTCGCGTTCGATGACAACGTCGGCCGCTGCGAATCCCTCGTCGATGTTGCCTTTTTCGAATTGAATGTGGCTTGATATATTGCTGGGACGAGCCGGTTCGTCACCGAGCGTGTGTGTGATCAGGTCGTCATGCAGAAGTGGCGCGTCGTCCTGCATGGCGTCCAGCACCCACATCG
Source organism: Fuerstiella sp. (assembly GCA_024230215.1). GTDB lineage: Bacteria > Planctomycetota > Planctomycetia > Planctomycetales > Planctomycetaceae > Fuerstiella. Next base: position 70,685 of record JAAERP010000146.1, on the reverse strand, counting down.
TCGCCGGCAACGGTTCGTACTCGACCTTGATCCGCCGTGCCGCTTCCTGAGCCAGATGCGAACTGGTGGCTGCCACCGCCGCTATCGCGTGTCCTTTATACAGGGCTTTTTTTCGAGCCAGTATATTGCCCGACAGGTGTGCGTAGTTGACCAGGCCTTCGCCAAGGTTGTCCGCTTTGTCCCACGGGTCCGGCAGGTCGGCGGAAGTGCAGGTGGCCAGCACGCCCGGCATGTTATCGGCCTCACTGGTATCGATCGACACGATACGGGCATGTGCATGCGGGCTGCGTACAAAGGCACCAAACACCATGTTGGGCACGTGCAGGTCATCGGTGTAGATCGCTTTTCCTGTCACCTTATCAGCGCCATCGTGCCTCACCGGGCGTGTGCCGATGACCTTGTAAGTGGCGGCTGGTTCCGTTTCAGGCGTGTCGTCGGGGGCAACTTCGGTATTCACGGTGATTTCTCCTCCGTCTTTGTTGTTCGCGATACTTGACGGAATCTAAGACTCTGACGATGCCTGAGCAGCGGCCTGTACAGCTCGAACGATCTTGTCGTAGCCCGTACAGCGGCACAGGTTGCCCGCCAGGCCAAATCGGATTTCCTGTTCGGATGGTTGCGGGTTCTTTTCCAGCAGTGCCTTCGCGGTCACAAGGAGTCCCGGCGTACAGATGCCGCACTGCAGCGCGGCTCCTTCCAGGAAACACTGCTGCAGAGGGTGCAGGTGTCCCTGCTCCGCAATTCCCTCGACAGTTTCGATAACTGCTCCTTCGGCTTCCACCGCCAGCACCAGGCAACTGTCGACCGGCATTCCGTCCAGCATCACGGTACATGCTCCACAGTTGCCGTTGTTGCAGCCTTCTTTGCAGCCGGTGAGTGAGAGTTCATCGCGCAGCACTTCCAGCAGACTCTGGCGGGGCTGGCACAGGAACTCGACTGCTGCACCGTTAATCGTGGTTGTTACGTGTGTCTTCACGTTGCTGGTGAACTCCTTGTGTCAGGACTAATTCATTCCAGGAATGTTCGGGATCGATAATCAGTCGTGTTAGTTCCGTGCGCGTTCACAGGCCGTGGCCAGTGTTCGTTTGGTCAGTACGCCGACCAGATGTGTGCGGTATTCAGCCGTGCCACGCATGTCGTCGATGGGTGAGGCATCCCGTTTGGCCAGTTCGCCTGCCTGGGCAAATACTTCTTCGCTGGCGGTCTGGCCGGCCAGCCAACCAGAGGCCTCAGCAGCGAACACAGGCGTCGGCGCGACGGCCGACAGCGCGATGCGGGCCTGTTCGATCCGTTTGCCATCTGCGTCCAGCTGTACCCATGACGCTGCACCGGCGACCGCGATGTCCATTTCATTGCGCGGAATGAACCTTTGATAGGCGGATCCCGTGCCTGACTGCTGAGGGGGCAGCGTCAGCGCGACCAGTAGTTCGCCCTGCTGCAGAATATTCTGACCTGGCCCCGTACAGAATTCTTCGACGGGAACGACGCGTTGCCCGTCCGGGCCGGCGACGTGAGCCTGTGCTGCGTATGCAATCAACGGTGGAATTCCGTCTGCGGCCGGCGACGAATTGCACAGATTTCCTCCCACGCTGGCGCGGCTCTGAATCTGCCAGCTGCCAATGATACGGACTGCATCAACCAGTCCCGGGTATTCGGCGGCGATATTCTTATCGTCATGGATGCGCCGACACGACACGCTCGCGCCCAGGTGCAGACCCTGTTCGCTGGAGAGCTCAAGGCGCATCAGCTCGGGAATTTTCTTGACGTCAACAACCAGTTCTGCGCTGCGTAGGCCTTCTCGCAACTGCACAATAATGTCGGTGCCGCCGGCCAGCACTTTGGCGTCGGTGCCGGCTTTGGCGAGCTGTTTTATTGCCTCATCCAGTCGAGTGGGGGCGGCATATTCAAAATTAATCACGCGAAATTCCTCCCGGGTTATGCTTTATCCTGGCACGTTGTCTGTCGTTTGTCATTAGTCCCCGACTGATTATCATCTTTGCAGTGAGCGTGTGAGGCCGAGTATGAAGAATCTGAAGAGGTGTTTCGGAGTCATTCCTGCTGCCGGGCAGAGTCTGCGGATGGGGGCACGGCACAAGCTTCTGCTGCCGTGGAACAACGTGACAGTCATCGATCACGTTCTGCGCGCGTGGGCTGAAAGTTGGGCACAACACGTCGTTATCGTCGTGCGAAAGGATGATATTCAGCTTCAGGAAGCCTGTCGGTACTGGCCGAACGCTGATCTGGTGATTCCGGAAAACGACCCGCAGGACATGAAACGATCGGTGCAACATGGCCTGCAGCACATTAGTGCCACGTACGATCCTGGCGATTGTGACCGCTGGATGCTGGCCCCGGCAGACCTGCCTACGCTGTCTTCTGAGCTGATCAACCGGGTGGTCGCAGCGTGCAGAGATTCTGATTCGGTCGTCGTGCCTCGTTTTGGTGACCGTCGCGGACACCCGGTAGCGGTTCCCTGGGCACTGGTGCCCAGCGTCTTTGAGTTGGAGGCCGAACAGGGGATTAACAGCCTGATCGTCGATCATGCTGTGCAGTGGCTGGAATTACCGGCAGCTGATCATCCCGAAGATATTGACACGCCGGCTGATTACGCGCGGCTTCGGAAGGAGCAGGAATTGTCGTAAGCGTCTCTGACTTAGTCGTCGAGCACTGTCTTTTCAGACGAAAGCGACGATTCATGCAGGTCAGTCCCGCGCCGGACGCTGTATTTGTGCCAAAGCGATGGACTCCAGAGGGTACTGGAATCTAGAATGTCTGCAGTTTCGTCCTGCGCTTGGTCTGAACCGCAGCAACCCGTCATTTGAGCGTTGCGTTAACAAAAACCTGTTCAGTGACGAACGTTTGTTTTAGATGCAGTTTACTTATTGTCGTGAACGATACCGGCTCGTGGGAGTAACAAAACTGCTATTGAAAATCGCTCTTCGCGGCCACAAGTAAGCGTGAGACGCTGTGGCACGGTCGTGGTCAGAGCTTCTCACACGCTGGTCAGTTCCGGATAGCCGTACAGCTTATCCGGGCACTTTTGAAGTTGAAGCCGTTGATTTACAGCCGGTGGAGAGTCCTTGATTATCGGTGACTGCCGAAGTGAATTCCTGCGGGATTACGTTTCCGATCCGTCATGGTCACCGAATGCATACACCACCCGATGGTCTCGAAAGGCCTGGCTGCGGGTGATTCCGAGCCTGATTGGCTCCTATACTGTTTCGTTTTTTTAACTTGAGCGTCCGCTCGAATAGACCGCCACTGGCGGAGGAAAATATCAATGTTGAAGACCAGTTCCATTATTGCTGCGTTCCTGATCGTCGTATCTCTCTCGGCAGCAAAAGGCCAGGAACACAGCGTTGAGTTAATCGACGCGGTACCTGACGCGGACGAAGTTTCCGCGGAGTTCAGAGAACAGTTCGCGGAAACGGGTATCCGAATCAAACGTAGTTCCAGCCGTACCGTCTGCGAGCTCTGGTTCTGCAAACAGTGGCCAGTGGAAGCCGGCTTCAAGATAACAGAAGACCGACTGTATCCGTTCGCTCCGGGCCAGCTGATCGGTTTGCTCCATTTCAGCAGAAGAGGTAAAGACTTCCGGGATCAATCTGTGAGCAGTGGCTGGTATACCTTGAGGTTCGGACTACAGCCGATCGATGGTAACCACGAAGGAACGTCACCTACTCGCGATTTTCTGGTGATGCTCGATGTGGAACAGGATGCAGCAGATAAGGTATGGGACGTGAAAACTCTGATGGAAACGAGCGCAGAAGGAGCTGGATCGACACACCCCGCGATGATGTGTCTGCAGAGAGCAACCGAGAGTTCGCAGTTGGCGGTTCGGCATAACGAGTCGCACGACTGGTGGATACTGCACACGGTTGGGAAGGGGACTGTCGACAACAAAACACAGGATGTGCCATTCGATCTGGTGGTCGCTGGTCATGCCACAGAGTAGTTTTTATCCACAGGTGTCCGATGAGCATCATCCGCCGGAACGCCGAGGAAGAATCGGTGTCGACACAACTCGCACCGCGCGAACGCTGGTGGTCTGTGTCAGCTTTGTTGTCTGTTGCGATCGTGATGTTCGAAACTGGTCCCTGTGCCTGCCGTCAGGACCATAATCGGCTGCGAAGGCGATTGGTCGAAGAGCACGACATCGACTAGTGCATTCACTTCAAAACACCGTGGAAACAGTCCGCGGATTGCTGCGCCCGGGACATTGCATCACTTCATGTGACCATGGATTGTCACGTCGATCACGGGGCTGGCAGCCACTCTGGCGACCGGAATGTGGCCAGTTGTTTGTATCTGATTCCGGATTCGTATACGTTTGTTCCAGTCGATATGGGCAGTTGCTGCGCCCATCTGTTTCATAGGCTTGAACCTGACGGACTCATCATGTCACAACAATCCTCCCAAGGCGTCAGTCGGCGTGGGTTTTTAAAGGGCTCTGGCGCTGCTGTCGCGGTCTCAACGGTCGTTTCATCGCCAGAAGCGGAAGCCACCGCACCGGGTTTGCAGGTTGTCAGCGGCGAAACGTCCATCACCATGAAGGTGAATGGAAAGTCGTTGACAGCAAAGGTAGAGCCGCGAACAACTTTGCTGGACGTCCTGCGTTACCAGTTTGATCTGACGGGCGCGAAGCCGGTCAGTCTGGATGGCAGCAGCGGGGCCAGCACAGTGTTAGTAGGTGGCAAGGCCGTAATGGCTTCCACGACTCTGGCACTTGCTGTGGCCGGTAAGGAAGTTACGACATGTGAAAGTCTTGGCGGTGACGCCGTGCCTTCTGCATTTGTCGAACATGATGCTCAGCAGTGTGGCTTCTGCACGCCGGGTTTTGTGGTCGCAGCGCGAGCGTTCCTGAACAAATATCCCAACGCCACGGAAGAGCAGATCCGCGCTGGACTCAACGGCAACATTTGTCGCTGCGGGACCTACGCGAATATCCTTCAGGCCGTCATTTCTCTTGTGAAAGGAAATTAAAATGGCTGAAGTTACCTACAGCTGGCCTGAAAATCACAAGGCCCGATTGATCGGCAAACGTGTCAGTCGTCTGGACGGCATGGAGAAGTCGACTGGCACAGCGAAATACACGTACGACATTAACCTTCCCAAACAGTTGGTTGTCAGGGCACTCGGTTGCCCACATGCCCATTGTCGAGTTATTTCAGTCGACACGTCTGCGGCTGAAAGGGTCCCCGGCGTTGTGCTGGTACATCTGCTCAAAGCTCCCCAGCCCGGTGACGATCCGGTTGAGATTCGTGCGGACGGAACGCTGCTGGTTGCGGTTGCCGGTGAAACGGAAGCCATCGCTGCCGAAGGCGTGTCCAAACTGAAGGTCAAGTACGAGTTACTTGAGTCCTTTGTCGACGATCATGATCTGCAGGCGGCCGAGGCAAAGAAACGAACAAAGAAGGCCGGAGGCGGCATCGAGCTGGACGAGGCGCTTGGTGAACCCGGTGATGATGATGACGAAGAAGAGTGGGAAGAACAGAAAGTTCAGGAGCTGTTTGCCAAGTCGAAGTACGTGGTTGAAGGTAATTACGGCATCGATACGATTACTCACTGCTGTCTTGAGCCGCACGGTTCAACGCTGCATTGGGAAGGTGACCGGTTGAAAGTTAATCTTTCAACACAAAACGTTTCCAGAACGGATGACGGCTACGCGGATGCCCTGAAGATATCTGCTGATGAAGTCGATGTGCACTGCGAATACATCGGCGGCGGATTTGGCAGCAAGTTTAAGCCAGATTACTGGAGCATTGCGGCAGCGGAGATCGCGAAGAAGGCCGGTCGTCCGATCAAATTTCTGCTGACTCGAGATCAGGAGCTGAAAATTGGCGGCAATCGTCCGTCCGGCTTCATCGATGTGAAGCTCGGCGCAGACGAGAACGGTGTTGTTCAGGTCTGGGACTCCCACCACTGGGGTACATCCGGGTTCAATGGATCGACCGTATCGGTGGGTAACTTTCCGTACGTCTTTCGGCCAAAGAACTGGCGACGTCGTGCTACGGGGATTATTACCGACAACGAGCCATCAGTCGCCTGGCGCGCCCCAAACCACCCGCAGGCTTGCGCAATCACGCAGACCGCCTACGATGACCTGGCAGCTAAGATGCAGGCTGACAGTCTCGACATCTTCTTACGCAATCTTGAAAACATCGACTCGCCTGAAAAGTCGCTGGTCTATGCAGAGCAGTTGCGAATTGCGGCTGAATTGATCGACTGGCGTAAACACTGGCATTTGCACGGAAAAGGCAATCGGCGTGGGTCCGTGGTTGAGGGCCTCGGTATTGGTATCCATAAATGGGGTGGCAGTGCTAATAGTTCGAACTGCCTGCTGAAGATTCATCCGGATGGTGGCGTTGAATCCTACTGCGGAACTCAGGATCTGGGCACTGGGACACGTACGATCTGTGCGATGGTTCTTGCTGAAACTCTGGGACTTCCAATCGAAGCAGTTAAGGTCAATATTGGCAGTTCGAAGTATCCGTTCAGCGGTGCATCCGGTGGCAGTACAACGGTGGGTGCCGTCAGTGAATCACATCGTCGTGCTGCTCAGGATATTCTGGCGCAGCTGTTTGATCTTGTGGCGAAGAAGCTGGAAGTGCCCGCCGATAAGCTGGAAGCTTCCAATGGCAGTATTTCCGTCGTCGGATACAGCGACAAATCAGTGTCGTGGAAACAGGCGTGCAGTCTGATCGGCATTCAACCGCTTGAAGTGACGTCGATTTACAAGCGAGGCGACGACAGCCCGTTGTCCAGTTCGAATGTTGCCGGGTGTCAGATGGCTCGTGTGGCCGTCGATACGGACACCGGCGTCGTGAAGATCATCAAGATGGTGGCTGTTCAGGATATGGGCCTGGTCATGAATCGCAAGACGGCCGAGAGTCAGGTCTACGGCGCGATGATCATGAGTATTGCTGCGGCGTTGTTTGAACAACGAATCAATGATCCCACGACTGGCGCGTTCATTAACAGTGAGCTGGATAATTATCGTCTGCCTCGACTTGGTGATACTGGAGAACTGGTTGTTCATTTCCATGAACCTGAGAGCGAAAGATCCAGAGGGGTGATCGGTCTGGGAGAACCGCCGGCCATCAGTGGAGGTGCTGCGATTGCAAATGCTGTTTGCAATGCCACCGGCGTCCGTGTTCCAACTCTGCCGCTCACGCCCAAACGCGTGCTCGACGCACTCCGAACTGCGAAAGGTTAATTTCCATGAATAATTTCGAGTACGCGCAGCCAACGACGGAAAGCGAAGCCGTTGCTCTGCTGACGGAGCCGAAGAAAGAAACGGCGATTCTGGCCGGTGGTACGGATCTTGTCGGGCTGATGAAGCGGATGGTCGTGACGGCTGACCGAGTCGTCAACATCTGCGAGATCAAGTCGCTTCAGCAGATCGAACGTGACGACAGCGGGAGCGTCTGGATTGGCGCAGCTGTCTGTCTGGATGAATTTTTCGATGACAGGAACACCGACGAATTCCCCTCAGTCAAGCAGGTGATTCAGGGAATCAGCAGTATTCAGTTGCAGTCGCAGGGAACGCTCGCAGGCGAGTTGTTGCGGCGACCGAACTGCTGGTACTTTCGCGAGGGTCACGGGTTACTGGCTGACAATGGTCGCATGATTAACGAAGGCGACAACCGATATCACGCCATCCTCGGCAACCGTGGACCGGCCAGATTTGTTAATGCGTCCCGGCTGGCTCCTTCTCTGATTACGTTAGGGGCTCAAGTTCGAATTATCGGCCCCGGCAAGGACGACGAGCAGATTCTGGATCTGGCCAATCTATACCGGACACCAGCGGCTGACAGCGAACTTGAAAACGTATTGCAGCCCGGCCAGCTTGTGACACATGTGATCATCCCGGCTCACGGCAACCGACTTAGTGCGGCCTACGAGGTCCGTCAGGGAGAAGGTCCGGATCAGCCACTGGCCGCTGCTGCCGTCAGTATGGATGTGAGCATGGGCAAGGTGCAGAATGCCAGAATCGTTTTGGGGCAGGTCGCGCCGACGCCCTGGATCGCGACTGGTGCAGCTCAGGCACTGTGCGGAAAAACAGTCACTGAAGAATCGGCCGCTATGGTCGGGATCGAGGCCGTGTCGGGTGCGATGCCTCTTTCTCAGAACGAATACAAGATCCAGCTGGCGCAGGTTGCCGTCAAGCGGGCTGTGTTGAAATCCGCGGGCTGCGATACCGGCGGACTGGATAGTCCTGTGATCGATGAACCGTCAGCGTCGCCGTCACTCGAAACACATATTGTTTAGTGGTTTGTCTCAGTTTGAATCTGGGTGTCCGGGGTTGGAGCGACGAAGGAGCGAAACCCCGGGGCTTCCTTCGCTTCGCTCTGTCCAGCCCCGGCCACCCAGTACCAAATACTAAACCCCGGAGAAACCGATGAGTTACAAACGCTCGTTCAACGACACGGAAACTCAGCCGCAGCCTCCCTGCATGAATCTCCGCAGTAAGGCGATTTATGTGACTGGTAATCCCGATCCGCAGTCGTCGGATGAGGAAGGCAGTACTCGATTCAATTGCTGGTGCAACAGCACGCAGCACGTACTGGGGCCTGACGAAGATCTGGTTGACCGCAAGACCTGTGTAGACGGTCGAGACTGTTTTAGGGCTCGCGCATAATCGCTGAGATCTGGCCGTGTGAGATTAACTACGGGACGCATCGCGCGGGGCACAATATGAAATGTTGGGCACGTCATCGTTTGTGGCACACTATCGCCCATAGTGTTTTCAACGCGGGATAGCAGGCGACTTAGAACGACTTCGTTCGCTGTTCAATGATTCCCAGTCGATCGCGTTCCTGGATAAGCTGCGACAGCACACTGATTGCGATCTCGGGCGGAGTGTTGTTGCCTATGGGCAGGCCCATGGGACAGAAAAATGACGCGATTTTCTCATCAGAAAAGCCTTTGCCCTTAAGATCGCGTCGCAGGATTTTTGCTTTCTGCAGACTTCCCAGGACACCGACGTACGGTGGTCGCATCGTCTGCAGCACCTCCGCCAGAACGGGCAAATCCGTTGCGTGTCCTTGGGTCATCAGTACAAAAAAGCTGCCAGGATCCAGCTGTTTTACTTCGTCCTGCAGATTTTGAGTGCAGATCTTCGTCAGCTTGGGGTGCTCCTGCACCCTCGATAGCCACTCCGGGCGCTGATCCAGCCACGTGACGCGACAATTCATCTGCAGCAGGATGGGCACGAGAGCCTGGGCAATGTGGCCGGCACCGAAGAGCGAGACCTTCCAGTCGTTGCAGAGAAACAATTCAAAGAAGAATTTGGCTTCGCCCCCACAGGTCATACCGATGTCTGTCTGCAGGTTCCAGGTCACAAGCTGACAACTGCAACCGTCTGCTGTCTTTAGCATGTCAATTGCCTGCGCAACGGCACGAGCCTCGACCTTGCCGCCACCGACAGTACCATCAACAACACCGTCGCTCGTTACGACCGCCTTTGCACCTGGAATCTGAGGGGCGCTTCCGCGGACGTCGACCATCGTTACGACCGCAAACGGCGTGTTGTTCTGCAGCAGCTCGGAAACTTTTTGCCAGTGCCGATGGACATCAAACGCCATAATTGTCCTATTCCTCGAATGCGAATTCATGCCTTTGTTTGCCGCCGTGGTCTGCGGGTGCGACGGTGACTGCAGTATAGGTGTCCGGTATCAATAAGTCGTTGCAGACAGTGTCGCAAATGATGTCTTTAGACTGTAGAGTCGCGCACTCAAGACGGAGAATTCCGGTTAATCAGCTTCCCGTTCTCGGTAGCGCCGGACGTGGCATGCTGTAGTTCAGGTCATCAACATGTTTAATCCCAGATACCGGCGGTCTGTGAGTCGTTCTACTGGCTGTTCGCGTCATTCGTTGCAGCCGGTGATGGCCGCAGCAGTTGCGGTGGTCGCTTTTTTTGGTGTTGTCGTTGTCGGATTCTCGCCGCTGGTCGCTGAGCAGACTTCGCAACCCAACGTGCTACTGATCATGGCCGATGACCTGGGGTATTCCGATCCTGGTTGCTACGGCAGCGAGATTCAGACACCTCATCTGGATTCACTGGCAGAGAATGGGCTGCGGTTCACCCAGTTCTACAATACGGCCCGGTGCTGGCCGACTCGAGCCGTTCTGATGACCGGTTTCTACGCACAACAGGTTCGGCGTGATGCCCTGCCTGGAGGTGGTGGCGGAGGAGGCAACAGGAACAGGCGTCCCGCCTGGGCCAGATTGTTACCGGACATGTTGCGACCTGTCGGCTATCGATCCTATCACTCAGGAAAATGGCACATTGATGGACTGCCGCTGGAGGGCGGATTTGATCGCTCTTATCTGCTGCTGGATCAGGGACGATTCTTCAATCCCACCAAACACTCGAACGACGATCAGCCGCTGCCCGCCGTGGAAAAGAACTCCGGATACTATGCCACCGTGAAGATTGCTGATCACGCCATTCGTTGCCTGCAGGACCATCAGCAGAACCACTCGGATGCCCCGTTTTTTCATTATCTGGCCTTTACGGCTCCGCACTTTCCGTTGCACGCCCTGCCTGAAGATATCGCGAAGTACGCCAACACGTACAAGCAGGACTGGGAAGCTGTCCGCAAAGCACGATGGCAGAAGCAGAGGCAACTGGGACTACTGAATGCCAATCTTTCTGCTGTTGAGCGGACGCTTGGTCCTCCCTATGACTTTCCGGACCACCTGAAGATTCTGGGGCCTGGCGAAGTCAATCGTCCGGTTCCATGGAACACACTTACAGACGAACAGATTACATTTCAGGCCGCCAAGATGGCCATTCACGCCGCGATGATTGATCGCGTTGACCAGGAAATTGGACGTGTGCTGGACCAACTGCGAGCCATGGAAGCCTTCGACAACACGCTCATTTTCTTCCTGTCAGACAACGGTGCCAGTGCGGAGATCATGGTTCGGTCGGACGGGCACGACCCCACAGCGAGTCCCGGCTCAGAGGCTTCGTACCTTTGTCTTGGCCCCGGCTGGTCAACAACCTGCAATACTCCGTTTCGTAGACACAAGACCTGGGTTCACGAGGGCGGCATCTCAACGCCGCTTATTGTTCATTGGCCAGATGGCATTGCTGCCAAAGGGGAGTTCCGTCGCACTGCCGGGCATGTGATCGACATTGTGCCAACCATTCGTGAAGTGTGTGGCGCCAGGCCCCTGACGGAATGGGAAGGCACTGCGGTTCCTGCAGCACCGGGGAAAAACCTGTTGCCCGTATTCAACGCCGATACCAGTCTGGACCACGACCATTTGTGGTGGTTTCATGACGGCCATAAAGCCGTGCGTGTTGGTGATTGGAAACTGGTTGCGGCGAAAGGCGAACCGTGGGAACTTTACAACATCAAAGCAGACCGCGCCGAGCAGCATGACCTTGCGGCTGAGCATCCGGGACACGTGAAAGCCCTTTCTGTTCGGTGGGAACAGTCAGCGGCTGAATTCACGAAGCTCGCGACGTCAGGCCAGGAATGAGCCTGTTTGTTGTGCAGGGCAGTTTACTTGTTTTCGCGGACAATACCGGCTCGCGGGAGCAACCAGCCTGCTGGCGAAAAGCGTTTTTCGCGGCCACAAGTCAGCGTGAAATGCTGTCGCTGCACACTACGTGATGGACAGTGACAGTCTGAAGACTGAAACGAGTTGTTCAACTTCGCGTACGCGAAACTCTGTCACGCTCAACTGCAGACGACGGCGTGTGGATCGCCTGTTACTCTGCCGCAAACTGTCGGCGGACGTCGACAAATTGACTTCGCAGCTCGGTGAAGAAACCGTTGACGCCCCGAATCAGGTTCGGCGGCAGGATTCCATTCCGCAGTGCTTGATCTGTGACGGCCCCGATGTCCGCCTTCTTTTGCCACACCTTTAGCATCCGCGCATCCTTATTGACAAGCAAAGTTGCCGTCATGGACAGTGATTGGACGTCACCGTTCCGGACCACATTCAGGTGCACCAGCATGATCGGCTCACTGATGCCACCTCGATGTCGCAGCTGACATCGTTCCAACGCTCCCCGAACGCCCGATGAAACCGCTGCTGACACATCGCCGCGAACGTCCTTTGCAAACGGAACGATGTGTACGCAGACCTCGCTCAGCGATGCCATCACGCGACGACCTCGAACATCGTCAATCAGGTCAACGGTCTGTACTTCGGCATATGGGTCGGGATGGTTATACTTAGGCACTGCGATCGGACCGTCAAATCGGAGAATGTCGGGGACAGTCACATCCGCGGTTTCTTCGGAATTGACCGCCGCCACGTCGCCTTTTTCCGTTCCGGGTGATACGACGTCTGTGGAGGCAACACCTGCCACTCTTCCCCCGTTCTTCTGCTCGCGCGTTGACGCCAGGAGGGCGTCCGCATTTTCCGGGATCTCGATACTCTCATCCGGTTCGTCTTCAACTGTAACGCTGCTGTCAGGATTGTCACTGACCGGTCCCTGCACGGTTGCTGGGCCGGACGTTCCTGCGTCTGCTGAAGAAACCTGAGAATATCTGACCGCCGCCAGAGCCAGCACACCAACCGCCAACACACATCCGCCGATCAGTAACGCCTTCGCAGTGACATTTCCACCATCATGAACAGGTGGTCGATATGGATCGGGTCGAGCATCGGCCCCACCGTAGGCCCCGCGTTCTGCTCCAGTACTGCTGGCCCCGTCCCGTCCGGAATTCCCACGAATTGCGATGACGCCGGGCGTCTTGAAGAATGACGGGAATTGACCGGTTTGCCCGGCTGAAGTGAGTGCGCCGGGTTTTTCGTGCGTAAACGCCTTGGAATGAAATCTGACTAACATCGAGCAGTTCCTGTAGTCTTCAGTAACTCACGCGACGGCAGCACACACGTGAGGGCATCTGAAGTGTACGCCCAGGATAACGACTCTGAATTGCCCCGACCATCGAAAAGACGACCGCGGCAGTGAAATCGCTTCTTATTCCATCGCGATTGACCTCTTCAGCGGATTCGGCAACATCAACGCAGGATGCCTTGTGCTGTCCTGCCGCTCGTTGGTTTTGGGATTTCCGGCCTGGGTCGAAGAGGACCGGGATATGACTGTGTTGGTGCCCATCCATGACGCATGACCGTCACAACCCGTAATGCGACGTTGCACAATTCTACCCAAGTTCCTTGACCGACAAAAACGGCAACCTAGGTTTGAACGAGTCGACTCCTGGCCTTGCGTGCCTATCGACTCAATTCACCGGTCGCGCAAAACTTGATTGCCTGGTCGAAACTCTGGCAGCATGGAGGGGTCCTGCTGTCATTCACCGTTGATTTCCTCTGGGGGTAATTGAGATGTTGAAGTTCGCTAACAGTGTGAAGAAGTTCATTGTATCTGAAGATGGCCCGACTGCAGTTGAGTACGCAGTCATGCTGGCTCTGATCATCGTTGTCTGCCTGGCTGCTATCTCCACCATCGGTGGTGCTGCAAACAGCAAGTTCACGGAAGTTGGTACTTACCTGACATAAGCGTGACGCTCATCTTTGTGATGAGCCATTGTCACAGTAGGACGCGTCCACTGGCACGGAAGATGTGTCAGTGGACGATGTCTTTACTGTAGAGGTCTGACACGGATCACAAGACATTTACAAGGGGAAAAGCATGTTGCCATACTGGATCGAACTTTCGATTTCAGATCTGATGCAGGGCACCGGCTTCGCAGCGATGGCCTTCATCCTGTTCACCCTTCAGTTTTTTATGCCTGCCGGGCGTGCCTGACTCGACGCTGAAATCCATTGGCCGTACTTCGTGGACGCTGCCAGGATTTACCGCCGCAATCCCCGACGCGGAGCTGATCGAGTCCCAAATAACTCATAACTCGAAACGCAACAGGAAACAGAAAAATGGACTGGAACGAAATTTTTGTAGCAAACTGGCATGTCAAGCTGGTGTCGGCCATTTTGATTCTGGCAGCATGGATTGATGGCAAGGAACTGAGGGTACCGAATTGGATCACTTTTCCAATGGTGCTGTCGGGACTTGTGTTTTCGACCTGCGTTGGCGGCTTTGACGGGCTGCTTGTCGGATTGACCGGCATGTGCTGCGGGTTGCTGTGTCTGCTTCCGCTGTATGCCGTGGGCGGCATGGGAGCAGGAGATGTTAAGCTGATGGCTGGCATTGGGGCATGGCTGGGATGGCAAACAACATTTTACGCCTTCTGCGTGTCGGTCGTTGTTGGTGCTGTGATGGCAGTTCTGATGGTTGCGTCTCGAGGGGCATGGAAGAAGCACTACGAGCAGTTTCTGACCATTTTGAGCGAATGGACAGTCATAAAAAATCCTTACGAACTGTCCAGAATCGCCGCCGACCGGAAACCATCGATGTTTCTGCTGCCCTACGGCATTCCAATCTGCATCGGCACAATCGGCTACTTCATGTATGCCGGCCTCATGTAGGGAATCGATACCTGAGTGAACTTCCGCTGCTGATTACGTCACCAGCGGAAGGTTTTTTGAGACATAGCTTCGCTGCGGGGGGTAGCGGAGATCTTTCTGAATGGTATTCCTGCCAGCATTATTGAAGCAGAGTTTCCGACTGTGCCGATGATGATGCTGATGGGGCATGGCTCGATCTTGACGTTTGTGCGTTTTTTGTGGAGTTGTGGCAGTCTTTAAACTGCTGCAAATGCTGCAGGACGCTCATGCGACCAGACGAGTCGGGAGTCTCCGGACAATGAAAAACCAGACATTGATACTTTTGCTTGTAGCCGGTGCCTGTGGCCTTGTGGCGATGCTGGGCGTCAAGCAGCATCTGAGTAAGAATAGTGGGGGCAACGAAGAGGCTCAGACAATTCAGGTGTTGGTGGCAGCCAGTTCAATCACTCCAGGTGACCTTTTGGGTGAGCTGAATACTGTGTTTTCCACCGTCAACATACACACCTGTCCAGAAGGAGTCGTGACAGATTTGGCACAGATCGAAGAACGGTCCCTTAAAGTGGCTAGAGTTGCCGGAGATTATATCTTTGTCGATCAGCTGACGGAACCGGGACAAACCGGGGCCAGTGCAGTGATTCCAAGTGGAATGCGTGTCAAAACTATTCCTGTGGATGCCAACAAGACTCACAGCGGAATGCTGCGACCAGGGAATCGAATCGACCTATTGCTGAGTGATAGTCACAGGGATCCAGGCACTGGCCAACAGATACGGAGAGTCCGGCCGCTGCTGCAGTACATCGAAGTGTTTGCCGTTGGTGCGGAAGTTTACGGAGTGAATTCGGGAACCGGAAATACACAGCAGGCCAGAAATATCTCACTGCTGGTGACGCCACAGCAAATGATGGTTCTTGAGCTTGCTGACACAAAAGGGGAAATCTCAACCGTTCTTCGGTCAAGTGCCGACCAGGAACAGATTTCGATGAATGGCATGACAGAAGACGATCTCGAGGTGGGAGACCCTGGTGTTGTGAACTCCACCTCGACCCTCGATGTTGCTGAAGGGCTGGGCGGTTTCGCTTTGCCACCGGAAGAACCAGCAAACATCGTTGCACAACTTGAAAACGAGTTTGGTCCGGTACGGTCAGAACCACTGGTTCAGGATGACGCGGAAGAGTTCTGGACGATGGCCATCTATGAGTCCGGAATAGTGCGAGTTGAAAAGGTAAACCTGAACAGTGACGTTTCAATTGAAACGTCATTGCAACAATTGCCAGTGAATGGCGCATCAAAAAGTAGTTCGCCACAAGGTGGACTGCCGTCGGCACCAGTCGACGGACTGGAAGGACTGGGCAAAGGTCGACTGGACGAAGGTGCACTGGATGAGGGTGCACTGGATGAGGGTGCACTGGATGAGGGTGCACTGGAAGAGCTGACCTCCGGGTTATTGGATCTGTTCAATTAATATCAATAGTTTCTTCAGGCTGCAACAACGTCGCGCAGTCTGTCGGAACACGGAATTGCGCGGAGCGCGTTATGAGTTGGGGACGCGGTCCTGGGCAATCTGCCTGGGACCGCTCTTCACCTTTGTTGGAGTGCATGGATGCAGGCTGACAGACGATTGCTGACAACAGTATGTGCCGCCGCCCTTCTTGTGGGCGCTATGTCAAGTGAGGCATACGGCCAGTCGGCCGGGACATCTCCCGTGTACCACCTGAAACCGGGTGTGAACGAGGTCTCGATCTTCGAGAAGTTCACGACGATCCTGCAGCACACTGCCCGGATCAAGAGCGTACTGGACTTTGACGCAGACGTCATCAAAGTTGACGCAGTCCAGGGGCATCCCGATCAGGTCACCGTCTACGCGCTTGCCACAGGAGTGACGACCGTCACGATCATTGACGAATTCGATCAATACTCTCAGGTCGAAATCCTTGTTCGCGGCGACATCCGACACCTCGAATCCTACCTGAAGCGCCTCTATCCGAACGACGCCATTCGCGTCGAGGAAATCAAAGGTGCTGTCCTGCTGAGCGGCTGGGTGACCCGGCCCGAAAATATCAACGAAATCGTGGCGATCGCCGAGCAATTCTATCCGAATGTGCTGGATCACATGAGAATCGGCGGCGTGCAGCAGGTCATGCTGAAGGCTACGATCATGGAAGTTAACCGTTCGAAGTTACGCCGGATGGGGATGAACTTTGGTCTGCTCAAGAGCAGTAGTTATCTGTTGAGCACTCCTGGCCCAATTACTCCTGTCAGCGGCCTGACCGTCACAGGGACCGGTGCCACCGCCACGTTCACGGGCTTTTCCAATGCCTCTGTCTCTTTCGGCTTCATGAATCCCAATTCGATTTTTCAGGGATTCGTGGACGCATTACGGACCGAAGGGCTGTTGAAGATTCACGCGACGCCGATGGTTGTGACGCACAATGGGCAACCCGCGGAATTAATGAACGGCGGCGAAGCACCTGTCATAGTTCCCGCCGGACTGGGGACAACCGCTATCGAATTCAAGCCATTCGGCATTATCATGACTGCGGTGCCACATATCCTGGGAAATGGACGCCTGCGACTTCAGGTGGAACCATCCGTTGTTGAACGTGACTTTGCCAATTCGGTGACTGTCGACGGTATTACAGTACCGTCGTTCACCGTGCGAAAAGTCAGCACTCAGGTGGAAATGAATTTCGGTGAAACTCTCGTCATCGGCGGTCTGATTTCAACTCGCGAAACGGGAAGCACGGCCAAGCTGCCGTTCTTCGGCGAATTGCCATGGATCGGAGCGGCTTTCAGTCACAAAGAGTATACAGAGTCCGAAACCGAATTGATCATTCTTGTGACACCGGAATACGTCGCTCCCATGTCGCCCGAACAGGTGCCGGTTGGCGGGCCGGGAAAATTCACGGACACACCAACGGACCACGAATTGTTCTGGCATAACATGCTGGAAATTCCCCGGACAGGCTCCGAATGCGATGCAACGTTCAACTGCAGGGAATGTAATCAGAACGGTTACTGCGGCCAGCATCCCAACGGTTGCCGGAACGGATCTTTCGGCAATCAGCGTGCCGGCTGCAGTACGGAATCCGATCGTCCGACTGACGGTGCGAAGGGGAATTCGGCACCGACGATCACCCCACTGGAACCGATGCTCATTTCACCGGACAGCGAATCGCAGATTCAGGCACCAACACCAGACCCTGGATTGCCAATACCAGAAGCGGCGGATCAGGATCAAACTGACGCAGAGTCCCTGCCATCCATCATCCAGCCGACGTCCTCAAAAATTTCATCAAGTCTCAGGACACGACCGAGTTCCCGGGCAACGGGACTGATATCGCCTCTGATGCGTTGAGGTCAGCAGCTATGAAGGAATCTGCAGCGGAAACCAATAAAGTGGTGAACACAACACGAGACACCCAATGAAGAGTGTGCTACGAATCGCGACGATGGATCCCGAAGAGGCGACACGCAATCTGCTTAAGACGCTGTTGCTGGGGATTGACACCGTATGGCTTGAGGCGGAATGCTCACGCTATGAATTCTTCATGGACGTGATCCAGCAGACTCAGCCGGACATGGCACTCATCAATGTCGACGGCAACCCGCAGCAGGCCGTCGAACTGATCGGTGAAATTACTCGCACGGTACCGCAGTGCGCCGTCCTTGTGACCAGTAGCTCGCAGGAAGGCAGTCTGATTCTTCAGGTGATGCGACAAGGGGCGCGTGAGTTTCTTAATATGCCGCTGCAGCTGGATGACTTTGTTGCAGCTCTCGACCGCATTCGCGCAGCACTGGGCGGCACCGATGGAGAAGGCGCAGGTGACGCTGGCCAAATCGTCACTATTGTCGGCGTTGGCGGCGGTGTTGGCGGCACATCGATGTGCGTCAACGTTGCGGCTGCACTAGCGCAGGATCCCGCGAATTCACCTGTAATTATCGACCTGGATCTGACACTCGGTGACGCTGATGTCTGGCTGGATATTATCCCGGATTACACCATTCGCGATGTCTCTGAAAACATCAGCCGACTTGACTACGGGCTGCTGAAGCGTTCTTTGACGCGACACGACTGCGGCGTTTTTCTGCTGCCGCGACCTGTCGAAGTGGAAGGCCAGGATTTGGTCCGTCCGGACGACCTGAGACGAATTCTGGCGCTTCTGAAAGCAACGTTCTCACACCTGATCATCGATGCCAGCAAGTCCTTCGGTCAGTTGGACCTGTCCGCCATGGAGGTGTCCGACAGAATACTGGTTGTGACACAACTGGATCTGACCTGTCTCAGAAACGTGGTCCGGGTCATACAGTTTCTTGATCAGGCAAACGGGTTGGATAAGAAGGTAGAGATCATCGTCAACCGGATGGGTCTGGAAGATACCGATATCAGCCTGAACAAGGCACTGGAGACGATCGGTCGGGAAGTTTTCTGGCAACTGCCGAACGATTACGCAACGATGGTGGGTTCGCGCAATAACGGTATCCCGCTGACACAGTTCGCTCCGAAAGCCAGACTAACACGCAGCATCAACGATCTGACGAAACGCCTGTGTATGAGCGAAGAAGAACAGGCGAGTGATGTCGTCACCGAAAAGAAGAAGGGTGGCCTGTTTGGCCTGTTCAGCAAGTAAGGCGTCCGGAGCGAATTCTTCCTCGTACCAGCCTTTGCGACCGACTCTCCCGCTGCTCGGTCGCCCTGAGAGATTCGCAGGAATCACACCATCCTTGCTGCTGTCGGCAAGCGGCTGACGTTCTTTCTGTTCGGTTGGCGTTCGTGCCGTCAGCCCTGGAATCCGCACACCGGCAGAATTCTCCGGTCGACGTTTAAGACAGGAGGTCTGGGTTGCATCTTCCCGGTGTAAACACTCTCACCGTTACCATGCGATCATTCGGATCAAGTGCCATAACCGCTGTTCCCGATATCGATTGCGTGAGGCCATACGTGTTCTCACCGGATATCCGGTGAATGACAGCTCTCCGTTTATGAAACGTGTGCGAAGCGATCACCAGGAACGGGCTGTGCTGTTCCGATTGGTGGCCTGAGAATTGTTGCCGCCATGCCGTCCTGATGCGGTGTCGCTCAACAGAGGAACGCTGTGATGAAGTTCAAGAATCTGATTTGTTTTTCGGCTCGAGCCGCTGTGGTACTGGCACTGTCGGGCATTGCCGCTGCCGACACACCGCTACTCACCAATACAACCAGCTTTCGGATTCCGTTTGCTGTGGAATCGGTAGGCGTCGGCCCCGTCTCCGGATACGCCGTGCTGTTTGCGTCCACCAATGGTGGTCCGCTGGAACAGGTGCAGAAAGTTGACGCTTCTGCCGGTGGCTTTCAATTTGAAGTGGCTGGCGACGGCCTGTATTCCTTTGCGGTGCGCGTGACGGACAACGCTGGAAATCTTGTCGGTGATGCATCCCCGCTGCAACCGGAACTACAGGTTTCTGTCGATATCACAGCTCCCCGGTTTCAGTTCCAGCTGGCGGAGACGGCGAATGGTCAGGTCAACATTTCATGGAAAACCAACAGTGATGATGTCGATCCCGGGTCCGTACGTCTGGAGTACGCTGAAGGCATTAACGGTCGTTGGCGACCGTTGCAGGGAGCAACCACGTCGTCAGGTCAGACAACCGTTCAGTCTTTACCGGGAACGTCGGTGTCTGTGCGGGGTTTCATGACGGACCTGGCCGGCAACAAGGGCACCGGCACCGGCCAAATCGTTCTCAGCGCGGATACGCCTGCTGCGGTAGACAACAACCCCATTGCTGTGTCTGGAAGTTCACCGGGGCTCAACGACGCTGGACAACCGACCGGATTGCAGGTTGTGGGAGCGACGCCCTTCCGTTCACAGCAGTACAATGTGACCGGCGGCACCGCTACACAACCATATGGCAGCCCGGCGGCTTTCAATCATGCTTCCTACAGTGCGGGGATTCCCGATCACCCTGCACCCAACGCTCAGGCTGTCGGGCCGACACCCGGAAGCACACAGATCGTAAACAATCGAGTGTTTGACATCGCATACCAGGTCGAAGACGTCGGGCCGTCCGGCGTGAGTGAGGTGGATCTTTTTGTCACTGAGAACAATGGTGGCGAATGGTTCCGGTACGACAACGATGTCGATCTGCAGAGTCCGTTTCAGGTGGATACTCGTGGCGAAGGCACCTTCGGCTTCGCGATTCGTGTTCGCAATGGTCTTGGGTTCAGTGAGCCCCCGCCGCAACCCGGCGAACGTCCCGGCATTGTGATTCTTGTGGACCAGACGCCACCACATGCCGAACTGGCACAACCAAAGGTGCTGGCTGATGGTCAGGGACGAATTCATCTGACCTGGCAGATTGCTGACCAGAATATGTCAGCTGAGCCCGTACGTCTTGAGTCTGCCGTGAGTGCCGCTGGCCCGTGGACGCCGCTATTTGACTGGCAGATGGACGAACGCTCATTCGAAATGCCGATTCAACCAGGAATGCCGACCACTTTGCACTTTCGTTTGCTCGTAAGAGACACAGCCGGCAACGTTACCATTGCTCAGACAACACAGCCCGTGTTGATCGACCAGCAACGCCCAACGGCCCGGTTGCTGCGAGTTCAGCCGGCTGCGCCAACTCGCAGATTCTGATACCCTGTCACAGCGTCGCGGTGACAGTTTTTCCAAGGATAGCCTGACAGTCATTGTTCGGCCGACGTCGGATTGGCGGGGCCGAGGCGTCAGATATTCGTGTCGTTGAATCGCGAAGTGCTGTTCTCCATTGCGGTTTTGAAGGATACGTCTGTGATCTGGCCCTTTCAACCGCACCCACCTCTTCCACTGGCCAGCAAGGTAGAGTGTGAACGTCGATTCTCTACCGTAGCGCGAATGTTGGGGCGACACCGCATTCCGTCAGCGACCGTCACTACGCCACATGACATTGATGCGATAGTGACAGACTGTGATCGCGACATCCTGCCCACTCGGTTGTTTGCGTTTATTGGTAGCCGTTTGGCGTTGCCTGGCCGTTCGATCGACGTCGACTGGCACGACCCTGGCGACCTGACCGTGAACGGACGGGCATTGCCCTATCGCTTCGTACTGGACGATGCAGGTCAGGTGACAGCTATCGGCCTGCATCCGGATGTTGATGACCTGCCTTATCGGCTGGCTGCCGTGATGACCGTGGCCGCAGCCGAGTATTTCATCATGACGGAATCTCCTGCTGAAAGCGTTCCTGAGGGCACGTTTGAGATTCTGCCGTTGTTCTATGGATTTGGCCCGATCATGGCAAATGGTGCGTTGCGCGAGGCTGCCGATCAATGCTGTGGTGCAACACAGATGCCATGGGAGCGTTCCCGCATGGGAATGCTCAGTCCACTCGAATTCGGTTACAGCATGGCGTTGGCCGACTGGTCGCTGGACGCGGGCTTTCTTGATGTCGGCTCAGTGCTGCGGCTTGATGCCAGGGAAGGTCTGGAAAAAGGGCATCGGTTCCTGCGAAAGACAGGCGACTGCAGCTTTGAACAGGACTTTCTGGATCGCTTACCGGACAATTCCGTGAGCTCTCGGTTAGAACAATTGCGGCATCCAAATGGCAGCATGCAACTTGGGGCCATGATGGATTTGCACGCTGCGGATGAAGTCGATCCCGGTCTGATAGATGCTGTCGCGGAACTGCTCCATCATCGAGAGGTTGAAATCCAGCGGGTTGCTGCACTGATTCTGGGACAGTGCCAGTCTGTACCACGTGCAATTCACGACGAGCTGGTGATCATTGCCGAAGACGGTCCGGTTGTTCTTCGCCGTGCCGCCATTTCTGCCCTTCGACCCGGATTTGATAACGACGTTGATTTGCTGGAGATCGTTACCGACGTATTGCGCCGATGTGATCCGACAACCGCTGCTGTGTGTGTCGGGACGTTGCTGAAGTACGACTCACACCCCCGGCATTTGATCGATGCGCTGTTGAAATCGCTCGGGAGTATGGTGTCTTCCGGTGCGGGAAATCTGCAGCTGGGTGTGAAATTGCTGCAACGGATTCATGACGATCCGTCGTTTGCTCTGCAGCAGCACTTCGGTGATGATCCTACTGCGCTGGCAATCCTTGACGAGCAGATGAGTGCAGCGGGCGGCGAGGCGGAATAATACAAAACAAAGAAAGCCCGGCATTTCAGAAATGCCGGGCTCTTGAAATTTGTTGCCTGCCGCTGCGGTTAATGTCCAGCTGCGATTGCCGTAATGCCTTCAAGGAATCCCTGAAGCTGGCGGCTGCGAACCGGGTGCTGCAGTTTGCGAACGGCCTTGGCTTCAATCTGGCGAACTCGTTCCCGAGTTACCTTGAATATTCGGCCGACTTCTTCCAGCGTGTAGGTATAACCATCGCCCAGGCCATAGCGTAGTTTGATGATCTCGCGTTCACGATATGTCAACGTCTTCAACACGGAATCGATTTTGTCCTTCAGCATTTCAGACGCGGCATTGCTGACAGGGCTGTCGTTGCTCTTGTCTTCGACGAATTCACCGAAGCTGTTGTCTTCGCCCTCTCCCAGAGGCTTGTCCAGGCTGATCGGCTGGCGACTGATTCTCATCACTCGGCGAGCTTCCTCGATCGGCACATCCGCGACTTCCGCCATTTCTTCGACCGATGGCTCCCGGCCCATTTCCTGCAGCAGGTCACGAGCGGCAGCTCGCAGACGTGACATGGTTTCGATCATGTGGACCGGAATACGAATCGTTCGCGCCTGATCGGCAATCGCTCGAGTGATTGCCTGGCGAATCCACCATGTGGCGTAGGTTGAAAACTTGTAGCCACGTCGATACTCATACTTGTCAACAGCACGCATCAGGCCGGTGTTGCCTTCCTGGATCAGGTCCAGGAACGTCAGGCCGCGGTTGCGATATTTCTTGGCAATTGATACGACCAATCGCAGGTTGCCGCCGGAAAGATCACGCATTGCCTGCTCGTACTCTTCGTATCGTAGTGCCAGATTTTCCATCTTGGCACCCAGCGAATTCGGAGTTTCCAACGTCAGGTCGATCAGGTCGTGCAGTTCTTTCTGCATGCTGACTCGTTCGTCTTCTGCAGACGTCAGGTCTTTCAAATTGTTAATCTGATCCTGCAGGTCAAGCATGCGAGCGGAGATCTGCTCCAGTCGCTTCATACAGGGCTGAAGTCGCTGAGTTCGCAGACTCATTTCTTCCAGCAGTGTCAAGCTGCGACGGCGACGCTCGTCAATTCGGCGACGGATTTCCAGTCCCTGTTCGCTGTCCAGCCCAAGTGATCGGGCCATTGCGAAGTCAGTCAGATCCCGTTCGCGGATCGACGCGACCGTGGACAGATTGTGTGGCATACGGCCGAGAATCTGCTCCTTCTCAAGACTCTCCGTCATGGACACTTTGATCGTCCGGTCGAACGGAAGCTCACCTCGGTTCACCTGCGACAGAGTCTCGAACGCAAAATTCATTGCAAAATCGCAGCTCAATAGAGCTCGACGAAACCGTCGACGAGTGACTTCGATTTGCTTGGCAAGAAAGATCTCTTCTTCGCGAGTCAGCAGCGGGATCTCGCCCATCTGAGTCAGATACATGCGGATCGGATCTTCCGTTCCGCGTGTTGGTTCTTCTTCCAGGCGGATTTCCGGACGGCGTTTGCGTTTGTCTGCCGGCGATTCATCTGCGTAAACAATGGGGTCCGTCCGCAGTTCCAGATCCAGTTCTTCCAGAACCATGATCAAGTGATCCAGCTTGCGCGGGTCAGCTGCCTCATTGGGCAGATAATCGTGAACCTGCGAGAAATACAGGTAGCCCTGCTTCAGTCCCGTAGATACAAGTTGCGCTAGTGTTTCATCCAATCGATGCATATTCGATGTGCTCCTCAACGTTTATTTCAGAGATGGTGGATCGTCGCCCATCTGACTTTGTCGAAAACGAAAAATACGCCGGAGTGCATCCATTGTGTCGGTGTTTAATCTGCTCGATGACGAATCCGCCTGAGCCAGTTTTTGTTTCGACAACTTGTTTTGGTTTCTGGCACGCCGAAGGAGGAGCGGGTGTAAGACCCGCTCCAGATGCGGAGGAACAGACGTTCCACCAGTCTCATTCGTGAGTGGCTGCTCACGCATGAGTTCCACGACTCCTTTCTCACTCGCCGTGTCCAGCAGAGCATTCACCAGACTCAGGATCGCTGAGTCCGATTCCGCTGCTGCAATCACACTTTGAGCGTCGGGAAGTATTCCCTCTTCCGTCACAAGATCAAAACATAGCTCCAGCAACTGCCGGTGCTGTGTATTATTAAAATCATCCGCACCGATTTGGTGTCGGATGTAGTCCGTGTACTCCGGATGACTCAGAATGATTTCCAACAGTTCACGTTCGGCAAGGTCTGCCCCGTTGAATTTCAGGTTGAGCGGTTCCGGCTCGGCGGGCTGGTCCTGCCGAATGAAACGCCGTGTTGTTTTTTTGCCTCGCAACTCCTGAAGTTGTCGTCTTACCGTAATTTCGTCCGCCTGAACTCGCTGACACACCTTTCGCAGGATCAAGTCTTCACGCAGAGTTCCCTCCAGCCCGGGAGCCGCTGCCAGAAAGTCGATTAACTGATTCATCACCTGCTGCCGCCCGCTGACGGAATCGATGCCATATCGATCAGTCACAGTTTGCAACTTGTATTCCCAAGCCTCCGGTGCAGTGCCAATCAGGACTTCGAATTCCTGTTTCCCGTGATTTTCGAGGTAATCTGCCGGATCCTGACCTTCTTCCAGTGTCAGTACTCGTAGATCGAGATCCTGAGCAAGAAACCGCCCGATACTTCGTTCGGCGGCATCCCTTCCCGCCTGATCTCCGTCGTAAATCAAAACGACACGTTCGACAGCAAAACGTTTCAAAAACTTGACATGATCTTCTGTTAATGCTGTCCCCAGAGTCGCCACAACATTGGTGACGCCGGCCTGATGACAGGCAATGCAGTCCATGTACCCTTCTACAATAATTGCACTCTTGCTGGTTCGGATTGTGTCCCGAGCCTGCTCAAACGCATACAGCGTCCTTCGCTTCAGAAAAATATTAGTCTCCGGACTGTTCCAGTATTTGGCCGGACTCTCGATGTTGCTTCCAGGCAACACTCGTCCACCGAAGGCAACAGGACGTCCTCTCTCGTCAATGATCGGAAACACAAATCGGCCGACAAGGTTGTCGTAGTAACCACGTCCGTTATCCCTTTCACCGACTAGTCCCACACTCAGCAGTTGCTTCTCAGTAAATCGTCCTTTCGCCTTGTCTAATATCCAACTCCAATCTTCCGGGTGATAACCCAGACGAAACTTTCTTGTCGTTTCCTCCGACAGATTGCGTTTGTTCGCATACTGACGAGCCAGTTCACCGGTTTCTCCCATCCGGAGAGCCTGCTGCATCAGGCTGATCGCCCACTCGACGATTTCGTGTTGAGTGACCTTGCTGTCCTGTGATTTCTTAGCGAACTCAGACTGAGCTCGTTTTGGAATTTTTATATTCGCTCGCTCAGCGAGGATCTCGAGAGCTTCTGGAAATGTCGTGGCCTGAATTTCCTGTACCCATGTGAAACAATCCCCGCCCTTATCGCACACCCAACACCGGTAAGTCTGTCGATCCGGGTAGACGTTGAACGAGGGATTCTTGTCGTCGTGGAACGGACACAGCCCCTTGTAGTCGCGACCGTTCGGTGTGAGATTGACGGTCTCAGATACCAAGTCAAAAATATTGGTGGCTGCGCGTACCTGTTCTTTGAAGTCGTCCCCAAATCCAACGGACACAAAATATCTCCGGCGGCTTAAAGCCAGTTCCGTAATCTTCAGAATTCGGGAACACGTCGAAGTCAATTCCGACGTGCTCAACCAGTCAGGGCGACACCGCGTAAGCTCTTGTGGACCTTATGCTTGGCGTCGCGCAATTCTATCCGCCGGATGCCCGCGGTCAAGATTTTCAAGCCACTCGAGGGCGGGAAACCTGGATCTCAGGACGAACCCCAGGGACAACATTCCAGCCTTTCCCAGACCGTTTTTCAGCCGAATTCCGCTTCGTTTGGCCAGTCTTCGCAGCTCGCAATGGCGGAATAACTTCACAAACACAACTTATTGGCTGATATTCGTCCCGATTCCGAAGCGTTCTTCACCGAACCGCTCAGTGTCTCGCAGCCACATCCGAAGGCAATTGCCCGTCATGCCGGGCCGATGGGGGCCCAAAAAAAAACTGTTGTGCCCAGGTGTTCCGTTGATGGTTCACCCAGGAAATGTGGGGCCGTCACACAGAGTTCGCACCTGGTCATTAGTTGCAATTCCGCCAGAGGTGCTCAATGTTCTCGTATGGGAACGTGAACATCGCTCTATTGTTGGCATGCGCCGACTCTTACTGCAGTTCACCGTAACCATTCTTGTTGGTTCTCGAGGAAGTCGGCGAAGGCGTGTTGGTGGACGTTCGGAATAGCGACAGCGATCTTCTCAGCCGATATCTTCTGGACCCAATTCCAGACATGAGTGACTGTGTTGATCGAAGCCGAGTCAGTGGGGCGTCGTCTGCGAGTTGATCCACAGTACTGTTTGACGTTGTACGGTCGTCTGACATTTCTCTCTCGTTAATAAACAGGGGTTGTCGTGTTCTTGTAATACCTGCGATTCGGCAGGCGAAACGTGTGCCGGGTCGGGCAATCCCGCGGTAGTGACGAACCGTCTCCGCAGGCTATTCTTCCGGAAGGGAGCATCGAAATCAGACCAGTTTCGCCGCAACGTGATTGATGTGGGTCGTAACTGTGGTCTGGAAACGGTCTGCTCTAGAGCAATTTACTTATTGTCGTGAACGATACTGGCTCGTGGGTGTAACAAAACTGCTATTGAAAATCGCTCTTCGCGGCCACAAGTCAGCGTGAAACGCTGCCATCCTGAGCACCATCAGCACAGCTGAAGGTGGGATAGGAAATAAATCGAATCACCGCGATGTTCTCCTCGCGCCTGGTCGGTGATCGCATGTACAGATAAGTGGCGCAGAAGAACTCGGTCCGGGAAACTGGCTAACAATTGAAGTTGCACCGAATCTCGGCATAGGAAGTGAAGAATCACAGCAAGAAGGGGAATCGTGACGGCAGCCCGCCACTGTCGAGTTAACTAGACGGCGTCTTTGTTAAACTCTCACTCGCATTTGGAAGAAAACTGACTGAATCAACCAAGTGCATTTTCGGATCGGCAATTGAAAGGAATGCATCGTCGCAAGTCCATCAACGCTGTCACAACCTCCTGCTGGACAGACATGTGCAATCCACGTTGGTGACGGCTTGCTCAACCACGCTCCCGGACCAAACGCGGTTGTCAGACTGCATTTGCTCCGTATATCTCATTCTGTGACATTGAACAATGAATCGACCCATAATAGCAATAACAATCGGCGATGTAGCAGGCATCGGTCCGGAAGTCGTTGCCCGCGCACTACAGGACCGTGCAATTTATCACGTCTGCCGACCATTCGTCATCGGTGACCACAATGTGTTGCAACAGGCTTCTCGGGAGTTATTAAGAACTGTCGCTCTTGACTTCGACAAAATCTCCGACTCGCCCCTGAGCCGTGCGGGTCTGGCACAGCAGTGCGCCGAATTCGCACATCGCCAGGCGATTGTCTGTTACAACCCGGCCGGTGATGCAACAGCGCTTTCCGAACGTCGCATGGTCAGTTGTGCCGCTGGTGAAGCCGCATTCCAATATCTGGATAAGGCGATTGATCTAGCCCAGGCAGGTACTGTGGACGGTATTGCGACGGCTCCGCTGAACAAGGCGGCACTGCACGCCGCCGGGCATCAGTATCCCGGACACACCGAGATTCTGGCAGAACGATGTTGTGTCGCTGACTTCGCCATGATGCTTCATCTGTCAGAATCAGGAATCGCGGGTTTACGAGAACTGGTCGGGGGCGGGTGTGAGCAGTCTCTTCATGGCTTGAGCATCGCGCATGTCACCCTGCACACGTCGATCGCCAGTGTGCCGTCCTTACTGACTACACACAGCATTGCGGAAAAGGTTCGCCTGATGCACCGTTTTCTGGCTGACATTGGCTGCGACCGCAAAGCCATCGCTGTCTGTGCCCTGAATCCTCATGCGGGCGAAGAGGGGCTGTTCGGTGATGAAGAGCGCGACGTCATCGAACCTGCCGTTCGACGCTTTGACAATCACGACATTAACGTGTCTGGTCCGCTGCCGGTCGACACACTGATTCGTCGAGCAGTCGCCGGCGAATTTGACGGGGTGGTTGCCATGTACCACGATCAGGGCCACATTCCGATCAAGCTCATCGGCTTTGACGCCGCTGTCAACATCACGCTCGGGCTGCCAATCGTCCGTACCAGTCCCACTCACGGCACAGCATTTGACAGAGCGTGGGATCCGAAAACTCCAGCTGATCCGTCCGGGATGATCGAATCCATTCTGACGGCGGCCAGACTTTGCCGGCGAAAGCAGCATGTCAAGCGATGATTGTGTTTGTACCGCTTACGGTCGAGGCTGGTTCGTTTCACCGGATCAAAACGGCACGTCATCTCCCTGGTCGAAGCCAGGATCGAAGTCGTCGTCGTCGTCATCGTCGTCACCCAGGTCGGGGTGCAGCGGGTCGTCCGGAGAAAAGAAAAAATCTCCCAGGCCCATTGGCACAACATTGCCGCCCAGTGACTGACTGCGTCGTTCGGCCAGCGCCTGCAGGTCAGTCGCATCTTCCCCCAGGCACCGTTCGAGCGCCTCTCGCCACGCGCCGTCGCGAGACAGAGGATGTTTGGTATCCTGAGCCAGTCGTTTTAACGCAAACCGCAGCAGGTTGAGTCCGTCACGGGTGGAAAAATCAAGATTCAGAGTGTGTGATTCCTGCAGAAAATCAACGGTCAGACTCAGCATCTGGTCGTCAGCAAACGGCAGGTGGTACTTCAGAATCGCCATCTCGTCATCCCGTGTCGGATGGCCGAGACTCAGGGTGGGTTGCAGTCGGCTGAGGATGTAGTCCGGGATCTCAAAGGTAGATTCGTCTTCATTCATTGTGACGGCACATCGAAAGTCCGGGTGAGCGTGAATCGTAATGCCTGCAACGATGGATTCGGCGTAACGTCGATGGTCCAGCAGTGGCGCCAGGCTGGCCCACGACTTCTCGTTCATCCGGTTACCTTCGTCCAGGATGCAGATGCCACCTGTGATCATCGCCGTCACCATTGGCGACGCGTGGTACGCGATTTTCCCGCTCTCAGCCAGAACGGGAGTCACCAGAAGGTCTTCCGGTCTGGTGTCTGCCGTGCATTGATAGATGAACAGATCCTGCTTTCGTTGCCGTGCCCCGGAGATTGCCAGCGTCGTCTTGCCAATGCCTGGAGTACCGATCAGCCGCGGAGTCAGGGGCATGTCCTTTTCGTCAACCACCAGCCAGCAGGCCAGCAGTTGCTTCAGGATTTCTGCCTGGCCAATCCAGTTACTCGGACTTGAGTCAGGAGTGGAAAGTTGAAGGCGGATGCCGTCGATCGAGTGAGTATTGGACATGCTTGTTTTGCTGAGCCGCGACCGGCGGTCTGGACGCCACCGCCCCGCGTTATCGAAGAGGTCAGTCTGTGCGGGAGTTCGGTGTCTGTTGAATTCGCTCTTTGCCCCAGGCCTGGGGACAAGGGCTGCAGTTTACCGCGTGAATCAAAGCCTTGCCATGACCAGGCGATTCTGAGCGAAACTGGTCACAAAAAGCGGGAGCTTCTGCGGCGAAATGCCGCACGGTGGCGGCATTCGCATCCAAAAGCACAGCGATTCTTACAACCTGTTGAAACGCTGGGTCAGCGAAGGGATTCCTTACGGTCCCCGGTATGGTCCGACTTGATCACAGTCATTGTGACGGAACCAGCGAAGCAGTAGCACCGGCTCACCGCCAGAGCACAGGAAACCCGGCGTCCTCTGAATCCTGATAGAATCCGGCGATGACTATGAGTGATCAGGCTACGCGCCTTCGCGTCGTGAGGAAACGCGGGCATCAGGTGTTGCCGGAATATTGAAGACTTCGTTTGAATAATATGACACGATGTGATCGACAACGTCACGCATCGAAACCACAGCGATCGGCGCTCCATCGTCATCCAGTATTGGTACGTGTCGAAAGCCACCAACGGTCATTTTGTTCAGAGCAAACACGATTTCATCATCAAAATGCAGACACTCCGGATCCGGCGTCATGACATCGACAATCGGAGTCACCGCTGGCACACGTTCCTGGGCCACCACACGCGTTAGCACATCGCGTTCGCTGAACAGCCCGATAAGCTTGTTGTCCTCAACGATCAGAATGACCCCTAATCGATTCTGGATCATTGTCTGCACGGCGTCACCCACTGTCGCTGAGCGGTCGAGAGCGACGATTGTGTCGTGCAGTCCGGAAAGCTCCCGAATCGATCCGTGAATGAATTCGGCATCCGGATCATTCAACCGCTCGTTGGCAATTCGCTCTTCTTCTTCGATGCCGTCACTGGACATGAAATGGGTCTCCTGATGATGTGAAGTCACATTCTTATATACTGGACTGTGTCAACAAACAATGCTATCCACGACCTACCCTTCTTTTGTGGGGCCGATCAGCCGGTTGTCGAGTCCGTGATTGCGATAGCTGAATCGTTGAGGATCGAGGCTCGGCAGGTACAGAATCGTTGCCTGCAGGTCTTGAATACCAACCGGGTTTTCGCCGTCCCGGACCATCCGGGGCGATTCCAGCAGGCCTCGCTGTCTCAAATCCTTCTATCCAGTGCCTCCGTCAACGCGAGTGACGCGCTGTTCCCTGAAAACGCCGAGGGCAGCAGACTTGTACGACAGTTAACTGCCAACAGCCGCCAGTGCAGTGTAATCTAATCACCATGCTGTCACCTTCAGCTTACAACAGGACGGTCACCTATCTGCTGGCTGTCGCATGGTTGACGTCCATCGTCGCCATGCTGCGCGCCGAGCCCGTGGTGGAGGCAGTTGTCGGTGCCGGTCATTCGATTTGCGGACCCTGGGGCTGTGGCCCGCCGCTCAGTTCACTGTTGGTCTGGCACGGCTTTGTCACGATTCTACTGGTGCCAAGTGCGATGGTCGCCGCACGAAACTGGCCTGACTTCGCGATCCGTTGGGCCCGGCCGCTACTAATGATGGTTGGGCTGGCGACAATCTCCTTCGCGGTGACGAACCTCGCGATCTGGTGGCACTCGTCGAATGGTCCGGCACACGGCTATGTCATACATCGTGCGCTATTTTCATTGGTGGCGTTCACAGACGCACCGATCGTCCCGTCGACTTTGGCAGCTGGCATGTACTGGTGGATGAGCCGCCGGCATCGACGGACTACTGAAGTCGCTGCATCATCGACGAATGACAACCTTCGAACCATTGCTGAGCAGGTTGAAGACTTCGGAGATGTCACCATCGGCAACATGGATGCAGCCTCGTGATGTCTCTCTGCCAATCGATTCCGGATTGATCGTCCCGTGGATACCGATGTGCTCGCCCAGGCCGATCCAATACTCGCCGAGTGGATTCTGCGGATCATCTGCTGCAACAGTTTCGCCGCCGGGCTGAATCCATTTCGGATTCTCTCGCTTGGTCTGAACAGTGTATTCTCCGACAGGCGTGCCTTGCTCCCTGCCGACCCCAATACGGTAACGATGAACGTACCAGCCATGGGCATGGATTGTCATTTCAAAACTGTTCAAATTCACGACGGCACCGAACGGACCGTTCAGTACCTTCAGTTTTTGGCCCGCCTTCAGTGTCTCGGGACTGGTGCTGTTTAACCGTGCCAGGTATTGCCATGGCACCTGATACTTCTGAGCGATGCTTTCCAGCGTGTCGCCGAATTCCACGAAGTGCGGTTCTGCGAAATGTGCGTTGGGATTCGCATAGATTTCGGCGGCCGTCTTTTCGATTCGTTCAAATATCTGAGCACGAAATTCCGGCTGCTTCCAGTACAGTCGCGACAACGCCGCGTGTGCTTCCAGCGTTTCTCCGGTTGTTACCCATTCGTCAGCGTTCCGGAGTGCCGCTGCCACCTCTGGTGACAGTACGGTTTGTACGATGGCTGGTGCTGTGGTTGGGGCCGGTGGCCTGGCGGGGGCAAAAGCAGCCTGCTGAATGCCATT
This sequence comes from Fuerstiella sp., assembly GCA_024230215.1. Taxonomy (GTDB): domain Bacteria; phylum Planctomycetota; class Planctomycetia; order Planctomycetales; family Planctomycetaceae; genus Fuerstiella. Next base: position 38,192 of record JAAERP010000146.1, on the reverse strand, counting down.
GGCAGCGACCTGTGTCGGCGGCACGTTAGCCGCTGATTCCGCCGGCATGGGCAACGGTGGTTCGGCAAACTCCGGAAATACTTCTCCCAGCGGTTCTGCCTGGCTGGCAAGAGCAGCCACCAGCGGATCGTCGTCGGTCTCCTGTGGAAGACTGTTGGTGTTTGTGTTGTCAATGATCTCATCAGCTGGCAATTCATCCAGCATTGCCAGAAAATCCGCGTCGTCAAGATTCGGGTTCAACACTTTGGCATCCAGTCCTCCCGTGGGCACTGTGCCGACCTCCGGAATGATGTCGAAGTACCAGACGGCCAGCATCATTGCCAGAACAAGGCCGATGAGTTTCCTGTTCCCAGACGACTGCGGCTTTTTATAAGCGAAGGGTTCCATTCCGTGGTCTCCCGGGTTTCCCGATGTTGATGGGGTAGAGCTGCGGCCCATCCTGAGTGGCCAATCGGTTCTTAACTGCCTGCTTCCGCCGGTCTCACCCAGAAAAGCAATGCAGTTGGATAGTCATCCTGATGTCAGGCTAATAGTATGGGGTTCCGGATTCTGACACAGTACGGCAATCACGGCTACGGGAATTCTGAGATTCGACGCAGCGTGGACTTTGAATCACTGTTGTCGACGTATAGTGTTTCCTCTGAACCACTTGTGTCCTGCGGGGCCCACGCGCCCAGAGCACTTCAGCAGTGTTTGACTCCGATATTCGAAATGGAAGCAAAATGTCCTCCCGAGACGTCCAGGTATCAGAAGAAGTTCAGAAAAGCGTTGCCAGGGAGATTCTGAACGGAATCGAAACTCTGATCGGCGAGGCGCAGTCTGAAACAAAACCGCTGGAAGTGGATCCGTATCGGTCTCGTCTGTTCGAGATGTTTGTTACGGCCGACGGCGCGAGACTGGTGGGTGACGAACGAAAGTCTTCGTTGACCGACGAATCCGGTGCCGACGACGAGACAGACATGTCCGCCGACGGTCTGTGCCGTTCGCTGGCCCGTCGCTGGGGCCTGGACATGGCGGCTCGTGATTCCGCAGCATCGCAGACAAAGATGCCTCCGGAACACGTGGAAAAAATGCGATCCCTGTGGTCCGTCATGCGTATGTGGATGGAATGGAACTACGCATGGTGCCGTTGGGAAGAATTTCATTTCGCCGAGAACGCGGTCGTTGGGTAAGCCCGATTCAATTCAGCAGCTCATTCACGTCCTCGCGAGACGGCATGCCGGGTTGAGCTCCTTTCCGGGTCGCGGCAACGGCGCCCGCAGCACAGGCAAATCGTCCAGCATCCTGCAGCGATCCACCCTCTGCAAGGCGAATCCCCAGAGCTGCCGCGAAGGCGTCGCCTGCGGCTGTGGTGTCGACTGCTGTCACCGGAAACGGTGTTAAATGGCCGGTGTGACCGGAGGCGTCTCGGAATACCGCGCCCTTGTCTCCCAGCGTGATCACTACCTGCCGGGCCCCCAGCTGTTGAAGTTTTTCAGCGGCGCGATGTGCCGATTCTGTTGTGGTGATTTCGATGCCGGTTAACAAAGCGGCTTCGGATTCATTGGGGCACACGACATCGACATTCAGCAATTCGGGTGGGTAGTCGCGTATGGCCGGTGCCGGATCGAGAATCGTGACAACATCATTCGTTCGAGCCAATTCCATCGCGGCCAGCACAGTTGGGATCGGCACCTCCAGCTGTAACAGCAGGACGTCGACGCGAGCGATGGCCTGTGCCTGCTTCTGTACGTCGGCCGGCATAAGCCGACCATTTGCCCCCGGGACCACAGTGATGCAATTCTGCCCGCTGTCTTCGACGCCAATGATTGCCACACCGCTGCAACATTTCCGGGTACGCTCAACTCCGTCCAGCTGTATTCCCTCAACAACAAGTGCACGTCGCAGAGTATCGCCGAAACCATCATCGCCCAATCGTCCAATCAACGAGACGTCGGCTCCCAGTCGCGCGGCACCGACAGCCTGGTTGGCGCCTTTCCCGCCTGGAATCTCTGACAGGCTGTTGCCGATCAGTGTCTCCCCCGGCGCGGGCAGTCGAGCAGACCGCACGACAAGGTCCATGTTGATCGAGCCGACGACGACAATCCGTGGCGAATTCTGCGGAGCGGAGTTCGTCACCGCGACTGCTCCGCCTGCAGATGTCGCAGCGTTTCCGGCGGCTGACTCGACAGCTGCACCAATGCCTCGACGACGCGCTCACGTTGCAGGTCTGACATAATGAGATATCGGTGTCGCCCATTCTCGGCTGCCGCAAATCCCGTTAGTCCCTTTTCTCCAACTGTGACGGTACCAGTCGGCGAGACATCGAAGTACCCGGCCTCAGGGTAAACGCCGTACAAAACGCTCGTTAGATCCCAGGTGGGGCGATTGTGCGGTGGTGGATTATATAGATAGTACGCCTGCTTCAGCGGATGGTGCGTTACGTATTCGTAATCACGGTCGATGCTGTCCGCCGGGTAGGTGGCAGCAAGACCGATCTCAAACCCGCTGTACACGATCGTGGTTGGCCAGCTTTTCGCCAATGCCCTTGCTGCGGCGATATCCTTGACGACGTTGTATTCGTAATGGTCTTTCCCTCCGATCGGTGCGAATGCTCCTGCCATGACCGACAGCAGTCTGACTTTCTTCTTGACCAATTCCACACCGGTCAGCGGCGAACTCTCGTCGCCAGGTGACTTCAGCAGATCTGCCAGATTTGTTGAGAATCCAACCTGAGCAATCACCACAGAACCGTCATTCTGTGATGCCAACGCCCGGCGCAGAACGGCAACAGCAGCCGGAGCCTGCTTTCCGCTCCGCAAATCGTGAGGATACCGATCTGCACTGTTTATTTTTTCTGCCGCCAGAACAGTAAACTTGCTTTGCTGGGTGGTGACACCACTGCGACATACTCCGATGGGGACGTCACCGCGACCGTAGAAGGTATTCACCGCATCAACGAAGGCGGCGCATTGATCGTGGTCTTTGGTGATGGTCACTGCCAGTAGTTCGCACGCCCCGCGCGTCTGTAGCGAATGAATCATGCCCAGAGCCAGAGCGTCATCGACGTCGTTTCCAATATCGGTGTCAAAGATCAAGGGAATCGGCTCGCCAGCATGGGCTGCCGGCACGAGCAGGAACATTGAGGCGAACAGCGATGCAAAAACATATCGCATGGCAACTCCTGATAATGAACGGTTGGACAAACAGAAGCATACTCGGGTGCGACGGATTCGAATAGTTGGTCGCCGCTTCGTTTGCACGTTTACCTGTGGGGACAGTTGATGGTTTCGCCGTCGTCTGCCGGACGGTGTTGACGAGAGGGTTTTCTTATGCTGACGGCGAAACCGCCACATCTATTTCTTAGGCCGTGAAGGCACGTACGTCGTATCGACGGATGACAGGACTTTTCGTGCTTTGTCACAGGCAAAAGTCAGGGTAGAAGCATTCGCCGGAAAAGTGGGTCAGGTACCAAAAATGCAAAGCACCCTTCGGGCCGTTCCGGTTTTTGGTACCTGACCCCGTTTTCCTCGCCAACCCTAAAACCTGGCTGTGACAAAGCAGCAGTGTGGCGACCGTCAATCAGATCAACGATCGGGCTGATGCCTCACCGGTGACCGTCGGCAACAGTCTGTTCCTGCGAAGCTGGAAAAAACTCTACTGCCTGCAGGAATGAGTGATTCTTCCAGAGGGCATGGCATTCTTGCCGCGATTGTCGAATATTCGACCTCGTCCCGCGTTTCGGTCACTCGTCCCCGAGAAAGGTTGTCGATAGGATGTCGGACTAGGACGGTGTCAGCAATTTACTTCAACTTAACGGAACAACAATGGGCGTACTGACAGGCAAAGTGGCAATTGTAACGGGCGCTGGAACGGGTATTGGCCGAGCTGCGGCGAAATTGCTTGCCTCCGATGGAGCTCATGTGGTGGTGGTCGGACGACGATCGGAACCGTTGCATGCCGTGGTCGAAGAAATCTGCGCGGGCGGTGGTGAAGCCACCGTTCATCAGGCGGATCTGACAGACGGTGATCAAGCCTCAGGAGTCGCGAAGTTTACGATCGACACGCTGGGTAGAGTCGACATCCTGGTGAATAACGCGGGCTTTTCGTCAAAGGTCCGGTCTGTCCGATATGTGCAACCCGACGAATGGGAATCCGTCTTTAAGGTGAACATTGAAGCCGTATATCGGCTGACTCAGGCCTGTCTGCCCGACATGATTTCGCGGGGCGAAGGCACGATTATTACGACATCGTCTATGGCCGCACTGAAGCCTGGAGTCCTGGGCGGTGCACCGTATTCAGCCGCCAAGGCGGCATCGCAGAATTTTTCACATGGCCTGAACAGTGAACTGCGGTCGATGGGGATTCGTGCAACTGTCATTCTGCCGGCTGAGGTCGATACACCGATTCTCGACGGTCGACCGGCACCACCGGATGCCGCTGCACGAAAAACCATGATGCAGCCCGAAGACGTCGCTCGCTGCATTCACCTGGCTGCCTCTTTACCGCCGCGGACCGTCATCGAAGAAATTGTGGTGGCTCCAACCATTCCGCGAGACATGACAGAAGAAATGGCGGTCGCCGGCAGCGTCGGTGCTCCGGAATAGCGCCTGTTTCGTCACCCGAGCGCAGCCAGTACCTCTGCGGCAATCTTCCTCTGATCGGACAACGGATCTCTGACGGCGATCCGTCGCAGGTGCCGTTGTGCTCGCTCATCGCCGTTGCGACTCAGCTCAACGGCTTCATCGAAGTCGCAGGACGAAGCCGATAACGGAGAATGTTCGAGATAGAGTAGTCTACTTATTGTCGTACACGATACTGGCTCGTGGGAGCAGCGAAACTGCTGTCAAAAAGCGTTCTTCGCGGCCACAAGTCAGCGTGAAACGCTGTAGTCCGTGATTCTTGGCAGCACTGGATTGTCGAGTTTCTTCCAGTAGCAGTAGTATTGAAACTCTTCACTGTCCCATTCTTTACACACGTCATCCCACGTCAGCGGAGCCTTGCTTCAAGTTTCTCTTCGCAGGCAGACAGAATGTTCTTTACAGCGGCTTCCACTTCTTCTGCTGTGAGTGTTCTGTCGGCCGCCAGAAAACGGCAGATAATGACGTAGGACTTGAGTCCCGCATCAATTTGCTTGCCCCGGTATTGTCCGCCAAACGACACATCCTGCAGCAATTCACCGCCGGCGGCAGTAACGACGTTTGACAACTGTGACCAGGTGACGGATTCATTCAGGACGAAGTTCAGATCGCGTGAAACGGCCGGGAACTTTGGCAGTGGTTTGTAGGTTCGAGTCGCTTCGAACAGTTCCTCCAGCAGATTGCCGTTGAGTTCGGCAATCGAAACGGTGTCCTGCAGTTCCACCCTGTCTGTTACGGACCGGTCCAGTTCGCCAAGCCAGCCGAACGGTTTTCCATTGAGTGACAAGGTAGCTCCGCGACCCGCCGCGAACTCCGGCAGATCGCACGGATCCACTGTCAGTACCGCTGATGGGGCACAACGGTTGGCGATGGCTTCCACGACTCCCTTCAGCGTCAGGAAATCGCGTCCTGAGACAATGCCGACCATCGTCGGTTCGGCTTCTGTTTCCGTTCTGCCTTCACCGGCGGACAGGTACACTTTGGCAATTTCGAACAATTCGGCGTTCAGTGTTCCATGACGTTCGTTCTGTCGGCGACAGTGCAGCAGGCTGGAGATCAGGCTTTGCCGCATTTGGTTTTCGAGGCTGCGAGTGGAGTGGTTTACTGCCACTGAAGCGATATCGCCTCGTGGCCTGAACAACTGACGTTGATCCTCGCTGACAAACGAGAGTGTCAGTGATTCGAAGAATCCGCACGAAGGCAGCAGTGCCCGAACAACATCGCCCACCTGTTCACGCCGGCTCTTCGACGTTGCAACGATCGGAAGTGTGGCGTTTTCCGGTATTTGATCGTAGCCATGGATTCGAGCGATCTCTTCGATCAGATCGCATTCTCGAGTCAGATCGAGTCGCCATGTTGGTGCGGTGAAGGCGGCGGTATCAGCAGTCTGGTCAGTGCAGGTCAGGCCCAGTTTTTGCAGAATGTCAACGCAGTCAGCAGGGGGGATGGCGATGCCCAGGATTCGCGAGACCTGGTGAAAACGCATGACGATGGGGGGACGCTCAGTGGCGGCATCACCCGCCACAACAGAACCTTCCAGTAATTCACCGCCAGCGACTTTTAGGATCAATTCGCAGCAGCGTCGGGACGCCCAGTCCATGTTATGTCGGTCGACCCGGCGTTCAAAACGAAACGACGACGGGCTGTGCAGCTTCAACGCTCGTGCTGTTGCCCGCACGGAGATTGGTTCGAAGGACGCTGTTTCCACAAGGACGTTGACCGTGCCGTCGGAGATTTCGGTGTCCACTCCGCCCATGACTCCGGCCACGGCCACGGCCCGACTGGCATCTGCGATCACACAGGCATCCGGTGAAACTTCGTATTCACGCTGATCAATGGCGGTGATTTTTTCACCTTTCCTGGCGCGTCGGATAACGATCCGGCCTTCGTTTAGCTTGTCAAAGTCGAATGCGTGAAGCGGCTGACCGCATTCGAACATCACATAGTTCGTGACGTCGACAACGTTATTGACCGGGGTGATCCCGGCACCCACGAGTTTGTCCTGCAGCCAGTCCGGACTCGCTCCGATCTTCACGCCTTTGATAATTCGAGCGTGGTATTCATGACACAGCTCAGGGCAATCCAGCTGAACTGATGTTACGTTGGATGCTCTCTGCGACCCGGTGGGTGGATTCGCGGTCGGTGTTGTCAGTTCTGAGCCGAACAGCACGGACACTTCGCGAGCGACACCAATGTGGCCCAGACAGTCCGGGCGGTTACTGGTGACTTCCAGATCGATGGCTACGTCGGTACCAACGGTCTCGCAGCCTTCCAGGTTCAGACCGGACATCGTGAGACGGTCGGTCAGTACCTCGACGGACATATCCAAGGCGACGTACTCGCTAAGCCAGTTTTTGCTGACGATCATTGTGGTGTGTTCGAGGTAAGAGCGGAAACTACGAATCGAAGTGCGGCAGTGTAACGTATACGTGCACCACTCGAAACCGCGCAAAACGAAGCCCGGCTTCTGAGAAGTCGGGCTTCAGGTGCTGAATCAGCTGCTGTTTATAGCGGGAATCCGCGGTTGCTATTTTTCGTCTTTGGCTTCCGCGTCGTCGTCCGCTTTTTCTTCTTCTGTTTCTTTCTTACTGACGACGTCTTTGCGTTCAATGCGGAATTTTTCGAAGCTGTCGGACGAAATTACGTAATACCAGCCGGCAAATCGAGTGGACAGTTCGTCTGCTTTTTCTTTGCCGGTCTTAACCTTGTCCTCGTACGTCTTCAGGTCACTTTCGTACGCCGTCTTCTGGGCTTCGTACTCGCCCATGGCTGCGTCGTAGGCTTCCTGAGCAACCTGCTTTGGATCTGCTTCCGGTTCCTTTGGTTTTTCGTCTTCTTTGGCGTCTGCAGCAGGCTTGTCGTCCGTTGCCGCTTCGTCAGCTGCTGCAGGAGCAGGTTTCGTTTCTGCATCAGCTGCCGGGGCATCCTTCGCAGGTGCGTCAGCAACCGGCTTTTCGTCAGCAGGTTCGCCGGCCGCTGGTTTTTTGGCGTCTGTTTTTTCCTGTGGTGCGGTATCTGCTTCAGGTTCTTCCGTGGCAGGCTTTTCGTCAGCTGGAGGCTCTGCTTCCGTTTTGGCCTCGTCTTCGTCTTCTGCGTCTGCGTCTTCTTCGTCGGCACCGCAGGCATCAGGTTCTGCAGGATCTTCCTCGTCATCGTCCGATTCCGGTTCTTTCGCGGGTGCAGCATCATCTGACTTTTCTTTGGCGTCCTCTTTGGCAGCCTCATTCAGGATCGCGGGTTTTGCTGGCTCCACGGGAGCGACTGGTTTTTCGCCCAGCAACGATTCGTTGAAGTCGGCCTTCACCAGCAGGTAACGGCGGGGACCGTCTTCTGAAGTGTCGTCTTCATTCGCCCCGTCGTCTTCCTTGTCTTCGCTTCCTTCTTCCTTGTCGTCTTTGGACGCATCCGCTTTTGCTTCATCGCCCAGACCTACTTCAATTTCTTTGCCCGTGCCACGGGCGATTTCGCCGAAGAACAGCGTATACTGGACACCGTTGTTAATGCCGGCGACGAGTTCACCCTCATTTGAGTACAGGCGTTCGTTGCCGTCCTTGTCTCCACCGATAAAGTAACCCTGAGCCTGCATCTGCATCTGCAGAATCTGCTTCACTGCCGGATTGACTCGCATGTTGTCGTCCAGGCCCTCCGGTTTGGGGCGGACTCCGACAATTTCCAACTGGTCCAGATTCGTGGCAATCGTGCTGATCGGACTCTTGTCCAGTTCTTCCGCTTCTTCATCGAGTCCCTCCAGTTGCCAGTCGCCCGATGTTTCCAGGTCCTTCTTGGTGAACTGCAGCAGTTCTTTCTTGTCGATCGTGCCACGTTGTTCGTCAATGGAATAGTTGTCGACAACAACTCTGACGATGTCACTTTGGTTGATCTTCAGCAGGTCCGGTTCAATCCAGTCGCTGAATTTTGCTGACAGATCGACATCCAGTTGTGCGACGTACGTGGTGTCCTTCTCGGGCTCGCGGACGTAATAACTGCTGTCGCGACCTTCAACCTGTTTGCCCATGATCAGGTCGACTAATGCGTTGCCGCTGCCGTCACTGAGCGTCAGCCGAGTTCCCCGTTCATCGGATGTCGCGGCCCCATTCTCAGAAGGTTCGACAACGCCATACAAGTCCCAATCGTCCTTGTTGCGGCTCTGGACGGCTGTCTTCTTCAAGCCCAGCAACGACGTTGCCGTGCTGGCAAGACGGTCTTCCGCTTCGGCCGGGTAGTTGTGATGAGATGGAATCACCCACAGCCCATCGTCATTCTGTTTGACAGAGAACGTCTGAGCTGCTTCTTCATCACCATCGTAATCCACGACGGTCAGTGAAGTGGCTTTGGTGGGGTCGACGAATTCGGCGAAGAATTCCTGTCCGACGTCTCCGAATCCGGCAACGGAGGAAGGCTTGGATGCATACCATGCTGCCGTGGCCGCCAGGGCCGATACGCCTGCGACTGCGGCAAAGGTCAGAGTACGAGATGTTGGATTCATTTCTCAACCTGTGTTCTGAAACGCTGAGATGATTTGAGTGTGATTGAGGCTGCCGGTTGTTCGATCAATGGCGAGCCGCCCGCGTCAGCCGGCGGTTTCATCTGACATGAGTGTCAGCCTTGTCTGAAACAGTGGGCGTAACCACTGCTCGTCTTTTTCAACGTACTAACGACGACGACGTTCTGCTGTGATGGATTGTTGCTCGGCACTTCGTTGCAGACCAAGAAACAACAAGCCAAAACAGATCGGCAGTATTGCCGGAAGGGTGTAAGCAAACAGCTGGACTCGGGTCTCGATGCGACGGATTTCCCGTTTCATTTCCAGTCCGGCCTTGCGAATGCTGGCATTCTTTTCGCGTTCAAGGTCCTGCTCGTCCAGATCAAGCTTTCGATTCAGTTGCTGCTCCTTCTGCTTCAGTAACTGACTCTTGCTGCGATCATCCAGATCGTTCCGTTCCTGAACTTCCGTGATTTCCGCCTGCAGTTCCTTGCGAGCTTCGTCAAGTCGATCAGTCATGACCTTGTCGGCCGCCTTTTCCTCGTCGTTCATTTTCTTACGGAGTTCGCGAGTCTGGTTTTCGACGTACTCCAGCGTTTTCAGGCTGGCCCGGCGGGACCGTAGATCGATGAACGTTTCTTCCTGTGCCAACGCATCCACAGCATTCAGGATGAATGTCACGTTGTCAAAAGCAATGTCCAGATTGCCAAGGTTGCGTTCCATGAAGAACCAGTCACTGATCATGTCGGTGTCTGAACAGAAAATGACGTTCACTGGGTTGTCGTCACTCTCGTTCCTGATGTGAGCAGCAATTACATGTGAGTATGTATCGTCAAAACGCTTGGGTTGGGGATTGATCTGAGCTGTTGGCGACATCGTGAATGGGCTGAATTGCTGAGAGATGTATTCCTCCCACGCCAACAGCCCTGATTCGCCACTGGTCTGCAGCAGCGGAGTGAATTCCTGTTCTTTCTTCCTGCTGGTCTCCTGAATTGATCCGGCATACAGGCAGACAAGGTCATCCAGGTCCTTTGTGATCGGACTATCGGAGCTGAACGCCTGCTTTGGGTTGCCGGCTCGGGAAACGAATACGTACTCCGGAGGCAACGCCCCAAACTGGCTGTGAGGGTTCATGCGATCATAGACTGCCTGTCCATTGTCCCAACGGACATCAAGCAGGCTCATCAATGAGCGGAGCTCGCCGTTGTCGGCTTTTGGCTCAGGCCGCTGTTGCTGCTGCATCATCATGCCGCCGCCGGGGCTTGGCTTTGGCAGTTTAGGAGCCATGGTCAGCCCCATTTGCCCTTGAGAAAAGATCGGGCACGGATCGTCAAAGACGAGGACGGGCTTGCCAGCCTGAACAAACTCCATGAAGTTGTCCATCTGTGGCTGAGTGAGTGACGATGGCATCACGGCCAGCAGGACGTCGAAATCCTCGACTGCATCGTCGGGACCACCTTCACTCGTTTCACCAGCCAGGATCTTTCGTGACGGGTTCACGCTGATCACTTTGTACTGTTTGCGAAGTTCACTGACGATGGCCCAGTCGCGTCCACCACCGCCCATGCCGCCACCACTGGATATCACGTTTGCATCCGTTTGCAGAACGCCGATGGTCAGTCGAGCTTTCTGAGAGACCGTCCTGACAGAGCGTGTCAGTTCGTACTCGATCGGCAGACCTTTGCCGAAGAACGGAATTTCAACATTGTCGGTCGGACTCTGAACAATCGCTCCCATGAAGACTTCTGCTTCTTCCAGCTTGCCATCCTGCTGGTACTGAATTCGCCGAGGGTTAACACCCAGGGCCCTGGCTTCCTCCGCCGCTTCACTGAAAGGTTCGACGTCCACAACGCGAACTTCCAGCTGACCACCGCCCCGAAGGTCAAATTCACGAAGTAACCCCAGCAACCGTCGTCGTGTTTCGCTGTATTCGCGAGGTACATCGGGGCTGACGAACGCCTGAATCGTAATCAACTGGCCATCTTCGATGTCGTCGATCGTCGTGTAGGTTGCGTCTGATAACGTAAACAGGCTCTCTGCCGTCAGGTCAGCTCGGGCTGGCCACATGCTGACAAGCACCAACATGCTGACGAGCGTTATGCCGAGGCAAAAGGCACGGCTGGCATATTGCATCTCCATTCCCACGACCTCGGTCGCATGCCAGCGGCGTTTTGATATTACGACAAGATTCAGATACAGCATCAGCCCCGTCAGGAATATGAAGTAACAGAAGCTGGTCAGCGGCAATACGCCCAGACTGAAGTCGCGAAGCTGTTCCTGCAGGCTTAAGCCCCGAACTGCCGTTCGGAATCCATACGATTGCCCACCGAATCCGAACTGAGTCAGTAGCCATTCTGTCAGCCCTGCCAGATTGCCGATAAAGACCGGAATGCAGCAGAATACGACGCCCAGGACAAAGGCCACCGTGGCACTGCTGGTCAATGCCGACGCCAGCATGCCAACAGATAGCAATGCAGCCCCCGACAGCCAGTAACCACAATAGCTGGACGCAAGCAGGCCGAAGTCCGGGTCACCCATCTGCGATAGAAAGACCGCGTTTACCAGCGAAAACACGATGGCCACGGTGTAGACGCCAAGGACCGACAGGTACTTGCCAATCAGAATTTCGACGTCTGTCGCTGGCAGCGTGAACAGCAGTTCGTCGGTGCCCAGCTTTCGTTCGTCGGACCATACGGTCATAGTGATGGCTGGAATCAGGAACAGCAGCAACAGCGGAAACTGCTGACTAAGCTGATCAAGGTTCGCCAGATTAGCCGCAAAAAACTGAGCGTTAAACGCCATCACCGAGGCTGCAACGCAGAATACGATGATGAACAGATAGCCCAGAATGCTGGAAAAGTAGCTGCGGAAGTTGCGTTTGGTGACAGCCAGAATCACGTTTGCGCGAATCATGGTGTTGCGACGCCTATTAGAAAGAAGAAATGAAAAGTGAATGTGAAAATCATCAGTGGGCGTGGAAGTCGGGAACTGTTCCGCCCCGTGTAGGCCTACGCTACGCTGGTAAGCGAGCGAAACTTCTCTTCCATTTCAACCTCGCTCGAGCCGAGATCTGCAGTCGGCCCGTCAAAGACGATTTTGCCGTTGTGAATCATGATGACTCGCGGGCAAATCGCCCGTACTTCCTGGAGGATGTGAGTCGATAGAAGAATTGTTTTCGTCTGAGCTAATTCTGTAATCAGCTCACGTACGCCATGTACCTGGTTTGGGTCCAGACCGCTGGTCGGTTCGTCCAGAATCAGAACTTCGGGATCGTGCAGCATTGCGTTCGCCATTCCGACTCGCTGCCGAAATCCACGTGACAGCTTCGCGATGGGCTTCCGCCAGACTTCGCCCAGAGCACACTTGTCCGCGACCCACGCCAACCGATCGGATAAAACACCGCCAGCAACGCCACGAACCTCGCCAATGTACTTCAACATGCCCTCCGGAGTCATTTCCGTATAAAGCGGACCGTTTTCCGGCAGGTATCCCAGTTTCTCGCTGGCTTTGATTCGATCGGTGGCGATGCTCAGACCGGCCAGCCACGACTCGCCCCGACTGGGCGAAAGGTAGCCGGTCAGCATCTTCATTGTCGTGCTTTTGCCGGCACCGTTGGGGCCCAAAAACGCGCAAACCTGACCTCTGGGCACGGTAAACGACACATTCTGCGTCGCTGCAAATTCACCGTAGAATTTGCTTAGCCCCTTGGCTTCGATCATCACGTTGGCGTCAGAACCGGATTCGGTAGCCGTACTCGACTCAGACACTTCTGAGGCTGAACTCATAGCGTAACTCTCGACCTGTTTATTTGTGCGGAAACAAAACGACGTGAACGTAATGTTCAACGCAATGATTGAGACTTATGGGCGGGACATCGCAAACGCCATACGAACGTATGATGTTCAAATGTTGTTAAGGCGAACTCTACCAGATGGGTTGTCTGCTAAAGTCGAGCGGAACTGCCTGAACGGCAGTAGACAATCCACCTTAACGCGGCTGCAAACAGCATTCCAATCAGCACCACAGATTTGTGGCAGAATCCTCCGCGATTCTCGGTTGCCGTAAGCGGTGAGCTCCGGAAGGAAATCGGAGATTTTTAAATTGAACCCCGGAAGTGGGACTCGTTTCGGTCAGACAACACCGTAAAACTCTCGTCGGACCGTTCATCCGGAGGGCGTCGGCCACGTTTCGGCGACCATCAGGTGATTCTTGTAAGATTAGAAAATTGATGGCCACGCCCGGTCGTTTGACTTTTAGTACTGTTTTTCGGAGTTTCATCGATGCCACTTCTGGGAGTCAACATTGACCATGTCGCCACGGTACGGCAGGCACGGCGGACCAACGAGCCCGATCCGGTGCACGCTGCGGTCCTGGCAGAATTGGGCGGAGCCGATGGCATCACTGTGCATTTGCGAGAAGATCGTCGCCACATCCAGGATCGCGACGTTCAAATTCTGCGCCAGATGATTCGGGTGAAGCTGAATCTGGAGATGGCCGTCGAACAGGAGATTGTCGACATCGCCCTCGACATCCGGCCGGAACAGGCCACACTCGTTCCCGAAAAACGCGAAGAAGTCACGACCGAAGGAGGTCTCGACGTCGTCAGCAACCGCGACCGAATTCAGCGAACAATTGATCAACTGCAGGATCGCGAGATCGAGGTCAGCCTGTTTATAGACCCGGACATCGCCCAGGTAGAAGCGTCCGCGGATGCAGGTGTCGAGGCCATCGAACTGCACACGGGAGCCTATGCCGACGCTCGGACTGCGGCGGAGGCCAATGTCGAATTCGACAGGATCGTCGCAGCCGGCCAGTCCGCCATTGAACGAGGCCTCGTTTTGAACATGGGGCACGGTTTAACGTACCGCAACGTCCGTCGGATTGCTGACATCGACGGCGTCCACGAACTCAACATCGGCCACAGCATCATCAGTCACGCCGTGATGGTCGGGCTCGAACGCGCCGTCAGAGAGATGAAGGAACTTGTCGTGCGGTAGTTTTGGAATTGCTTCTTATTGCATCGCCACTCCGCTTGCCGAGGTGTTTCTCGGGCTTTTGCACTACTCTTCTCCCTCGATCTTTGCGGTCGTGTTTCCGCCACTTCTGTGACAGTAGTGCCGAAGCCTGAAAACCTCCGGGGCAAGCCCGGAGGCGGGTATGGCGCGGCGGAATGTCGGCTTTGTCTGAAGACTGCCGCGGAGCAGATGGATTCTCGTTGACCGTCGGTGTCCCAGCAGATAGCATCCGGGAACCTTAGAGCAGTGTCAGTGTCCTTCTGAAGCTGCGTCGAAGTCTTGCAAAGGCAAAGTTACCGTGACGTCCGTGATTACTTCAACTCAGATTATCTGCATCTGCGACGTGATCGTCAGCAGAGGAAAGTGACTTGCCTGAGGTAAACCGAAATCATCGTTACAAGCCCTCAGGTCTCCTGAGGGCTTTTTTGTTGCCTGCAGGAATTCCACGATCCCATGCCTGGCCGCCCGGAATCATGAGGACCTGTCCACAAATTTCACCGATGACACAGAAGGTTCTGTGGCGATTCAGACCTGTGTAAACCGTAGACCAAACGTGTTCCGACGCTGAACTCAACTCGAAACTCAAAATCATGGCTCACATCCAACTCTACGACACAACGCTTCGCGACGGTTCTCAGGGAGAAGGTGTCAACTTCTCCCTGCAGGACAAGCTGATGATTGCCACCAAGCTTGACGAACTTGGGTTCGACTACATCGAAGGTGGTTACCCGTTGTCCAATCCCAAGGACGAAGAGTTCTTTCGGCGGGCCGCCGACATGGTCTGGAAACATGCAAAGATCACAGCTTTCGGAATGACTCGCCGCAAGGACATCGCGGCCTCCGACGACATCGGTATGCAGGCCCTGGTGAACAGCAAAGCACCGGTCATTACCATCGTCGGCAAGACATGGGATTTGCATGTCACGGAGGTGTTGCGAGTTTCGCTGGAGGAAAACATCGCCATGATTCAGGACTCCGTCGCCTATGCAAAGTCCGAAGGACGGGAAGTTATCTACGATGCCGAACACTGCTTCGACGGCTGGCAGGCTAATCCGGATTACGCGATGCAGACATGGCAGGCGGCAGCCGATGCCGGGGCGGACATGATCTGCATGTGCGATACCAACGGAGGGTCGCTGCCGGAACTCATCGAGGCCGGCGTCGCAGGACTGAGGAAAGACCTCGGCGTGTCGGTCGGCATTCACTGTCACAACGACAGCGCGCTTGCTGTTGCTAACTCGATGGCAGGACTCAAAGCAGGGGCTGTTCAGGTCCAGGGGACGATCAACGGAATTGGCGAACGCTGTGGCAACGTCGATCTGGTGTCGATGGCCGCCAATCTGGCGCTGAAGATGAATCACGATGTCCTTGTCGACGGCGGAATCACCCGACTGACGGAACTGTCCCGCTACGTCTACGAAATGGCCAACATGAATTTTCAAAACGGGCAGCCCTTCGTCGGTTCCAGTGCGTTTGCTCATAAAGGAGGAATGCATGTGCACGCCGTGAATCGGATTTCTCACAGCTACGAGCACATCCCGCCCGAGTCCGTCGGCAACGCCAGACGCGTGCTGATCAGTGAGCTGTCGGGCCGTTCAAATATAATGGCCAAGACAACCAAGTTTCGTCTTGAAGAGGACAATGAACTGCAGGCGAAGATCCTGGGAGCGGTGCAGGATCTGGAAAACGATGGTTACCAGTTTGAGGCCGCCGAGGCGTCGTTTGATCTGTTGGTGATGAAACAGGCTGGTACCTACCAGCAAACGTTTGAGTTGGACCATTACCGAGTGAACGTGGTCAACCAGTCACTTGAGCCGGTCACCGATGCTGTGATTAAGCTGAGAGTGGGAGACGACTCGCAATTGGTTGTGGGTGAAGGGGACGGGCCGGTCAACGCTTTGGACTCAGCCTTGAGAAAGGCGTTATCAGCGTCGTACCCCAGCCTGTCAGAAATGAGTCTGGTGGACTACAAAGTACGAGTGATCAACAGCACGGAAGGCACGGCGGCCAGGGTGCGAGTCGTCATCGAGAGCAAGGACAAAGTTGACGTGTGGAGCACCGTGGGAGTCAGTGAAAATATCATCGAAGCCAGCTGGATCGCCCTTGTGGACGCCTTCGAATACAAGATCCACAAAGACCGCGGCGCGGTAGGAGAACATGAGTGACCACGGAGCCACGGAGAACACGGAGATGCAGAGTGACCTGGGTAGATAACGTGCTGCTGCACGTTGGGTGACTTAGCCATTCTCAAAGGCACAACACATGCTCAAGCACGAAGAACTTACATTTAGGATTCGGGCGGCGGCAACTGAAGTTCACCGGGAACTCGGACCCGGATTGCTCGAATCTACCTACGAAGAGTGTCTCTGTTTCGAACTATCGCAATGTGGTCTGGCTTTTAAACGACAGGTTTCATTGCCGGTGACATATAAAAACATTCAGCTCGATTGCGGTTATCGCCTCGACGTCGTTGTCCAGGACAAATGCGTACTTGAACTTAAGGCTGTAGACCAAATGTCGAACGTATTTAGCGCCCAGTTGTTGACGTACATGAAGCTGGGGCACTTTCCGGTCGGCCTGCTGATTAACTTCAACGTCCCGCTCTTGAAAGATGGTATTAAGCGTTTTGTCTTGTAGTGGATCAGCGTCGGAGTCACGGAGAGCATTTCGGAATGATCAGGAGTGCTCTGCCTCGAAAATGCTCCGTCGATTTACACGCTGCCGCTGCTGCATGTTCTTCTCCGTGTCCTCCGTGACTCAGTGGTCCAAAAATGACAACCGAACTGCCGAAAACGTACGAACCATCTTCCGCCCAGGCTCGCTGGCTGCAGCATTGGGAATCTGAAGGCTACTGCAACGCCGATCCTCATCCGGATCGTGAGTCGCACACCATCATGATTCCGCTGCCGAATGTCACCGGTGCGCTGCACATGGGGCATTGCCTGAATGGTACGATTCAGGATCTGTTGACTCGCTGGCGACGTATGCAGGGCCGTGAGGCACTGTGGATGCCCGGGACCGACCATGCCGGCATTGCAACTCAGGCGGTCGTGGAACGCCGCATGCTGGAAGAAGAAGGATTAACACGACGTGATATCGGTCGCGACGCTTTGGTCGAACGGATCTGGAAATGGAAAGATGAGTACGAAGTACGCATTCTGAATCAGCTTAAGCAGATTGGGTCCAGCTGCGACTGGCGGCGAGTGCGCTTTACTCTGGATGACGTCTGCAGCAAAGCTGTGCGCCGCACGTTTTTCAAGATGTTTCGTGACGGACTGATTTTTCGAGGCAAACGACTGGTCAACTGGGATCCCCATCTGCAGACCGCTGTGGCAGATGACGAAGTGTTCACAGAAGACGTCGACGGCCACTTCTGGACATTTAACTATCCGGTGGTAGACGACGGCGGCAACAGGACTGGGCAGGAGATCCGTTTCTCGACCACTCGCCCGGAAACCATGCTGGGCGATACCGCTGTCTGTGTGCATCCTACCGATGAACGTTACACCGATTTGATCGGCAGCAATGTTCAGATTCCGGTCAATGGACGATTGATCCCCATCATCGCCGATGCGCTGCTGGCAGATAAGGAACTGGGCACAGGAGCAGTCAAGGTGACTCCGGCGCACGATCCGAACGACTACGCCTGCGGACTACGCAACAACCTTGAGATGATCAATATCCTGAATCCTGATGGTTCGATCAACGACGAAGGTGGCAACTTTGTCGGATTGGACCGTGCCGACGCGCGCAAGGCTGTCGTGGCGAAGATGGAGGAACTTGGTCACTACGAAGGAGTCGAAGACCGCAGAATACCCGTCAAACACAGCGATCGCAGCAAGACGGCGATTGAGCCTTATCTGAGTGATCAGTGGTTCGTGAAGATGGACACGCTGGCTCAGTCAGCGATGGATGCGGTGTCCGATAATCGAGTGAAGATCTTTCCTCAGCGTTACAAGAAAACGTACATGGACTGGCTCGGTGAAAAACGAGACTGGTGCATCAGCCGGCAATTGTGGTGGGGACATCGCATTCCGGTCTGGAGTCTTGAAGTCGAGGCTCCGGATACGGCTTCTGATGGCTGGGCACTCAGTCGCTTCCGTGAACTCACGGGAATCGATCCCGGTCAGGACACTGACAAAATCAGCGTCCTGGCTGCCGACAGTATCGACGAAGGATCCTCACTCCTGCTCGTGTGTGTGCCCGAAGGCTGCGCTGACCTGGAAAAACAGTTTGAAGATGCGGGCTTCCGACAGGATCCCGATGTGCTCGACACATGGTTCAGTTCTGCGCTGTGGCCACACGCGACTCTGGGCTGGCCGGATCTTCAGAACAATCCACCTCTGGCGGGATCAGAATCTTCCGTTGACACGGCAAGCGGCAAGAATGAAGTTTTGGATTTCTTTTACCCCGGCTCCGTTCTGGTCACCAGCCGGGACATCATTACTTTGTGGGTTGCACGTATGGTCCTGACCGGGCTGTACAACATGGGAGACGTGCCGTTTCAGCACGTTTACATCCATCCGAAAATTCTGGACGGGCTGGGACAAACGATGTCCAAGTCCAAAGGCAACGGTGTCGACCCGCTGGAACTGATCGAAAAATATGGTACCGACGCTGTTCGATTCACCATCTCGTCGCTGGCCGGCGAAACTCAGGACGTCCGACTGCCCGTCGGCTACGAATGCCCGCATTGTGAAGTTGTCACGCCGCAAACGAAGAAGCACCAGGACATGAAACCGATGGGCGGAGACACTCCATCCATCAAGTGTGCCAAATGCAAAAAGGACTTTCAGTTCCCCAGTCCGTGGTTTACTCCCGACGAAGGTGCGGCAGTGGCCCGTATTGTCAGTGAACGTTTTGAATATGGCCGCAACTTTTGCAACAAGCTGTGGAATGCGTCGCGTTTTGCATTCATGAACCTGGAGGGCTACACACCCGGAGAAATCAACGTCAGTGAACTGCAGATGGAAGATCGGTGGATTCTGAGTCGTCTTGCAACGACGGCTCAGCAGGTCACGACCATGCTGGACCGATATCAGTTTGACCAGGCAACTCGTGCTATTCGCGATTTTACATGGAACGAATTTTGTGATTGGTATCTGGAAATGGTCAAGCCGCGACTGAAGGACGATGCGACACGACCGCAGGCTCAACGACTTCTGGCTGTCGTGATTGATAATCTGCTGCGACTGCTGCATCCGTTTGCTCCGTTTATCACAGAAGAACTGTGGCACACCCTGAACCAACTGGCTCCGGTGCGAGGCCTGACCAAACAGGCAGACGCCGTTGAAAGCGTAATGGTTGCGTCGTGGCCGACACTCGACGGCGACTTAATTGACCGTGAGCTCGAAGGGCGTTTCGAACGATTGCAAAAAACAATCGTGGCCGTTCGCAACGTCCGGTCCTTCTATAAAATCAGTCCCCGAGAGCCGCTGAAGCTGTTCATGAGGTGTGCGCCGGACGTGGCCGAACAGATGCAGGCGGTAGCTGACCAGTTCGACAATCTTTCAAAGACGATGCTGGCGGCTGCCGGTCTGGATGTGAATCGGCCCGGAGCTTCCGCCAACTTCAGCCTGGAAGATGCTGACGGCTACATTCCGTTGGAAGGACTGATTGATCTGGATGAGGAACGGGAGCGTCAGAAAAAGAGGGCCGAGGAATTACTAGGTCACATTTCCCGTACAGAAAAGAAACTCGGCAACAGCAACTTTGTCGACAAGGCACCGGAGCAGGTCGTGCGGGAGGTGCGTGAGACGCTGGTGGGGCAAAAACGCCAGCTGGAAAACGTGGAACGGATTCTCGATGAACTGAGCTAGCGCAGTTTGCTTGTTGTCGTGAACGATGCTGGCTCGTGGGAGTAACGCTCGTGGGAGTAACACAACTGCTGTTGAAAATCGCTCTTCACGGCCACAAGTCAGCGTGAAACGCTGTCATCCGTTGGCGTGTGGGCAACAGCCCCGTCAATTTCCCGCAGGTGGATGCCGTCCTCAGCTTGTCGCAGCAGCACGTACGTGATTGTTATGCCGGAAAGAAAAACGCCCAGATGCACGGCCTGCGGGACCTGTTGAATTGCTGTCATCCAGCCAGCGAGGATGGTGGATGACGTGCCGTCGTTGTGGTCAAGCCGTTCGGAGACCCGGCCGCAGACGACCAGCATACTGGTTTCAATTAACCATCGAGCCAGCAGTGTTGCGACGTGGGAAATCACAACAACGACCAGCAGGTAGACAGCCGTCAGCAGTTTGTGCGACAGCACATAGTTGATTCCTTTACTAAGCGCGTCCGCGCCGGAACATTGATCGGTCCCGATCGCAGCCAGCGATAGCATCCAGCCGGTCAGGCAGACGATGGTGATAACGACGCTTAGCAAACCGAGCAGAAACAGTACCGGCCAGAATACTGCCACCAGCCATGACCCAGCCGTCGCAAGTCCCGTGCCCCATCCTGCGACAAAAAGGACCAGCAGGGGAGCAATGACGATTCCAGCTGTCAGCACGGTCGAGACCAGGCCGGCCGCAAAGTGCCGAAACGAAAAGCGCAGAGCCGAAAATACACCCGTGCGACTGTGCGTGCAAAATTCCGTGGCCGCGGAGCGAGAGATGGCGATGCCGAACGTCAACAGGACAAGTCCGCTCCAGATCACGGATAGAATCTCCCTGGGGTTGCTGAAAGTCCCGGAAAGCAGAAACCGCGTTGTGCCGACCACGACAGCGTCCAGCGGGTCTGGTAGTGGTTGAATGCCGGACGGTGTACCCAGCCAGACGCGCAGCGTGGCGGGGGCTCCGTCAGTGAACAATCGCGCAATGTCCGGCCGCGCTGCGAAGGCGAGCAGGCACAGGCAGGCCGGGACCAGAACGCGCACCCGAAAGCCAAGCCGCGCGGCGTGCAGTAGGGACAGTCCGGGGAACAGTCGGAACCATTCCACGTGGTTGACTTTGACGGGATCCTGATTCACTCGTCACCAATCGCGCACACAACAGCGACTAAAGAAGTGAGTCCCTGTCATCTGGATGAAGTTCAGTCTCGACGTGTGCCACCGGCTCTGCCAGTGCGTTGAGGCTCACAAAAACACTGGCAGAGCCAGTGGCACACAATTAACGCCTTGCTCCCAGGCTCCGGCTTGGGAGCACGTATCCTCGAAGCAGAGCTTCGCAGGAATGCGGTCCCAAACTGGAGTTTGGGACCGAGAATCACAAACCAGATTCCTGGGTAGCGACATGGTTCCTACCGGCCACATCGAATTGCAGGGCCGGTGGGTTCCGGCCCTGCGTCTCACTTGAAGCAGCGTTAGTCGCCAAACGCATCGTCAAATTTTCGTCCGGACGGTTCAAAGTCAACGTTCTTGCAGAACTGAGCGGCTTCCGCGGCCCCGACTTCGCGTCCCATTCCAATGTCTTCCCATTCAACGGACAATGGGCCATCGTAGCCGATCGCATTGAGCGAGCGAATGATCTCCTCAAAGCGAACGCCCCCTCGGCCTACACTGCGGAAGTCCCAGCCGCGGCGCGGATCCCCCCACGGCAGATGACTCGCCAGAATGCCACTCCGTCCGTTCAGGGTGACCGACGCATCCTTCATGTGGACGTGATAAATTCGGTCCGGAAAAGCTCGGATGAACTCAACCGGGTCGACTCCCTGCCAAATCAAATGGCTGGGGTCAAAATTGAATCCGAATTCTTCCCGATTGTTCAGCGCCGTCAATGATCGTTCCGCAGAATACAGGTCAAACGCGATTTCTGTGGGGTGAACTTCCAACGCGAATTTTACTCCGCATTCCTGAAAAACGTCCAGAATGGGATTCCAGCGTTCTGCCAGCAGGTCATAGCCAGCGTCAATCATGCTGGCCGGAGTCGGCGGGAAATCGTAAATCAGATGCCAGATGCTGGAGCCGGTGAATCCATTGACCACGCTGACGCCCAGTTTTTGAGCAGCTCGAGCCGTGTTCTTCATTTCCTCGATGCAACGTTCTGTCACGCCCGCGGCATTGCCGTCACCCCAAACGTAGCCTGGCAGAATACTCTTGTGTCGTTCGTCGATGTTGTCCAGCACGCCCTGACCAACAAGATGATTGGAGATCGCGAAAAGCTTGAGTTCGTGTTTGTCCAGCAAATCTCGTTTTCGCTGGCAGTAACTGTCGTCCGACAGGGCTTTGTCGACCTCGAAGTGATCGCCCCAACAGGCCAGTTCCAGACCGTCGTAACCGAACTCCTTTGCTTTACGGCAAAGGTCTTCCAGGGGCAGGTCTGCCCATTGACCGGTAAACAGAGTGACGGGTCGAGCCATTGATCAAATCTCCACAATACGATGAAAGCATAAAAACGGTTTGAGCGTGTTCCGATTCACAGAGCAATACCGGTGGGCTTAGCTAAGGGTGAAAAAATCCCACGATTTGCCTGCGATTTCCATCGCAGACGGTACGCCGCAGATTCCTTAATGTCAAACGGGACGTAGTTTTCCGTTACTCGTTTCTGACACTGTCTTTACGCCGGTGATTAAATCCTGTTTCGCCGTTTCACGGCGGCTGGTATTCTTAACGCCCCACCAAACCGGTCAGCAAGCGTCCAGGGTGAACGCCAATTTCCCCGAGGCACCTAATAGACTCTGTCTCTAAACTTCCCCTTTTCTGTATTTTTCATTTACTGAGTCAGTGACCGAGACTGCTCGTGTCCGGCTCCGAAACGACGAATGAACCGCACAACATTTCAATCCGAAGAAGTCCTCGCATCGAACAAGCGTTGCGTCGTCATCCGCCAGTCCTGCGTTTCCGCATGTCTCGTGTTATGGCTCGCATCAGTCGTTGCGGCCCAACCGGTGTCGCGCAATGCATGGCGTCGCGATCAGTTTCAGAAACAGCACCAAAAGCTGCTGCTGAACCTCCGCCACGAGCTGTCCGAATTGAGTCGTCAGTGCTTTGAAAAAGGTCTCGATCAGGCAGCGAAAGACGTGACGGCGATTTCGCTGGAACTAACAACAACCTTGCAGCGCCCCATGCTGCCATCGCTTGTACAGCTGCCGGTCAGCAAACATCTGCCTCCGGAAGAACAATTGTGGCGCAACCGCCTGCGAGTCATTCGGCACGACAAAGCACAGGAATTGTACAGCCTGGCTCGGTCCGCGCTATCAAAAGCAAACCTGCCGTCGCTGGCCTATGAACTGGTGCTGGACGTCTTAAAACTGGCGCCTGACCACAAATACGCTCGCGCTGTTCTGGGTCAGAGGCTATTCAATGATCGTGCCCGCGCGGATGACCCCACGTATGCTGGCGAATGGGTGTCTCCGTTCGAAGCGGGCAAACGGAGCGGCAGCAGTCCGGAGGTTGAACATCCAAAATTTGGCTGGATCCCGGCCAGTCATGTGCCACGTTACGAGCAAGGTCTGCGTTTTTGGAATGGACAGTGGGTTTCTGAACAGAAAGAGGCTGAACTCAGGCGTGACTTCAGCAATGCGTGGGTTATTGAGTCTGAACATTTTGAGGTCAAGACGAACGCAAGTCGCGAGGAAGGTGTCGAGATCTCACAGAAACTGGAGATCTTTCACGACTGGTTGCAGACCAACTTTGTCGGATTCTTTGAAACTCCTGCGGCTCTAAAGGCTCGTTTTGATCAGGTTCGAGTGGGGCGCGGCAGTCGTAGAACAGCCAGGCCAATGAAAGTGCATTTCTACGCCACGCGTGACGAATACGATCGGCGAATGCAGGGCAAAATTCCTCCAGGGATCGTTACCAACGGCTTCTACTGGGAACAGGAAAGGACGTGCTACCTGTTTCGCAATCCGGACGGCAGCGGACTATCAACAGCGTTTCACGAAGCCACACACCAGATCTTCGACCTGGCGACAATTGACGATCGACTGTCGGCCGCTCGCAAGAGGAGAATCGAATTGCGGCAGCCACGTGTGACACCCTGGGTCATGTGTGAACGCTCAAACTTCTGGATGTTGGAAGGAATCGCGTGTTACGTGGAATCATTCGAAATCAACGACGGGGTTATTTCCGTCGGCCGGCCGGACTACATTCGCTTTGTGGCGGCTCAGCAGCGCCTGCTGCGTGATAACTTCTTTGTGCCGTTGCAGCTGCTGAGCGGCCTGGGCAAAGACTCGTTTCAACACCATGTCAATCGGCCTCAGCTATATTCGCAGGGGTCGGGCGTCGCTCACTTTCTGCTGCACTACGACAACGGTGCCTACCGAGACGCCTTTGTGAAGCTGCTGGCGGCCGCTTATCGACCGGATCTGAAACGAGTGACCGAAGATCCTTCGCTTGAGCAAATGACGGGCGTGAAGTTTGCCGTGCTGGATCAGCAATACCGCGAGCACATGGAAAATCTCGCGATCATCGTCGCCGCCGGACGGTAGATGGTAAGGCTCTACCAGTGCTCTTGTGACTACGGAAGTCCAGTGAGCCCATGCTGGCGAAGCCAGTGGCACTCAGGCGCGGACCTTGCCCCGCGTTCTGCAGGGTGACCTACTCGGATCATTCCCGGGCGGCAGCCCGCATCCGCTGGCGGTCGGCACCGCCCTGTCCGCAGTCGGCGGTGAAACGTTGCTTCATTCCGCGCCGGCTGAGTTCGGCATTCAACACGCCGCGATAATGAGCCAGCCGGATGTCAGCATCGTCGAGCGACCCACCGAAGGATCGTTCCTCGTCGAGATAGACCAGTGGGATGGGATATTCGCTGATGTGCCAATCCAGGTCAGCTGCCTGAACCCACAACTGCAGCGGCATGGCGTAACCGTTGTCGGTGATGTCCAGGTCCGACAATGACGACACACGGTACGCTTTGAAGCCACAGAACGCGTCCGTGATGTTAAAGCCGAGCTGTTCATTAAGGCATCTGGTGATCTGCATGTTGATGCGACGACGATCTTCCGGTGCAGCGCTGTTACTGTCGAAACTCTTCAGGTAGCGACTGCCGGAAACCAAATCGACTGGGTTGGCCGGATTGTCTATCTGACCGGCGATCTCTTTGATTAGACGGGGCTGATGCTGACCGTCGCAGTCGATCGTAACCAGGACGTCATACCCGTAACGGACGGCGTAGTCGAATGCTGTCTTCAGGGCAGCACCGTAGCCCCGATTAATGCTGTGGTTTTCGACATTGATAACTTCACTGAAATCAGCCAACGCAGCTTTCGTGTTGTCGGTCGATCCGTCGTTCACCACCAGAATATCGTCTGCATGCTGCAGGACCTGGTCCAGAACGTGTGGGACGTGTTTGGCCTCGTTGTACACCGGCAATGCGGTCAGGATGCGGTCATTCATGGCGATATTCTAAAGGCAATGTAAGGCGAGTCAATTTGGTTTCACCGGGAGTAACCCGAACCGTACTCACAAAACGGTATGTTTCCTCGCAGGTTGCTGCATTGGCATTGGTTGGCGGCACGTGTCTTCGTTGGTTTGCCACGTCAGCCGGCCGGACTCGGCTGTTAAAGGTGGCGTCCCGGAGGACTTCCCGAGAGTCGGAACAGCAGACGCTCTTCCATGGCGTTGGCCTTACAGCCTTACAAGTATTCCTCTGACCGCGTGGAAAATCTGTCACAGAGTTCTAGAATGCGATCGACTCTCGGCCGCCTGCCCATTTGGGGGCCTTAAGCGCCCCGGGGCACCGCTAACGTCAGCGGCCCGTCGAAATTGAATGGACCTTGCTGGCACCAATCCTGTCAGCTTTTTTAGACAACCTGAGTACAGGAGTTACACAATAGTGGCTTACTCACTTCCAGATCTACCCTATGCCCACGACGCACTGGAACCGCATATTGATGCTCGTACAATGGAAATCCATCATGGTAAGCATCATCAGGCGTACATCGCCAAGGTGAACGCTGCTCTGGAAGGCACGGAGTACGCGGACAAGTGTATCATCGAACTGATGAAAGGCCTTAACAGTCTGCCGGACAACATCAAGGGGGCTGTTCGCAACAATGGTGGCGGACATGCCAATCATTCCCTGTTCTGGACTGTACTTTCCGCCGATGGCGGCGGCGAGCCCTCGGGCGACCTGGCGGATGCCATCAACGCCGCCTGTGGCAGTTTTGACGCGTTTAAGGAAGCGTTCGCAAACGCCGCGGCCACACGATTTGGCAGTGGCTGGGCATGGCTTTCTGTGAATGCTGACGGCTCCGTTGTTGTCGAGAGTACGCCTAATCAGGATACACCACTGTCTGAAGGCCGCACGCCGATACTGGGCCTGGACGTCTGGGAACACGCCTATTATCTGAACTATCAGAACCGGCGGCCTGATTACGTCGCAGCGTTCTGGAATGTCGTCAACTGGGACGAAGTCGCCAGACGCTTTGCAGATGCAAAGAGCTAGGCAATAATCGGACTGACTAATTCAGAAGCCCGGCATTGCTGGAATGTCGGGCTTTTGCATGCGCAGTGTGTGACGGGCACAGGCCGAGCCAGTGGCACGCTCTCTCCGTTGGTGGCTCGTCAATGGCTGAACGCGGGTGACCACAGAGACACGGAGAAACACCGAGGAAACGGCGTCAGGATTTCTGGCCGTCGCTGTGGTTTCTATAACGACTCCGCTCCCGTACGGATGTCCTCTGAAAAACTTTCCGATATGCCCGCGTCTCGGGCAATTTGATCGATGCGGCATTGTGTCTGAAGTTCGCCGAATGTCTGGCCGGGCGATTTCGACAACAGATCGTTCTCAAATGCAAAGCGGTCGGCAAAGCCTGGCAATACGATCCGCGGATCGAGCCAGTTGATAGGTTTCGGCGTCAGAGTATAGGTGTGCCGGACAATGCCGTTCGTGCAGTTGTTCAACAGCGAATGATAAGATTCGGGTGTCGCATTAAGCTGTTGAATCCGTTGAGCAATATTGACGAATTGTCCGCATTCCTGCTGCTATTGTCTGGACGTTGACGACCACACCGGCGGAATGACGACATTGTAAGTCAGAGACTTCGGATTCATGTGGACCTCCTGCCGGAAGATGAAACAATAGTGATCATCCCGTTTCCTGTGCAGGCCGACCATGCGGTGTGATCGATACCGCCGTTCTATTCCAAACGAAGCAGTTTTTCTCCTCACTCACATTCGACTGTTGGCGGGAAGCCGACATCAATCCCGTCTTCCTGTTGCGTGGCTGTCATGACGCCGACCCCATCTGTTTCTCTGTGTCCCAAATGCGCGACGGCGGACACTGCGAAGACAGTCGTCAGTGATGCCGTGGCGGAATGCATTCTGTGCGGCGGCGAATTCCTGCTGCCGCTGACGTCGATACTGGCAGAGAGAGGTTCGCAGTCGCCTGCTGCATGCGTGAGTGAGGAGCCGTTGGATGGGCCGGCGCGGCACAGGAATGCCGTCGTCCGCATGCTGTTGGCCATATTGGTTTCGCTGGTCGTCAACGGCGGACTGCTGATGATTCTCGGGCTGTTGTACTTTCACGTTGCAGATTACGAGGGGCTTCTGATAGATGGAAAACAGCAACTCGCTCAACAGGACGATATGTCCATCTTTCCAGTGTTCGACCTGGGCGGTGCAGAGT
Source organism: Fuerstiella sp. (assembly GCA_024230215.1). GTDB lineage: Bacteria > Planctomycetota > Planctomycetia > Planctomycetales > Planctomycetaceae > Fuerstiella. Next base: position 10,579 of record JAAERP010000146.1, on the reverse strand, counting down.
CAAAGCGAGACCGATTGCAACCGGCGATGGAGATCGCACGAATCACGCCAAATCATCACGTGAGACTCCCGGTTTCCGGAGGATTACTTCCCGATGGAGTAAACGCGCTGGCTGGAGGCAATGGGACGGGCAGTGGCGGTGCTGGCTCTGGTATTTTTGGTGGTGTGCGAGACGGAAAATCGTTTGCTTATGTCGTCGATGCATCGGGCAGCATGTCCGGGGATCGGATGAGGCGAGTATTGGAAGAACTGAGAGGATCGGTGGATTCTCTAAAAGAGCATCATCGATTCTTTGTTGTATTCTTCAATAAGCACACCTATGCGATGATGTGGCCGAAAATCGAAAAGCGTCTTATCGTGGCCGATCGAAGGAACAAGAACCGCGTGCTGGGCTGGGCGTTTACAGTGCAACCGCGCGAAGAGACTGAGCCTCAGCGAGCACTGCGTATGGCCCTGGACCTGAAGCCTGATATCGTCTTCTTTCTGACCGATGGCGACATCCCGGAAGAGACGCTGCGAATCGTAAAAAAGTACCGCAGCCGTGGGACCTGTGTACACACAATCTGCGTCGGTGAAGACGCGGCGGTGCCAGTGATGCAGAAGATCGCCGAGGTCGGTCAGGGCGCCTTCTTAATGGTGCAGTAGCTGTCGCGGCCACGCAAAGGTGACAGGCTATCCGTTTCTGCTCGGTGGCGACGTTGACCGTGAACAGCTAGCCTGTTGTTTTCACAATTTCCACTGGTCAACGAAACAGAAATACGGAACATGGTTACGGTTATTGCCACGGTTACATGTACTTCCGGTCACCGAAACGACTTCCTGGCAGAATTCCACAAAATTGTGCCGGCCGTTCGGCAGGAAGATGGCTGCCTGGAATACGGTCCGACGGTTGATGCGGCCACGGACATCGGAAATCAACACGTCGATGAGAACAGGGTGACGATTGTCGAAAAATGGGAGTCGCTGGACGCGTTGAAGGCCCATCTGGTGGCGCCTCATATGCAAGCCTATCGACCGAAGGTGAAGGATTATGTCCAATCATCTGAGCTGCGAGTTCTTGAAACGGCGTAACTGCGTCATTTCTTAGATGCCTTTCTGTCCTGCGTTGCCGTTCCGGAAGATGCGAGCTGATTCATGAACCGCACGATTTGCTTTTCATCGCTGTTGTTTTGTCTGTCGGCAGTGTTGCCATGCGAAAGCGCCGACTGGCCACACTGGCGAGGTCCAGGCCGGAACGACATTTCGTCGGAATCGTCCGGCTGGAATGGTGAATCGTGGCTTAACGGCCAGTTGTGGGAAGTGGCCGTTGGCGAGGGCAGTTCGTCGGCTGTTGTTGTCGGCGACCATGTCTTTCTGACCGGCTGGTCGAAGAATCGTGACACAGTCTTTTGTCTGGACAGTGATACCGGCACAGAACTGTGGCAGCAATCGTACAGGTCGCCACGCTATGGCCGTTTCGCAATCGGTGACCAGAAGCTGTATTCCGGAGCGTGTTCGACTCCGGACTATGACTCGCAAACGGGTCTGTTATTCACGCTCGGTGTTGACGGTGACCTGAATGCATGGGACACGCGACAAAAAGGTCGTTCTGCGTGGTCGCTGAACATTTACGATCGATACAAGGCAGAACGGCGTCCCGAAGTTGCCGTGCGTAAGAGAACGCAGCGTGATTACGGCTACATGAGTTCTCCGCTGGTGATGGGCGAACAGTTGATTGTGGAAGTCGGTGGAAAGACGGGCAACGTCGTGGCCTTTGACAAACGCAGCGGTCGTGAGCTGTGGACATCCGAGAACCGGGACGAAGCCGGACACACGGGAGGTCCAGTACCGATCAGTGTTCAGGGAGTTCCCTGTGTGGCTGTGCTAACGCTGCGAGGCCTGGTCGTGACGAGGGTCGACGGGGCCGGCGCCGGCAGGACCGTTGCCGTCTATCCATGGACAACGGATTACGGCAATAACATTGCCACGGCGGCAGTTTTCGGAGATTCGGTTATTATTACGTCAGCCTATAACCACTTTGCGATGTGCCGGCTGAATGTGACTCTCAAGGGTGCGACAAAGGTCTGGCAGAACGAACTTGCCTCAGGTGTGTGCACCCCCGTGATTCACGACGGGCGGGTCTACTGGGCCTGGCGCGGCGTTCACTGCGTTGATTTTGAAACCGGCCGCGAAATCTGGTCGGGCGGCAAAGTGGGTTCACAGGGCTCGTGCATTCTGACCAGCGATGACCGTCTGATCGTCTACGCAAAGAAGGGCAGTCTGTCACTGGTAGAAACGGTAAAACGGTCGCCACAGCAGTACACTGAACTTGCGGCCAGGACCGTATTTTCGAAAACGGATGCCTGGCCACATGTCGTTTTGGCAAATGGTCGATTGATCTGTCGCGACCGAGACGGCGATGTTCGCTGTCTTGCTGTGACGAACCAACCGGCGGCGAAGTGACCGGCAACCGCGAATGTCGTCAGAGGAAAGGGAGTTGCCGTGTCCGGAACGCACCGACGACTCAGTATTCAGAATCGGTGGCCGCGTCTGCTGCTACTCATGCGGTGGCGGGGGTGTGACAGCTTTTTCCAGTTCGGTCAACAGTTGTTCTCTGCGAAATGGTTTGTACAGCACGGACTTCAGGCCACGCTGCCGTGATTTGACGATCGAATGTCCGGCGTCATAGCCAAAGCCGGTCATCAGGATCACCGGCAGACGGTTGTCAATTTCCTGGACCTCGCAGAAGCACTCGTACCCGTTCATGTCCGGCAGACGAATGTCGGTCAGAACCACATCGTAATGGTGAGTACGCGCCATCTGACAGGCTTCCTTACCGGAACGTACGGCCTCCACCGTGCAGTTGTGTTGGTCCAGCAGATCGTGAGCAGACTTCAGCACGGTTTCGTCACTGTCCACCACCAGAATGCGTTTGCCCTTCAGCGCTGGTCGTTCGACTCGCTGACGGCTGGATGCACCCGCAAACGCCACATCGCCGGAATCCGCCTCTTCAGAAACTCGTTCAATCTGGCCGCGGATGGTGCGAGTATTATCGAGAATGCTCTGCAGCTTCTCGCAGACATCTGGATCGTGACCGATGTACTTTTCCAGGATGGCCGTGGCGCTGGAAAGGATGTCGTCTGTCGGCAATGCGATTTCACGCCTCAGTCGAGCTGAGCTTTCGGTGGCCGTCGTGACTTTTTCTGCGACCAGTAACTGCAGCTGATTGACAGCCATGGCCACCACACAGCCAAAAACTTCAAGGAACTCCAGATCCTTCTGATCAAACCCCTGAGCTCCTGGACTTTCCACATTGAAAGTTCCCAGTACTTCGTCGTGCATGATTAACGGCACGGTCAGTGAACTGCGAGCGTCAATGGCTCCGCTCAGGTAAAGCGGGTCGGACTGCGTGTCCTCACACAGGTGGCTTCGTCCCGTCGCGGCGACGTATCCGGTCACCCCGTTTCCTTCTGCCTTTGCATACAGCTGTCGTGTCGCCGCTTCGGAGCGCATTCCGACTTGCAGCAGTGGCAGCAATTCGCCCGAATCGGGGTTGAGAACGCGAATTTCAATCGTTTCAAAGCCAAGGATATCCTGGGAATACTCAAGGATCTTGTCTTTCAGAAGCTCGGAACGATCTTCAGGCGACATTTCGGTCACCTCTTCCGGTGACAGGTCCCCCAGTTCGATACCCGCTCGATACAGTGCCTCGCGTTTCTGGTTCTCCAGGATTTCTTCAGAAACATCACGAACCGCGATCGTCGTAAATGGCAGCGTTTGTCCATTTTTCAGCGGCAGTGGTGATCGCGATGCCCGAACTGCCAGGAACTCGCGTTCAGCCGTTTTCAGGATGACCTTCAGGATCTTATCAGGACCAGGATCCATATTTGTGGGCAGCGCCGTGGGCAGCGCCGTGGGCAGCACGGTGGGGCTAATCACTTCCGGGCTTCCGAGTGCTTCCCAAAAAGAAAGGCCGATCAGCGAGGAATCGCTGCCGGCCATGTCTTGAAGCATCTGATTGTGCCAGACGACCTTGTTTTCGGCATCCACCAGGACCAACGCATCCGGAACACTGTCCAGGAAACCGTGTGCACACAATTGCAGGTCCTGCGTGCGTTTCGCGAACTCACCGGCAAACAGAACTCCGTCTGCCTCCGCGCCGGGATCGCCCGGTGGGATGAGTTCCACGCCGTCGCCCATTATCCTGCAAAACTGACTGGCCGCTTCGTCCGAGTCTCCGGACACCAGTAACCGCGGTCGTGAGGAACTCACGCATTCTATCCCGGAATGGGTGCACGTTTGGTTGCGAGGGACCGTACTGTGCCACGATCTCGTCGAAGCGATTGATTTAAGCTCATGCCGTGATCTGCCGAAAGCCCAACAACCTGAATTCTGCGCAGTTCTCGCAAACTTCCGTCGAGGCCATGACACAGGATTTGAGGGGGCGACCTCATCCGAGAAGACCGAATCGATTGTTCTGCGTTCGCGCCACTGGCTCAGTGATACCGTTTCCTGCATGTTGACGAGCAGTTATCAGTCGTCTTTGGCGGACATGAATTCCACTGAAATCGTGCCCTTGTTGTCGCTCAGTCGATTCCACGCGTCGCTGCAGCGGAGCAGAAGTTGTCCGTCGCCTGTCGCCGTAAACGTGCCGTCCGTACCAAGTTCAATTGGCGCACTCAATTCGTAGTCATTGAACAGGATGCCAATCAGCTTCCCATTGCCGGTCGGTCCGCCGTCGGCGAACGCTTCCTCAGAGTCCTTCGAGGTTCGCCACGTTCCTTCTGCGGTATAGTGATAATCCTGTCCCTTGACGACTTTCAGTCCGCCAGGCTGCCAACCTTTATCTGCACGGATCCTTGCGACCACCGGGCGCGTGCCTTTCTGCTCCCGATACCTTGCCTTCCAGTTCCAGACACAACGATCGATGTCAAAACCACGGTCCAGGTGATCGACAAAGAACTCAAACTCAAACTTCAGTTCCTTCATTCTTGAGGCGTATGACCGGGCGAAAGTAGACGGTCTCCCCGTCAGAAATCCAACACCCATCGGACGAAACCGGTCGTAGTAGTTTCTGTTGTTCACCAGAAAATGGCACAACGCCCACCGCCATGTGTAGTTTTGCCATCCGTCTCCGGTGCGTTGTCGATAGTCGGTGATTTCCTCAAGGCTTTTGCGAGGCGACCTCTTCAGGTGTCGAATCACATAGTCCGGTGCGGTGACCGTTGTGTCGTCTTCGACCCAGTAATTCCCCAGCTCTGCCATCCCCTCAGCGTACCACGTGGGCCCCGTTACGCCGAACGTCTGGTAGCAATACGCGTGTACGGCTTCATGTTGAGGCGTTCCGTAGCTGTTGGACGCATACACGATCGCATTCATGTTCAATTGATTGCCGCGGCGCGATCCCTGAGCAATCGTGATTCCGCCCTGGCTGACTGTGGCGCGAACGTTTGGCGACAGTGATCCGGCAGGCCAGTAGTTCAGGTTGTCCACCACATAACACTCAATCGTCTTTCGATTGGGCGCCCCCCAGTAGCGGGAGATGATCTTCAGCATCGTCTCCATTTTCTGCAGCAGGGCTTCCGCGTCATCTCTGGCCAGGTCTGTGTGGATCAGAAAGTTCTGACTTCGGTAGTTCTCAGGACGACGAGCATCGTCATTCCGGTCGAGCCCATTCTGACCGACGGCACTGATTGTCGAGCCGACACACAGCAAACAGGCGAAGATTATGGAGGCTTTTCTGCGCCGCGTCATTTGGTTGGTTTCTCCGTCGCAGCGGCTGGCTTTGTCTTTTCGATCCGCCCGAACATATGGCCACCCGCCGGCCCATGCTGCCATGTGCCGGCGTATCGATTCTCGTGAAAGATGACCCGAGCAGAAAACGCCGAACCAAGTCCGGGCAACGTTGCGTCCGTCAGAGACACCATAGGCGTGTCACCTGCCCATTCCAACGGAACAGTAATCGGCACTCTTGTGTCGACCTTTCCATATTTTACTCGTGTTACGAACGTCCAGAGGTTGCCGCCCAGTTTCGTTACGCTTTTGATCTCGTAACGCTCAGCCTTGGGAGGACCGTCTGCCCTGCCATCAACAGTGAAGGACCCGACCAGAGTAACGTTGGACATTCTTGTTGAAAATGCTTTTTCACGGGCTTCTGACTCGTCAGCCTGCAGGGACGATGTCAGCAGTAGTAACAGCATTGCGGTGGCCATCACAAGGATTCGATGCATTACAAGGATCTCTCGTTGAAGGAATAAGACTCATCAGAGATGTCCGCCCAGGAACGCCCCTACTCTTTAAACGCCCTCATGGGCAATTATCGTCGTCTGTTCAACAAAACAAAGTGATGTTATGTCAGTTTATGTGCCCGGCGACCGCGGATACGTGACTTCAGGTATTCGCCGGTGTGGTCTGAGACACAGATCTTGTCGGATTGTATCTGAATGGATTCTCGTTGCCGAACGACCGATTCGCGCGCAGGCCGGGTTTTACTACCATTCCGCGACATATGATCCGGACAACGTCCTGGCGACTGCTCGCAGGGCACCGAGGAAGTTCCAACACGTCCGTGTTGTCCCACGGAAGAGGCCCCATGCAGAATCTCGGTAGACCGTTCCCTGAACAGAAAACGACACCAACTGCGACAGCACGCTGGCTGACGTTTGTCGCCCTGTCAACACTTGGCGTTGTCCTGTTCAATGCTCCGTTTGCTGTCGCGTTTCAGCCGGACGGACAAGTCAACGATGTCGTTCAGCAACCCGCAAACAACGGACTCAGCCTTAATGACATGCTCCGTGCCGGCGGGGCCGTGGGGTATTTGATCGTCCTGTTAAGCCTTGTGATGGTGGCACTCATTGCTGACCATGTGATGAATATTCGTCGCTCTATGTTGATCCCGCCGGGCGTGGCCGAAGAAGTGCATCGTTGCCTTGCGGAAGGAAAAATCGACGAAGCGAAGATTCTTTGCCAGGAGCACTCGGGCTTTCTGAGCCGAGTGCTGCACGCCGGCCTGGACGAAGTTGGAGGGAATTACAATGCCATCGAAAAAGCAATGGAAGATGCTGCCGTCGAGCAGTCGGCGCGACTGTTTCGACGTATCGAATACCTGTCCGTGATCGCTACCATCGCACCGATGCTGGGCCTGATGGGAACCGTCTGGGGCATGATCCAGGCGTTTCTGGAGTTCGAGCAGAAGGCGAATCCACAGGTTTCTGAACTGGCTCCGGGGATCTACCGCGCTTTGATCACGACCTTGCTGGGACTTGGAGTCGCTGTGCCATCACTGAGTGCCTTTGCTATTTTTCGCAACCGCATCGACGAACTGGCCGCCGAAGCGTCCTTGCTGGCCGAACATGTTTTTGCCGACTACCGCCGTGCGATGCAGGCACGCCGAAAGAACCGAGAACGTCCTGTAACTGAGTAACGATGATGAAGAAGATCCTGATCCAACTTGATACCGACAAGGCCCCCAGTACTTTCGATCGCGTCGTCGCAGTCGACGCCGGAGTTGACGAACTTTTCAGCTACGGCGGCATCGCGCCCGACAACGTCACCGGGCTTGTCCACGGAGCGATATTCACTCGAGGCCCCGCGGATTTGAAGAACACAGCCATCTTTGTCGGTGGTGGTAACGTCGCCGACGGCGAAGCACTGATGGCGAAAATCGGATCGACCTTCTTCGGGCCGATGAAAGTGTCTGTGATGATGGACTCCAACGGCTGCAACACAACAGCGGCCGCAGCCGTCGTGGCAGCGAAGAAACACCTGCAGCTGGCAGAAATATCGGCATTGATACTGGGTGGCACGGGGCCGGTCGGTCAACGAGTGGCTCAGTTGCTGGCGGCCGAAGGCAGTGACGTCACACTGGTATCGAGATCAGAAGACCGGGCCGCCGTGGCGTGTGACGACATTCGGAAAAAGACGGACGCCGGAACATTGACGCCAGCCGGCTCTGCGACGGTGGAAGAGTTTCAAAGTCTGTGTTCCGGAAAGCAACTGGTCGTGGCCGCCGGGGCCGCTGGTGTCTGTTTCCTCCCGGAAGGGTCACTGGAAGCAATGAACGGCTTGGCAGTCGCGATCGACCTGAACGCGGTGCCACCAGTCGGCATTACGGACATCGACGTTACCGACAGGGCCACAGAAAAGCACGGCACGATTTGCTACGGTGCCATCGGCGTTGGCGGTACCAAGATGAAAGTTCACCGGAAAGCCGTCGCCAGCCTGTTCGAAGCCAATGATCGCGCGCTGGACACCGAGCAGATTTATGCACTGGCTCTACAGGTAGCGGGGCTGGCCTGACACCGGTCCGACACGAGAATATGGGTGGCTGCAATTGGACTGGGGCGGGTGGCCGTGGGCTGGACTGAGCTTGCGAAGGAAGCCCCGGAGTCGAATCGAGTCGCAGTGCGAGAATGAAAGTTATTCGAATCTCAGCTGGCACATTGCTTGAGCTTGTCCTGTGACTCAAACAGCACCTGCGTTGTCCGGTGTGTTGCAGTTGCCACGGGGTTTCCCTCGCTTCGCTCGGTCCAACCCCACCCTGTTGACGCGCGAACTCAGCCGGCGTCGTTGGTGGTGCGTCCCAGAGCGACGTCAAAGTCGCTGACGGAGGGGACCAGCATCGCGATGGTTGCAAATCCGTAGGCTACGCAGATCCAGAAACATACGCCCAGAGTGCCGCCTAACAGAAAATCTGTAATGGCATAGAACGTCAGGAAGGGCAACATCACAGCAGCCATCGTCAGAGCACTGGAAGGGTTCTTGTGCGTCAGCGAACTGTACAGGCCGATACTGCCCAGTCCGATGAACACGATGAAACTCTGCATCTGAATGGCAAACGACGACCGTGCTTCCACCAGCAGCAGCATGAAGACAAAGATGCCGATAAACAGAAAGAACATCGTTCCCAGGCTGTTGCCGATTGCCGCGCGAGAATTGTCGTAGGTCAGGCCTGAATGCAGACCGAGCATGATGGCGAACAGTGATAGACAGAAATACGCCACAACAAGGTAGATCAGGTTTTCAGGGGTTAACTGTCGTGAGACACCGTTCAGCATCGTCCCGGCCATCAGGATTATCGGCACAGCAATCATCTCGCGCGTGTTCCATAACGCACCCAGAATCTTGCCGGTCATGAATTCGCGGGCATGTAGATCCGTCGCCAGCAGAATATCCAGCGTGTTGTCATCGCGTTCTGTGGAAATTGACGTCACGGCCTGAGCATTGATCAGCAGCAGACTGATCACGCCAATGGCCAGGAACGCGGCTGCCGGTGGCGTCATCATCCCAAGGACAAGTGATGCGCCGTCGGTCTGCGAGGTCATGACCGAATACCCAATCAATGCTGCCAGCAGGACGTAGGCCAGTTTGATCACAACGATTTTTCGACCATAACCGCGCGTGGCGATCTCTTTCCACGTGACAGGGTTGTTCCAGACGGCGCGGTGATGCCGGCGTTCCTTGCTGCCTGCTGCAATCGTCTCGGCACTGACGGCGTCGGTCGTGACGGGATCCGGCTGCGACTCGTCCTCCAGTGCGCTTTGTCTGAGTTGTTGTGAGGGATTCCAGACGCGAAGTCGGACAATGGTGTAGAGATTAAGAGCTGCGGCGAGGCCAACCAGCAGCGACACAGATTTCACTGCAGAAACCTGGACGATTCCGTGGCCCAGCCCGGTCAGCGGATTCAGAACGCTGAATAATGACCTATAGGGTGACAGCTGTCCCAGCCAGAATCCGACGATTGATTCACTACCGACAACGGCGATGATTCCTTCGATGCCCGCCACAAACAGGACCACGCCCAGCACGCTGATCGCCAGCGTCTGAAACGTCTTTTCCCGCCAATAGGCTACCATGCAGCCCCATGAGCCGCTCGCCAGTGTGGTCGCTGCAATAATTGCTTCCGCCCAAAGAATCTGCGACCAGCTGACTCCGCCCAGCAGTTGCAGCACACAGAATACCGGCAGCGAAGCGGCCAGCAGCACACCGACGATCAACAGGCTGGCCAGCAGTTTTCCGAGAGCCAGTTCCCTGCTGCGCATATCGGTCATCAGCAGGAGAATCAGTGTGCGACGATCTTTTTCCTGGGCGATGTTGGCGGCCGTAAACAACGTCGCGAAGAACATCCCCAGTGTCAGCTGCAGCAATGCAAAGACGCTGAACACAAGACTGCTGTACGCAGCAATATCGCCGGAAAATTTGGTGTCCTGAAATCCGATCGTCGCCTGACGAATGGTGTACATCAGTACCAGCAGGCACGCGACGTAGCCCGACCGCAGCAGATAATGACTCAGTCGGCGCGGAGCAGTCAGGGCTTCTCGAGCAAAGATGGGGCCCGCAAACAAGAGGGTTACTCCGACAGGTCGTTTTGAAATCCAGGTGTTGAACATCGGTCTTGCGGCGAACGATTATGCCACGCGACGGGACATCAGCGAAGCTAGTGCTTTGTCACAGGCAAAAGTGGGGTTGAATCGTTCGTCGGAAAAGGGGGGCAGGTACCAAAGATGCGAAGCACCCTTCGGGCCGTTCCGGTTTTTGGTACCTGACCCCGTTTTCCTCGCCACCCCCCCCCCAAAAAAATTGGTTCTGACAAAGCGTTGGTT